>NZ_JARIEA010000002.1 GCF_029267015.1 Sporosarcina ureae | reverse complement strand
TTCTTCTCCATATGACCGCACCAAACTTTTACACTTCTTCACTTCTGCCAGCACAACTTCTTTCGCGTCTTCTGGCAACTCCCCTATGACTACAGGAATATATGGTTTAATGATGCCCGCTTTGTGTGCTGCAATTTTCTTTACGCTGTCTCCAAGAAATCCCGTATGGTCGAGTGCAATTGACGTGATGACCGATACTAGAGGCGTCACGACATTCGTGCTGTCGAGTCTTCCGCCCATGCCTGTTTCAAGCAACACGTAGTCAGGTCCTGCGTTACGAAACGCCAAAAAGCGGCCACTGTCAATAATTCAAAGTCCGTCAGCATGCCACTCAATCCTGCTGCTTCCATTTCCTCAAACACATACTCGAGCTCTTCTTGTGTAATCGGTTTTCCATTAATGCGAATCTGATCATGTACATCCAGTATGGCCGGTGAAGAAAATACGCCCGTTTCAAATCCATGTGCTTGCAGGACCGCTTCCATGACCGCAATCGTTGAACCTTTACCGTTCGTACCTGCCACATGAATAATCCGTAGCCCTTTCTCGGGATTCAATACACATGCCAATGCCTCTTCTATCGCGTCTAACCCTGGTTTAATTGAATCATCACTCATAAATTCAAATTGTTCTTTATATTCGTCAAGTTTTGGAATCAAAGAAATGCCTCCTGTGCTAAAATTAAGTTATATACAGTATAGCAAAGGTGGCGTCCCGATTGAAAAGTTGTTGGGTTATTTATAATGGTAGTTTGACGAGTGATAAATTCGAGGATCAGGCACGACTTGTGCAAGAAGCGGCAGAACGTGCAGGTGTGACAGCGAAAATCTTGAAAAATTATGAAGTACTTATGGATGTGGAGAACCACATTGCAAATGCACCTGATTTCGTTGTGTTTCTTGATAAAGATACATTGCTTGCGACACATTTGAAAAATGCGGGTATTCCCGTCTTCAATGATCCTGAAGTCATTGAGACATGTGATAATAAAGCGAAGCAGTATTTGGAGTTAGCGAAGCATGGTGTTGCGATGCCTAAGACGATTATCGCACCGAAAGTCTATCCGAATTTCACGATTGCAGATAGTGGGTATTACGAGCATGTTCTTGAGACGCTTGGCTTGCCGATGATTATTAAAGAAGGTCATGGTTCATTCGGTATGAAAGTCTATTTGATTGAGACAAAAGATGCGTTTGACGAGAAAGTTCATGAACTACGCGGTGTCGATTATGTATTCCAGGAATTTATTGAAAGCAGTCGAGGACGGGATCTCCGCGTCAATATCGTTGGCGATCAGATCATTGCAGCTATGTATCGTCACTCGGAGACAGATTTCCGAGCGAATATTACGAACGGCGGTGTGGCTGAAGTTGTAGAATTGACGACCGTACAGGAAACCCTTGCGATGGAAGCTGCAAAAGCAGTGGGTGCTGAATTCGCGGGCGTCGATCTGTTATTCGGTCCGGATGAACAGCCTTTAGTCTGCGAAGTCAATGGCGCGGCACATATTCGTAATCTCTTGAACGTTACTGGCATCAACGTAGCTGATGCGATGATCGCGTACATATTGGAGAAGATTAAATGAAAGGCGCCGTCTACTATAATGATGAGGAAGCAAAACGAAATCATGCGTTTATCGAAGACTTATTGAAAGAAGCGAATAACATTGGTATTGAATTAAAACTGATAACAAAGCCGCCTATAGAACCGCTCAATTTCATTTTATTCCGCGACCGTCATCCTGATTTGTCTTTAAAATTAGAGCAAGCCGGCTATCGCATGTTCAACCGTGCGAGTGTGCAAAAGATCGCCAATGATAAATTGCGTACATTTGAGCTCGCAACTTTGCTTGGTATTCCAGCAGTTCCCACATTCAGAGCGGATCGACTTCCACTATTACCCTTCATATTGAAAACTCGTGGAGGTCATGGTGGAAGTGAAGTGTTTTTATGCGAGTCAACGCAACAAGTTGAAGATGTGGTGAATCAGTTTAATTCTGACGAGCTAATCGTGCAGCCCTTCATTGAATCCAATGCAACTGACGTACGTGTATTTATACTCGGCAAAGAAGTTCTTGGAGCTGTGAAACGAACAGGTGCAAAGGATTCATTCAAATCTAATTACACATTAGGCGGTACAATCGAAAAGTTTACTTTGAACGATTCTCAAACGAAACAAGTCCAAAAGATTTCCCAGGCAATTTCAAGCGATTATATCGGTATTGATTTCATACTTCCAACTGAAGGCGGTTGGTTGTTGAATGAAATAGAGGATCCTGTCGGTGCACGATCTCTTTATCAAACGCATGACTTCTCGGTCGCAAAGAAATTACTCGACTATATTAGTAAACAACTGGGTGATACATGATGATACGAAAACGCTATACGAATTTAGATGATGTAGACACACATAAGACTCTCCGCGATATGATTCGCTGGCAGAA
>NZ_JARIEA010000039.1 GCF_029267015.1 Sporosarcina ureae | reverse complement strand
CATCCAATTCGCATAATTTTTTTTGCAGTTTTTCTGCGTCTCCATCTACTTTGAAGAAATCGTTCACAACCTCCGTAGTTTCTTCAAGTTGTTTATCGTGTAAAAATGGTTCAACCCATTCAAGAAGTCGCTCTTTTGTACTCGTTAATGGCGGTATTGGTAAAGATGGCAATTCATTTTTGTAAGCAAATGTCTTTTTTATAATAATTATCCCCTTCATGATTCATTTCTAAGCGATTATCATTTTTAACGCTAAAAAGAAGATCGGGTTTCCAATCTTCTTTTCGAGCAATTTATTTATTGTTGTTTTTGCCTTCAATAAAATGGTTAGACCGAAATCAACTTTCAATCACGATATGCATTGATAGTAATTGTACATAGTAGATTTGTCAAAATCAAACATTGTAACATGTAGTAAAAGGATCTCACACAGGTACCTTATTCTAAAAGAACGTCTATTTATATTTTTGAATAGACGTCATTCATTTTATTTTCGAATTCCATATACTTCGTTTCATACCCTTCAAGATGTTCGCCGCTTGTCCCAAACTTCTCAATTAGTTCTGCTGCTGCCGTCTTTAGTTCTTCGAAGTCTTCAGTCATGCCAAGTTCTTCAATTTCTTCGTGGAAATATCCAATATACGTAATTGTCGATTCAGCAAGAAATTGTTCAGCATGCGCAAATTTCTCTCGATAGTCAGAGCCCTCTTTCATGTCATTTACGGTGCTTTCAACGAAACTTTTTATGCTTGAATATTCCGAGAAGAATGCATCTTCAAGGTCGTCGGTTTCTTCATTGAATTCGTTGATCATTGGTGGACGTTCCATTACTTCGACTTTTGACTCATTGTCTCGTGCCGGTTCGACTTTTTGCACTGGTGTATGGACTTGCTTCGTTTCTTCGTCATCCGTTCCACAACTCGCTAACAATAGCCCAAGGATAACAAACGATCCCAATGCATTATTCATCTTTTTCAATTCAAACTCCCCTTCCCTTTTTACTTTATCCTAACATATTCCTTGAAATTAAAAATACCTGCGCATGAAACTATCATGAATGGTTAAACACTCATGTTTGTTTCTTACACAGGTATCTTATTTATAAAACTTATCTATTACTTATATCCTCATGAACACTTACGTTCATAATAGAACCTAATGTTGTAACTCTCACGAACAAACCATTCCATTCATCTGTACACGTATATTCTTGGACACCACCACAAACATTTCTTTTTAGATAATGCTCATACTGGACGTAAATTGTGCCAGGTTTTTTTCCAGTAACTTTAAGTTTCAATGTTTTCGAACTGCTATCGCGAGTGATTTCTGCAATATCTTCTGCATGATCCCCTCTAAGTGTATATCCCCCTTCATACTCTGCTACTTCCTCATATACTACTGTTTTGTTTTCAAGTAACGTCTGAATATAATAATACACTTCAGAATCATGCGAAGTGGATATCATTCCATAACGGTCTATATCTCCATTCTTCCACCTTACCGTTACAATAAACTCACCCGGTTGGTCGATATAAATCTCAGCATAATTTGATTCATTCATTTTAAATGGAACTTGATCCACTATCTTTTTCCCATCCATTGTGGATAGAGATATATTTTCCACAATATGATGTTTATTATCTGACTTATACATGCTACCTAGCCCGACAGGAGTAGGCAGCATTGCCTTCGTTTCTTTCGTACTGATCTTAAGTTTTCCATCGGTCTTTTTAACAATAACCTCATACTTCTTAGTCTGGACTTCAGAATTTCCTACATTTGAATTATCGCGTACCGAGAGAATACTTTTCCCTTCCTTCAATGGGATTAGCTGTATTTTATCTTCAGTGTAGCCTTCTTTTCCTGGCACGTGAATCGCGTTAAAATAGCTATTTTTAGGATCCCATTGAACTATCTGAATAGCTTTCCATTTCAAATCGCTAGACTTAATAGTCATTATTTCTGGCTTCGCTTCTTCAGTCGTACGTAACATCTTTGCAGCTTGACCTCTTGTGATTGCTGTATTCGGACTATATGTTGTTGGTGTCGTTCCCGTAGTAATACCGAGTGTATAAATAATAAGAATGCTTTGACGGTGTGAGGCAGATGTTACGATATCCTTAAAGGGATCATTTGATTCAGAGTACGCATACCGCGGCAAATCAAACGCTTTTACAATAATAGAAGCCATTTGTCCACGTGTAATCGGATCATTCGGTCCATAACGCCCATCTCCGTAACCTCCAATGATTCCTTCCTTTGACATAGCTGCAATGGCTTTATAATAGCCATTCTTTGTTGAAACATCTTTATAGCCTGGATTTTTGACATTCTTCATATCCAAATTCGTCATCTTCGCGATAATCGCAGCTGCCTGCCCTCTGGTAATAGATCGGCTCGGTTTGAAAGTGCCATCGGGAAATCCTCCGATAATATTACGTTCTGCAAGTTCATTCACAGCTTGTGCAAAATGCTTGGTTGGCGCCACATCCGAAAACCTTTGCATCCCATTAGCAAAACTCGTAATCGGTAGACTGAATAAAAGTAACATCGTACAAATCACAGCAAATAGTTTTTTCTTCAATGAAACATTCTCCTCTCTTCTAACACATACTCATAAATCACCGTATAGACGGCAATTCCTCCAAAAAGTTTCAATTTTTTAAATTATTTTATGTTGGCGCCAAGTCTTCATACCACTCCAATTCCATTCACACTGATGATAGATACTTATGGGTGAAATATTCATGATCGTTTACACATTCACGTTTGTTTCTCACACCGGTAACTTATTTTCCATGCTTGCACATAAACAAATCCTTTTTATCGTGCATTCAGAAACAAAATCATTGCATCTCAAAATTAAATCGTATAAGATTTAATCGTACACAATATAAAAAGAAAAGAGGAATTTTTCATGAAACCACTATACGAAACGACGATTATTAACACAGGCGGACGCGATGGCTCTGTTTATTCACCAGATAATATATTCAATTTAGATGTAGCGAAGCCTGTAGCACTTGGAGGTGTTGTGTCTGGCGCCTCAAATCCTGAACAATTGTTTGCAGCTGGATATAGCGCATGTTTCAACAGTGCACTTGAAATTCAGTTAGATAAAGGAAAAGTAGAATATGCTAGTAGTGAAGTCATCGCAACTGTAGCACTCTATCCGGATAAAACAGATGGCGGTGTGAAACTAGGTGCCAAACTTGAAGTGACAATCGAGGGTGTGGATCAAGCAACTGCAGAAGAATATGCAAAGAAAGCACATAATTACTGCCCGTATTCTAAAGCACTCAACGGGAATGTCGAAGTAGACATTACAGTGAAATAAAAGGAGGAATTTACTTGGTATCGGTATACGATTTTGAAGTTAAAAAACCAAATGGCGAGATCTTGTCTTTGAAAGAGTATGAAGGGAAGCCTTTAGTCATCGTCAACACAGCTAGTAAATGCGGCTTTGCTCCACAATTCGGTGGTTTACAATCGCTATATGAACAATATAAAGACGATGGCCTGATGGTAGTCGGCTTTCCATGCGATCAATTCAATGACCAGGAATTTGATTCTATTGAAGAAACGACTGAATTCTGCCAACTGAACTATGGTGTTTCATTCCCAATGATGGCGAAAGTGAACGTAAACGGCGATGAAGCAGACCCATTATTCGATTACCTCACCACAGAGAAAAGCGGATTGCTATCGAAGAAAATCAAATGGAACTTCACAAAGTTCCTAGTAGATCGTAACGGACACGTCGTGAAGCGATACGCTCCCCAAACTGATCCTGCAAAACTTGCGGACGATGTGGAAAAGCTATTATGAAAAAAGACTTTTCTACACTAGATAAACAGCTCTGTTTTGCGGTTTATGAAACTGCAGGAGAGTTCACTAAACTATACGCCAGTGTCTTAAAATCATTCGGACTTACCTATCCTCAATACTTGGTCTTGCTTGCGTTATGGGAACATGACGAAATCACGATGAAAGAGCTCGGCGAACAAGTAGGCCTAGGCACAGGAACGCTCACACCAATGATTTCCCGTATGCAGGAAAAAGGTTGGCTACGCAAAGAACGTTCAGTTGAAGACGAACGCAAAGTTTTTGTCGCACTAGAGAAAAAAGCATACGACGAGAAAAATTCTATTATTGAACGAGTCAATGAAGAGATTCAATTGTGCAATATTGGGTTAAGTGAGTATGAAGAGCTTATGGTTCGATTAAATGAGTTGCAGGGGAAGTTGAAGGAGCGTATTAAGTTGTAATGAAGGTACTAGGTTCGCACATGATTCTAGATTTATTTAGAATTGATTCTGGGTTGTGTGGGGATCTGGTGCTTTTTTTGAATTTTTAAGGCACCTGTGCTTGAACCTTCATGATTGTTTCTCGCACAGGTACCTTATCTTGTTTTCAGCTACCCGAGTTGTGTTGGGACATGGTACCTTATTCAAATACAGGTAATTATGATACGATGAGGGCAGATAAAAAAGGAGTTTGATCATTATGAAAATTAATTTCACAAAAAAGCAGTTCAAACATCTACTCGACCTCGTACATTTAGGAGAATGGACAGCAAATTCCTCTCGTGAGTCAGATACATTAATCAAAGAATATGAAGAACTGTACCAATATATCAACTCGTTGGCAAAAGATTTTGGCTACGAGGAGATTATTGAATTCGATAAGAAACTGAATGAATACTTCCCCACGCAAGCCTATGAAAATGAATTGCAGCCGATCATTGAAGTGAATGACAATGAAGTGTTTTGGAACGAACTTTCAAGTAGACTAGCTACAAGAGATTTGGCAAATGAAAGAGTCGTCCCAAGGGATGCAGATGAGCAATTTAAACGCCTTCTTGATATTGAGCAACGTTATGAAGAAGAGTTTGTGGTACATGGATTGTCCCGTTTAATTCTCAAGAAAGATTGAGGAATGTGGAACGTGTAAAGGTACTAGGTCCACACACATCTCTAATTTAATTCAGAATTGTTTCTTATTTGAGTGGGGACCTGGCACCCTTTTAAATCTTACTTCCACTCTGCTGATACTTCTTCAAATAATTTATATTTTTGGGTATCTTCACTTTTGTTATATCCATCAACGCGCCAAAAGTACCTATTAAACTAGCAATCACCATTAAAGGTACCAGGTCCTCACACAACTTCAGCTTAATTCGGAAGTGTGTGTGAACCTGGCACCTTATTAGTTATAGATCTGCAGAACTGGTTAGTTTACTATATCTGCTATGACGTACGTATGCACAATCGGGCCAAGTGTCTCCACTGTCACAATCAATCTATCCCAATAGTACGTAGATTCTCCATCACCACCTAGATCGGTGCAAAAGCTATAACTGATCAAATTGTCATAGTCAATAGTAAAAGTTCCTGTTTTCTTTCCGGTCACTTTAAATTTAAGATTTTTAGAACTCTTGTCACGGATTTAATAAATCTACTCTGACGGTCGTATGCACAATCGGGCCAAGTGTCTCTACTGTCACAATCAATCTATCATAATAGTACGTAGATTCTCCATCACCTGGATCGCTGTCAAAGTTAAGACTGACCACATCGTCATAGTCAATAGTAAAAGTCCCTGTTTTCTTTCCGGTCACTTTAAATTTAAGATTTTTAGAACTCTTGTCACGGGTCACATCCGCAATATTCGCAGCATCTGCTCCATTGATCTTATACCCGCCTTTATATTGTGCAATTTCTTCATACTCAGCTGGGTTTTTTTCAACTAATAAATCGATGCCATAATACGCGCTTGATGTACTCTCTGTCGCAACGACTGCGTAACGCACTGTCCTCCCACTCTTCTCCTTCACCGTAGCGATAAACTCTCCCGGTTGCTCAATATACATTTCAGCAAGCTGTCGCTCATTCACTCTAAACCGCACATCGTCAGTTACTTTTTTGCCATCCCACGTAGAAAGAGAAATACTCTCTAGGCTCTTCATACTGCTTCCTAGCACTACCGGTGTAGACAAAATGGTTGTAGATTCTTTCAACGTGACCGTCAGCTTCCCGTCCACTTTTTTGACCAGCACCTCGTACTTTTTATGCTCGCCACTATCGATCTGACGACTGCCATCTAGTGTGATCAAGCCTTTGCCTTCTTTCAATGGGACGATTTGCACCTTAGCTTCCGCATTTCCTTCTCCAGGCACTTGATACACTTTGAAACTGTTGTCATTTGGATAAGTCCTTGCAGTCAAAGTTTTCCATTTCATGTCGCTCGCCCGGATTATTTTCATTTCAGGCTTAGCCTCTTCTGTTGTACGTAATAATTTTGCAGCCTGTCCTCTCGTAATCGCCGTGTTCGGGCTATACGTAGTTGGCGTTGTTCCAGTAGTAATCCCTAGTTTATAGAGAGTCTTAATATTATGCTGGTGTGAATATGAAGTAATAATATCTTTAAATGGATTTTCTAATTCCAAGTAACCATAATTCGGCAAATCAAAAGCCTTCACAATAATGGATGCCATCTGTCCGCGTGTAACCGGATCATTCGGACCGTAACGCCCATCCTCGTACCCTTTTATAATTCCTTTTGCAGACATTGCGGCGATAGCCTGATAATAACCGTTCCCTGTTGAGACATCTGTATATCCCGGATCTTTTACATTCGTTACGTCCAGGTTGACCATTTTGACAATAATTGCGGCAGCCTGCCCGCGTGTGATCAGTTCACCCGGCTTAAATGTGCCATCCGGATACCCTCCTATAATATTACGTTCCGCGAGATCATTAACAGCCTCCGCAAAATGCTTCGTTGCCGGCACATCAGCAAATATCTGATTGCTTGCGGCTGTACCCGATAATGGCAAGCTGCACGCAAGCAACAATGCGCCTACTATCGTCAGTACTTTTTTCATCATAATTCTCTCATCCTCTCTAAATTTCAGAATCTATTGTTGTAATCAGCGTATAGACGCGAGAATGGGGAAAAAGTTTCAAAATAAAATATCCACGCAAGAAATAAACATTCACGCTTGCTTGGCGCGGTTAGCTCTCACTTTAGCGCAGTCACATTCCAGAATAACGCGGTTTGATTTATTTTTAGCGCGATCTTACTCCTCATTCACTCCAATCAAAAAACCACCAGCAATGATCTGCTGGTGGTTACCCATATACAATAATATGTAGACGGTGGGAGTCGAACCGTTCTTTCTATAAAATACTATAATAGAGTGTTTACAAAGGATTTAAGCTAGCATTAAAATTGTTTGACTACGTTTTTGACTACGTTTGATTAAAATTAATAAAGGTACCAGGTCCTCGCACAACTTCAGTCCAATTCAGAGTTGTTTCTCATTTGTGTGGGGACCTGCTTTAAAGATACCTGTGCTTGAAAACTTCATGATTGTTTACACATTCATATTGATTTCTTGCATAGGTACCTTATTTCAATAAATACATCATTTTGATTTTACATACTCAAAATGATATTTTATTTCTTCTAAATCCTCGGATTTATTAAGAACTTTATAAATAGGGTTTTTTGAACGAGTTAAGAAATCCTTTCTTTCTAAATTATTGTATTCCTTTTGTTCTTCAGATATCAGGTAAAACTTTGGTTTCTTTATATAAAGTTCTTTTACGATCATTATTTCAATTGCTTGATCTTCACTCTCATTTCGTAAAGGTACCAGGTCCTCACACAACTCTAATTTAATTCAGAATTGTTTCTTATTTGAGTGAGGACCTGGTACCTTCTTTTG
>NZ_JARIEA010000075.1 GCF_029267015.1 Sporosarcina ureae | reverse complement strand
CGATCCAATCAATCTGTTACGTACTTTTCCAGAATCGAAGAAAGGTATCACCGTTTCACTGTCTTCATCTTTATAGACCACAATCTAACTTGTCAACCACTCAGTAGCGCAGGCACAACTGCGGGGTCGGCCGTGGCCATGAGACAGCTAGCAGCTCTACCGCTAGTTGGCTCATGGCTGGAGGCAATCCCCCACGTGCCTGCGCGGCTCCAAAGCATGACCCTCACTACTTTCAATGACCAAGCCAATATCGAGCAACGACCCTAACCCACAAAAACACCGCCAAAAAGACGTACGATACATTAAGTTTATTCATATAACATTCGTCTTTATGACAAAACTTCAACGTTTCAAAATGAAAAATTCATAAAAAGTACAGTAAAACCGATGATTTTTTTATCGAACAATGATAGAATAAGCGATAAGTAAAAATAGAAATGAGGGTGCGCAGTGAAAGTTGCAATTTCTTCAGACCACGGAGGCAACAATCTCCGAAAAGAGATCACCAATCTATTAACCGAACTCGACATAGAATATATCGACTACGGGCCGGACGCCGACACTTCCGTCGACTATCCAGACTATGCAGTACCAGTAGCAAATGACGTCGTAGCGGGGAAAGTAGACCGCGGCATCTTGATTTGCGGCACAGGAATCGGCATGTCCATTTCCGCCAATAAAGTCAAAGGTATCCGTTGTGCGCTCGTTCATGATGTATTCAGCGCAAAAGCAACACGCGGACATAACGACTCCAACATCTTAGCAATGGGAGAACGTGTAATTGGACCAGGGCTAGCACGAGAAATCGTTAGCACTTGGCTTGAAACCGAATTTGAAGGCGGCCGTCACGAGCGTCGTATAAATAAAATGATGGAACTTGAAAAGAACTAACGAAAGCAGGTGGAACAAGTGGATGCCATTGAATTATGGAAACTGCAGCTAGACCAAGCATTGACCGAATTTGCCGAACAAGCACCACCTGCCGAAGGGACGATTTTCGTCGTCGGCTGTTCTACTTCTGAAGTAGCAGGTGCACGGATCGGCACGAACGGTGCACTTGAAATAGGAGAAGCATTATTCGCGCCGCTTCAGGCGTTTGCGGATAAATACAATGTATATTTAGCATTTCAAGGTTGTGAGCACATCAACCGTGCTATCACTTTGGAACGCAAGACGGCACAGCAATTCCATTTGGAACCTGTATCTGTCGTACCTGTCTTTAAAGCGGGGGGCTCTATGTCCACCTATGCCTACAAGAAATTCAGCGATCCCGTCGTAGTGGAGTCAGTTCAGGCAAATGCCGGTATCGATATCGGACAAACGTTGATTGGTATGCAAATGAAGCCAGTCGTCGTTCCAATCCGTACATCCATTCACAAAATCGGTGAAGCTGTCATCACACTTGCGACAACTCGTCCAAAATTAATTGGCGGAAGTCGTGCTAAATACGAATAAACCGTGTAGAATACAAGAAAATATAAAACTATCAGAAAAAGGGGATACTATCCAATGGACTTAAGCAATGTACAACGCGATGATGCAGCAGTATATGAGGCAATCATGGCTGAAAAAAACCGTCAGAACTCAAACATCGAACTAATCGCATCTGAAAACTTCGTTACAGAAGCGGTAATGGAAGCGCAAGGATCTTATTTGACGAATAAATATGCTGAAGGATATCCAGGCAAGCGTTACTACGGTGGATGTGAGCATGTTGACGTTGTTGAAAACATCGCACGCGACCGCGTTAAAGAAATCTTCGGCGCAGCATATGCAAACGTACAGCCACACTCCGGTGCACAAGCAAACATGGCGGTTTACTTCACAGCACTTGAGCCTGGCGATACAGTTCTTGGGATGAACCTTTCTCACGGCGGTCACTTAACACACGGTTCACCAGTTAACTTCTCCGGAAAACTTTATAATTTCGTAGATTACGGTGTAACGAAAGAAGAAGAAGTCATCGACTATGAAGACGTTCGTCAAAAAGCGCTTGAGCACAAGCCGAAAATGATCGTTGCAGGTGCAAGTGCATACCCACGTGCAATCGACTTCGCGAAATTCCGTGAAATTGCGGATGAAGTCGGCGCATATTTGATGGTAGACATGGCTCACATTGCTGGACTAGTAGCAGTAGGCGAGCACCAAAATCCAGTTCCACACGCACATTTCGTGACATCCACAACGCATAAAACATTGCGTGGACCACGTGGCGGTATCATTCTATTGAATGAAGAAACGGCTGAAGAATTCGGTAAGAAAATTGATAAAACAGTATTCCCAGGCGTTCAAGGTGGACCATTGATGCACGTAATCGCTGCAAAAGCGGTAGCGTTCAAAGAAGTATTGGATCCTTCATTCAAGGCATACGCGCAACAAGTAAAGAAAAACGCTGTGGCATTGGCTGAAAAACTTCAAGCAGAAGGTATTGATGTAGTTTCAGGCGGTACGGACAACCACATCGTACTTGTGAAGCTGAAATCACTTGAACTAACAGGTAAAGTAGCAGAGCACGTATTGGATGAAGTCGGTATCACAGTAAACAAAAACACTGTACCATTCGACACAGAAGGACCATTCATCACATCAGGTATCCGTATCGGTACACCTGCAGTTACAACACGCGGCTTCGTTGAAGAAGACATGGTAGAAGTGGGACGCATCATCGCAGAGTTATTGAAAAACCATGAAGACCAGTCAGCAAAAGACGAAGCACGTAAAGCAATCACAGCTCTAACAGATCAGCATCCTCTATATAAGTAAGAAGTGTAGCGCCTGACATTGTGTCAGGCGTTTTTTAGTGTGGTTTTCTAGAGTCTATGAGCGGATAAAGGGGAGAATAGAGCGGATAAAAGTCGTGATAGAGCATTCACGGTTCACCATAGAGCGAATAACGTTCCGTATAGAGCGTTCATCGGCCACGATAGAGCGCTCAGCCGCATACATTGAGCGTGTGTCTGAATATCTAAATACTCGCAACCTTTGCTGAACTAACCTTAATCTATTTCGTTCGAACAAATCACACATGTTCACTGCGCCTATCGCAAAGTTTCTGTTATAATGTACAAGATATTCTGAAAAGGAGCGATATAAATGGGAAAAGTACATGTGTTTGATCATCCATTAATTCAGCACAAATTAACGTTTATACGAAAGGCAGATACAGGCACGAAAGAATTCCGTGAACTAGTGAACGAACTAGCAACACTTATGGCGTTTGAAATTACACGTGATCTACCAACGCAAGAAATCACGATCCAAACACCCGTCTGTGAAGCGAAATCACGCATTTTAGCTGGGAAGAAACTAGGTATAGTTCCAATCTTGCGCGCGGGAATTGGTATGGTAGACGGAATCATCGATCTAATCCCAGCTGCAAAAGTGGGACACGTTGGATTATTCCGCGACCCAGAAACACTAAAACCTGTTGAATACTTTGTAAAGTTACCATCTGACGTATCCGAGCGCGAATTCATCGTAGTGGATCCGATGCTTGCGACAGGCGGCACAGCTGTCGAGGCGATCAATTCAATGAAAAAACGTGGCGCAGTGAACATTAAGTTCATGTGCTTGGTCGCAGCTCCAGAAGGTGTGGAAGTATTGACGAAAGCACACCCAGATGTAGATGTATACATCGCAGCGCTAGACGAAAAGCTTGATGAACATGGCTACATTGTACCGGGTCTAGGTGACGCGGGTGACCGTTTATTCGGCACAAAATAATGGAGGGATCATTCATTGACTAAGAAATGGAAAGTGATGACCATTTTCGGTACGAGACCGGAAGCTATTAAAATGGCACCACTTGTATTGGAACTTGAAAAGCATCCAGAGCAAATCGAGTCAATTGTTACCGTCACAGCTCAGCATCGTCAAATGCTTGACCAAGTGCTGGAAACATTCAACATCACACCAGACTATGATTTAAATATTATGAAAGACCGACAGACACTCATCGATGTGGCTACGCGCGGTCTTGAAGGTCTGGATAAAGTAATGAAAGAAGCGCAACCGGACATCGTGCTCGTTCACGGCGACACATCCACGACGTTCATTGGGAGTCTGGCTGCATTCTATAATCAAATTTCAGTAGGACACGTCGAAGCGGGACTACGTACGTGGAATAAATATTCTCCGTACCCTGAAGAAATGAATCGTCAACTGACAGGTGTCATTGCGGATCTTCATTTTTCACCGACGGAAAGATCAGCGCAAAACCTGATCGACGAAGGGAAAAACAAAGAACGTATCTACGTCACAGGCAATACCGCCATCGATGCATTGCAAACTACAGTAGACCCTGATTACCACCATCCGATTTTCGATACTCTCGGTGATGATCGCTTAGTACTGTTGACAGCACACCGCCGCGAAAACCTCGGCGAACCGATGCGTAACATGTTCCGTGCGATCAACCGCCTGCTCGACAAACACGATGACATCCAGGTAATCTACCCTGTTCACATGAATCCGGCAGTACGTGAAGTGGCGGATGAGTTGCTCGGCAACAACGACCGCGTGCATCTAATCGAACCGTTAGAAGTATTGGACTTCCATAACTTTGCGGCGCGTTCGCATATTATCCTGACAGACTCAGGCGGCATTCAAGAAGAAGCACCATCTCTTGGAAAGCCAGTTATCGTCTTGCGTGACACGACCGAACGGCCAGAAGGTATTGATGCAGGAACGCTGCGCTTGGCTGGTACTGAAGAAGAAAGCATCTTCCAACTTTCCGACGCACTTCTGTCTGATGACGCAGAGTACGAAAAAATGTCTAAGGCCCACAACCCATATGGTGACGGCCACGCATCCAAGCGTATTGTAGGATGCCTACTCGAGTATTTATCTTCACTATAAGAACCCAAAACAGCAGAGAACCTTCTGCTGTTTTTCCGTTTTAAAGATAAGTGAAGAGAGGGGAGGGGACTTGTAGTTAGGATGCAGGCTAAGGAATAATGAGTGAATTTGTGAGTAGTTCGGGATGGAAGCTCCAGTTGGAGGACGCTTTCCCATGGGCCCGCGGTGAGCCAACCAGTTCGCTCTGCTCTCTTTTGGTTGTCTCTCCTTTCGAGCTGATCCATCGGGAAGAGCCGTTACGAAGAACGGCTTTTGCGAGTAAAAGCGAAGCGTTAGGAGCACATCTTTGCACTTCGCCCTCAACTTCCGCTTCCATCCTACGTTGATAGTTTGAATACTTAGATCATTCACTGTAGGAAGTGTGTGAATTATTGTTTTGTCTGCACTTAATTAGATTCAAGAGCTGAAGTTCAAAACCGATTACTACCAAAATTTCAGTGCACAACAAAAAGTATCGACCACTTGCACTGCAGGGATTGGAGCGTAGGAGGGGCGACTCCTGGAGGATCAGTTCGACAGGTGAGACAACCAAGGGAGCTTGCGACTGGTTGGCTCAACGCGAACCCTCAGGAAAGCGTCCCCTCCGAAGCACCAATCCCTACCCCAAAACTCTGCCAGCTATCCTATGCATAAAATGTCATAAATTTGTATGGTTATGAAAAATTAGACGGAAACTTCTGATTTTCCTCTTCCTTCATAACCGACACTACGGTACACTAGAATTATTGATGGTTTAAAAAAGGGGAAGGAGCACCATTATGCCTATACATACTATGAAAACATTTACATTCACAGCCCCAAACTTTACCGAATGGAAAGAAGCGGCTGTTCTATCACTCAAAGGGAAGCCTTTTGAATCGTTATACACAAAAACAATCGAGGGCATTGAACTCAATCCACTTTACACAAAAGAGGACCTCGATCAACTAGAGGTCTCACGCGTAACCAAGCCTACATTTGGCTGGACTATCGCACAACCTGTAAGCGCAACAAATGGGGAACAGTTTGTGCAACAGATGAAGGAATCATTGGCACGCGGCAATGAAGCCATTGCTTATAACGGACTAAAATCTTTAGTCTGGACGGAGCAGGACATCAAACAAGTAGCAGAGTTGATCACGCAATATCCGATTTTATTCACCGAAGTGCAAAGCGATGATCCAATCTTGCAAGCCTTCACACATATAGAAGAATCAAAGCGTCAAGACGTTACAGGAATTTGCATTAGTGCAGTCCCGGTACTACCTGAAGGATTCCCAGGAGTTCGTACGAAAGGTGCCGATTTATGGACAGCGCATCACGAAGGTGCAGACGCGGTCACTGAACTTGCATTATCACTATCTCTCGCAGCTGAACTAGCGGAAGAAGCTTCTTCATTTGAAGAATTTACAAACGACTTCTATGCACGATTTGCTTCGGATACACATTTTTTCATGGAAATCGCAAAGTTCCGTGCATTCCGGGTGTTGTGGAAGTTATTTAACGAAGCGTATGGAGTGGAAAACGCGAAACAAGTACCTTTGCTTGGTATTACATCACTGCGTTCCTACTCAAAGCTCGATCCATATGTAAACTTATTACGTGGCGGCAACTCTGCATTCGCGGCTATTTTAGGCGGCGCAGATTGGTTGACGGTATTGCCACACGATGTATTGACAGGTACGTCTCCAAGTTCGAATCGTTACGCACGCAATATTCAGTTGATTCTGAAGGAAGAGACACATATCGATCAAGTTCTTGATCCAGCAGGCGGTTCATACTTTATCGAATCGCTGACAACTGAATTAATTCGTAAATCATGGGCGAAGTTCTTAGAGATTGAAGAGAATGGCGGTTATCAAGCATTCTTGCAGTCTGGTGAATTAAGCAAGCTTTACGCGCAGCGTCAAAAAGAAATGGCGACAGGTAAGAAGACGTTGATCGGTACGAATGTCTATGCAGAATTGACGGATGTAAATTATGCGAATGAATCTACCGTAACAGTATCCAAACGATTGGCAGTGCCATTTGAAAATATTCGTTCTAAACAGAAAGAAGAATTACCGAAAACGGTATTGCTAAACTTTGGCGCGTTGAAAGATTATAAACCACGCGCAGATTTCGTCAGCGGATTTTTGGCAGTTGGCGGTATCGAAGCGACGTGGAGCCCTTCTTTTGAGACGAACGATCAAGCGCTCAGTTGGATCGAAGAACAACAGCCGGATTATGCGGTAATTTGTGCGTCCGCTGCAGACACAGAAGAAGCGGTAACGAACTTCCTCGCTTCGTATAAAGGGAATTGTCCAATTGATACAGCAGGGAAGTATCCAGCAGAAACAGCAGATCAGTGGCTTGCAAATGGACTGAATGGTTTCATTTTTGCAGGACAAGACAAGATCGAAAAGTTGAATTCTATTATAATGCAAACAAAAGGAGGCCGTTCCGTTGAGTAAACCTGATTTCCGTAAAGTCAATATAGAACAATCACTCAATGAACTCTCACAGCAAACCTTGTCAAAAGAGAACTTTTTAACAAATGAAGGAATCAATGTAGCGCCTGTCTATACAGCAAAGGACATTGAAAACACTGAGCATTTGAAAGACTTCCCAGGTATTGCACCGAACACACGCGGACCGTATCCGACGATGTACGTGGCACGTCCTTGGACGGTCCGTCAGTATGCTGGTTTCTCTACAGCGGAAGAAAGTAACGCGTTTTACCGTCGGAACTTGGCGATGGGGCAAAAAGGACTTTCTGTTGCGTTTGACCTTGCGACTCACCGAGGGTATGACTCCGATCATCCTCGTGTAACGGGTGACGTAGGTAAAGCAGGAGTTGCGATTGATTCTATTGAAGATATGAAGATTTTATTCGCAGGTATTCCACTTGATCAAATGTCGGTATCGATGACGATGAACGGTGCGGTTTTGCCGATCATGGCGTTCTATATTGTGGCAGCTGAAGAGTCGGGTGTGGCGCCTGAAAAGCTTTCGGGTACTATCCAAAATGACATTTTAAAAGAGTATATGGTACGTAATACGTACATCTTCCCACCAGCTATGTCGATGCGGATCATTGCGGATATTTTCTCGTATACTTCTGAAAACATGCCGAAATTTAACTCGATTTCGATCTCGGGTTACCATATGCAAGAAGCAGGAGCGACAGCCGATATCGAGCTAGCCTATACACTTGCAGACGGCTTGGAATATGTTCGTACGGGTTTAAAGGCGGGTATTGATATCGATTCATTCGCACCACGTTTGTCATTCTTCTGGGCAATCGGCATGAACTACTATATGGAAATAGCAAAAATGAGAGCGGCACGGAAAATTTGGGCACAGATGATGCAGTCATTTGAACCGAAGAACCCGAAGACACTTGCATTGCGTACACACTCTCAAACATCAGGCTGGAGTTTGACGGAGCAAGATCCATTCAACAACGTAACGCGTACATTGGTCGAAGCTAACGCATCATCTATGGGTCACACGCAGTCATTGCACACGAACGCATTGGATGAAGCCATCGCATTACCGACAGATTTCTCGGCTCGTATTGCACGGAACACGCAGTTGTTCTTACAAGAAGAGACGATGATGACGAAAGTAATCGATCCTTGGGGCGGTTCATACTATGTGGAGAAGTTAACGGAAGAGTTAATGGAAAAAGCGTGGGAATTAATCGGTGAAATTGAATCACTTGGTGGCATGGCAGAAGCAATTGAAACCGGCTTGCCGAAAATGAAAATTGAAGAAGCTGCAGCGAAGCGCCAAGCAAAAATTGATTCGAAAGCGGAAACGATTGTCGGTGTGAATAAATATCGTCTCGACACGGAAGATGCGATTGATATTCTCGATATCGATAATACGATGGTACGCCAGAAGCAAATAGACCGCATTAACGATATGAAAGACAAGCGTGATGAGAAAGTAGTTCAAGCAACTCTTACGGCAATCACGGAAGCGGCCAAGAGCGGTGAAGGGAACTTACTGGCATTGGCGGTAGACGCGGCAAGAGCGCGCGCAACAATCGGTGAAATTTCGGATGCGATTGAATCCGTATCCGGTAGACATAAGGCGGTGATCCGTTCAGTGAGTGGTGTATATAGCGCGAACTTCTCGAATGAAGAGGAGATCCAAGAAGTAAAAGATATGACCGATGAATTCCTTGAAAACGAAGGACGTCGACCACGTATTTTAGTAGCGAAAATGGGCCAAGACGGACATGACCGCGGAGCGAAAGTAATCGCGTCTTCGTTTGCCGACTTAGGATTTGATGTCGATATCGGACCTTTATTCCAAACACCTGAAGAAACAGCTTTACAGGCAGCGGAAAATGATGTGCACGTGATCGGTGTGAGTTCGCTTGCGGCAGGTCATAAAACATTGGTTCCGACATTGCGTGAAGAACTGAAGAAAATCAATCGTGAAGACATTTTAGTCGTTGTAGGTGGCGTTATTCCGGCACAGGATTATGATTTCTTGCGCAAGAATGGTGCGGCCGCAATCTTTGGCCCAGGTACGGTTATTCCAGTGGCGGCACAGAAAGTCATTGAGGAGATTTACCGACAGCTAGGCTACGAGGAAGTGACGGATTGACAGAAAAACAAAACGGACGAGATGAATCAGCAATGCATGTGATGCGCGGAATTAAATCCACTCACGATGGATTTGTTGCCTCTTCCCGTAAACGCTTTGTTAAGAAAGATCCATCTCATAAAAATTTGGATGTATTGAAGCAGGAAATAGAAAATGGTTCCCGTCTTTATTTGGCACGCGGTATTACGTTGCTTGAAAGTACGAAACCGAGTGATAAAGAGGTCGGTCAGGAAGTGTTGACTAGCCTTCTGCCGAAAACGGGCAACTGTATTCGAATTGGGATTACAGGTGTACCCGGTGCAGGGAAAAGTACATTTATCGAGGCATTCGGTTTGATGCTTGCGGATATGGGACATAAAGTCGCGGTACTCGCGATTGATCCGAGTTCTACGTTGACTGGTGGAAGTATCTTGGGTGACAAGACTCGTATGGAGGAGTTGGCGCGGCATAAAAATGCGTTTATCCGCCCTTCTCCGTCAGCTGGGACGCTTGGCGGCGTGCATAAGAAATCACGCGAAACGATGTTGCTTTGCGAAGCGGCGGGGTATGACGTGATTTTGATTGAAACGGTCGGAGTCGGGCAAGGCGAAACAATTGTCCGAGGCATGGTCGATTATTTCATGTTGCTAGTGCTGACTGGTGCGGGTGATGAACTGCAAGGAATGAAAAAAGGAATCATGGAGCTGACAGACGGTGTCGTCGTGCATAAGAATGACGGGGCGAATAAGCCACTCGTCAAAAAAACAGTACGCGAATATACACGGATCATGCACATGCTCCAACCGGCTTCTCCTGAATGGACATCGAAAGTACAACCGGTGTCTTCTTTAGAAAAAACGGGCTTGGAAGCGGTATGGGAAACAATCTTAGAGTTCGAACGAGAAATGAAAGAAAAGAATCATTGGGATACAAGACGTCAACATCAGACACGTGATTGGTTCCATGCGATGATTCGTGATCACTTGATTGACTCATTCTTTTCAGAGCAAGGCCGTAAAACGCAGGTGAAGGTACTCGAAGAAGAATTGCTAAATGGACATCTAACAGTGACGGGGGCAATTGATCGATTGTTTTCTTCTTGATTCTTGCGTAAATATGCTATGATTAAAGAGGATAGCCAATTATCATTAGGGAAGCTTCATAGCGGTACTGAACGCGCTATCACAATTATATATACCAAGAGAGGAGATATTGTAAAATGACTATGAACTTTGATTTTTACATGAACGATATGACGAACCAAGCGAGATCCGAAATGGAGGCTAGCGGCTACAAACAATTGAAAACACCTGAAGACGTAGAGGAAGCATTCAAGCAACCAGGTACGACGTTAGTAATGGTGAACTCTGTTTGTGGGTGTGCCGGTGGAATTGCTCGCCCAGCAGCTGCACACGCAGTACACTACGACAAGCGCCCTGACCACTTAGTGACGGTATTTGCTGGACAAGACAAAGAAGCAACTGCACAAGCACGCATGCACTTCGGCGAAGACCACATCCCGTCCTCTCCATCATTTGCTCTTCTAAAAGACGGCAAACTGATCGGTGAAGTAGGACGTTTCGAAATCGAAGGACATGATCCGATGTCTGTTGTTGTGAATCTTCAAGAACAGTTTGAAGAGCACTGCGAAGAATTGTAACATCTAGCTACATGCGCCAGTCTCTCGGATCGCTTCGGTCCTGATTCAAAAGGCAAGTTCGGCCTTTTGCTTCAGGCTCTCCAGCGTCTGTCGAGACTAAACGGCGCATTCCGCTTTTGTCTCATCTAGCTACACGCGCCAGTCTCTCGGATCGCTTCGGTCCTGATTCAAAAGGCAAGTTCGGCCTTTTGCTTCAGGCCCTCCAGCGTCTGTCGAGACTAGACGGCGCATTCCGCTTTAGAATCAAAAAAGCAGTTCGCATACAGTAGTATGCGAACTGCCCTTAATTATTAGAAGAACATGCTGAGACCCATGAACATGGTAGATGCAATCATGGCGACAATCATCAAGTACACAATTGTTTTTTGAATTTTTTTATTACTCATGCAGCAAAACTCCTTACGCGTTGGGATAGGTTTGTCTCTATTTTAACAGAAATAAGGATTTTCACAACTAGAATGGCTGTTCTATGTACACATACTAGATACGTAGTAAAAGGGGAATGTCTTATGAACAAGGTAGATCATATTGGGATTGCTGTGAAAAGTATTGAGGAAACATTACCATATTACATAGATACACTCGGATTGACAGTTTTAGCAATCGAAGAAGTGGCTAGCCAAGGTGTTAAAGTGGCGTTCATCGATTCGAATAATGTCAAGATCGAGTTGCTTGAACCGATGACGGAGACAAGCCCGATTGCGAAGTTTATTGAAAAACGCGGTGAAGGGGTTCACCATATCGCATTTGGAGTGACGGATATTCGTTCAAGAATGAAGGAATTGGAAGAAAAAGGCGTTCAACTACTTTCAACTGAACCCAAACCAGGTGCTGGCGGAGCAGAAGTTGCATTTTTGCATCCGAAATCATCGTATGGTGTTCTGTATGAATTATGTGAAAAGACTAAGGGGGAATAATAGATGAATATTTACGATAAAATTAATGAACTGTACGACAAGAAACGTGAAATTGAGCTAGGTGGCGGCGATGATCGAATTCTGAAGCAGCACGAAAAGGGGAAACTGACTGCTCGTGAACGGATTGAATTACTACTTGACGAAGGTACATTTGTCGAATTAAATCCATTTGTTGTGCACCGCACACGCGATTTCGGTATGGACAAACTAGAAGGACCTGGCGATGGTGTCGTAACGGGTTACGGTAAAGTCCACGGTCGTCCGATTTATTTATTCTCCCAAGACTTCACGGTATTTGGTGGCGCACTTGGAGAAATGCACGCAATGAAAATTGCCAATGTTATGGATTTGGCTGCGAAAAACGGTGCTCCATTCATTGGATTGAACGACTCAGGCGGCGCACGTATTCAAGAAGGTGTTCTATCTCTTGACGGTTACGGTGAAATATTCTATCGTAATGCGATTTATTCTGGAGTTATTCCACAAATTTCTGTAATTCTTGGGCCATGTGCGGGTGGCGCGGTGTATTCTCCAGCGATCACGGACTTCGTCATCATGACGGATAAAACAAGCCAAATGTTCATTACTGGGCCAAAAGTTATCGAAACAGTAACGGGTGAGAAAATCACTTCTGAAGATCTAGGTGGAGCAAAAGTTCACAACACGATCAGCGGTAACGCCCATCTTCGTGGAGCAAGTGAAGAAGAAGTACTGGAAAAAACACGTGAATTATTAACATATCTACCACAAAACAACACAGAAAAGACACCGATTCAGCCATTCGATGAGCAAGATGATTATCGTGAAGATTTGGCAGATACGGTACCTTACGAAACGATCCGTCCATATGACGTGCGTAAAGTATTGGAGCAAGTAGTGGATGAAGGGTCATTCTTTGAAATTCAGCCTGAATTCGCAAAGAACGCAGTAGTCGGCTATGCACGTATGAAAGGTGAAACAGTAGGATTTGTTTGTAACCAGCCGAAAGTTATGGCAGGCGGACTAGACATTAACTCTTCTGATAAAATCGCACGTTTCATCCGTACATGTGACTCATTCAATATTCCATTGATCACTTTTGAAGACGTGACAGGATTCTTCCCTGGTATTAAACAAGAGCACGGGGGAATCATTCGTCACGGGGCGAAGATTCTATATGCATACTCAGAAGCAACTGTACCGAAAATTACATTGATCTTGCGTAAAGCTTTCGGTGGCGCATATGTTGCACTGAATTCTAAATCAATCGGTGCGGACTTAGTCTTCGCTTGGCCGAACGCAGAAGTAGCTGTAATGGGTGCGGAAGGTGCTGCGAACATCATCTTCGCACGCGATATCGCAAAAAGTGAAGATCCGGAAGCAACGCGTGCAGCGAAAATCGAAGAATACCGTGAAAAATTTGCCAATCCATATGTTGCGGCTTCACACGGCATGATCGACGATGTAATCGATCCACGCGAAACTCGTATCAAATTACTTCAAGGACTTGAAATGATGCGCAATAAGCACGAAGATCGTCCGAAGAAAAAGCACGGCAACATCCCACTATAAATAAAGGAGTCTTACATCATGAATGCACAACGATTACTTCAAGAATTTTTGGAGTTAGTAAAAATTGATTCTGAAACTAAAAACGAACGAAATATTGCAGACATTCTGACGAAGAAATTGCAGGAATTGGGCTTTGACGTGACGGAAGATGATACAGCGGAAAAGACTGGACACGGTGCAGGTAATTTAATTGCCAACTTGCCGGGTACAGTGGCTGAAGCGGATCCGATTTTCTTCACATGTCATATGGATACGGTCGTTCCAGGACAATCGATTCAGCCAATCGTCAAAGAAGACGGCTATGTCTACAGTGACGGCACAACGATTTTGGGTGCAGATGATAAAGCTGGGATTGCTGCTCTTCTCGAAATGGCGAAAGTCATCCAAGAGTCAGACAAGCCGCATGGTCCGATCCAGTTCATTATCACTGCGGGTGAAGAGAGCGGATTAGTCGGAGCGAAAGCGATGAACCCTGACTACTTGAAAGCGAAATACGGCTTTGCAGTCGATAGCGACGGAGAAGTAGGCGGCATTGTTACGGCTGCTCCTTATCAGTCAAAATTATGGACGACGATTTACGGTAAGACAGCTCACGCTGGTGTGGCGCCTGAAAAAGGAATTTCCGCGATTTCACTTGCTGCTAAATCCATTGCGGGCATGAAACTGGGTAGAATCGATGAAGAGACGACAGCGAATATCGGTCGTTTTGAAGGCGGAAAAGCTACGAATATCGTTTGTGAAGAAGCTTTCATCTTGTCTGAAGTTCGCTCGATCAATCCTGATAAAATGAAGCAACAAATCGACTTAATGGTCGAGAAGTTTGCTTCGACTTCTGAATCGTTAGGTGGTAAAGCGGTAACTGAAACACAACTCATGTATCCTGGTTTCTCGATCGGGGATGACGAAGAAGTCGTGCAAGTCGCGATGAAATCCATCCGCAATATCGGTCGTGAACCGAAGATTATGACAAGTGGCGGCGGAAGTGATGGCAATGTGTTCAACGGTATGGGTGTTCCAACTGTCACATTGTCTGTCGGTTACGAAGAGATTCATACGAAAAACGAACGCATGCCGGTGAAAGAATTGGAGAAGCTGACTGAATTATTGCTTGAAATTGTCGGTCATGCAATCCATACGGCGTAATAATCTCAACCAAGAGCCTTGAAAGAAGGTGCAACTATGCAAACTGTGATAGTACGGACAGGCAATGAAGAATATGCACTGCCGGTAGAATCGGTGATTTCCATCGAGAAACTGGAATACGTCACACCGATTCCTCATCTTCCACCGTATTTACTTGGACTGATGAGATCGCGTGGCGAACTGGTGCCTATTCTCGATTTAAGTCAAATCCTATATCATCAAGCAACACCACGGGACATCGAATCCCATGTAGTCGTCGTGAAAACGAATCAGCTCGAAGTTGGTTTATTAGTGCTAGACGCAAGAGAAATCTTGGAATTGCCAGAGGACCGGTTAACTTCTAGCGCGTTAAAAGCATATTCCAAAACACCTTATTTCGTGACTGTCGCGAATTTGGAAGATCGCGTCGTGACTGTCATTGATCCGAATATTATGGCGGACACACTTCATGGGATGGATGAAATCTCTAGCTATATGAAGGAACAACATCAATCAAATTAGTAGGCAAAAAGAACATACATTTGTTAAAATGGAAGAGTGGCAGACTGAAGTCGGTTTGCCGCTTTTTCCTATTACATGAATATTTCCCAGGAAAGAAAGGTGTTTACATGACGGATCTGACTATCGCTAATCCACGTGTCATTATGCATCTTGATATGAACAGCTTCTTTGCCTCTGTTGAACAGGCTGCGAATCCTAAGCTAAAAGGAATTCCACTTGCGGTCGCCGGTAACCCGAAAGAACGCAGAGGAATTCTCGTGACATGTTCATATGAGGCAAGGGCATTCGGTGTCTACACGACGATGACTGTTGGAGAAGCTAAACGCCTATGTCCAAATTTAACGATTATTCCTCCACGTCATGAATTATACCGGCAAATGTCTGACTCCGTTTTTGAAATCCTCCGAAGTTATACGGAATGGGTGGAACCTGTTTCCATCGATGAAGCGTATATCGATACGACGGAGATCGGAGGATTGACACGTGCCTATGATTTGGCCCGGGAAATTCAGTTGCGTATTTTAGCAGAACTCGATTTGCCATGCTCAATTGGCATTGCACCGAATAAATTTTTAGCAAAGACTGCTTCTGACATGAAGAAGCCGATGGGAATTACAATTTTACGCAAACGTGAAGTACAGAAAAAACTTTGGCCATTGCCGGTGATAGACATGCATGGAATCGGCAAGCGGACGGAAGAGAAATTGCATAGTGCCGGTATCAAGACGTTAGGTGATTTGGCTACTGCTGAAAAAATCACGTTGGAAGCATTACTCGGAAAAAATGGTCTGCGCTTGAAACAACGTGCAAACGGTATCGATACGCGGCCAGTTGATCCAGAAAGCGCGGAAGAACGCAAAAGTATCGGTAGCTCCACGACATTGCCGATTGATTTGACTGAGTTTGAAGAATGCGTACCCATATTCGAACGTTTGGCGAAAAAAGTGGCCGCACGCTTGGAAACGAAACTTCTAGCAGGCATGACGATTAGTATCCAGATCCGCTACGCCGATTGGCAGAACACGACAAGAAGCAGAACGCTTCAGCAAGCCGTCTATCTTGAAGAAGACATTACGAAAGTGGCGCTGCAATTGTTTCGGCAACACTGGAATGATGAGCCAATTCGACTGCTTGGCATAACGGCTGCCAACGTCATTGAACGATCCGAAATGGTCAAACAACTGACGTTCGATAATTATGAGCAACAGGAAAAGGAATATGAAATGGATCAGCTCATGTCGAGCCTGACGCAACGTTTCGGAGATGGTATTATTAAAAAAGGATTTACGAAGAATTAGCAAGGAGGGAATGCATGTGGACATAGAATTT
>NZ_JARIEA010000069.1 GCF_029267015.1 Sporosarcina ureae | reverse complement strand
AAGCGTCCGCCAGCTGCAGCTTTCATCCCATGCACAATCCAATTAACTCTCTAATTCATTCACCATTCGCCCTTGAACTTAATAACCCTTACTAAGTTTCAAACCACACACTACTCCAAGTAGCGTGTGGTTTGTTTGGTTGCATAGAAAAGAGGGTAGTTATACTACACATGTTTACCTAACAAAAACTAGTATAAATCACCCGTCACGCATACGCTCATAGTATGAAATGCGTACCTGCTGGGTAAAATGAATACAACAACCCGCGCGATTCCAATCTTTTGATGGATTGGCAGTTCACGCGCTATTACGTAAACTAGTAATACTAGACACTCGTATCGAAAATTCCTATTCGGAGGTGGATACCATGAATGCTGTAATGGGGTTTGCGAGCGCTGCCGAACAACTGCAGCGGTATGACGCGGTCCGTAGAAAGAATGCCGAGAACGCTTATGAACGCCAAACAGAATTTCGGGAACAAGCGCAAAAGACTAAAGACGATTTAGTCGCCCTGTTGCGGGGAAACGCACAACCTATTGAAAAACTTGAGGAAACACCAAACGACTTCCAAAAGCTTGGCGCAGGCCAGGTCAAAAATATCTCGATTCCACTCGGCAACAACCTAGATGAAACCATTGAATTATGGCGTGATGTTCGCAAAGAAGCGTACTCTGAAACTGCGCCGACAACTGCGGACTATCAGCTAGCTAGTAAAGCATCAGCGAAGATCACACAAGCTGAACTACAGTTAGCGATACATAACCGCGCCAAAACGATCCACGATCAAATGAAGGCCGTCGATAAAAATGTTGTAACTGACGGACCAAGTCGCATGCAACAGCAATACAGTCATGCATTTTCTATCTATCAAGTACAAAGTCAAGCCAAATTGAATCAGTATCAACTGGATCAGCCCCAACTGAATGTTAGCGTCTGATCTGATTCGCTTGAAAACGGAGCTCGTTTTGCTGGAACCCAGTGAAATGGGCTTTTTAGTGATACATAGCATATACAAGTTCTCTATTAGAACGAAAGAAAGGATGTCACGTATATGGCAAAAAAACATAAGTCTCCTAAAACGAACGCAATCCGTATTATTGAAAGTGAAGATATATCACATGAAGTCGGTAGCTACGAAACAGATGACGGACAGAATGATGGAATTTCAGTTGCCAATAAAACGAATGAAGCGGTTGCGAACGTCTATAAAACGCTCGTAGCGATGGCTAGTAAAACGGACTTGCTCGTTTTTATCATTCCCGTATCAGATGAGTTGGATTTAAAAAAGGCTGCAAAGGCGGCAGGATTTAAAAAAGTGGACATGCTGCCAATGAAAGAACTGACGAAAGAAACAGGATATGTCCGTGGTGGATGTTCGCCGATCGGCATGAAACGGGAGTTACCGACATTCATTGACAAACAAGCAGAAGCGCTCGACTATTTTTATGTCAGCGCAGGTAAAGTCGGTTTACAAATGAAGTTGGCCCCTCACGACTTGGCGCTTGTCGCAAAAGCACAATTCAGTGATCTCGTAAAATAAGAACATAGCAACCTTGTCGATTTCTGTTACAATGAATCAATGAAGACATTGACAACTAAAAGAAAGAAGAATGTATATGCGTAATTTACTAGCTTGGCGGTGGATATTTTTCATCGGCGGCATGATGATTATGTCACTCGGTATCTCGTTGATGATTAAAGGTCAACGCCTTGGAATTGCACCGTGGGACGTATTCCATATTGGTTTGTATCAAAACTTCGGATTAACGATAGGATCCTGGAGTATAATATCAGGTTTTGTTATCATTGCGGTGACATCGGTGATTTTAAGGGAGTGGCCGAGACTAGGTACATGGTTAAATATGTTGGTGATCGGTGTGTTTATTGACTTTTTCAACTGGCTTTTGCCGGATGTCACATCATTGACTGCACAAATCATTTTATTCATCATCGGCGTATTCGTTTTATCCTATGGTGTAGGAATCTACGTTTCACCGAATCTTGGTGCGGGTCCACGTGATAGCTTGATGATACTGTTCGTCGAAAAGTTCGGCTGGAGTCTTCGATTGGTGCGTACTACGATAGAGGCAATCGCTACGCTATTTGGTTTCATACTGGGTGGACCTGTCGGGATTGGTACACTCGTTGTTGTCATATTCTCGGGACAAATCATTCAGATCGCCTTGCCGCAATGCAAGACAATATTGCTGAAGATCACTCAACAAACGGATGAGAAAGTGTTATTGAACTATAAAGAAGCATAAGCCATCGAGGCTGTGCTTTTTTTATTTGCCTATACATATGATGAAAGGAGGAAAGAAAGGGTGGTCAACATACACGGACATATTACAGAATATATGGGAACGGCTTATACAGGACAAGGCGTGCAGCACAAGTACGAGGAGTTGCTTGCAGAATCTAAGAAAACGATATTCTTGAAGTGTCTGCCTACGCATTCCTTATCGCAAGTACTTAATGACTTGGCGGTCTATTTTGTCAACAGGGGCTATCATGTGGATAGATTTATGAATCCTGGCCATGTGGATAAAACCGATGCGCTGTTCGTGAAAGGACTGGAACTTTTCATCTTACAGGCTTCACATCCCATTTCATTTGAGCCGACAGAAATAGGCAGACGCCATAAAGTATTTTGCTTTTATGATGTCTATCATCAAGATCAGCTGCTCGTTCGGCATGATGAAGTAAGTACGTTGCTGAAAGAAGAAAGGAGTCACTTCGCACAGTCGTTGAAGGCGTTAAAACAGGCAAAAGCGATCCATGACGAATGGGAAGCGGTAAATATCGCGCGCATGGATTGGCCGCGCCACGAAGAGATTACGGAAGAATTAAAGAGAGAGATATTCGGCACTATGGAGCTGACGAAAACTGCCCACGTCTCGCATCGAATTATCGGTTCATTGTCCGCTGGCAGTGCACATGATTTCATCCCATCGATTACGAGACGTATGAAACGTCGCTTTTTAATTAAAGGCTTGCCGGGTACAGGGAAATCAACTATGATGCGTGCGCTAGGTGATGAAGCGCAGCGTCGAGGAGTAAATGTGTTATATGGTTGGTGTGGCCTAGATCCCGCAAGTATTGACTTAGTGCTGTTTCCGGAGTTATCGATTTGCTTGTTTGACGCGACGAAACCTCATGCCTATGATGCGGATAGTCCGCGTGATGAATTAGTAGATATTGTTCCGTTGTGTGCGAAGGACGAGGAAGCAGAAAAGCAGATTGAGGATATTCGAGAGCGTTATCAAACAACCATTGGAGAAGCGGGCAAACAGATGCAAGTCGCTGTGCAAGCACAAAATAGCGTAAGAATACAAATGGACCGAGCATTGAACGTGGAAGTATTTGAGAAGAAGTTGCAAAGTCTTTATGCCTTTATTAAAGAGTTTGAAGACAAGTAATTTAGTATAAAACACAAAAAAACCGCAGAGGCTCTGCGGTTTTTACTTGAATGTATGAATATAAAAAGCTTCATTATGCAACCAATCGAGTGCCTCTGTATCGTTCGCTGCCCATCGCTTTTCCATATCAGGTAGCATCCATATCGTTTGTGATGCATGTGCGCGCAAAGCCGCAATCTTTTTATCTGCTACGTCTGGTGTATGGTGTACGATATGCGGTTCACCAAGTTGCTTTAACGTATCATTGTCGAATGCTTTCATGTATAGCACAGGACGGGTCGCTTCAGGCATGCGACTCATCGCTTCGATCACGGCCACGCCTGTCGCATTGTGGTCGGGGTGCACAGCAAGCGTCGGATGGAACGAGATGACTAATGAAGGATTTAATTCATCTATCAGATCGGTCATCATCGTAATGAGTTTCTCTGGATCTTCGAATTCTATAGTCTTGTCCCGAAGTCCCATCATTCGTAAATCTGTCAAACCCATTGCGTCACATGCATCCAGCAACTCTTGCTTACGGATCTGCGGCAGTGTTTCACGGTTCGCGAAGGGTGGATTTCCTAGGTTCCGTCCCATTTCGCCAAGTGTCAAGCAAGCATACGTAACGGGTACGCCCATTTCAACGTATTCTGCAATGGTTCCGGCGATTCCGAATGATTCATCGTCAGGGTGTGGGAATACAACGAGTACGTGTCGTTCTTTTTGCAACATCAAAAAATCTCCCTTCTTAATAAGCAAATGGTGTTTCACTGATTTCGAACGCAACCGCAAGTTTTCCGTCAGGTCCAAGTCCTGCCATCAGTAAACGATTATGCTCGTCAAGTGTGTAATGTGTAATACCTTGTGCGTAAATCCAACCGCTTGGCAACTTCAAGCCAATTCGGTGAGGAGATTCGCCTGCTACTTTTCCAAGTTCATAGCGAATGACGACATTACGAATGAATGCCCCCGCATTGAAAAAACCTTCTTGGAAATGAGAAGCATACGAACCGTTTGTTGTTTCCAAATGTATGTAGACATCTTTATTAGCAAAGGAGTCCAGTAACTCCTGTAAATGTTTCGCGTCAACAGTTTCCATGCTCAACCTCCTAAATCCTGCAGTCATTTTACTGCAATTCATCTATTTATTAGTATATAGATTGTACGATTTAATTGCGATTAGACGGCTCATAAAAAAAGTCAGGCCTAGACCTGACTTTTACGCTTATACTTCCTGCAGCTTTACCTGTGGTGCGTCAAACTGATTTTTTGCACCGTGCATGACAGGTCCTACATACTCATTGAGCTTCCAGCCGTGCGTAATTGCCGCTGTAACGAACTGTTTTGCTTCAATGACCGCGTCTTTAATCGTCATACCATTCGCTAGATTCGCTGTGATGGCTGCAGCAAACGTACAGCCTGCACCGTGATTATAATGTGTATCCGCTTTTTCTGATTTCAATACCGTAAATGTAGTACCATCGTAGAATAAATCTACCGCTGCTTCGTGATCAAGTTGTTTACCGCCTTTGATCACGACATTGCGTGCACCAAGTTCATGGATTTTCTGCGCCGCTACTTTCATGTCGTCAATAGTCTTCGGTGTTTTCATAGACGCTAATTGTCCTGCTTCGAATAAATTCGGTGTGACAATTTCTGCTTTTGGCACAAGATATTTGATCATCGCGTCCGTATTGCCTGGATTCAGTACTTCATCTTCACCTTTACAGACCATGACAGGGTCGATGACTACATGATCTAAGCCGGACTCATCAATTGCTTGGCCTGCTGTTTTGATAATTTCCTCCGTGCTTAGCATGCCAGTTTTAATTGCATCGATCCCAGTCGATAACGCAGTCTTCAATTGCGCTTTTACGACATCAATCGGTAATGAATAAACATCATGTGACCAGTTTTGATCGGGATCCATCGTCACAATTACTGTTACTGCCGTCATGCCGTATGTACCGTGTTCTTGAAAAGTCTTCAGATCCGCTTGAATACCTGCGCCGCCTGATGTATCCGAGCCTGCAATCGTTAAAGTTTTCTTCAATGGCATAATAAAACATCTCCTTCGCTTACTACTTTTTCTTGCTATTTATAGTATACAACTAATTGTCGGAATACAATCAATTTGGATGTTTAGAAAACCTAGAAATCACGTTATACGTATACGTTCTGCTAATGAAACCTATTAGTCGACAGAACGTACAGATAGAGACAAAGTGTCTGATCATAAGATAGGATGTGAGCCATGAGTAAGCATGATTCATCCAAAAGAGGGAAGAAGGAAAGACAAGAAGCAGATGCGCAGCCTGTCATACCGTTTGCTGGACGAAAAAAAACGAAACGCAAACGCAGGGGAGGAATTTTGGAACTTGCTTTCAGTTTATGGTCCTCGTGGAGAAAAACATATACTTTGCTTATTTTATTATTGATCGCCGCACTTATTACCCTGCCAATCGCAGGATTTTATTTAATGCAACTGGGTTCTACATTTTCTGAACAAAAAACAGCCTTCGTCGAGCGCGTACGAGAATTGCAAGAATTGGCGACCGCCGAAGCCTATACGAAAGTTCTCATCGAACGCACAGACAACGAATTATTCGGCCAAAGTATTGGCATTAATTTTCCTGGAACGAAACGGAATTTATTAGTGGTGATTCCCGGCTCCGTTAAGGCAGGAATCGACCTCAGTAAAGTCACTGAGCACGATATGCAAGTGGATGAAGAAGGAAAACGCATTCGGTTAACGATACCGAAAGCTGAATTCCTAGGTGGTGCCGAACTGTATTTCGATAAAGTGGAAGTGTATTCGGTAGAGGGACTATTCCGCGGTAAAGCGGATATTAAAGAAGGTTATGAACTAGCGAATGAAGCCAAAACATTACTAATGGAAGAAGCATCCGAGCAGGGTGTGCTGGATTCTGCGGAACAGAATGCAGTCAAATCGCTAAAGGATATGTTTTCATTCGCTGGCTATCGATTGGATATTGAATTTAAGGAGTGATGCATATGGTAGCAGAATTTCGTAATGATTGGGATCGCATACTAAAAGATGAATTCAACAAACCGTACTATCAGGAATTGCGTACATTTTTACACAAAGAATATACACATCACGTCATTTATCCGCAAATGACCGACATGTGGACAGCTTTTAAACTGACAGCTTTTCAGGACGTCAAAGTGGTGATATTGGGTCAAGATCCATATCACGGACCTAATCAAGCGCATGGCATGAGTTTTTCCGTACAACCTGGCATTAAGTTGCCTCCAAGTTTACGCAATATCTTTAAGGAGCTGTCTTCGGATATCGGTATGGATATTCCGGCAGAAGGAATGTTGACAGGATGGGCCGAACAAGGTGTATTATTATTGAATACAGTACTGACTGTGCGTGAAGGGGAAGCGGCTTCACATCGCGGCAAGGGTTGGGAACTCTTTACGGATGAAGTTATTCGCAAACTATCTATGCGCAACGACCCTATTGTCTTTATTCTATGGGGGAAGCATGCCCAGGAAAAAACCGCATTGATTAACCGTAGACGTCATGCAATCATCGAATCACCACATCCAAGTCCATTTAGTGCATCGCGCGGATTTTTTGGGAGCCGACCATTTTCCAAAACAAATGAGTACTTGACTAAGTGGAATAAAGAGCCGATTGATTGGTCAAAAACTACGAAGTGAACAACTAGAAAGGAAGTATGACTATGGCAGTCAATTGTTTCGACTGTATCTTCTTTTATACAACATGGGACCCTGCAAATCCGCGGGGCTGCAAGGCATATGGATTTAAGACGAAAATGTTACCTTCTATTGTAGTGAAGCGCTCCTCTGGTATGGAGTGCATGAAGTTCGAACCGAAAAAGGGGATGAAAATGCGATGATTACTGCTTTAAAATTGCTTGGAGAAATGGAACAACAAGTGCGTCTAGCAAAACAAGCACAAGACGAAGCGACGCAGCGGGAAGCGATTTATGCTGTGCGAACCTTATGTAATTTGATGCTGAATGAAGAAAGACCGTCCGAACCGTCCATTCCGCAATCTGTGCAACTGAGCTCTGTTCATGCAACGCCAGTCACTTCGTTGAGCGAACAACCATTGCATGAACCGGATGCTAACGGGGAGTCATTGTTTGATTTCTAATAGCGCCACAAACCGTTCAAAAACCTGTTAATTCTAACCCTGACGATATGATAGACTAGAATCAGGATATATATGATTTGTTAGAAAGAAGGAATATTCATGCCGTTTTTTATAATTGCTGGAGCTATTAACGCGGCTATTGCAGTTGGATTTGGGGCGTTTGGTGCACACGCATTAAAGGATCGCTTGTCCGAACACTATTTAGCTGTCTGGGAAACCGCGGTACAATATCAGATGTTTCATGCGATTGCCTTACTCGCCATTGGTATTTTGATGAGCAGTGCATTGCTTGGACCATCGACGCAACTATCGTGGGCCGGTTACTTGATTTTGGCTGGTATCATTATTTTCTCGGGAAGTCTGTATGTACTTAGTTTATCTGGAATCGGAATACTTGGCGCCATCACGCCTATAGGCGGCGTCGCGTTCATTGCTGGCTGGATCATGTTGATTATCGCCGCAGTGAAATTTGGTAGATAATAAAGGAAAACCGCTCACACATGATGAGCGGTTTTTTTCTTATGGCGTTTGGTCGAAGTAATTTAATTCCTCAGGGAACTCCGCATAATCGAAGTAGATCATCGGGAATAAGTAGCGTCGACCCGTTCCGGCTTCACTGAGGATCACATGGTCACGTCCCGCAGCTTCTACCATGCCTGTAACAGCTTTCGTGTTCTTGCCTGCTTCTACCGCATGTTCAAATGAAAAGTGAAAGACGCCCGGTTTTCCTCTGTTGAGCCTGAGGATATTCTCGATATACGATTGTTCTCTAAAGGGTGTAGTGGGCCCGCCCCCTTGTGGGTTAGTTTGTGGCGGTACCATTTGTTGCTGGCCGTAGCCGGGATTCCAATAATAATTAACCATTTTAACATCCTTTCCAGATAAGGTAGTATTTCTTGCGGGCGGTCTTGAAGGAAGAACGCTTATAGGAATACTCGTTGTTTCCTTCGAAGTTTATCGTGATGAGAGTGGAACAAAACCTCCTTGTTGGTATCTTATGTTGGAGGAGGGGGAGGTATGAATGGAGATTTGGAATGTGGAGTGCGGCTTTTCGTTCTGAGTTGGAGAGTGAAGTTCAAGAGCTTGCAATGTGATGTACGTTGTACGTGTGAAAGTGATAGCAACGTTTCGCTACGTTCCAGGCGGACGCGTTCGGGAGGCCCGCGGTAAGCCAACCAGTTCGCTTTGCTCCTTTGGTTGTCTAACCTGTCGGGCTAATCCTCCCTGAGCGTCCCTCAACCGGAGCTTCAATCCCGAACTACTAGCCAAATTAACTTCCTATTTCAAACAACAAAAAAAGCCGCGAACTATTTTGTTCGCGGCTTCGTAATTAATTATTATACTTCAAAAAATGCTGCGCGCTTGTCGGCTTCTAGAATCGTACCGATAAAGAACGAACCGAACACGCCATAGCGTGCGCTGACTTCGTCAAAACGCATTTCGTACACGAGTTTCTTGAACTGCAACACGTCATCAGAGAACAACGTGACACCCCACTCGTAATCATCAAAACCGACAGAACCGGAAATGATTTGCTTCACTTTTCCCGCATAACCTCGGCCGATCATGCCGTGGCTGCGCATTAAACTCTTACGGTTGTCCATGTCGAGCATGTACCAGTTATCTTCACCTTCGCGCTTCTTGTCCATTGGATAGAAACAAACATATTGGCTACGTGGCAATTCAGGATACAAACGCCCGCGCACATATGGATTCTGGTACGGGTCTTCATCCGACTCGCCTGCAAGGTAGTTTGACAATTCGACTACGGATACATAAGAATAAGCCGGGATCGTATAATCTGCGATCGTTAATTTATTGAATTCTGCCTCTAGTTGTTGAAGATCATCCATTGTCGGACGTAATGTCATTAGCATAAAATCTGCTTTCTGGCCGATTACCGTATAAAAAGCATGGCTGCCTGTTTTAGCGTCGTCTGCTTCTTGCATTCGGTCCAAAAATGTTAGAAATTCATTGACTGCTGCCTGGCGCTCTTCTTTTGAAATCAGTTTCCAAGAAGCCCAGTCCATCGTACGAAAATCATGAAGTACATACCAACCGTCTAATGTAATAGCTGCTTCGTTCACTTGAATTCAGTCTCCTTTTAAATCAAAGTAGTTTCTTTTCCAAGTGTATCATAAACGGTCTGTGGTCGTTAAGGAATAAGATGGCGCGTACGTTTTATACGATGAAAATATGCACTAATCCGATAACTGTCTGAAAACTTGGAATTTCTTAGTGAATTAATTTAGATTTTCAGGTATGATGAATAGGAAAATATAACAAAGGGTGGGAATTACACATGGCAGATCTTTTTGAAGGTATTCGTAAAACGTTGGAAGGCAAAGGAAAGACCATTGTATTGCCTGAAGGGGAAGACGTTAGAATACTAGAAGCGGCTGTACATCTTCAGCAAGAGGGGATCATTACACCGGTATTATTAGGTAATGAAGAGACCGTAAAAAAAGTGGCGCAAGACGGTGGTTTCGATATTTCCGAAATTCAGTTAATCGATCCTGCAAACGCTTCCTATTTTGAAGAGTTAGCGGAAAAGTTCGTGGAACGTCGTGCAGGAAAAGTCACAATCGAACAAGCGCGCGAGCAATTGAAAGATGTAAACTATTTCGGAACTATGCTAATCTATACAGGACGTGTAGACGGTTTGGTAAGTGGGGCTGCACATTCGACGGCCGATACAGTTCGTCCAGCATTGCAGATCATCAAGACGAAACCTGGCATTACTAAAACAAGCGGTGCTTTCATTATGATGAAGGAAGAAGAGCGTATGATCTTTGCAGATTGTGCTATCACGGTAAATCCAACAGCACAAGAGTTAGCTGAAATTGCGGTGGAAAGTACGAAGACGGCAAAGGCATTCGGAATCGATCCGCGTGTGGCAATGCTTTCATTCTCGACTAAAGGTTCTGCTGTAACAGAAGAAACGGAAAAAGTAGTAGAAGCCGCTAGAATTGCAAAAGAATTGGCACCTGAACTATTGATCGACGGAGAATTCCAGTTTGACGCAGCGTACGTACCAAGTGTAGCCGCGAAGAAAGCTCCGGAATCCGTAATCAAAGGTGATGCAAACGTCTTTATTTTCCCAACTTTAGATGCCGGCAACATCGGCTATAAATTGACGGAGCGTCTTGGTGGATATGAAGCGATTGGACCGATTCTTCAAGGCTTGAATGGTCCTGTCAACGATTTGTCACGCGGCTGTTCTGCAGAAGACGTGTATAAACTGTCTATCATTACCGCAGCTCAAAGCCTATAATCACAGGCTCCAAGTTTGTGAAACGTCTACATACAATCCAGATTAACAACTATAGGAGAACTAGACATGTCACAAGATAAACATTTATTGAATCAACCGGCTTGGCGCTTCATAGACGAATCGATCTCAGCACGTAATCGTTCGGCGCTTGAATCTTTCGCTATGGACGATACATTATGCCAATTAGTCGGACAGCAAAAAAGTGTCCCCGTCGTTAGAACATGGGTGCACGACCATACAGTAGTCTTAGGAATTCAAGATCATCGAATGCCTTACATCCAACAAGCGATGGAAGGAATAGCGCAGCACGGCTATCAGTCGATTGTTCGCAATTCAGGTGGCCTTGCCGTGGTATTAGATAATGGGATATTGAATATCTCGCTCATTTTTTCGGAACAGAAATCCTCAATTGATATTCCTGTAGGTTACGAAGCGATGCTGTCGCTAGTTCAGTTGCTATTTCCAGAACTCGGCGAACGGATTAAAGCCTATGAAATTGTCGGTTCGTATTGTCCAGGTTCATATGACTTGAGTGTGGATGGCAAGAAGTTCGCAGGGATTTCCCAACGTCGTCTACGCCAAGGAGTCGCTGTACAAGTGTATTTATGCATAGAAGGCAGCGGGTCTGAACGTGCGGAGATGATTCGAGAAGTCTATGAGACAGGATTGCAAGGTGAGCAGACAAAATTCAGCTATCCTGTGATTCAGCCTGATACTATGGCGTCGTTATCAGAAATTCTTGATACGCAATTGACTGTCAATGAAGTAGTCATTCGACTGCAGTTATTATTGCGTTCGTTGACAGATGATGTGCAACATGGCGGCTTGACGGATGAAGAAATGGAATTGTACGGCTTTTATTTGCAACGGGTCTTTGAACGTAATCAAAAAATGTTATCATAGAACGAAAAAAAGCTGCCAATCAGTTATCGATTGGCGGCTCTTTTGATGCGACTAAATTACCATTTGGTTCCATTTTGAAGAGTGGTGCGATGTGTTCGCTTTCTTCATTCAATGCGATGAGTCTACGTGCTCGGTTCATGATCTGGACGAATTGCTCGTAATCTTCTTTCAACGTTTTGTTCTCTTTTTTCAGATTGTCTATTTGTGCTTCCAGCGTTTTCATTTGTTCTGTCGCTGTTTTTGCCGTCTGTCTCCAACGAAGTGCATCAGTATCTGCACCACCGTTATGATGCATGCGAATTAAATAGGCGATGACGGTATCGAGGGATAGGGCGGATAGCGGAACCTGGATTTTTTCCTGGCCATCCGGTCCTGCTTCTGGGTTGTACATTTGCTGGTTGCGTCTTTTAAAATCTGTACCTAGCACACGCAATGTTTGCTTTCTCTCTTTCTTTGCTTCGGCGAGTTCTTCCTCGTATTCTCTTCTTACGACGGCGTTCCATCTGAATCCGCAAGCTGCGGCCGTTCGGTTTAGTGCGTCGCCTACTTCCTCAAATGCACCAAGCTGTGTACTTCCTTCTCTTACATGTCGTAGCACCGTCTCTGCCAGTAATTCATCGTCCCGTTCTAACCAAGCATCTTGTCTAACTTTCACCATCTCCATGCCTCCTGTCTTGTACTCTCTTTCTACTGCCATTATGACCACGAAACGAATCTTTTATTCAGAGAGTTACAAAATTCTATGAAGATGGTAATAAAATGAGCAGATTTTTTTGGGTGAGTGGGAGTTAAGTAAAGTTAGTGGGGGTAGGCTGGCGGGGTGTTGGGGTGGGGATTTGCGCTCTAGGCGGACGCTTTCCCATGGGCGTGGCTTGAGCCTCCTCGTCCGCTATGCTCCCTGCGGGGTCTCAAGGCGCACGCTGATCCATCGGGAGTCGCCGCCTGCCGCTCCAATCCTTGCAGTGTATGTGGGAAATACTTATTCCTCTGCTTCGAAGTTAGGATTGTATTTTTTTGAATTTGAACTTGTATTAAAAAAGTTTAAAACATAATAATAGTTCACATACTATCGCCAATAGGAGATCAAAATCCATCCCCACGTACTCACATATTCACTCACCACTCCTAAGCCCTTGATCTTGAGTCTAAACCAATCCAAAAAAGAATGCCCCAGAAGCGTTGTGGCTTCTAGGACATCCTGTGTCTTACGATTTACTTAGTATAACCGTTCATTTGTGACTGAGCCTGACGCACTAATCGCTTTGTAATTTCTCCGCCGACGGATCCGTTGGCACGCGATGTTGAGTCTGGTCCAAGTTGTACTCCAAATTCAGAAGCAATCTCTTCCTTCATCTGGTTCAAAGCCTGTTGTACGCCTGGTACTAGCAGTTGGTTCGAGTTGTTGTTGTTTGGCATGTCGCTCACCTCCTTGTGACATTAGAATGGTCACTTTTGAAAATATCATGCAAGGAAGGTGATAGGTAATATTTTCTTTACAGCAAGTCCTCGAAGTCGTCTTCCGTCTGCTGGCTCGGGATCGTCGTTACACGCTGGCTTGCAACTTCCGCCACCATGTCGTCAAACTCCTGGAAGCTTTCGTAGTACGCGACTTTTTCAACGCGCGGCTTCGTTTTATTGCTTGGCGGCGTGAATACCGTACAGCAATCGTCGTATGGACGGATAGAAATATCGTATGTTCCGATTTTTTGAGCTATCTCAATAATATCCAATTTATCCATTGCGATAAGTGGTCGTAGGACCGGTGTATTCGTTACTTCATTGATAGCGGTCAAACTCTCCAGTGTCTGACTTGCTACTTGTCCTAGACTGTCGCCTGTGATCAATCCAAGCGAATTCGTGTCTTGACGTACTTGATCAGCGACTTTCATCATCATTCTTCGCGTAGTGGTCATCGACAAGTTGCTCGGTACTTGTTTCACAATCGCCTGCTGCAGATCTGTGAAAGGAATGACGTGCAATCGAATGACCGCACCGAATTTCGCTAGTTGTCGGACAATGTCTTCTACTTTTTCTATTGCCAAATCACTTGTGAATGGAGGAGATGCAAAGTGGACCGCGTCGAAGGACACGCCACGCTTCATCATCATATAGCCTGCTACAGGGCTGTCGATGCCTCCTGACAATAACAATATAGAGTGACCATTCGAGCCGACGGGCATACCTCCTGCACCTTTGTAAGTGTGTGAAGAAATATATGCCGCTTCGTGCTGGATCTCTACGTATAGTAATATTTCCGGCTTTTTCATTTGTACGATTAAATCAGGGAACGTTTTCAATACATGTCCACCCAATACCTGTTGCAATTCCCCTGTATCAAGCGGGAATCGTTTGTCTACACGTTTGACGTCTACTTTAAAAGTCTTTCCCGCAGTTTCATTCTTGCCGAGTACCTTTAACGAAGTTTCTTTAATGACTTCTAATGTAGGTTCGCAAATCACAATCGGGCTGAATGATTGAATACCGAATACAGAAGGCAAAATTTCAACTGCACGATCCAACTCTTCAGGTTTTTCTGTGTAAATGAACATCCGATCACGCTCTGCACGCATTGTGACGGTACTTAAATCTGACAAAGCCGCTTTAATATTCGTTTTCAGTTTACGTATAAATTTACTCTTGTTTTTTCCCTTAAGTGACATTTCACCATATCTAATCAAAATGGTATTCCAGTTCATTTCCCCACTCCTTTTCTGATCAGTTCGATTAATTGACGAACCGCTACTTTTAATTGTTCGATTTCTTCTATTGTTTGATCTTTACCTAAGCTAATTCTGATAACACCTTTTTCAAATTTCTGTGGGATGCTGATCGCTTCAATTACGTGACTCACATCGGAATTCTTGGATGAACAGGCACTGGAAGTTGAAACGATTATGCCTTGCTGTTGCAAGAAATTAATCGCGATCTCTCCGGTAATCTGAGCAAATGCAACAGATAATATATAGGGTGCACTTGCATTCGGTGCCAATACCTTGCATTCATCAAATTCCGAGAAAAATTCCACCAGTTCGTTTCGCCATTGCTGAAACTGTTGCAAATCCACTTCTTCCATTAGTAAACGGACCGCTTTCGCAAGTGCTGCTGCATGCGGCACCGACACCGTTCCACTGCGCAACTTTTGTTCTTGACCACCACCAAACACAATCGGTTGTAGTTGGATATTTTTACGATACGCTAGGAATCCACTATTTTTTATTCCGTACATCTTATGAGCTGATAAGGAAATCAGATCGGGGCCATCTGCAAAACCAGCAAATGATAGCTTTCCGAAACTTTGCACACAATCTGAATGGAATTTCGCGCGTGGAAAAGTATGAATGATTTTCGCACATTGCTCAATCGGCTGAATTGATCCTATTTCATTGTTAACATGCATGATACTAACTAAAATTGTATCATCCTGCAACGTTGATTTGAGTTCGTCCATTGAAATTCGTCCTTCTTTATCTACCGTTAAATAATCGACAGTGAAGCCTTGCTTTTCTAAGTCTTGAAAAACACGTAACACGGAAGGATGTTCGATGCTCGTTGTGATCAGATGACGTCCTTTGTGCTGATTCGCATATACATAACCTAGTATGGCAAGATTATTGGATTCTGTCCCGCCCGAAGTGAATATCCCTTCAGTCAATTCAAGTCCTATTGCCGCGAGTATTTGAGTTCGCGCACGTTCCAACAATTTTTCTGTACGTTTTCCTTCGGCATGAAGCGACGCTGGATTGGCGAAATAGGATACAGAAGCATCCATAAAGGTGCGAAGAACTCTCTCATCTGGTTTTGTTGTTGCGCTGTGATCAAAATACATATGTAAACCCTCTCTTTTCCTTGGGATTTAGCGAAACAAAGCCACCGGAAAACCGGTGGCTTTGTCGGAATATAGTTAGGCTTTGACCTGAATCATACCTTGAATTTTTTTCAAGGCTCCTGGTTCAACTTCTTCAACCGCAGTACCCGCTTCTTCCAATGCTCTTAAGTAGCGACATTGCATGAAGGACTCTTCAGCTTTCAACAATTTATTGTGAACTTCGGGATGAGACGCACGGTAACGGTTACCGTATTGGATGATTCGTTCTACAAGCAATGCATTTTCAATCATGTCTTCAGCTTTCGCACAAACATCAGTGACGACTGCATCTGCTTTTTGAACATAGGATTCAACCAATGCCATATTAAGCGGCACTTCTTCTAAACTTTGTTTCACGATAAAAATTTGTTCATCAGCTTCTTCAAGTTGTACATTCATATCATCAGGAATTCCTGGGATATTGGCACGGTGTAAATTACGATCCGCAATTTGAAGTTGTTGTGCAAGTGTCACAATGCGAGAGCGTACAAGATTTTCGTCGATGCGAAGGTTTTTGATGCGGTTACTGAACTTGGAATGTGCTTCAGAGATTGCATCTAGTTCTTCCACTAGCTCTTGCAACTCGATTTGTTGAGCTGAGTAAGCTAAGTTTTTTGCGTCCTGACGTTCGATGAATATTTCTATTCGTTTCGCCAACGCGTTCAACTTTTGCAATGCCATTTGTGGAATAATAACCTCGTTGTCATTCAAACGATAACTTTGCTGAACGAATTTCACTTCTTCAATCGTATCTGGAATAGCATATTGAAGCTCTTCAAACAGATCCAACATTTGATCCAAATGTTCATCTACGTAATGACGGGAGCTTACTTCCTCTTCCAACACATCATAGAATGATTCGATTTCATCATGAATTTCATTCACTTCCGCTGCTACTTCCTCAACATCCAAACGCGCTAATAACTGACGAAGATCCGCAATTTGTTGTTCGATTTTGTCGAAACGCGAAGGCATTTTCAGATGTCCTAAATAGTACTCCTGACCTTCCATTTCGATGATCCCTTTTCGCATTTCTCGCAACGCTGCAGGTATTTTTGTCTGCAACTCATTAAGTAATGTAGGAATCTCATCAAGTAAAAACGAAAAGCGTTCTTCTTTTGCTCCTAACACAATAACTATTTCACGAGCTTGTAGATAATTACCATTTTCGATAAGTGCGTCATACTCCTCAAATCTCGGATTAAAGGATTCCCACTCTTTTTCTAAAGGCTCCACTGCTGGTCCGAATGCGTACTGATGAGCTAAAATCTTTTTGCGCGCTGCACGGTGATGTTCTTTTACCGTTTCTATTTCGAACCGATTTCTTTCTTCACTACCAATCAGTTCGTTTAGTTCCTGCAAGATCGTTCGCATCTCTTTTTCACATTCATTCAAGATTTCGCGGATTTGTTTCTCAGTTTCCGTAGCTTTCTTAAAACGGAAACGATCTACTTGCCCTTCAGCATCCAGTAAAAGCAAATCTACATTATGAAGACGATCATCGACTACTTCAGTCCAAGTGTTGCGCCATCTCTCGAACATTTCTTCTGTTTCGCCCGTCATATTCAACTGCTTTACCTTCGTCATTTCTTCGAATATTGGCTCGCTTTGAATTTGTAATTTTTCTTGTTCCATTTCACTGATTTCTTGTATATGCTTTCGCCTAGACAGAAATGCCATCACCGTTAAAACAATGATGATAACTAATGGAATGATGATGTATATCATCTCGCTATGATCCCCCTATCCCACACTTCGCGCATAAAGTGACTACTTTAGATATTATAGTATATCGTAACATGTTTAAAGCATTTTCGTCTTCTATTCACATCTTTTTTAAAAAACAACGAACTTTTTATCACATCTTGTGAGAATTTAGGATGGATCCACACATTTTTACGTTCTTTCTCTACAAATTTTGCGTCTACTTTATTTACGTAATGTAAAGATCTGAACGAGTGCAGATTCAATATTGCGTAAGTAGAGCAAAACTTCCGTTAAATCATTGACCATCATGGTAATAACCTTTTCCTGAATGCCTACCGTAACGGTGGAAGAAAATATACTACCTTGTATGAATACCGATTTAGTCCCACGAATGGAAGCCTTCGTACAATTCTTCATAATCGTTATGATGCCAGAAGCCGCGATAAACATAGACGGATGGACGCTCCCCCCAATCCACACATCCCCTTCAAAATGAATATTGCCACTTTCCAAATTCACATTGGATGCATGACGATATTCTCGATTCACATAAATTTTTGCAAGCTTACTCCGCCATTCAATAACGGGTCTTCCGTCAATTTTTGCATATAATTTATGCACGACACTATCTACAGTATCAAGGGGACGCACGATAATATCTTTAGGCGGTTTTACTTTATACGTTTCATCTTTCAAATTCTTGCCGTTACTCCCCTGTACCGCTGGGATATATGTCGCAATAAGCTGACCGGCCTTCACGGTTGGAATGAAATTATGTTCTCGAAAATCAACCAATTCGTCTTCGTCTTCGTCGTCCTCTAACTTTTTGAAGTTCAGGTGAATATCGAGTCGGGCATCCTGACTTTCAATAGGAGGAATTCCTCTCGCCACGATAATCTCTGTACACTCCAACGTGTTCACAGCTTGCCGAATACCATTTAAGGAAATACCCGTATCAATTCCTATATTATTCAGTTCTTCCACTAGCTGTTCTGTAGTCAGTTCATTGTATACATCTACTTTTTCAGATACTTGTATATTCAGGACTTGTTTCCATGGTGAATCCTGCAACGTACGGGTGATTCTTTTTCCTGGTGTCACGATAGCGGTCGCAATCATAAGGTGTTCATCTAGACGTATTACAAAATGTGCAGCTATATCTTCTGAACGCGCACTGCATTCTACACTGTCTGTCGACAATACAATCGTTCGCTCAGTGCACTCCGTTCCGTTGATCCGTAGTTCGACACCTGTAGAAGGAACGATGATTGGATAGTGTTGTTTTCCGAACCGAACTTCTAATCTTTCATTATGAATTCGAACACCTGCCAAAATTTCTTCTGCTTCCTCTTGCACACTTTCCTTTTTTTCTTTTTCATTGACTGTGACTTCTGCTAACACTTTTCTCAAACCGAACATCGATGTACCTGCAGGTCGTTTTACGTGGACATGTACGTCATCCATCGTCAGCTGCAAAATCTCCAGTGCTTCTTTGATCGCCCCTCCTACCGTTTCAGCTTGTGTTGTAATGGATCTGGTCATATTTCCACCTCCATTCGTATAGGTATTTATCTTCATATATAGTATAGCATAGTACAGATTCTAAATAACTATATTTTCTAACTTTTCAATCCCAGCAAATATGATCTTACGATTAAAGTTCTGCATACTTCCTTTGAGTTCATTATCTGGTAAACTATGTACGAGAAAGAGGTGGGAATAGTGGATACTAAAGATCCGTATCAAGAAGAGTTGGATGATGATGAGCTGCAAGATTTAGTACTCGAAGCGCAGCGTGAAGCGTTAGAAAAAGCAGCTGCTGAAAAAAATGTCCGACGCACCTACCGCCCCTTCCCAAAGTGGATGTTCTGGATCATGGCAACTACTTTGGCACTCAGCACATTCGCTATTGTCTTTCAAATTTATTCAATCCCCGCGTTAGAGTTTTTAAAAGCATCATCAGAGTTATCTTCTGATCCACAAATAGCAGAATATAAAGAAGCAGTCGCCGTAGTTGCTACTGAGAATACAAAAGGTACAGGCTTCTCCATTAATCAAGAAGGGACGATTATCACGAATTATCATGTAGTCGAAGGAAATGAAACGATGATTGTCTCCTTTCCTGATGGCCAACGATTTACCGCAGACGTTACGGAAGTGTTTCCAGATATCGATCTAGCGATATTGGAAGTGAACGGAACGGATCTCCCTCATTTAACATTGGCAAAAGAAACGATGTTTTATGATCAGGAGCCGATCACATTTATAGGGAACCCCTTAAGTTTTTCGGGAATAGCAAATAAAGGCCACACGATTGATTACATACAACTGTCCGATTGGGATATTCCTGTCGTGATGATAAAAGCGCCTGTTTATAGAGGAAATAGCGGAAGTCCTGTTATTAATGAAGAAGGTAAAGTGATCGGTATTGTCTTTGCAACGTTGGATGAGGAGACACATGGTAAGGTTGGGTTGTTTATTCCTGTAGATGCTTACTATGATGCAATGGCTAATGTAGCAAGGTAGGTTTTAGAAGGTGGTATGAGATTTACTTCGCAGATAAATTCGTAGTAGTTTGAGATATGTACACAAAAGTAAAACCGGTGAAATGAATAATATCCTTTCACCGGTTTTTTAGAATCTTACTTTTTAGCAACTAGTAATAGTCTGCCTTTATCCAGTTCACTTTCGCCTTCTTCAGCTTCTGCTTCCGATAGGCCAATTGCTTGCATCTGTGCGCGCAATGTATCGCCACGTGATGTGAACATGTTCTTCATCGCATTGAGGAAGCCCATTTCCGCCATACCTACTTGTTCTGAATCAAGTGCATCCGAAATTTTGTCTTCACGCTCTTCGCTATGTGCGAAAATGAAAATCTCATCATGTGAGTAGCCTTGTGCTACCAATTCTTCGATCTTCTTTTTTGCTTGTACCGCGTTTTCTAAGAAAAACTTATTCATTTGTCATTACCTCCAAATATATTTGTTTTTCGTTCTACTCATCTATACCTACTCTAAGCGGTTCTTAAACAATAACGCTGATTTTCACATCCTTCGAACCACTGCATAAATTTAAACTGATAAGAAGTGCATATTTTACAGACAGAAAAACAAAATAATAGTCAGAATATGCTATACTTTCTTTATTGTTCATTTACAAAACAAGGGGGCTCTTTCATTGTCAACGGAACGTATTGAAGCAGGTTTAGAGAAAATCAGGGAGTATGTGAGTGAAGAAGAAGCCGAACGTATGATGACGGCGGACGCATTAAAGGAACTGGCGCCAGATTTACGGAAATACATAGTGGAGTTTGCGTATGGTGAAATTTATTCACGGTCTGGACTCGACAGTAAACAACGACAATTGGTAACACTCTCTTCACTTGTCACACAGGGAGCGACTACGCAAATCCAAACGCATGTTAAACGAGCATTGACAGTAGGTTTGACTAAAACGGAAATTGTGGAAAGTATGATGCAACTCATTCCATACGTCGGATTCCCACGTGTACAAACTGCGTTAACTGCTGCTAAAGAAATACTCGAACATGAAAAATGATAGAAAAATGCGATCAAGAGATATCTCTTGATCGCATTTTGTTCTTACCATCTAAAGATAGCAGCTGCACCTGTTTCAACAGGCATACGTTCCTTCGGAAGAACGACTACTTCTCCTCCAGTTTTAAAGACGATTTCCGCTAAATCATCTAGCACGTCATCCACTGCAGTTTCTTCCAGACCTTTCGTCTGGATTTCTCCTGTTTCTAAATTGATTTTACCCGGATATAGATAACCGTCTTCCAATACTAGTCTTCTAATACGATCTTCACTCGCCGCCTTGGCAATTTCTTCAATATTTGCTGAACCTTGATCACTCGCTTTAGCATTTTCAAAGTTCTCCACTAAATCTTTTGTCTTCTGCAAATACGTTGGTTCGACTATTTCCCAAGCCATTTTACGTAACTGCTCTAGGCTGAGCGCATCAAAGTCGGATTTAATACCATTGGCTTGCAAATGTGGATTGTGACTCAATTCCTTAAATTGCGTCTGATATTCGCTAAGTGTTACTAAGTATAGGGGGAGATTCATTGGTTTAGAGTAGTTTTCTGCAACCGTTCGATCCACGTATCGGAAGTAACGCTCAATATCGATATCTATTTCATCTTTCTTACCCCCATGACCGTGCATCATCGCTGTACCAGCAGCACCACCCGAGTTGCCCGTGCCTAAGTAAGACTCGGTCACTTGATCACCAATCGCTTCTGCTTTCGTCTTCGCTAATTCTTCAGGGATCTCCACTTCCTCTACGCCATAGCGATTCCCTTCAAACAGTTTAAACTCTTGTCTATTGACGCCGAGTAGATGGTAGCGATCTGCAGATTGGAATACACGAATAAGCGGTTTAATATGGAAACTATCAGATACAATCGCCAGTTCTGGCACGGGACGTTGCAGACGATAGGCAATGATGCGATCTTTTGTTGCGAATAACGCTAGTCCATCCCCTGCATGTGCCCAGAAAGGACGCTCACCTTGAAGCTTCTCAAGCGGAGCCAATAAACTCTTCACTTCATCGGCAGAATGGTTTTTTGATAACTTTTCATGTACATTCTGTAATAAATTTTTAAAACGTATCGGGTCTTGTTGATTTTCAGGTCTATACCGGTGGGTCGGTTGATAAATGGAGATACATGTCTCCGCTTGCTCCATCAAAAACTTATGGGGAAATTCGTTTACAATCTCTACGTTCATCTTTATCCCTCCAATAAATATTTTCCTGTAGACAACAACAGGCTCTAATTTACTTGTTCCCTATTCATTTGTTTGTAAACTATTTGTTTATAGGAGGCGAGCAAGCCCTTGACAAAAAATCACAATTCGTGTATAGTTATTGTTTGGGATTGATAACAGATCTGACGTAAGAAATGGCGTTCTGCAGATGTTTATTCGGAACACTTATTCATCACTGGCGCGACTATAGGGTCGCAAGGACGCAAAAGTAGGTAGGGTTTGCGTTGCTTAAGGGAAACAACCAGTAGAACACGACCGCGGCAAAAGAGGTCCAATCAGAATCTACATGCTATATAAATCAACACATATAATCGTTGTCAAACGTAACATTTATAATCCTATATAAAAAGCGAGCTCCCCGATATGGGACGCTCGCTTTTTTCAATTTAAATGGAAGCAAATGCTTGATCTAAGTCCGCCATAATATCATCCATATGCTCAAGACCTACAGACAAGCGTAGTAATGTATCCGACACACCCATCTTCTGACGCTCTTCTTTCGGCACACCTGAGTGTGTCATAGTAGCTGGATGTTGCATAAGCGTCTCTGCGTCGCCGAGACTAACAGCCAATCTGATTAGCGTTAAATGATTCAGCAATTTTTGTGCCTCTTCTTTTCCACCTTTAATCGTAAAGGAAATCAATCCACCACCTAACTTCATCTGCTTTTGTGCAATCTTAAACTGCGGATGCTGACCGTCAAACGGATAGAATACTTCTTCTACTTTCGGATGCTCTTTTAAATACTCGAATAGGATCTTTGCATTGGATGAATGTCGTTCCATACGAATAGGCAAAGTCTTAATGCCTCGCAGTAAAAGCCATGCATCAAACGGCGAAATGATGCCACCATAATCTTTCAAGACTGTACCACGCAATTTCGCCATCTCATCTGCATCTTTACCTACCAACAAACCCGCGATCACGTCGCCATGTCCATTAATGTATTTCGTTGCGCTATGCAGTACGAAATCTACACCGAACGATAGTGGTGTTTGAATGTAAGGTGAACAGAATGTATTATCCACTACCACTTTCAAATTGTGGCGCTTCGCTACATTCACTACCGCTTCGAGATCAACCAATTCCATCGTCGGATTAATTGGTGTTTCTACATATATACATGTCGTCTCGGGCTTCACAGCTTTCTCTATCTCTTCTTCCGTTTTCATTGAAATTAAATCATGTGTGATATTATATTTCTCTTCTAATATTTTTAGTAGTCCGAATGTACAGCCGTAAATCCCACGCGAACAAATCACATGATCATTTGCTTTTGTCAAATGAACCAGCACTGCACTAACCGCCGCCATACCAGAAGCAAATGCAAGACCTGCTGCTCCCTCTTCCATCTTGGCGATACGTTCTTCAAGTATCGCTACTGTAGGATTACCTAGACGCGAGTAAATATTCCCTGCTTCTTCACCAGCAAAACGCCGCTCTCCTTGTTCAGCTGAATCAAATACGTAGGTTGAGGTTTGATACAGTGGCACAGCCAAACTTCCCTGATGATCTTTGCTGTCGTATCCTTCATGAATCATTGCTGTTTCTTTATGCCAGTTAGTATTCTTCTGCATACCGATTCCTCCTTGTTCTACCTTATTCACAAACGAATGAAAGCGCTTAACTCTTCTCTAATCTAGTGTACATTGATTAGTAAAAAAACGAAAGAACAATATCTTTTCGCCACCTTCTATATATAACGCTTGACCTATAGTCAATAAATTGGTATGCTAATCTTTGTGTAAAATATTCGCAGCAGTTATGTGTTCTATTTTGTCCAGTCTATTCCTTTTTTAAGGTGCACCACGTAACCTCGAGGCTGCAGGGGCGAAGTTGCAAGATTATAGAATGGCAGATGGATTGAACATATCTGGTCTTATTTTACAACAAAATAAAACCAACAGAGGAGGAGTCTCTCATGGCTCGATATACAGGTCCATCTTGGAAATTGTCACGCCGTTTAGGTATTTCACTAACAGGCACTGGTAAAGAAATTGAAAAGCGTCCATACGCACCAGGACAACATGGTCCAAACCAACGCAAAAAACTTTCCGAATACGGAATGCAATTACAGGAAAAACAAAAACTACGCTTTATGTACGGAGTGAACGAACGTCAATTCCGCACACTTTTCAACAAAGCTGGTAAAATGCAAGGTATTCACGGTGAAAACTTCATGATCCTTCTTGAAGCTCGCTTGGATAACGTTGTTTACCGCATGGGTCTTGCACGCACTCGTCGTGCAGCTCGTCAGCTAGTTAACCACGGTCACGTATTGGTTGATGGCAAGCGCGTTGACATCCCTTCATTCGCAGTTAAGCCAGGTTCTGAAATCTCTCTTCGTGAGAAGTCTCAAAACTTGAACGCAATTGACGAAGCTCTAGAAATCAACAACTTCGTACCAGATTTCGTTACTTTCGATAAAGAAACCAAAAAAGGTACATTCGTACGCCTTCCAGAGCGTAGCGAATTAGCTGCTGAAATCAACGAAGCATTGATCGTTGAATTCTACTCTCGTTAATAACAATAAAATCCCGTTGGCTGAGATTCTTCTCGGCCCGCGGGTTTTTTTGTATTCTACTAAACACCTTTGTAGTTCAAAACTTGTTTCAATCTATTATGAACACGAAATGCGCCCTTCGAAAAGTTCCGTCTTTATATAAATGCATACTATTTTCTCCAAGCAAAAGGGATCCTCAAAACGAGGATCCCTTTCAGTATATTTATTTCCGACCTGTACGCACAAATTCGAGAAACTCCTCAACCGTCATACCTTTTACACCTAAGGCTTCAAGCGTACGCGCACCTTCCATTAGGCTTCTTCCTAACAACAATTGACCCATCGTTGCTGCGGTTTGCATGTGAATTGTCGGAAGACCTAACATATTTCCAAGTTCGATGAACGGAATTAGCCCCATCGGTATATCTTCTGTTAAGTAGCGCGTCTCTAGCGTATGTTGTCCGCCGATATCTTGATAAACCGGATTACTGCTGACTGATTCAGCTAACGTCTCTTTAAACACGTCATACTCGATTTCTAACTGTTCCAAACAAGATGGTAAATCCAAACCTAATGCTTTAGCTATCGCCAAGCGCTCTTCATCCATTTTCTCTACATATTTTCCAATGCTAGGCGTAAATCCATCCACATAGAACCGCCATTCTCGATCTGATTCAATGATTCCTGTATTAAACAGAGTCGTAGCTGGATGTAAAATAGGATTTGTATTATCAAAACTAGTGACTAGTATACTGTCACATGCTTCAAATTGCGGGAATGCTTCTTGCAATATCGCTACAACCCGATCCGTTTCCGTTGCAGGTAACGCCGCCGTTAAAATACGATTCTTTAAGCCAAATACTTGCGTCGTCCCAGGCTTTATAATGCGGCAACCATACAGCAGTGTGTTTGTTTCTCCTAGCGTAACATCTGCTGTACATCCAGCATCGTCTAATACTTTTCTAAATATAAGGGATCCGAATGAGGCAGCGGGATTTAAGATAACGATTTGACCGTCCTGCAAATAAGGTGCACATGATTTGGCAACAGAGGCATGAGCAGTGGCTGGTACCGTCACAAAAACAACATCTGCGCCTGTTAGTGCATCTTCTATATTAGTGGTAGCACACGATACGCTTCCAAAACCCGTTAATGCATCTTCGAGATACACGCCACCTTGTTCTTGGATTACTTCGATCGTTTCTTCGAATATATCGTAAATCGTCACGTCAAATCCCATCATACCTAAGTGTCCTGCTGTAGTCTGTCCACCGTTCCCTCCACCAATAATCGTCCATTTCAATGTTTTATTCATCTAAAATCACTCCATTCAGTTATTTACATAATTGCGCCTATCATTCATGAATTTATTTAAATTAAAACGGACCCCAGTTTGTCCAAACACCGATAGCCAATATAATCATGACCCAGACCGTCCATTTCAACACTAATGGTCCCGCAAAACGAACCCATTTTCCAAATGGTACTGCAGCAATTCCAAGTGCTGCCATTAAGACAGGATGTGTAGGTGTGATCATATTCCAGTATCCATCTCCCGACTGAAATGCTTGAACAGCAATTTGACGGTTAATCCCAATGACATCACTAATAGAAGACATAATCGGCATGACTACTGCTGCTTGCCCAGTCGAAGATGGTATAACAAAGTTAATCAATCCTTGTGAAATATACATGCCCCATGCCGCAAACACACTATGGAGATTTCCAAGTGGCACAGATATCGCATAGACTAGCGTGTCAATAATTTGTCCTTCTTCCATTACAACGAGAATTGCACGTGAAAGCCCAATGATCAGTGCCGCTGCTGTCATTTCTGCTGCACCTTTCATAAACTCATCTGTAAACTTATTAAAACTACCATTAAACGAAATCATTCCGATCACAATTCCCATCAGAAGCATAAGAGCAGATATTTCTCCTAAATACCAACCGTACTTTAGAACACCAAATACTAAGGCTATTAAAGAAAGACCGAGAATCGCCATAATCCATTTATGACGTTTAGTCATTGTCAGATTCTCAAGCAATGTAGTATCTGTCTCAACCTCTTCTTCACCAACTAACAGACTAGTAGATGGGTTCAACTTGACCTTTTTCGCATAGCGCAATGTATGATGAATCGCAATTATGAGTCCACCAACCATAAGAATTGTTCTTAACCCAATACCTGAAAATAAAGGAAGCTCAGCAATCCCTTGAGCGATACCTACGTTAAATGGATTTAACGGACCTGCAGAATACCCAGCATACACGCCTACCACAACGATGGACACCGCAACAATACGGTCATACCCCATCGCAATCGTTGCCGCTAAAACAATAGCGACGAATGGTAATGTCTCTTCTGCCATTCCAAACGTAGCGCCTCCCATTGCAAACGCTATCATTGCAATGATAATGAAAATAGACTCTTTACCTTTTAATCGATGAATTAATCTAGCGAGCGCCGCATTGATCGCCCCACTTTTCACGATAACTCCGAATACTCCACCTACAATTAAAACAAACGCAATAATTTCAGCAGCACCAACAATTCCACCAAATACAGACGAAAGAATTCCCCCGACCCCTACAGGTGTTTGCTCCGTATAATTGAAACTATCGGCAATGATAAGTTCCCGTCCTGTTTTTTCATCCAACGCCCGATCAAATTGCCCTGCAGGTACGATGTATGTAAGCGCAGCAACAATAACGATCATAAACATAAGTAAAGCAGTTGTCGTAGGCGGCTTAACTTTCCATTTCATATTCTCCACTTCCTTTACGTAGTTAGTGTACTTAGCTATTTGAGAGTATAGTTATTTATTAAAGTATAATGTTATAACATTATATACTATAGAAAACTATGCAATGCATAGTATCTAGACCATTAGGTCAAATTCAGTTCTAAATAATACTTGTCTTTATCTTGCTTCATGACAAACTTTGAATATTCGACTGCATCATCCGTGTCCGAAAACGTAATTCGTTCCCACACAAAAAGAGGTGTGTTTTGACGAACCCCTAGCAATTCCACTTCTTTTTCGTTTGCCACCGCACCAGAAAAGTAGTTTTTCGATCTTTTTAAAGTAATCCCACAGATAGTTTTTAACACATCATAAATAAACACGTTTTCATCTTCGATCCGCTCTTCTGCTGGCCAGATATTTTGAGGAATGTACGTATATTCCAATGACACCTTTTCACCATCTTCATATCCGACACGTTCTAAATAAACAAACTCTGTATCCACTGTCTTTTCTAACCTTTTTGCAATACTAGGATTTTTTTTATGATATTCATTGCAAAGTAGATCGTGGCTATTACTTACTTGTTCATCCACCCTTATAAACTCAGACTTATGAATATTCTTCTCCTTCTGCTCACCCGTTACAAAAGTTCCACGCCCCCGTTGGCGAACAAGCAACCCCTTATCAACAAGGTTCATAATCGCTCGTTTAATAGTAATATTACTAACATCCAGCAAGCTAGCTAATTCCGTTTCGGTTGGTAGTTGATGCCCTACATCCCAAATACCAGAAACAATATGTTCTTCTAACTTACTTTCAACTTGCGAGTACAGTGGAATCGCAGCTGATTTATCAATTTTCAAACAAGACATCCCTTTCTAGTAGAGTATAATGTTATAACTATTCAGATTATAGCAACTCAATAATACATTGTAAAGATAATTCTGAAAACGTTTTCAATAATCAGTTATTTTTTTAAACTAGCAAAGAAGTCACTATATCATTCAAGTGATTTCGTTAATAAGGAGTGGGTAAAATTTATTCAAAATGAATTAAAAAACTGCATCCTATCAGATCGACGTTTTGAATAAGTCTTTCTCATAGAACGCAGTTTGTTTTGCAAGTAGTGAAATTAATGAAAGCGATATAAGATGCAATTTATACGATTTGAACTATATATTAAAGTAAGTAATCTACATAGCCTCCCACTCTAGTCACAATATTCTTCCATGATCCGCAATGTGATACCCTTCAATTCATCATGTTCAGTAAATTGTTCGCTCAACATGTCTGTAAGTATATTTTCGAGGAAGTATTCAACACAATGCATATCTTGAAAATGCAAAATGGTTGTGAGTGCTTCTTCGTAGATCTCTAAAAATAAAGGTTCGGGATTATTCTTTTGGA
>NZ_JARIEA010000047.1 GCF_029267015.1 Sporosarcina ureae | reverse complement strand
CCGTTCCCATACCGAACACGGAAGTTAAGCTCTTCAGCGCCGATGGTAGTTGGGGGTTTCCCCCTGTGAGAGTAGGACGTTGCTAGGCACGCGAAGCCATTCCCTTTGGGGAGTGGCTTTTTTGTGGTTTCAGGGAGAATTTTATCGCATTAATGAGGAGATGACTTCGTTAATTTATTGCGTTACCTTTCTATCCACTATAATCAATCGTCCTCCGTGAACGCTCTATCCGCTGCGTTGAACGCTCTATGGGCGTCGCTGAGTGCTCTATTCCTCGCCGTTACTGCTCTATCCACCGTGCACACCGCTCTATCATCCCCCACGACCGCTCATAGCCAACAAAAAATTAGCACCCATCATTAACCCCCCCAAAAAATAATTACATTAAAAAGATCCATGTTAGAAACACACATGGATTAGACAATGAATATACTATTTAATTTTTGCTTGCTCGTTAACTATTCATACAGAATAGTAAATATCATCTTCACTTTCATAACGAACAGCAATGGAATGTCCTTTATCTGATTGAAACTGAAGAGCAACAGTGTCCAGTTGACCAGTCAGAATAGAAAATGAATGTTGAACATCTTGTATAGGTAGAAGAGAATAATGAATAATATCATGAATTAGAGTAGACATTTCTTCAAATGAGGTAAAGATGTAATACTCATTAACCATATAAGCTGGCATAATACTCGTCTCCTTTATAAGTAGTTAAAGTATTGATCGGGGAAAAGACAGAAATAAATACTTCTCAAACTAACAAATACTTCATTGCCTGCTTCAAAAAAAGTTTAGATTATATAGTCTACGTCGACAAGGATATTTGTGAATACGAAAATCACTCTACTATTAGTATATAGTAGAGTGATATAAATTACTATTGAGTATTGTTAATTTTATGAAATAAAGTAATTTAATTACCCTCTCAAGCTAAACATTGTTTGCATGAAAGCTAAGAGTGCGTTTTTATCTGCATCAGATAAAGTTATTCCTTTAAAAGATACATCTTCTTGCAACAAATTCTCAAGTACAAATTCTTTAGGTTGTCTATTACTTTTCAAAGAAGAAATGGCTTGATCGACTGTATCGTTGGGTAAGTAACCTGCTAATATTAGTAATTCATTTTTATCCGTATCCAATGCCGCTGCTAGTGCACAAACTGTCTCACGTGATGGGTTGTATCTGCCTTTTTCTAATGAAGCGATAAAAGAGTAACTCAAGTCCGCACGGTCCGCTAAATAACGCAACGTCATTTCATGCTGTTCACGTAATTTCCGTAGACGATTTCCAAATCCATTCAATAATATCTCCACCTTATCTACCTACAGTTCGTTAGTGAAAAGTCTGCACTACTATCATAGCTTATTTATAATAAAATATACAGAATAATGTCGAAAGTGTAGTAGGTGAAAAGACTTTTTTTAGTACATACAGTGTTTTGCAAATACCGTTTTAGAAATGTTCGTGTGTATTAATAGACAATTAATAAAGCTAAAACGCATATAGTATAAGTTTTGATTCTTTAGCAATGTAGTTATCATACTTTACTAGCACAGGAACTTCTATACTCTACACCCCTTAGTTTTATAAAATATGCCCTCATACGATTTTACAATAAGGTAGTAAAGAAGCTTAAATAGTAGATGCTACTTTAATTAGTAGTATAATTGTCTGAATAATGTGTTGACAATAAGAACAAAATGACATAATATGTGTTGTAAAGCTAAACAAACGGTTTTTTATTTATTTTATTTTATTTTGTTAAACAACACAAAGCAATTTACTTTATGAAAAGGAGAAGTGGCTTTGATATAAGCCGAGATCAGCGTTGTTTTACTCAAAAGTTTATAACTATTTAAGCATGTATTCTAGTTTGCTGAATCGTTGTCAAAACGACAACTGTACAGTAGATGATAGTTAAAACACATCTACTATAAAGCGATAGAACTTACAAATAGTCTGAACAACAGGTCTGAAATTCTTATTAACACAAGTCGTTCGGAATACTTAGTGTAAACTCTGTAAGTTATACTAACAACTTTTATTAAAAAAGTTGTGACACGGAAAGTGAAGGTATTGAGAATGCGTTATAAATATAAAGAGTCTTGCAACAAAAGAAAATTAAAGTCTGCTTCACTTCTTTTACTTTTAAGTTCTTTATTGGTAGTAGGAGGATGTTCACCATTATTTGGCGGTAAATCCAATAGTGGTTCTAATGCAGTCGCATTAGCCAGTGAAAAGATAGATCCTTATATTGGCGAGAATACTGAAACTATTTCCTATGTGTGGACTACTAGAAAGGAATTATCACTTATCTTCAACGGATTGGCTGATAAATATTAACACAAAGTAACGATAAGGATATTCAGTTCGCAGGCAAAGTCGAGGTACTGTTGAAGGCCAACAATCCATCTTCTTGCGGCACAGTGATAATGGTGATGGTTATGTGAAAATGGCAATTGAAAATAATCAACTGATTATTGAAGAAAGATTAGAGGACATGTGATAGAAATACTTGAAACTAAGTCAATACCTATAGTTGAACTTGCTATATTAACGGAAGACAAGGATTCCGTTTCCATAGGAGAAGAACCAGTGCAGCAAGAAAAATTACCTAACGAGAAACATATAGAAATGAAACTTCAAGACAATAAATTATCTATATGGCTGAATGACAAGAAAGTGATTAATAAGCTAGCTATTAATTAAGATATCCACGCTGGCAAACTGGCACTAGGTTCTACGTGGATAACATTGGACTTCAACGATCCAATCCGTGATGCGCAGTTCAGTGATATTACTATCACTTCATTAGCTAATAATAATGTAGGGCAAGCGACGTTATTTACGAATGAAATACAAAAGTCGCAGCAACTCATGTATACATTTATCGGTTCTATCAAATCCGCAATGAATTGGGTAGTTGATCACTTCTAATGACTGGCAAGAGCTGAAAAGGCGGAGATTTCAATGCTGACTAATAAAAAATGATACTCATTGTAATTTCCTGCCTTCACTTTAGTGGATGTCAGGAAATTACAGCAAACTATGGATTTATCAGACCCAGATGAATTGAAGTTTTCAGCATGGGTCACGGAATGGCAATGGCAAAGCGGAGTAGAAGATCTGCAACAAGTTCAAGGTCTAGATCGTGCACAGGTTTTTGCAGCCTATTTTAATGAAAAGACCAGCTCTACTTCTGAGACGAAATGGACGATGCGATTGCTGGAATGAAGAAGTTTTCAAAAGAACATAATGTTCCACTAGATTTAACAATCGTGAATGATCAGTTTCTACCTGATGGAACAGCTATCCACAAAGAATCTGAGTTAGTTGGACGTTTAGTAGAAACTCCTGAAAGTCGTAAAAGCCATATTGATAATATCTTGAAATATGCTGATACCTATTAATTTGAAGGCCTTGAAATAGACTATGAAAATATAAACAAAGAAGATTTCCCAAATTTAATTCAATTTTATCAAGAATGGTCTGTCGTTCTCGGGGCGCAAGGAAAATCATTGCGCATTATATTGGAACCTAATGTAGATGTAGAACAATATGACTTTCCGACGGGACCAGTCTACGTCATGATGGCGTATAACTTAAACGGGGGCCATTCAGAGCCAGGTCCAAAAGCAGATAACAAGTTTATCCATAAAGTAGTGAGGAAATTGAGCACTCTTCCTGGACAACCAGTTATTGCTTTATTGGCTGGCGGTTTTAGTTGGTAGTATGTACTTTGATTATCGAGATGAACGTGGGAATGAGTTCACTGTTTGGTATGGAGATCAGCAAACTTTGTATCAATGGATGAAGATTTCAGTCGAAGAAGGGCAAACAAAAGTTTCTCTATGGCGGATGGGGAGAATGGATATATGCACATTAGAATTCCTGATTAAAGCCATCAATTATAAAATGGAGGCGAAAGGAGAAAACGAGATGCTTGCCAATCATATAAAAGAACTCAGGAAACAAATGAATCTGACGCAGGCGGAATTGGCCGAGCGGGTGGGCATCGGACGTACAGCATTATCTAAAATAGAGAACGGTGCGTACTATCCAAGTGCTAAAACAATGAAGAAGATCTCAGATGAACTCAATAAGCCAATTGGGGAAATATTTTTCAACACAGATGTCTCTAATGACAAATAGATATTTGCACTATCGATATCTAGTGTGAGTCGTAAGCGACCGAAGGGAGAGAAGATTCGTGAAAGTATATGGAGCAGATGAAAAAATCAAAATGCCTATAGCGAACGAAGAAATAATCGTCCGAAAAGATATAGAAGTTCCTATTCATGCGAGATTAGTTCGACTTACTATCATTCGTGCACCAAAAGGATATGGAAAGACGATGCTGCTGAGTAAATCATTCTCCGAAACAACAGATTCGACGGCTTGGCTCACATTGGATGAAATGGATAATGACCCAATTCGATTTTGGACGTACATGATTGTATCACTAGCTGAAAAGGGGAAAGTGCTCAATACAGAAAGACTCTTATCTTTCGTTAAGACTAGTCCGCCGTATTCTATGATCGTAGATATGTTATTGAATGAACTGACTAACACGCGTAGTAAAATTGCGCTTGTTCTGGACGATTATAATGTGATCACGAATCCAGCCATCCATAAGATGATGAACAGATTCATCGATTACTTACCACATCACGTGAAGCTATTCATAGCGAGTCAAAATGAAGTACCGCTGACCGTTTCAAAGTGGCGGACAAAAGGTTGGGTATATGAAATTGGTATTCAACAACTACAATTTCAACTGCATGAAGTTCGGGAGTTTTATAGCAAGCATTCACCTAAAATGAGTCATTCTATATTTTTTTATCAGCAAGTATTGCGTATTACAGAAGGTTGGGCTTTAGGGATCCAATTAATCCACTTAGCGGGAATAGAAGATGATCGTCAATGGGAGTCAAAAGACTCCTCCATATTATCACCCGTGGTAGCAAATCACTTACTCTATGAAGTTTTATCGAGCCTCAAACCTTCGATGCAAGACTTTCTTATACGTACATCCATGTTGAATGAATTAACACCTGAAAAATGTAATCAGGTACTGGGTCGTAGTGATAGTGAAGATATATTGAAGGATATAGAAAAAAGAGGGCTGTTTATTCATCGGTTAGATAACAGTCATTTGACATACAGATATCATAGTCTATTTTCAACTGCTTTACAGAACGAGATGCAGCAACGTTTTTCCAAAGACTCTATCACTGAAATTTATATCAAAGCAGCATACGTCGAATATGAACAAGGCGATTATGCTCTAGCAATAGAGCTAGCGATAAAAGGAAAACTCTTCACCGTAGCGGATCATTGGATCGAAGAGAATCTAGTAAACATCGTTTTATCCAAACAAATAGAAATGTTTATGTGGTGGGTTAAGACGCTTCGTAAAAACTCCTTTGAAATCCATGTCGAAACGCTTACCATATATGCATTCAATCTAGCAATGCAGTTTAATATGGAAAAGGCAGGATCGATTGTTAGAGAGCTTGATCGTAGACATGAAAAGGATCGGTGGAAAAATGAAGCCGCATTGGAAGATGCATCATTAATTTTAGAGGTCGTAAAAGTCTTTATGTTGTGTACGCAGTGTGGACCGACTGATAAGAGAGTCCTGTATTTACAGAAAAAGATTCACAATCACCCATTTCCAACAGATTCTCGATGGAAACATGTTTCTATCATTTACAACCACTTCGAACCACAGTTGTTACGGACTAGTTTAGGTAACAGAGGTAAATTGTGCTCCTTTAAACAATTATCTATATATAATGATATTTTGCGAAGTGATAAATTCCTTGCTCACAATCTAGCCGGGTATAGTTATGGTCTGCAAGCCGAAGTTCTTTATGAAATGAATCTACTACCCGAATCAGAGCAATATATAGAAAAGGCAATGGAATATACTTACCGTCATGCCGACGCAGGGTTGTCCGTTCCTATGTACATTTTGCAAGCGAAAATTTATCTAGTTAATAAACAGTTTATCAAAGCACAGGCTTTACTTAACCACGCGATAGATTCAGCGACGAATGCCAACTGGCAATGCATTTTAATTACAATGAAAGCACTTAGTTATATTCGAGAAGGGTTGTTAGATCGGGCAGAATTTGAATTGAACAAATCATCGAACCTAACCTATAAGCAAGCAGAGCCCAGCTTGGAATTCTGGATTCTCGTACGAGCAAGATGGCATATGGAAAAAGGTGATTTCCGAAGAGCTCTTTATTACATTGATCAAGTGGCGCAAGAAGCTAAAGAAGATTTTCAAATGACAACTTCAATAGAAGCGAAGGTATTGCGATCAATCTGTATGTGGCAAACCAACAAGAGAAAACTCGCGGTAGAGACACTTCATCAAGCACTCGATTTAGCAGTGAAGTCAGGTTATAAAAGATTATTCATGGATGAAAAAGCATTAAATCCAGTGCTGATCAGTTATATAAAAAGTCGAATGAATTTTGAACAGGCTGAATGGAAAACGGTTCCACTTGTTTTTGCACAGTCGTTACGCACAGATCATATCACTCGTCCCACAACCACTCATCATAGTAAACCGAAGCTGACTCCGCGAGAAGAAGAGCTGATCAAAGCACTTGCGACAGGTTCAACAAATAAGGAAATAGCTGAACAACTATTCCTTTCGGAGGGAACTGTTAGAGTGTATTTATCGAAGGTGTATAAAAAGCTTAATGTCAGCTCGCGAACTCAAGCTATATTGCAAATGAAGGATTGGCAATAGAACTACTATCGACAAAGGGGATGGCTATAATGGTTGTATTAGTAGAATCGAAAATACAAAAACCTGTTTGTTTTGAAAAGTGGATTAGCAGGGAGAGTATGTTCGCCGTCCGACATGAGGCGGTACAGTCAAACGTATTATTTATCAGTGCTCCAACAGGTTATGGTAAGACAACATTTTTGACTAATTGGTCAAAAGAACTTAATGAACATATTGCATGGCTAACAGTCGATGAAAAAGACAATCAAGCACTTCAGTTTTTTAGATATATTATCTATACTGTTTATTCAGCGTGCAATTTGCTACCAAAAAAGAAATTGCATGAGAAGTTAGCCAAAGCAGACCGAAATGAACTGGATGCCATGTGGAGCTTCTATAAAGAACTAGACAGAGGTAAAGAAAAGCCAGTACGATTGATCATTGATGATTTTCATCATATTAATGATCCAGAACTATTGGAAATGATTCAATACTTTGTAGTGAATTTACCGGAATCATTAAAAATTTGCTTCGCCAGTCGCCATCTTCCTCCCTTTACACTCGCACTATGGCAATCCTTATTAACTGTCACTGAAGTTAGAATGCAGCAATTGCGCATTACGGATGATGATATGAAAAGCTACTTGAAACAACACCCTCAACAGCAAGGATCAGTATGGCAAGAGTTTATTCAAACGGAAGGGTGGCCTGCGGGACTTCAAGAGGTTTTGCAGTCACAAGAAATATCTCATCAATTGAGATCTGACAGGCATCGACAATTCACTATGAATGTTTTAACAAATGATCTGTGGAGTAATTTCTCAAGCTCCGCACAGCATTTCCTCTTAGTGACATCCATCTTGGACACGATGAATCAACAGATATGCGATGCCTTACTCGAGAGTAAAGAGAGTCTTATTCATTTGAAGAATCTAGAGGAAAAAGGGTTTTTCATAGAAAGCGATTCAGAAATAGATACACAATATCGCTATCATCCACTTTTTGCTGTAGTGCTACGGCAAAACTTGCAGAAAAACCATTCAAAGGAATTTGTATCTACTTTGCATAGGAAAGCTGCAGGTATATACTTTCAGCAAGGTAACGTCGTGAAAGCCATCACCCACGCCTTAAAGGGGCAAGCATACCCACTTGCAAGCACTTGGATGATGAATTACGGTGAGGATCTAATAAAAAATAAAGAAACTACATCTTTTATCTGCTGGTGTAAAGAATTTGAAGAAGCCCATATTCCATTGGCTTTTGATCTTCAATTACTCTTTGCTTATGCTCTTCTAGCTGAGCATCGAGTGGATGAAGCAGATCACGTCATGAATCAAATGACGGCGAAAGAGAATCGGAAAGAATGGAATACATTTACCGAAAGAAGTCGATCTGCTGCATACGACTATTTCTTAATCAAATCTTACATCACGATCATTCGTATGGGTGGCGTGACAGAAGTGGGACAGTGGTTGCAAAAAGGTTTTGATTTACATGTAGAACAAAGCTCTAAACTATATACCCTGCCACTTCAGTTTAATAAAATAGAGCCTATACTATCACGTACACCACTAGGTTCAGCCAAAAAACTAGTCATACAGTCAACACAATTAGAACTACAGTCATGTCACACGAATAAACTTTCCATCACAGGTTATTATCATGGGATTCAAGCGGAAACATTGTACGTAACAGGTTCAATAAAAGAAGCTAGAAAGCAACAAGTAGAAGCTCTACTTCTAGCACATCATTTCCAAGATCCAGGTCTGTTGATACCTATGTATGTATTGAGTTGTAAACTGCATATAGCAAATGGTGAGATGGAAAAAGCACATGAGAAGATCCAAAGTGCTTTACTATATACCGAAGACAGCTATTGGAAAGGATTTTTATACGCATTTGAAGCGTTCTTGCACTTGAAACAAGACCATCCAGAAGATGCAGAAGTGGCGCTCTCGATGATACAACATGACTACGCGGAAGGTATTCAGCAACATCCTTTTGTTGCACTTGTAGAAGCAAGACTACTTTTGAGAATGGGGCAATGGGAAGAAGCATTGAAGAAAGTATTGTGTGTGAAGTTCGAAGCTTTAGAAGAAGGGCAAGTCGTAACATATATTGAAGCTGCGATCTTAGAAAGTTCTTGTTACGCGCTCATGGCATATTGGTCCGAAATGGCTCAGGCCTTACAAGATGCAATGACTTGTAGTAAAGAATACGGTTATACGCAGTTATTTGTGGAAGAAGACAATATGGAGGATATGCTAAAAGAATATATGAAATTACGTAATCAACAAAGTGATAAGGAATGGAATCAGGTCCCACGCTTCTACGTAGAACGCTTACTACAGGCCACAATAGAAAGGAATCCCGTCCTAGATTTACTAACACCACGTGAGCAGGAAGTGTTCTCACTTCTCGTGCTAGGTGAAACCAATTATAAAATAGCAAAAAAGCTAGCTTTGACGGAAGGGAGCGTGCGGATCTATTTGACTTCTATATATGAAAAGCTAAGTGTTAAATCCAGAACACAGGCTATGTTAAAGGCATATAAATAGTATAGGACGATATAAAAGGCGATACTTCTTGCATCAGAAGTGTCGCTTTTTTGCTATACTGAATGAAAGTAAAGGAGTGCAAAAATACATGAAGTATCAAGATCGGCCACTTGTGCAGGCTTTGCAGGATTTCCACGACCAAAAACCTGCTTCGTTCCATGTGCCTGGCCATAAAAGTGGGATATTATCTGATTTACCAGAGGCTATGCGCCAAGCACTTGCATATGACGTAACAGAGCTGACAGGACTTGATGATTTGCATGAGCCGACAGAAGCGATTAAACAAGCTGAAGATAAGTTGTCCAATCTTTATAGAAGTGACCGTAGTTTCTTTTTGGTGAACGGTTCGACAGTAGGGAATCTGGCTATGCTGTATGCGACGGTTCAACGGGGTGACTCGGTTATTGTGCAACGCAATGCACATAAATCCATATTTAATGCACTGGAACTAACAGGTGCCAATGCGGTATTTCTTTCCCCAGATTGGCATGAGCGTACGCAAACGGCTGGAACGGTATCGTTGAGAAGTATAAAAGAAGCACTCGCGCAGTATCCGAATAGCAAGGCAGCTATTTTAACTACACCTACTTATTATGGAATGGTAAATAAAGATCTGAAAGCGATTATAGAAATTTGTCACAGCCATAACATACCAGTTTTAGTGGATGAAGCGCACGGTGCACATTTTATAGCAAGTAAGGAATTTCCAAAGAGCGCACTAGAACTAGGAGCGGATGTTGTCGTTCAATCTGCTCATAAAACACTCCCTGCTATGACGATGGCATCTTTTTTACATATTCGTTCGCAATTTGTAGAGTCGGAACGAGTGGCTCATTACCTGCAAATGTTGCAGTCGAGTAGTCCATCCTATTTATTGATGGCATCTTTGGATGATGCAAGATACTATGCAGAGATGTATGATGAGGATGACTATGGAAGTTTTCAACTATACAGAAGTAGTTTAATTCGAGGTTTATCCACTATAGACCACGTCGAAGTAGTGGAGACTGACGATGAACTAAAGCTACTTATACGTGTAATAGGTTATACCGGGTTTGTCTTGCAGGAAGCATTGGAACAACAGGGTGTGTATACGGAGTTGGCGGACTTGTATCAAGTGCTACTAATACTGCCTTTAGTAAAAGCGAAACATGTAGAATCATGTGTTGATGTAATCGACAAATTTAGGCAAGCAGTGAATAGCGTAACAGTTCAAGAAGCTACGTCAGTAGAGATCCATAACTTCTTGCCAATTAGTACTGCGACATCGGTAGTCTATACGGCAAACCAAATTCATGTGATGGATACAGAGTGGATAGATATTGAGAAGGCAATAGGGAATGTGGCGGCAGATGCGGTTATTCCCTATCCACCAGGCATTCCTCTAGTTTGTGCAGGGGAGCGCATTAGTCGCGAGCATGCGGAACAAATGCATAAACTCTTGACGGCTGGCTGTAGATTTCAGGGAGCGTTCAATATTGAGAGAAAACAAATAATAGTAGTAGTCGAATAGATGGGGGATAAAAAGATGGCGGGATTATTCATTAGTTTTGAAGGACCAGAAGGAGCTGGAAAGACGACTGTATTACAAGAGATTACAGACCGTCTGAGAGCACAAGGACAAGACGTCGTTATGACTCGAGAACCGGGTGGAATTCCTATTGCAGAAAAGATCCGTGAAGTAATCCTAGATTCGAATCATGATGCAATGGACAGTAAAACGGAAGCTTTGTTGTACGCAGCTGCGCGTAGACAACATTTAGTGGAGAAAATCATACCGGCACTTGAGCAGGGTAAAATTGTTCTTTGCGATCGTTTCATTGATAGTTCATTGGCTTATCAAGGGTTCGCACGTGAACTTGGTATTGAAAATGTACTGGCGATCAACTTATTTGCGATTGAGCAGTATATGCCAGATTGTACAATCTTCTTCGACGTGCCACCTGAAGTAGGACTAGCTCGAATATGGAAGGATAAAGATCGTGAACGAAATCGTCTGGATTTGGAAAAAATGGATTTTCATAAGCGGGTATACAAAGGCTATCAAGAAGTGATGCGACTGGATAGCGAACGGATTCAGGTCGTGGATGCACAACAAACACCAGCGCAAGTAGTTGAAAATGTTTGGCGAATTGTAAGTTCTGAAGTCAACATACACAAGGATTCATGATATAATAAAAAGGAAACGAATTTTCATAAGAAATCGGAAAAGGGGAGAGTACATTGAAACTGATTGTAGCAGTGGTACAGGACCAGGATAGTAACCGATTATCTTCTGCATTGACTAAAAGTGATTTTCGGAATACAAAATTAGCCAGTACAGGTGGATTTCTTCGCGCAGGGAATACGACGTTCCTGATGGGTGTGGAAGATGATCTAGTCTCTAAAGCATTGGATTTAATTCGTGATAATTGTCGCTCTCGTGATCAGATGGTGGCACCCGTTTCACCGATGGGTGGTAATGCAGATTCATATATTCCGTATCCTATTGAGGTAGAAGTGGGCGGAGCTACTGTATTTGTCTTGCCAATTGAACAGTTCCACCATTTTTGATATAGAGGTGAATGCTGATGAAAGTCAATGGTGAATTCCGTACAGGTATGGATAAGTTACCGCCAGATCCTCTTCGGCATGCACAAGGTAATAACAAATTTGGACAAATGGTAGAAAAGCAAGGGGCGCGTCTTCAAGGAGAACAGATCACACGGTTGTTTGGGGATATCTCAAATGCTGGAGATCGACTCGCCAGGTCGCGAAACTTACGTGATATGGCAAAATACAAGATGCTGATCAAACGCTTTTTGAAAGAAGCAGTAGATTCGGGCATCGAGTTAACACAATCCCATACATGGAACCAATTCGGTGAAGGTCGCCGATTGAAACTTGTTCAAACAATAGATGAAAAACTAATCGCGTTGACGGAGGCGCTTTTGGATGAAGAAGAATCATCCATTGATTTACTCGCCAAAATAGGAGAAATCAAAGGTCTTCTAATCAATTTATATACGTGATCCCGTGCTGCACTCACATGTAGCACGGGGTTTTTTGCAACATGTTTACTAACTAAGGAGGAGCTTGCATGTCACAGAAGTCGCACGACCATGCATTGCAGTCTCAGAAACAAGTCATTGATAAGTTAACTAGGATTCATGAAAGACAGCGTATCGGACATGCCTATATATTTGACGGTTCGAACGGTGCTGGCAAGGAAGCAATCGCACAATATTTTACGAAACTACTGTTATGCATGGAGCCAATAGAAAATGTTCCATGTGAAACATGTCATTCGTGTAAACGTATAGAGTCGGGTAATCATCCGAACGTAGTAATGATTAGACCGGACGGACAGGACATTAAAAAGGATCAAATGTCCGAATTAATTATGAAGATGACGAAAAAAGGATATGAAGAAGGACGAAAAGTATATGTGATTACGAATGCAGAACGAATGAATACCTCAGCGGCTAATACATTACTGAAATTCCTCGAAGAACCTGAAGGTAGCGTTACAGCCATTTTATTAACTGATTCTTATTCGGCCATTTTGCCAACCATTCAATCACGTTGCCAGCGCATTTCTCTACAACCAATGAATCGTCAAGACAGCATAGAAAGTCTCGTTGAAAAAGGAGTTACTGCCTCAATGGCAGCGACGGTAACGATGATGACAGCCAATGTTGAAGTAGCTCATGAAATGGCTCAAGAAGATTCCTTTGTACAGAGACGGAAATTAGTGTTAAAATTAGTAGAGGCAATCGAACAGCGATCTCCAGTTGAGTCGTTACTGTTCATTCAGACAGATTGGATGCCTCTCATGAAGGAAAAAAGTGATTGTGAACAAGGGCTGGATTTGCTTCTCTTTGCATACCGTGATATTGTGGCGGTAAAAGCAGGATTGGCGTCTACTATTGCCTATCCCGATCAATTGGAACTCTTCACAGGACATTCTGTCAAAAATACCTATAGCAGTTTAACTGTTAAAATAGATGCCATCTTGCAGGCGAAAAAACGATTGCATCAAAACATGAATCGTACGCTTTTACTAGAACAATTGGTGCTTACTATGCAGGAGGGGTTATTGTTTGTTTAAAGTCGTAGGCGTCCGCTTTAAAAAAGCGGGTAAGTTATATTATTTCGATCCATTGGATATGCCAATCGAAATTGGCGACTATGTCATTGTAGAAACGGCAAGAGGCGTAGAGTACGGTAAAGTAGCCAGTCGAAGTAATGAAATAGATGATGAAGATGTTGTCTTGCCGCTGAAAAAGATCATCCGTCTAGCAGATGACGGTGATCGTGAACGTGTTAAAGAAAATGAGCAAGAAGCAAACCAAGCGTTTGATGTCTGTGTAGCAAAAATCACAGAACATCAATTGGATATGCGTTTAGTAGATGTAGAATATACATTTGATCGAAATAAAATCGTCTTTTACTTCACTGCTGAAGGACGCGTAGATTTCCGTAATCTTGTGAAAGATCTAGCAGCGATATTCCGGACAAGAATTGAATTGCGCCAGATCGGTGTACGGGATGAAGCGAAAATGCTTGGCGGTATTGGTCCATGCGGTAGAATGCTTTGTTGTTCAACGTTTTTAGGAGATTTTGAGCCCGTATCCATTAAGATGGCAAAAGATCAAAACCTTTCGTTGAACCCATCGAAAATTTCCGGTCTTTGCGGTCGCTTAATGTGCTGTCTTAAGTATGAGAATGACGCGTACGAAGAAGCGAAAGCGCTTATGCCTGATCTCGGTAAACAAGTAGTAACGCCAGATGGAGTAGGAAAAGTTGTCGGGCTAAACCTATTGGAGCGAGTGCTACAAGTCAATATGCCGGCATTTGAACGAGTAGTGGAATATGCGTGGAGTGAGATTGAGGATTTACAGAAGGAAACAGCTCAATTGACGAAATGATGAGGTGGAACAGTTGAAAGAAGTGAACTTTCTTGACAGAGTAATGGATTTTGAACAACAGTTGGATTCTATGCAAAAGCAATTCAGGGAACTCATTGGTTTTGTAGCAGAGATGACTGAAGAAAACCACTCGCTTCGTCTGGAAAACCATCATCTACGAACGCGACTCGACGAAATCGATAAGATTACACAAGAAATAGAAGAGACCGCGCGTGATGAACGTCCAAAGAAGCTAGATGTGGGCGAAGGCGTAGACAATCTGGCACGCTTGTACAATGAAGGTTTTCATGTGTGCAATGTACATTACGGCAGTAGCCGTAAAGGTGAAGATTGTCTATTCTGCCTATCATTTTTAAATAAACAGAACGGTTGAAAGGTCAATTCCTATTTTTAGGTATTGGCTTTTTCTTTTGATTGAAGGAGTGTAGATTGTGAACCTACAACGTGATGAACGACTAGACTATTTATTGGCGGAGGACTTGCGCATCATTCAGAGTCCTTCAGTTTTTTCCTTTTCGTTAGACGCAGTGCTATTGGCACGTTTTGCCTACATGCCACTTCGTGGAGGAAAGATTGTAGATTTGTGCACGGGTAATGGTGTAATCCCACTATTCATGAGTGCCCGAACGAAAGGTAAGATTATCGGTATTGAATTGCAAGAACGTTTAGCAGATATGGCGCAAAGAAGTATAGCGCTTAACGATTTGGAAGAGCAAATCACGATTGAAAATAGAAATGTCATCGATATTGCAAAAGAAATAGGCTACGAGTTGTATGATACAGTCACATGCAATCCACCTTATTTCCCGGCCAATGAAGCAAGTGCTAGAAATAAAAGTGAGTACTATACCATTGCTAGACATGAAGTGGAGCTGACACTCGATCAAGCCGTCAAATCCGCAAGTGAATTGTTGAAGCAGGGTGGGAAGGCCGCATTTGTTCACCGTCCTGGTAGGCTTCTCGATATCATTACATCAATGAGACAGTACCGTCTGGAACCAAAGCGCATTCGTTTTGTCTACCCGAAAGAAGGAAAAGAAGCGAATACATTATTAATCGAAGCTATTAAAGACGGAAAGCCTGACCTTAAAATCCTCCCACCTTTGTACGTCTACCGCGAAAATGGAGAGTATACAGAAGAAGTAAGGAAGTTATTGTATGGAGAAGAATGAACACTTTTTCTATGTTCTGATATGTAATGATGGATCGTATTATGCGGGGTACACGAATGATTTAGAGCGTCGCTTGCGTGTACATAATGAAGGAAAAGGTGCAAAGTATACAAGAGGTCGCTTACCGGTACAATATATTTACAAAGAATCGTTTGAAACACAGCGACAAGCGATGCAAGCGGAATATCAATTTAAGCAATTAACTCGAAAACAAAAAGAGCACTTTCTAAAAAAGGAGCGATCCACATGATTACATCTCAAAAAAGTGCCGAAACTACAGAACTTGGGAAGTTGTTCATTGTAGGCACACCCATCGGTAATCTGGAAGACATGACATTCCGTGCTGTCCGGATCTTACAAGAAGTAGATTATATTGCGGCAGAAGATACACGTAATACGATCAAATTATGTAATCATTTTGAGATTCAAACACAAATGATCAGCTATCATGAACATAATACGCGCGTGGCTGGGGAAAAGATTATAGAACTACTTCAAGATGGGAAGGATATTGCCATTGTCAGTGATGCGGGAATGCCATGTATTTCAGATCCAGGCGCAGATCTTGTGGAACTGGCGATTGAACACGGAGTTGCTGTTGTTTCTGTTCCGGGACCGAACGCAGCAGTTACAGCATTGGTAGCCTCAGGCATTACACCGCAACCATTTCTATTCTTTGGATTTCTATCACGCCAAAAGAAGGAATTAAAGACACAGCTTGAAAAGTTGCAAGATTATGAGGAAACATTGTTGTTTTACGAAGCTCCACATCGTTTAAAACAAACATTACGTGGTTTAGCGGAACAATTTGGTGATGAACGAAAGATTGTTATGGCACGAGAGTTGACGAAACGATTTGAAGAGTTGTTGAGAGGGACGCTTGCAGAAGCAGTAGAGTGGGCTGAAACGAATGAAGTCAGAGGTGAGTTCTGCTTAGTTGTGGAAGGAAATCAACATGTCCAACATACTGTCGCAACTGCCTGGTGGACAGACTTGTCTATGAAGGAGCATGTAGAACAAGTAATAGAAGAAAAAGCGATTCGATCGAAGGATGCTATCAAGGAAGTAGCGGAAGCACGTGAAGTAAGTAAACGGGATGTCTATCAAGCATATCACATAGAATAATACAAAAAATCCTGAGCGGATAACCGTTCAGGATTTTTGCAAATTAATTGATTTTATTTTGAATTTCATCCATCAATTGTTTTGCGCCTTCAGGACTCAAAATTAGCTTACCGTCGATCAAACGAAGATTATCATCTGATACTTCTCCAGTAATAGAACATGTCATATTAGGCAAGTACTTTTTCAAGATAATTTTGTCATCGTCCACGTATATTTCTAACGCGTCTTTTTGCTCAATACCAAGCGTACGACGCAGTTCAATCGGGATTACAACGCGGCCTAGCTCGTCAACTTTCCTTACAATTCCAGTAGACTTCATGAGAAGAATTCCTCCTACACTATAGATTTAACATTCGTCAAAATTCGACATATTTCTTTTGTCTATTAAACATCATACCAACTCTTCCAATAACCGTCAATCATCATAACTTAAATAAACACTATTATTTTTTATTAAATTTTTGACAGGTAAAAAATGAGAGATGTTGAATGTATGAGGATTACAGACAGTGAGCAAGCTGGTAGAAGTTATAGGAAATATAGGGTTCGGATGATAACATGGCACTTTTGTGCAATATCCGATAAAATGAAAGTACACATTAAATATTTGGAGGAATTACACGTGGAGAATCAATCTAAAACATTTTATATTACAACACCCATTTATTATCCAAGTGGGAAATTTCATATAGGAACGGCATATACAACAATCGCTTCTGACGCTATGGCACGTTATAAGCGTTTGCGCGGATATGACGTCAGATTCCTAACTGGAATGGACGAGCATGGACAGAAGATCCAAGAAAAGGCAGAAGAAGAAGGTCTATCGCCAATTAAATATGTTGACGGTATTGCAGACGTTGCGAAGGACCTATGGAAACTGATGGATATCACGTACGATGACTTAATCCGTACGACAGAAGATCGTCACAAGACAGTCGTTGAAAAGATATTCAAGAAGTTCCTTGATAATGGAGACATTTATAAAGGAAAGTATGAAGGATGGAAATGCGTGCCATGTGAATCGTACTTTACTGAGTCGCAACTTGTTGACGGGAATTGTCCGGACTGCGGCCGCCCCGTTCACCGCGTAGAAGAAGAGTCATACTTCTTCAACATGAAGAAATATGCAGACCGTTTACTTGCGTATTATGAAGAGAATCCTACATTTATTGAACCAGAATCACGCAAAAATGAAATGATCAATAACTTCATTAAACCAGGACTTGAGGATTTATCCGTTTCTCGCATGTCATTTGACTGGGGAATTAAAGTGCCTGGAGATCCAAAGCACGTTATTTACGTATGGGTCGATGCATTGACGAATTATATTACGGCTCTTGGTTATATGTCCGATGACGAATCGTTATTCAATAAATACTGGCCAGCGGATGTGCATGTAGTAGGAAAAGATATTGTCCGTTTCCACACAATCTATTGGCCGATATTCTTAATGGCACTAGATCTTCCTTTGCCGAAGAAAGTATTCGCACACGGGTTCATCATGATGAAAGATGGCAAAATGTCTAAGTCTAAAGGTAATGTAGTCTATCCTGAAATGCTTGTTGAACGCTATGGCCTCGATGCTACACGTTATTTCTTGCTTCGTGAATTACCATTTGGCCAAGATGGTGTATTCTCACCGGAAGCATTTGTCGAGCGTATTAACTATGACTTAGCGAATGATTTAGGAAACTTATTAAACCGCACCATTTCCATGATCAATAAATACTTTGATGGAGAAATTTTAACAAAAGATCTTGTACCGACCGAATTTGATGCGCCATTACGTGACATGATTCAGCATACAGTGAAGAAATATGAGAATTCTATGGAAAAGATGCAGTTTAGTGTCGTACTTTCTGATGTGTGGGCATTAATATCCCGCACAAATAAATATATTGATGAGACATCTCCATGGGTATTGGCAAAATCAGAAGAAGATCGTATGAAACTAGCGTCGGTTATGTATCATTTGGCACTATCTCTTCATCATACAGCTATACTCTTGCAGCCATTCATGACAAACGCACCTAAACAAATGATAGATCAACTGGGTCTCACTGAAGATTCATTAAACTGGGCTTCATTAGAAGAAGGCTATGCTATTCCTGCAGGTACAAAAGTTATCAAAAAAGGTGTTCCCATCTTCCCGCGTCTCGAAACAGAAGTAGAAGTCGAATATATTCGTCAGCAAATGGCGATTACGGCACCAGCTGAAGTAGAAGAGAAGGTAGAAGAAGTGAAAGAAGAAACAAATGAAATTACATTTGATGCATTTATGAATGTAGACATGCGTGTAGCAACTGTCACAGCATGCGAAAAAATGCCAAAAGCTGACAAGTTGTTGAAGTTGCAAGTGGACTTGGGCTACGAGCAACGTCAAGTCGTGTCTGGTATTGCGCAACATTACAGCGCTGAAGACGTAGTTGGCATGAAAGTAATTGTTGTTGCGAATTTGAAGCCGGTTAAACTACGTGGAGAATTATCACAAGGTATGATCTTGGCGGGCGAAAAAGACGGCGTGTTAAAACTTGCAACAGTCGATCCTTCATTAGAGAACGGCGCACAAGTAAAATAAGTTAGTAAAATACAAAGCTGTCATCAGAAGTCGGAATTACGATTTCTGATGACAGCTTTTTGCATTTTGACATGAATTGAGTGAGTGGAGAGTAAGATGCGTAGGGTAATAGTGCTGAATACTAGTCAGGAAAAACTAATAGGGACGCTATCAGCACAACGGTTTCTTAAAATCTTGAAGGGAGAATACAGCACTAGTTGATCGGAATGGAACGCGTCCGTCCGGAATGTAGATCAACGACTTCTACTCACTTGCTCAATTTTTATGTCATAAATGTTACAACAAACCTATAAAAGCTAATTATTCACCATATACATTCTTACTTCTCAGCATGACTACTAGTAAAGCATTCCGTAGCTACTAGACGGAATTAACAATCTACTTGTTACACAACTGTAATATAAATGAGATGAAAGACACAAACAAAAATTATAGAATAGGAAACAGTGTTAGGAGAGATACTATGTTTATTGATACACATGTTCACTTAAATGCAGATCAATACGAAGAAGACGTGGAAGAAGTCATTCAACGTGCAATTGATGCAAACGTAGAAAAGATGGTTGTAGTTGGGTTTGATACAAAAACTATCAACAAGGCCATGGAATTAGTAGAACAATATCCATTCATCTATGGCGTTATTGGCTGGCATCCTGTTGATGCAATAGATTGCACAGATAGCGATCTACAATGGATCAAAGAATTAGCAGCCCATCCAAAGGTTGTCGGCATCGGAGAAACCGGTCTCGATTATCACTGGGATAAATCGCCGAAAGACATACAACAAGAAGTATTTCGCAAACAAATACAGTTGGCTAAAGAAGTAGATTTGCCAATCATCATTCATAACCGCGACGCAACAGGTGATGTAGTTCGCATTCTGCAAGAAGAAAATGCGGCGAAAGTCGGTGGGATCATGCATTGTTACAGCGGTAGCGTAGAAACAGCTAAACAATGTATAGATATGAACTTCTTCATCTCGTTAGGTGGACCTGTAACATTTAAAAATGCTAGAATGCCGAAAGAAGTAGCGACACAGATTCCACTCGATAAGCTACTGATCGAAACGGATGCACCATACTTAGCACCGCATCCTTATCGAGGGAAACGTAATGAACCTTCTTATGTACCGCTAGTGGCAGAAGAAATTGCCCGTTTAAAGGAAGTATCGGTTGAGGAAGTAGCCAAACAAACGACTGCAAATGCATTACAACTGTTTAACATTCAGTGAACGATTTATGGCAATTATTTGTCTTACACGTCCGAAATGATTCTAGTTGGCAAGGATAGGTAGTTTAATAGTTTGACAGTAAAAAATAAACGCTATATACTCAGCCGAGTAATGAAAGGGGAAACTTTTACATGTCTCAGAAGAATACCAAGTTTATGCGCATTGGGATTTTATTTATGGCAATGGCATTATTCGTAGCAACAACGTCACTCGTATTGATTGACGGGAAGAAGAAAAACGTCTCAATGGATCTTAATGGAAAGCAAATAGAATTACGTACAGCAGCAGCTACGGTTGGAGAAGTATTAGCGGCGAATGACGTAAAAGTAGCAAAGCATGACATAGTAGAACCAGCAGTCAATACGCCAGTTGAAAATGACACAGCAATCAAATGGCAAAAAGCTAAACAAGTCATGATTGATGTGGATGGCAAGACACAAGAACTATGGACAACAGATGCTACAGTAAATGATGTGTTGAAGACAGCGGGAATTGAAATCACTACTCATGATGAAATCGAACCTGCTCTCGAAACGAAGATTACAGACAATCAACCAATTGCGATTGCAAAAGCATTTCCTGTTACAGTTAAAGATGGTGGAAAAGAAAGCACTGTTTGGTCTACTCAAACTACAGTGAGAAAGTTTTTAACAGATCAAAACATTCGTCTTTCAAACTTGGATAAAGTAGAAGGTGACACAAGTGCGAAACTCACAGCATCTAATGCAGTGGTAAACATCGCGCGTGTTGAAAAAATTACTGATGTAGTAGTAGAATCAGCAGATTTCAAAACAAAGAGAAAAACAGATATGACAATGCTTAAAGGTGAAGAGAAAGTCGTCACGAATGGTAAAAAGGGTAAGTTACAAAAGAAGTTCCAAATTACAAAAAAGAACGGAAAAATCGTTTCGCGTGAGTTCGTTGGTAAAACAATGGTAGAAGAACCTACAGCCAAAGTAGTTCACGTAGGAGCTAAAGCACCGAAAGTAGAAATAGCAGCGGCTGCGCCGGCAAAAGCGACTACAAGTGCGTCAGCAAAATCTTCAAGCACGCCAGCGAAAGCACAAGTTGCAGTATCACGTGGCAACAGCGGAGAGCCTAGCGGCGGAAAAGAATTCTACGCTAATGCAAGTGCGTATACAGCTTATTGTAACGGATGTTCAGGAATCACAGCTACAGGCGTTAACTTGCGCGCAAATCCGGGTATGAAATTGATTGCAGTAGATCCAAGAGTCATTCCACTAGGCTCTAAAGTTTGGGTGGAAGGCTATGGTTACGCAATTGCAGGAGATACAGGGGGAGCTATCAAAGGAAACCGTATCGACTTACACATGCCAACAAAAGAAGCGGCTTATGCATTTGGTCGCCGTCAAGTAAAAATCAAAGTCATCAACTAATAAAAGCTGGCCGATAAGGAGAAGAAAGACTCTTCCTCTTATCGGTTTTTTCTGTTTCCTATCGGTAAGGTTGTATAGAATAGAAAAACGCAGTAAAATAGTAAGAATGATATCGTGAGAAAAGAGGAATGTTGTGAATATAGAAGAAGTAGTCGTAGTTGAAGGAAAGTCTGACACAGTGGCTGTGAAACGTGCAACAGGAGCAGATACGATTGAAACGAATGGTTCGGCAATCTCGGACAAGACGATCGAGCGGATACGTCATGCACAACAGACACGTGGGGTCATCGTCTTCACTGACCCAGACTTTCCTGGACGACGTATTCGGGCCATAATTGAAGAACAAATCCCTGATGTTAAACATGCGTTTTTACCGAAGAAAGAAACTATAGCAAAAAATGGCCGTGGCTTAGGGATTGAACATGCGAATGATGATGCGATTCGTCAAGCATTGGCTTCTGTTTATACAGTGAGCGAGCATACAATAGAAGAGATACCGATGGCTGTATTATTAGAGGCAAGATTGATCGGTCACAGTGATTCGAGAAAGCGCAGAGAACGTTTGTCAGAATTACTGCATATAGGACAGGTAAACGGCAAAGGATTGAAGAAACGACTGGAGATGTTCCGAATTTCTATCGCCACATTAAATGAAGCGATACAAGTTCTTGACGAGGAGGAAATGACAACTGATGTATAAAGACATAGCAACGCCAGCGAGAACGAAAGAAATCTTACAAAAGCATGGTTTTTCATTCAAGAAGAGTTTAGGTCAAAATTTCTTAGTGGATTCAAACGTACTGCATAACATCGTCTCGCATGCAGCGATCACGAAAGATACAGGGGTTATTGAAGTGGGACCAGGAATCGGTGCGTTAACAGAGCATCTCGCGCGGCAGGCAGGTAAGGTTGTGGCATTTGAAATAGACGGTCGACTGTTACCTGTACTCGAAGATACGATGTCACCTTATTCGAATGTCACGGTCATTCATCAAGACGTATTAAAAGCAGACATTCATCAAGTAATTGAAGAACAATTTGCAGATTATGAAGACATCGTAGTTGTCGCCAATTTACCGTATTATATTACAACGCCGATCATTATGAAATTCTTGATGGAAAAAGCCCGTGTTAGTCAGCTTGTTATTATGATGCAAAAAGAAGTAGCTGATCGAATAACGGCAGTGCCTAGCACGAAGGCCTATGGTTCGTTATCAATCGCTGTTCAGTACTATATGGACGCAGAAGTGTCTATGATTGTCCCGAAGACGGTATTCATTCCGCAACCGAATGTGGAGTCAGCTGTACTTAGTTTGACGCGCAGAGAAGAAGCACACGCTCCTGTAGCGGATGAAGACTTCTTGTTCACTGTCACACAAGGATCGTTCTTGCATCGCCGCAAGACGCTGTGGAACAATCTTCAAGCGTCGCTACCTGAAGGGAAAGAAAAAAAGGAATTGATTCAACAAGCATTTGAACAATCTGGTATAGATCCGATCAGAAGAGGGGAAACATTATCGATTGCAGAGTTCATCAAACTGGCCAATGCACTATACCCTCACTTTGGCAAGATAAAATCGGAATAAAATTAATGACAATTTCATATGAAAAAATAGTGAATTTCATCATAAAGTAATTGACAAAGGCATAGACAAACTGTTAAAATAAAAATTTTGTTGACAAACGCATGTAAAAGTGTTATGCTTATATTTAGTGAGGTGTAAGTAACATGCCAAAAACATTAGCAGACATTAAAAAGTCACTGGACGCTCATTTAGGGAAACGTCTTCACTTGAAAGCAAATGGTGGTCGTAAGAAGACGATCGAACATGCTGGAGTGTTGCGCGATACGTATCGTGCCGTTTTCGTAGTAGAGCTGGATCAGGATGACAATGCGTTTGAAAGAGTTTCTTACAGCTATGCTGATATTTTAACCGAAGCGGTTGAAATAACAGTACTTGATGGTTCGGATCAAACAGCTTTTATCATCAAGTAATTTATCATGCTATTTTAATTTATTTCCTAGTGAATCCGCCAAGAAGCTCTGGCGGATTTTTTATTGTTTTGTATAAATGAAGTGTAATTTTCTCTGAATGGCTCATATTACGTAAGTCAGCCGAAAAGGAGGAAACTAAATGGCGAGAAAAGGCGTCATGTCAGATCAATTGAAAGTAGAAATCGCGAAAGAGCTTGGCTTCTATGACGTTGTTCAGAAAGAAGGCTGGGGCGGTATTCGCTCACGTGATGCAGGAAACATGGTAAAACATGCAATTGAAATGGCAAGTAGACAAGTGGAGGAAAAGAAATAATCCAACCAATGTCCGTAGAATCCAAAACAGGCTGACAGATAGAACTGCAAAGGCGTAATTGCTTTGCGGTTCTTTTTTTATAGTAAACTACTTACGCTTCCACTGTACACTGTCACTTGGAACATTCGCACGTGTCCACCACTTCGCTTCGTATAAGCTGCCTTCAAATCTTGCCTGGTCTCCCTCTACATAGACAATACCTTGATCCCATTTGACCGCGGGTTGAGTAGGTTTGTCCTGATCGGGCTTTGGCTGCGTTTTAGGTGCCGAGCTTGGTTTACTTGGCGTTAGAGGTATCATGTCTACAGTATTGTCGGGCTCAGTTGGTTGGGCTTGTTTACCTCCGAAATCAGCATCAATCACGTTGTAGAAAGCATTCTTTGTATCGCCAATGTTCCAAACGGCTAGAATTACATGATAACCGGTCCGTTCAGGTATGTTACAAGATGTCTATATATACAGAAATCCGACGTTTAATTGACGACAAAATAAGAAATTATGCTTAATTATATTTTTAACGTTGTGTTGTACAGCACAAATTTAATATTTTATTCTGACTATCTGTTACTTATTCAGTAGTGATATAGCATTGAAGTCTTTGGAGAATAGTACTTTATGTATTTATGTGTATGAACTAGGTGTATATAGGTAGCGAATTTAGTACGTTTGTGTAGTAAAACAACATGTTTTAACATTTTTATCTTATTACTTAATTAACGTGATATAGTCAGTACATATTATGGGAAAAGGGGACTAATACGTATGAAAAAGATTTTTATAGTAATTTTACTACTTGTTTTGACACTATCGTCAGCTCCTACAACACATGCTTCTACTAAAGTATTTACAGATGTTCCGAAAACTCACCCTAACTATACTGCTATTATGTATTTGCTGGAAAACAAAGTGATTGAACCTACTGCGCGTTTTGGGTTAAACGATAAAGTGACACGTGAAGAAGTAGCAATTATGGTGGCTAAAGCGACAGGGCTTGATGGAAAGAAAACAAAAACGAAATTTAAAGATGTTCCCGCCAGCAGATACTCATCTGGCTATATCAACTCTGCGGTGAAAGCGGGAATTATAAACGGTTATCCCGATGGTACATTTAAACCGACGCAAAAAGTAACGCGTGGACATATGGCTGCATTCATTGCGAATGCGTTTAAACTGACGAAAGAAAAAGATATTCGATTTAAGGACGTACCGAAGGGTTCGACTGCGTATAATGCGGTGCGTAAGCTAGCTTTTGAAAATATTACCTCAGGCTATCCCGACGGCACGTTTAAACCGAATGAAACACTGACTCGTTCACATATTGCTGCATTCGTAGCAAGAGCTATGGATCCCGCATTCCGACCTGTACCGCCCGTCATGGTAACGAGGGGTATTCATTTTGGAATGGACCCTGCACAAGTAATGAATGTCGAATCAAAGTCACCGGCGATATTGCTGTCCAATTTACGTGAAGGAAATAAACGATTATTAATCTACCGGACTACAAAGTATAATTTCTATACAGATTTAATTTACTACTTTGAAAATAATAAGTTGCAGTTCATAAGTTATGACTTCATGGGTGGCGAAGACTACTACCATACTTCAGATGAGATGTTTGCAATATATAATGAATTAAACGAACAGGCGCAACGTGAGTTCGGTGCAGACTATTACTCGGACACAGATAATGAAACTACATTCAATTCAGGATGGGATAAGACCGGATACGTAGTAATTCTTACAGTGAATGATGACGATGTAAGTACCGCCGCTAATTTAGTGTATTTGCCGCATTCAATGTTAGAGTAACCGGTTGTTTATTGGAGTTACAAAGTGAAATCTCTTTGTAACTTTTTTCTATTACACAAAGAACCTCAAACTTTTATAATTTACGTTATGCTAGAGTGAGAAGTCATTAAACGTATTAGAATTCTCGGGGATGTTTTAGTTGCCCGAAATGGTAGGAGGAGAAGTGGTGAAGAAAGGCAATTTAGGACGAGCGCTATTTGCGGGGATCTTTGTCGGTATGATCAGCTTCATCAAAGGGTTGTTTTTTCCAGAACTGAATTCGTTTATATCTATTGCGCTTATGGTAGTCGCTGCTTTAATAGGTTATTCGTTGGGAAATAAAATATGGATCAGACGTGAAGAGGAGAAAAACACTAAAACTACTATATAATCTTTTGATCGGAGGTTAGTAAAGGTGTGGAATGAAAATGACTCAACAAAACAGATGGGTATCACATACCCCATCATACAAGCAGGAATGGCTGGCGGTACGACCACACCAGAACTGGTAGTGGCTGTGTCCAATGCAGGTGGTTTAGGTACACTGGGCGCGGGCTATATGAAAGCAGAAGACATGAAAGCAACGATTAAACAGATTAAGAAATTAACGGATCAGCCTTTTGGCGTCAATTTATTTATTCCTGAGACGTCTGATATATCCGATGAAAAGATCAAGAAGGCTAATGATTTATTACGACCATATCGTGAAGAGTTACATGTTTCAGAGCCAGAAGTGAAAAAGATATCTACAGCAAACTTTGAACAGCAAGTAGAAGTTATTATACAAGAAAAAATAGCAGTTTGTAGCTTCACGTTTGGTGTTCCGACTAACGACATAGTCGAACGACTAAAAGCAGATAACATCCTCGTCATAGGGACTGCTACGACAGTGAAAGAGGCAATTATCAATGAACAGTCGGGTGTGGATATGGTCGTCATGCAAGGTAGTGAAGCGGGTGGGCATCGAGGTACGTTTTCGGGACGTTTCGATGATTCCATGATCGGAACGATGTCGCTTGTACCGCAAGCTGCGGACGCAGTACAAATTCCCGTTATTGCAGCCGGAGGAATAATGGACGGAAGGGGCGTTTTGGCAGCCCTTACACTTGGTGCGCAAGCTGTTCAAATGGGGACGGCTTTTGTAACGGCTATTGAAAGTGGCGCAAAACAACAGCACATCGACGCCATTTTACATAGTACGGAAGATCAAACTGTCATCACATCGGTATTTAGCGGTAAGCCTGCTAGAGGCATTCAGAATGAATTTATAGCGAAAATGAAGCCTTATGAAGATAGTCTGCCCGATTATCCTATAATGAATACATTAACGACAGGAATTCGTAATGAGGCCGCTAAGCAAAATCGTCCTGAATGGATACATCTTTGGAGTGGACAATCGCCTTGTTTGAGTAAGAAGCAACCTGTTGCGGACTTACTAACGGAAATCGTTTCCCAAGTAGAGAAGATCATACGCAATAGATGATAGGAGGGTGGAAGATGGTTAAACATAAAATCTATACAATGAGTTTCGCGAGTGTATATCCATTGTATATTAAAAAGGTAGAGAGAAAAGGACGTACAAAGTCGGAGGTCGATGAAATCATTCATTGGTTGACGGGATATAACCAACAACAGTTGGAAGCATTAATTGAAAAACAAACAAACTTTGAGACCTTCTTTTCTGAGGCTCCTCAGTTGAACCCTTCTCGGACGTTGATTAAAGGTGTCATATGCGGTATTAGAGTAGAGGAAATTGAAGAGCCGACGATGCGAGAAATTCGTTATTTGGATAAGTTAATCGACGAGTTGGCAAAAGGGAAATCGATGGAAAAGATTTTGCGTCAATAAGAACTGAAGTTCTAACCGAACAATCCAGCTGTAGTAAAGCAAATGTCTCATGACTGTCCTATCAAAATTAGAGTAAAGAACCGTGGATTTGTTTGCGGTTCTTTTTTTTATTAATCCTCCTATGTTCTATTCATTCTGTGGTAATATATGAGCAAGAACAATGCTGTGGGGAGGGAGCTTTTATCATGATTTACGAAAAGGCGCCTGCGAAAATCAACTTAACATTAGATGTGTTAAGCAAAAGACCGGATGGCTATCATGATGTCGAAATGATTATGACAACGGTTGATTTGGCAGACCGTATATGGCTTCGTCCTACGACGGATCATGCCATTACAATTAAATCGTCTCATCGATTTGTGCCGAATGATCGCAAAAACTTGGCGTATCAGGCAGCGGATTTATTGCGTAAGCGCTATAGCTTGGATTATGGAGTTGAAATTACTCTGGATAAGAATATACCGATTGCCGCCGGACTGGCAGGTGGTAGCTCAGATGCAGCTGCAGCTCTTCGTGGATTGAATCGGCTGTGGAATCTGGGGCTATCACTTGATCAATTAGCAGTGCTTGGTTCCGAAATTGGCTCAGACGTCTCGTTCTGCGTATACGGTGGCACGGCTATTGCAAGGGGACGTGGAGAAGATATCACTCATCTACCAGCTCCACCTAATTGCTGGGTGGTGCTGGCGAAGCCGACAATCGGCGTATCGACAGGCAATATTTATGGTCAGTTGGACTTGTCTTCCATTTCGCATCCCCAAACGGAGCGTATGATGGAAGCTTTGCAGGCAAGTGATTATGACAAGATGTGTGCTTCGCTAGGAAATGTACTGGAGCCCGTAACGATGGGCCTCCATGAAGAGGTTGTCATACTTAAAGAACAAATGGAGCGTTTTGGGGCAGATGCTGTTTTAATGAGCGGTAGCGGTCCGACGGTCTTTGGATTAGTGAAGCATGAATCGCGTGTACCAAGAATCGTCAATGCCTTGAAAGGGTTCTGCCAGGATGTACATGCCGTACGTATGCTTGGTGAACGTATTGTAGTTGATTAATACCGGACGATTATGATAGTCTACTTATAAATCATTCGGATTTAGGAGTCGGTATTATATGAAATGGAAAAGAAGTGAAAGGCTTGTCGATATGACGCGTCATTTGCTGGAAAATCCACACACTCTCATTTCTTTGACGTTTTTTTCGAACCGGTATTCAGCCGCCAAGTCCTCAATTAGTGAAGATCTTGGTATTTTGAAAGAGACATTTGAAGAAAGCGGTACGGGTCGTTTAATCACGATATCAGGTGCTGCTGGCGGTATAAAATATATACCGTTAGTCAGTCGTGAGGAGATAAAGGAAGTCATTCACTCATTAATGAATGAACTTGGAAAGTCAGATCGACTACTTCCAGGTGGCTATTTGTATATGACTGATCTGTTGGGCAATCCCAGGTTTCTCGATCGAATAGGCAAAGTGATTGCGACAGCTTTCTATGATAAAGAAATCGATGCAATTATGACAGTTGCGACAAAGGGCATTCCTATCGCCCACGCGATTGCACGGCATTTGAACGTACCTGTCATCGTCGTTCGAAGAGATAGCAAAGTGACGGAAGGTTCTACTGTCAGCATTAATTACGTTTCGGGTTCTGCGCGCAGGATCCAGACGATGGTGCTATCGAAGAGAAGTATGCAGAGCGGTCAGAAAGTGTTGTTGACAGATGATTTTATGAAAGTAGGCGGCACGATGCAAGGTATGAAGAGCCTGCTTGAAGAATTTAACTGTGAACTTGGTGGAGTGGCTGTTTTGGTGGAAGCTGAACATCTCGAAGAAGTTCTAGTAGATGATTATCTTTCATTGGTAAAACTGCATGCGGTCGACGAAAAACACCGTAAGATTGAGCTGGAAGAAGGAAATTATTTCACGAGAGGTGGTAATGAGTTATGGAATACGTAAAAACAGAACAAGCTCCACAAGCAATTGGACCGTATTCACAAGCAGTAAAAGTGAACGGAGTAGTGTACACATCTGGACAAATTCCTCTGACTCTTGCTGGGGAAGTAATAAGCGGCGGAATCGAAGAACAAACGAATCAAGTTCTTCATAACCTAAAAAAAGTACTTGAAGAAGCGGGTTCAAGCTTACAACAAGTCATCAAAACGACAGTATTCATTCAGGATATGAATGAATTCGGAGCGTTAAACGCCGTTTATGAAGAACACTTCGGTGAGCATAAACCGGCTCGTTCGACAGTGGAGGTAGCACGACTTCCGAAAGACGTACGAGTGGAAATAGAAGCTATCGCAATTTGTAAATAATGGAAATTGAAATCCGCTATGATCTACTTAAGATCATAGCGGATTTTTTTCTTTATAATATGTAAATTGTCAATTCAAGTCGAACGCTTCAGATAACTCATGAATACCTCAAAGGGCGTATTGAAATTAAGTACTTTTCTAGGGACTTGATTGAATTGTAACAAGAACTCTATGATCTCATTTTGTGTCAACTTACTAAAGTCTGTACCCTTTGGATACGTACGTCGTATTCGACCATTTGTATTTTCATTGGTACCACGCTGGCCGGGAACACCAGGATCTGAGAAGTAGAAGGGGAGCTCTAGACCTTTCTCCACCTCGACCCACATATGAAACTCCTTTCCTCTATCCGCTGTAATGGACTTCACCAGCTTCTTAGGCAGGTGTTTCAGAAGAGATATAATCTCTTTAGCTGTTTCAATTGCCGTCTTGGATGCCAACTTTTGAACAATGGTAAAACGACTCGTTCGTTCTGTAAGCGTAAGAATTTGGCTTTTATGCGCTTTACCGATCACTGTATCTACTTCCCAATGTCCGATTTCATTTCTAGGGGCCTGACGCGTATGAATCTTTTTCAACTCGGGCATCTTTCCACGCGTCTCTTGTTCATTATTTTTCAGTTTCTTGCCTTTACGAATGAGAAGCTTTTGAGATAATCGAAATAATCCCGCAGCAGCGTAACGATAAATACTTGAAACGCTTATAGAGAAAGGCTTTCCAGTCTCTTTTTCATATCGGCCTACAATCATTTCAGGTGACCAGCCTTTCTTCAAGTGATCTAGAATGTGCGTAATATCTTCAAGGTTTACCTGACGTTTACAGCCGCAGTTTTCACGCTTACTATCATAGTCTACTTTCGCTTGAAGCGCATTATAAGGAGAAACACGCTGTATTTCATAGTGAATCGTACTTTTACTTCTCTTTAGCTGACGTGCGATATAACCAAGAGTCTTATTGGCAATCGTATATTCTTCGATTAAAACACGTTCCCGTGGTAAAATGTGTGTATAGCTCATCGGGAGCACTCCTTTATTAGTTGATTGGCGTTAACTAATGTGTACCCGATTGAGCTATTTTTATTTATCTACCGTTCGACTTAATATGATAATCTACAATATAATAATTAGGCTAAAAGTAGCCTGCCTTTTGAAGTATTATACAAAAATTTAAAAATTCACAAAAATTCTATTTTCATTTGATGGGAAAACTAGTATTATAGAATCAGCACAAGTATTATGGTTAAAATGTAATTATGCCAACTAACCTAGAATACGTTCAGTGTCAGTAGACAACAAGGGAGTGGGGAAAATGGAGATCACAGATGTGAGATTACGCAAGGTAGACACGGAAGGCAGAATGAGAGCGATTGCTTCCATTACGCTTAACGATCAGTTTGTCATCCATGATATCCGAGTCATCGAGGGGAATGACGGATTATTCGTGGCCATGCCGAGCAAGCGCACACCGGATGGGGAGTTCCGCGATGTGGCGCATCCGATTAACTCGGATGCACGAACAAAGGTACAGGAGTCCATCCTGGCAGCATATCATCAAGTAGGCGAGCAGCAAGGGGAATTGCAAGAGGCTGTTCTATAATTTTATAAAGTAAGACAGCGTTTCCATATGTCGTATCCACAAAAAGGCCATCTATTCGAGTAGATGGCCTTTTTGTTGTTTTGAAATAGTAATGGAAAAGCTAGAAATGGGATAGGGGATGGGATTTTCGTTGCGAGCGGACGCTTTCCCATGGGCTCTCGGTGAGCCAACCAGGTCGCAAGCTCCCTTTTGGTTGTCTCTCCTTTCGAGCTGATCCATCGGGAGTCGCCGCTCGCAACGAAAATCCCTGCATTGTAAGTAGATAATACTTATTATTGTCCATAGAAGTTAGGTTTGTATTTTTATGTACTTGAACTTAAACAAGTTAAAAGACAACAATAAATTACACATTACCGCTAGTGAGTGATCTATATCCTTCCGCTATCTATGTAGGATTGAAGCGGAAGCTGGGGCGACTCCGAGTGGATCAGCGTGCGCCTTGAGACCCTGGACGGAGCTGAAAGCGGAGGAAGCGGCTCAAGCCACGCCCACCGGAAAGCGTCCCCAGCTGGAGCTTCAATCCCCTTGTACTCAAAACGTAATTCTCCATTTCAATGACACTTTGGTTAAAACTTTTATTCCTATACCGATATATTCGCAAAAAGATTAATAATCATAAAATAAACCTATGTAATTGTCAAGGGGATATGCTTGAAAAAGTCAGTCATTTCCGATATAGTCAATTATGAATTTATCAAATAAGGATGGAGGCTGACAGATGGAAAACACATATGCGATCGTCCTAGCAGCAGGACAGGGCACGCGAATGAAGTCGGATCTTTACAAAGTACTTCATCCAGTCTGTGGCAAGCCGATGGTGGAGCATGTGATCGATCATATTCGTGATCTTCAAGCAGATCGGATTGTCACGATTGTCGGTCACGGCGCTGAAATGGTAGAGCAGACATTGGGCGACAAAAGTGAATACGCCCTGCAGGCAGAACAACTAGGCACTGCCCATGCCGTGCAACAAGCGGAGGCCGTACTTGCAGATCTTGACGGCACCACACTCGTCGTCTGCGGTGATACACCCCTAATCAGCACGGAAACGATGGCAGCACTCCTTGCACACCATCACGAAACAGAAGCGAAAGCAACGATACTTACTGCAATTGCAGATGATCCGACGGGATATGGTCGAATCATCCGCGCAGAGAACGGCGACGTAGTGCGGAACGTCGAACATAAAGATACAAATGATGGAGAACGTCTCGTCAAGGAAATCAACACAGGTACGTATTGCTTTGATAACCGTGTGCTATTCGACACGCTGAAGAAAGTGAACAACGATAACGCACAAGACGAATATTATCTTCCAGACGTATTGGGAATCTTGAAATCTGAAGGGCAGAGAATTTCAGCTTACACGACTCCAGACTTCCATGAAACGCTAGGTGTCAATGATCGTGTAGCTTTAGCGAAGGCTGAAAAAGGCATGCGTCAACTGATAGCGGAGAAGCATATGCGCAATGGCGTCACAATCATCAGTCCTGAGCAAACAGTGATCAGTTCAGAAGCTGAAATTGGACGTGACACGATTATTCAACCTGGCGTACTCATTGAAGGCGCTACGAAGATCGGTTCACAATGTGTCATTGGTCCGAACAGTCACATTCAAAATAGTACGGTGGGCGACCACACGACAGTTCATTCTTCAGTTGTCCGTGATAGCGCTATAGGCAATGAGACGGCAGTTGGGCCATTTGCCCACTTGCGTCCTGAAACACAGCTCGGTGATCATGTGAAAGTTGGAAACTTTGTCGAGGTGAAAAAATCACGACTTGGTGACGATAGTAAAGTTTCACACCTCAGCTATATAGGAGATACGGAAATAGGCAAGAATGTTAACGTTGGCTGTGGTACGATTACAGTGAATTACGATGGTAAAAACAAACATAAGACAGAGATAGAAGATTATGCATTCATTGGATGCAATGCCAATTTAGTCGCACCAGTGACGATAGGAAAGAATGCGATTGTGGCAGCGGGATCCACAGTCACAAAAAATGTCCCTGAAAATTCACTTGCAATTGCACGCGTTCGGCAAGAGAATAAAGAAGGATACGTAAAAAACTAATCTTACCCAACCAACAGGAGGGCCATCATGGCAAATCATTATCCAAACGACAAACTGAAAATCTTTTCTTTAACTGCGAATGAACCACTTGCACAAGAAGTAGCAGAGCAAATCGGGCTTCCGCTCGGCAAACTCTCAGTCAAACGTTTTAGTGACGGAGAAATCCAAATCAATATCGATGAAAGCATCCGTGGCTGTGAAGTATTTGTTATTCAATCCACTTCTAATCCGGTCAACGATAATCTCATGGAGCTTCTCATTATGCTAGATGCCTTAATGCGTGCTTCTGCGCGTACGATTAACGTGGTAATGCCATATTACGGCTATGCACGCCAAGACCGTAAAGCGAGTTCACGTGAACCTATCACGGCTAAATTAGTTGCGAACTTACTAGAAAAAGCAGGAGCTGACCGCGTAATTGCAGTAGACCTGCATGCACCACAAATTCAAGGTTTCTTCGACATTCCAATCGATCACTTGATTGCAGAACCGATCTTAACTGAGTACTTCCAGAGCGAAGGACTAGGCGGCGATGACTTGGTTATCGTTTCACCTGACCACGGCGGTGTAACACGTGCGCGTAAAATGGCTGATCGTATGAAAGCGCCAATTGCGATTATTGATAAGCGTCGTCCACGTCCGAACGTAGCGGAGGTCATGAATATCGTTGGCAATGTAGAAGGAAAGACCGCGATATTGATCGATGATATTATCGATACAGCCGGTACTATCACTATTGCTGCGAGCGCCTTAATTGAAAGTGGAGCCAAAGAAGTGTATGCTTGTTGTTCACACCCTGTTTTATCCGGACCAGCGATTGAGCGCATTAATAATTCTCAAATCAAGCAATTAGTGATTACGAATTCTATTAAATTGCCGGAAAGTAAACAATCTCCAAAGATCAAACAGCTATCTATTGCGCCACTATTGGCATCTGCAATTATACGTGTGTTTGAGAACAAATCTGTAAGTACATTATTTGAGTGATGACAAGTTAACACTTGTCTTCTGATATTAAAAATCCCAAAAAAATTAAGATAGGATAGGTGACTTGACAAATGAGCACAATTCAGTCGAAATCAAGAGAAACTGACAAGAAAACAGTAAGCGAATTACGAAAAAATGGTTGGATTCCTTCCGTAGTTTATGGTTATAAAACGGAAAGCACACCAATTGCAGTAAAAGAACGCGATCTTCTAGACACACTTCGTGAAACAGGAAGAAATGGCGTAATCAAACTGACTGTTGAAGATAAAGATGTAAACGTTGTACTAAACGATTACCAGTCTGACGTATTGACTGGTTTCCTTACACACGCTGACTTCTTAGCGATCAACATGACAGAAGAGCTTGAAGTAGACGTAGCAATCAACTTAGTTGGAACTGCTCCAGGTGAAAAAGAAGGCGGAACTGTTCAACAACCAGTATGGGAAGTTACAATCCGCGTAAAACCTTCTGAAATTCCTGATCATATCGACGTTGATGTTTCTGAACTTCAAATCGGAGAAACGATTCTTGTTGGCGATATCCGCGACAAAGTGAAGTTTGAAATCCTGACTGAAGATGAAGTAGGATTAGTAACAATCTCTGCACCACGTACTGAAGCTGAACTAGAAGCATTGGATGAAGCTACTGAAAGCACTGAAGCAGAGCCGGAAGTAATCGGTGAAGATAAAGAAGAAAAATAAGTTACAAAATGGGCGCACGAGTGTAAACCGTGCGCTCCTTTTCTATGTATATATATCGTTTAGAAAAGGAAGAGAAAAACATGAAATTACTAATTGGTCTCGGAAATCCCGGGAAGAACTATGAAAACACGCGTCACAATATTGGATTTCAAGTCATTGATGAATTAGCTAAACGCTTTCAAGCACCAGCATTCCAGCAAAAGTTTAATGGGCAATTTACAACCGTCCATACACCTGAAGGTAAAGTGATTTTACTGAAGCCTATGACGTATATGAACTTGTCTGGAGAATGCGTTCGTCCTTTAGCGGATTATTTTGAAGTAAATGATGAAGAAATTGTTGTGTTATACGATGATTTAGATTTACCTGCAGGAAAGATTCGACTTCGACAAAAAGGAAGTGCTGGCGGCCACAATGGTATGAAGTCGCTCATTGCACACCTAGGCACGTCTGAATTCAATCGGATCCGTATCGGTGTTGACCGTCCAAATGGTGGCATGAAAGTCGCTGACTATGTATTATCTCCATTTAGCAAGGACGAGCAGCCGTTGATTGAAGATGCGATACAAAAAAGTGCAGATGCTTGTGAAGAATGGACAAAAAAGACACCATTCCTCGAAGTGATGAATAAATTTAACGGATAAGCATAATACCGCCACTCTTTGCCTATACTTTGAAAAAGGAAGGTGAAGAGAGTATGATCCGTTATTCTTGCAATCACTGCCAGACGGAAATGGGCTCCATTCCATTTGAATCGGCCAAGGAAACTATCAGTCAGTTAGACGACGCAGATAAAAGTTCATATTTATCCGTAGATCCGGATGGTGGCTTGCACATACGATGTATTTGTGAACACTGCGAGCAATCATTGCAGAAGTTCCCGGATTATTACACCTTAAAGAAATGGTTACAATAAGTAACAGATGCTTTGGCGCTGATTGCCAAAGCTTTTTGTGTATAAAGTATTCTGATCGACATAAATAGATAAACTAATTTAATAGATAAGGAGGAGGAGCCGAGTGGGAGTAATAGAACAACTTTTTCTGGAAGAGAAAGAGATTCGAGGATTGCTGAACGATTTAGAAGATGGACAGGATCAGCAGTTGATTACAGGTCTTTCAGGTGGTTCCAAAGCGATTTTCTTTAAACTAATTCAGCAGTCACTGACACGTCCTGTCTTGATTGTCTCACCCAATATGCTTCAAGCACAACGAACATATGAAGATGTAAGTAAATTGGTTAGTGATGAGCATATTCACTTGTATACAGCGGAAGAATTGGTTGCTGCAGACTTTTCATTCGCTAGTTATGAACTGCGTGCAGGCAGGATTGACACGCTAGACCACATGGCGCGTACAGGTAGTGGTATATATATCACGCCAGTTGCGGGCTTGCGCAAGTTATTGCCGTCAAAGGAACGCTGGTTGGCACACTATGTAACGGCTACGACAGATGATGAGATTGATATGGGTATTTGGCTAGAGAAGCTTGTATCCATGGGCTATATACGAAAAGACCTGGTGAGTGCACCGGGTGAATTTGCGTTGCGTGGCGGAATATTAGACGTCTATCCGCTGACGATGGCAGAACCTGTACGTATAGAGTTATTCGATACGACAATTGATTCGATCCGGACATTTTCGGCAGAAGATCAGCGTTCTACAGGTAAATTGGATTCAATTACTTTGTTACCAGCGACCGAATTTATCTGGACACCTGATGAATTACAACAAGTTTCACAAAAAGTGGAGCAAGCGTTGGGCGAAAGTTTAACAAAAATTAAAAGTGAAGAATTACAACAACAATTATTGATGACGATTATGCAAGATATAGGCATGATGAAAGATGGTATTGTGCCAGAAGCGATGAAGAAATACGCGTCATTTTCCTCTGAAGCAAGTGCGATGTTGACGGATTACTTGCCGACAAACGGTCTTATCATTTTTGATGAATTGGGCCGCATACAAGAATCGGCGGCTACGTTGGAGTCAGAAGAGCAGGAGTATCAGCTTTCGATGCTTGAAGACGGGAAAATGCTACATGATACGAAACTAGCGTGGAAATACGAACAAGTACTTGAGGGTATTAAGCAGCAACGATTCTATCTATCTTTATTTACACGTGCGGTACCTGGATTTACTATTAAGAAGTCTATTTCGATTTCTTGTAAGCCGATGCAACAATTCCATAGCCAGATGCCTCTGCTGAAAAGTGAAATAGAGCGTTGGAAGCAAGGTAAATATAACGTCTTTCTATTGGCTTCTTCAAATGAAAGAATGCATACGATCCAAGAGATTTTACGAGAGTATGATATAGAAGCAGTGATAGATGGTAAGCCTAGTAAAGAAGGTATATTGTCGATTATAGAAGGGGATTTGTCTGCGGGATTTGAATTGCCGTTTCAGAAACTTGCGGTTATTACAGATGCAGAGCTGTTTACAGGCAAGCCGAAACGTAAAGCACGAGCCCCTAAACTAACGAACGCTGAGCGGATCAAAAGTTACTCGGAAATCAAGCCGGGCGACTATATCGTCCATGTTCATCACGGTATCGGGAAATATTATGGCGTCGTTACGCTTGATGTCAAAGGCATCCAGAAAGACTATTTAGATATTCGTTACCGCGGTGAAGATAAACTCTTTGTACCTGCTGATCAGATTGATTTAATTCAAAAGTATGTCGCTTCCGGTGAAAAAGAGCCGAAGTTACATAAACTTGGCGGTACCGATTGGGTTAAAACAAAACGCAAAGTGACAGCGGCCATACAAGATATTGCAGATGACTTGATCAAGTTGTACGCAAGGCGAGAAGCGGAAAAAGGATTTGCTTTTGGTGAAGACGATGATTTGCAACGTTCATTTGAAAATGCTTTCCCGTATGAAGAAACGCAAGACCAGTTGCAATCCATTGATGAAATCAAAAAAGATATGGAACGTATACGACCAATGGATCGATTGTTATGTGGGGATGTAGGGTATGGAAAAACGGAAGTTGCGATCCGTGCTGCATTTAAAGCGGTAACGAACGGTAAACAAGTGGCCTTTTTGGTGCCGACTACTATTTTGGCACAGCAACATTTTGAGACGATGAAAGAACGTTTCGCGGATTATCCTGTAACCGTTTCATTACTTAATCGTTTTCGCACGAAGAAAGAACAAGATGAAACGATCAAAGGACTGAAAGCGGGAACTGTCGATATTGTCATCGGTACACATCGATTATTGTCAAAAGACGTAGTGTATCAAGATCTTGGGCTTCTCGTTGTCGATGAAGAGCAACGTTTTGGTGTAACACATAAAGAAAAGTTGAAGCAGTTGAAAAATAACGTAGACGTGCTGACGTTGACTGCAACACCGATTCCAAGAACTTTGCATATGTCAATGATGGGCGTACGTGACCTGTCTGTCATTGAAACACCACCAGCCAATCGCTTCCCTGTCCAGACATATGTCATGGAATATAACGGTGGTTTGGTACGAGAAGCAATTGAGCGAGAGATGGGCCGCGGCGGACAGGTCTTCTATTTATATAACCGAGTAGAAGATATGGATCGCAAAGTGCAGGAAATCCGTGACTTGGTACCTGAAGCACGTATTGCCTCTGCGCACGGTCGTATGGGGGAAGCTGCCCTGGAAGCGGTGATTTTGAGTTTCCTTGAAGGGGAATTTGATGTGCTTGTTACGACAACCATCATTGAAACAGGAATCGACATCCCGAACGTCAATACGTTGATTGTTCATGACGCGGATCGGATGGGGCTGTCACAGCTCTATCAATTGCGTGGACGGGTCGGCCGTTCAAACCGTGTAGCATACAGCTATATGCTCTATCAGCGTGATAAAGTGTTGACTGAAGTCGCGGAAAATCGCTTGCAGGCGATTAAAGAGTTCACTGAACTTGGATCTGGCTTTAAAATTGCGATGCGTGATCTATCCATTCGAGGGGCAGGAAATTTACTCGGCTCACAGCAACATGGATTTATTGATTCAGTCGGTTTCGATTTGTATTCGCAATTGCTACAAGAAGCGATAGAAGAAAGACAGACCGGTGTTGTCAAAGAAGATAAAGTGGATGTCGAAATTTCTTTGCCTATTAATGCATACTTGCCTGAAACATACATTCAAGACGGTTATCAAAAAATCCAAATGTATAAACGCGTAAAAGCGATTACGGGCGATGAGGATTACTTGGAGCTCGTCGATGAAATGATCGACCGCTTTGGCGATATGCCATTTGAAGCTGACCTATTGCTACGCGTTGGACGCATGAAGGCTTGGGGACGTGATGCTGGCGTGGTCTCCATCAAAAATGTGCAAGGTATAGTAGAAATTCGTTTATCTGAAGAAGGAACAGCTCGTGCTGACGGCGCAAAACTGATGGAACGCTCGTTGAAGTTTGGCCATGCAGTTGGACTAACTATTGATAATGGACAAATTACTGTAACCGTGAATGAAAAGAAGTCCAATCAGTTCACGGAGTTCGATATGGTCGAAGACATGGTACACACGATGCAGGAAACGGCAAAGGAAGTAGAATCTTCGGATGCCTTGTAACACCTCGATTGCATAAAATGACCAATGTTGATGCATACTACTCTCAGAAATACATTTCATTTCGAGAAAGTGAGGCATTATACATGAAAGCAACGGGTATTGTCCGCAGAATTGATGACTTGGGAAGAGTTGTGATACCAAAAGAAATTAGAAGGACACTTCGCATTCGTGAAGGTGACCCTTTGGAAATATTCACCGATCGTGAAGGGGAAGTCATATTAAAGAAGTATTCACCTATATCAGAGCTTGGTGAATTTGCTGTGGAATATGCGGAATCACTTTACGAAACAATTGGTACGCCGGCGTTGATCAGTGACCGTGACGAGATGCTCGCGGTGGCGGGTCTTGCCAAGAAAGATTATATGAACCGCCAATTGTCACCCGTTTGTGAGGAGATCCTTAATGGTAGGTCCACTATCATGGAAAAACACGAAAAGACGGTCGAATGGGTGCCGGGTCAAGTGGAGCAGATTAAATCCTATTGTATAGCACCAATTATTACAAATGGTGATGCAATAGGCGCGATCTATTTGCTGTCAAAGGTTCACTTTGTTGGTGAAGTTGAACAAAAGGCTGCAGAGACAGCAGCCAATTTCTTGGCAAAACAAATGGAAAACTAAGCAAGTTTGATAAATATGTAAAATTTTTAATGAAAACTCACAGTAGACGTATCTGCTGTGAGTTTTTTATCGTCCAGTTTATTGTTGGTTGAATGTTTTACATTATTTATAGATTTATAGTACATATAGGGCAGTCGTAATACTTATAATTCGTTAATAAATTATTGAATAAACTCGCATAAAAAACCGAAATCATCCGAATACACCTCCCGAAAAGTTCAATTTTTTTCTTCGTTTAAAAAGTGAAACACTTCACATACTGACTGTATAATTCCGTTTTCACGTGTAAAATCTTTACGTGAAGGTTTTCACAAAACCGCTTAGTGAAGGGCTTCACAAGCCATGAAGTCAAAAGTGAAACGTTTCACATACTACTAAAAAGACTAAAAGTCAAAACTTTTTTTACTTTTTTTAAAACCAGTATAAAACCTTTGACAAAGGGAATGTAACCGCTTACGAATTTACAATTTTTTGATTTGAAAGAATATTGATGCTTGTAATTGGTTTGCGTTTGCGCTTATAATCACTACCAACACGAAGGAACAATAAAAAACCGGACAGGGAGAGCGATATTATGAACAGGAAGTATAAATCTTCTTTACACATGCATCAAATTCACAATGGAAAAATGGAAGTCGTTTCGAAAGTACCGTTAGAGAATAAAGAGGATTTGAGTTTGGCGTACTCGCCAGGAGTGGCTGAACCATGTGTAGAAATCGCTCACGACCCATCACTAGCGTATGAATATACAATTAAGGGGAATTTAGTTGCAGTTGTAACAGATGGAACGGCTGTACTTGGTTTAGGAGATATCGGTCCTGAGGCTGCTTTGCCAGTAATGGAAGGAAAAGCATTATTGCTGAAGCAATTTGCAGGGATCGATGCATTCCCTATATGTCTTGATACAAAAGATGTGGATGAAATCGTCAATATTGTAAAAGCAATTAGCCCAACATTTGGTGCGGTAAATCTGGAAGATATCTCTGCTCCCCGTTGTTTCGAAATTGAGCGTAGATTGCGTGAAGAATGTAGTATTCCAATTTTCCACGACGATCAACATGGCACGGCAATTGTAGTAGGAGCTGGATTGCTTAATGCATTGAAAGTAGTGGGGAAACAAAAAGAAGAAGTTAAAATCGTCTTGAACGGTGCCGGTGCCGCTGGAGTTGCGATTACAAAACTATTGTTGAGTATGGGCTTCGAAAACATTATTATGTGTGATTCAAAAGGAATTATTTATGAAGGCCGAGAGAACGCAATGAATAATGTGAAGCATGAAATGTCACGCGTCACGAATCGAGAGAAGATTGAAGGTTCATTAGCAGACGCAATGAAAGGTGCAGACATATTCGTTGGTGTATCTGTTGCAAACTTGCTAACGAAGGAATTGATTGCGCTGATGAATACAGATCCAATCGTATTTGGTCTTGCGAATCCAATGCCTGAGTTGAAACCGGAGTTGGCTGAAGAATACGGTGTGCGCATTATTGCGACAGGCCGTTCCGATTATCCTAACCAAGTCAACAACGTCTTAGCATTCCCGGGCATATTCCGTGGAGCTCTAGACGTTAGAGCGACAGAAATCAATGAAGAGATGAAGCTCGCAGCAACGTACGCGATTGCAGATTTGATCAAGGATGAAGATCTGCGTGATGATTACATCATTCCGGATCCGTTTGATGATCGTATTCCAACAATTGTTGCGCATGCGGTAGGAAAAGCGGCCATGCGCTCAGGTGTATCCGTTGCAAAGGAACTGATTTTGCCTACACCCAGATGAAGATGAATAATGACCCGTCTTTCCTAACAACTATAGGAAAGACGTTTTTTTATGGAGTGAGTAGACGAAGAGGACAGAACGATGTTCGACGTTCGGGCTGAACTCTTTATCATGGACTTCCGAATTATTGATAACAGGGGGCGCTCATTAATTACTGCAACTGCTCATAGTTCCTAGTCAACCGCTCTATGGCGCCGGATTTCCGCTCTATCTACATGAGCGAGTGCTCAATCATACTCCCTAAGCGATCATAAACACTGTGCAACCGCTCTAAGGTTTGTTCTTCTATAGCGCCTAGCGCACACACGCCGGCTTCGTTGTGCACGTATAGTATGATAAAACCAAATCGGCTGGAGGGAGCGGAATGACTTGGCTACTGATCATAGGCTTTGCAATTTCATCTAGTATCGACAACTTTGGAGTCGGACTTTCTTACGGCGTACAGCGGGTTCGAATTCCACCCACTTCAAATGCACTCATTGCGGCAATTTGTTTCATCTTCAGTTTAATCGGCATCGTCTCAGGTGCATGGTTAGCTGTATTATTGCCAGGAATCTTACCTGATCTCATAGCGTTTGCTGTGCTCAGCATCATCGGAATACGCATCGTGGTGATCGCGTTTCGTCAACAGAGGAAACATCAAGCGAATGTGTTCAGTGAACCCGAAAAAATGGACTTTGACGGATCTTCGCATATTAGTCTGGGTGAAGCTTTGTTACTTGGGATCGCGCTTTCCGCGAATGCATTGACGAACGGAGTAGGGGCGGGGCTTTTGACATTATCACCGTTAGCTATCGCGCTGTCGGCAGCTGTGGGTAGCTACATCACATTATCGATCGGTGTAGGATTGGGTGCAAAACTGGCAGGTGTGCGAATTGGCAAGATGTCAGTTGGCCAGTTCGGGACATTCATGAGTGGTGTCATTATTTTATTAATTGCAGTCACACGCCTATTCTAATGAAATGGTATACTAGGAACCATCATCAAATGAAAGAGGCGCGTATATGGCGTTGACTAAATGGAATATGAAGTCGTTTATGAAGGGTGCGTCGATTCTGACGATTGCCGCCATCATTGTCAAAGTGCTGAGCGCGGTCTATCGGGTCCCTTTTCAAAACTTAGTTGGAGATAAAGGTTTTTATATTTATCAGCAAGTGTATCCATTCATCGGAATATTTATCGTATGGACATCTTCAGGTTTTGCCGTCGCTGTCTCTAAAATGCTCGCGGAGAGTAAAGGACCTGGAGAGTCACGTGGAATTTTACGAGTATCGCTCGCCTATCTTCTCGCGTTATCAGTAGGGGTTTTTCTGTTATTACGATCAGGATCATCGTTCTTCGCTGATTTAATGGGAGACCCTGCTTTGGCACCTGTATTGCAGACTGGCGCGTATATCGTGCTCGTATTGCCATTCCTTGCTGTGCTAAAGGGTGTCTTTCAATCAGAGGGGCAAATGATACCTGTAGCCATCTCTAACGTCTCAGAGCAGCTGTTCAGGGTTGTGATCGTGTTGGCAGGTACATGGATTGCGTTGCGTGCAGGGGCTTCACTTTATAAAGTAGGAGAAATCACGATGTGGGCTGCAGTAGCAGGAGAAGCGGTAGGTGTATTGATTCTAACAAGGTTCTTTCTACAGCGGGAGCGTATGACGATAGCGACTGTAAAGCCGTGGCAAGTAATTAGAGATCTGACCAAAATCAGCATTGGTGTCAGTGCGAGTTCATTAATTTTATTGGTGTTTCAATTAGTGGATTCTTTCACGATCTATAATGCATTAGTCGAGGCTGGTGTGATGAGTGAGACTGCCATGGAAATGAAAGGCGTCTATGACCGAGGACAGCCGCTTGCGCAAATGGGTATTTTACTCGCTTCTACATTAGCGTTAGCACTTGTTCCTTTAATTGCGCATCACGCATCCAAAATGGGCGGAAAAGGTGCATTGCCGTTTATAAGTCTGACATTCAGGACATCTATTTTATTCGGCTGGGCTGCGACAATAGGATTGGTTCTCGTACTGCCTTTCGTCAATGAAATGCTATTCCAGACGCGAACAGGCTCTGTCGCGCTGATCATCTTCTGCATCCAGATTTTCTGGTTGTCGATTATTTTACCACTAACCGCTATTCTTCAAGGAAGTGGAAAAGTACGTGGGCCGTTATTACTCATGTTGCTTGGCATCGCAATAAAACTAACGACTACACCATGGATGGTACGACGATATGGAATTGAAGGTGCAGCCGCCTCAGGTGCCATCGCGTTTGCGATCGTTGCTGTGTTATTGATCTTCTATTTCAAAAGGTTTTGGAAGTTCCCATTAGTACCGCGACGTTTTTACACCGTGTTGCTTATTGCAGGTGTGGCCATGACAGGGGTACTGATTCCGTGGATGTTCATCGCCGATTATTGGCTATTTGCCGGCCTGTCACCACGAATAAGCTCAACATTAACTGCCATATCAGCTGTCGCAATTGGAGCGATCATATTCCTTTTCGTCGTCCTGAAATCACGTATAATGAAAGAAAAAGAGTGGTATTTACTACCTTTCGGGAAACGATTGGCGACTGCTCAACTATGGCTAACTAAAAATAGAAGGTGAATGATATGAATAAAATAACAGTAATCGGATTGGGCGCAAGTGATTTAGAACAACTATCACTTGGCACGTATCGCCTATTGAAAGAAGCGGACCATCTTTACATTCGAACGGAAGAGCATCCCGTCGTTGCGGAGTTGCGTTCAGAAGGGGTAGAAATGGAAAGCTTCGATTCGATTTATGAAGCGAATGATTCATTTGAAGCCGTCTATCAGCAAATCGTCGACAAACTTTTTGAAATGAGTGTGCATCAGCCAATTACATACGCTGTGCCAGGACACCCGCTTGTGGCGGAACGTACGGTTCAATTATTAATTGAAAAAGAACGTACAGGTGAAATTGAACTTCATATCGCGGGGGGCAGCAGCTTTCTTGACCCGATTTTCACGGCACTCCGTATCGATCCAATTGAAGGGTTCCAGCTACTGGATGGCACGGACTTGAAACGTGATGATGTACGCATGGATCAACACGTATTAATTGGACAAGTCTACGATGCATTCGTTGCATCTGAAGTGAAATTATCTTTGATGGAGAAGTACCCTGACCATCATGTTGTCACCATCGTTACATCAGCGGGTTCCCAAGATGAAAAACTGACTGACGTCCCGTTGTTCGAGCTTGATCGCACAGTGACATTGAATAACTTGACGACAGTTTATGTACCACCAATACTGGATAATGAACAGCGGCTAAAAGAGTGGAATTCATTAAGAGAGATCATTGCAATTTTACGTGGACCGGATGGTTGCCCTTGGGATCGCGAGCAAACGCATGAATCATTGAAGCGCTATTTAATCGAAGAATCCTTTGAGTTGATTCAGGCGATTGATGAAGAAGATGATGACGCGATCGTCGAAGAGCTAGGAGATGTATTACTACAAGTATTCCTTCATGCACAAATCGGCGAAGACAACGGCTACTTTACGATGGAAGACGTACTTGAAACGGTCGCAGCTAAAATGATTCGTCGCCATCCACATGTATTTGCGCAAGCTGAAGCTGACACTACAGATGAAGTGCTGACGAACTGGCAAGCGATCAAGGACCAAGAAAAACCGAAAACATCTACATTGTTAGAAGGACAAGAGCGATTGGCATCCTCTTTGCTAACATCTTATAACTATCAAAAGACCGCAGCCAAAGTAGGATTCGACTGGCCTTCTATAGAAGGAGCTTTTGACAAGTTCCAAGAAGAGTGGCAAGAGTTCCAGGAAGAAGTGCATAACGGCGGAGTGGAGCAACAGCTGGACGAGCTTGGAGATGTCCTATTCACTATCGTCAACATCGCAAGATTCCTCAAGATCTCACCAGAAGAAGCGATGTGGCATACAAATGAAAAGTTCAAATCCCGTTTTCAATTTGTGGAGCAGTCCGTTAAACAAGGAAGCGGCAGTTTTGAAGACTATACATTAGAGGAACTTGAAGAGTTCTGGCAACAGGCCAAACGAAAGGGAGAATCCAAATGAGACTAGATAAATTTCTTAAAGTATCCCGCTTTATCAAACGCCGTACACTCGCAAAGCAAGTGGCGGACCAAGGGAGAATTACGATTAACGGAAAAGTGGCCAAAGCCTCTTCAGTCGTCAAACCGGGGGATGAGCTATCCATCCGCTTCGGTCAGAAAATTGTCAATGCTACAGTTAATGAGCTGAAGGCGTCTACTAAGAAAGAGGACGCGGCAGGCATGTACACGATCACAAGTGAAGAGCGCTTGGACAAAGTGGAGCCTGAATTTGTGGATGATGAAAATTAAAACTAATTAACGAAGAGACAGCCTGTAGTTGGGTTGTCTTTTTTAATAGATAGACTAGCTAATGGGATTTGTACTTCAATTAAAAACAGCTTGTCATGTTTGGCCAAGCCCCTGCATATGATATGGGGAACGTACTAGAGAAGGGGGACGCATATGCAGATTCAAACAGACAGCTCAATGTATACTATTCCATCAGGAGACCACGTAGTGACGATGCGCAATCGCAAAAGAATGGATCTCACATCCGTGAAAACGATCGACCGCTTTGATCAGGAGGAATTTCTTGTTAGAACATCGCTTGGCGTACTGCAAATCCGTGGGGAGGAACTGCGTATTGTACATCTAGATGTGGACAAGGGCTTGCTTACACTTGAAGGTACAGTCCAAACTTTGCAATACGACGATGAAGAAGCAGGCTCACGCAATTTCCTCCATAAACTATTCGGATGAGCCTATCCGTCCAGTTCTTCAGTCTGTTGGCGATGATCGGGACAGGGATTGCTGGTGGAATTGTAATGGATTTATTCGGAACGATTATCGCTGCGTGCGATAAACGTTCGTTCATTAGAAGATGGGCATTCTGGCTTGAGTGCATCATCTGGATTATGTTAGGGATTGGAGCCTTTTTGGTATTACTTATAGTACGTGACGGGGCATGGAGAATGTATGACCCCGTTGCCCAGGTTAGTGGCTTGTTATTGTACGCTGCCATCTTCCATAGTCCTGTCAGATTCGTAGGTAGACTATTGTTACTTGTGGTGCTTAGGCCGATTTGGCTCATCATTCGTCTTGTCTACCTGACGATTCACCGTATTGTCTATGTAATAGTCTCTATTTTGTCACTAATCATGTCTCCATTTACACGATTAGTAAAGAACATAGGGAAATACCTTCAAAAAAAATGCAGAGTACTATATAATAGAGTGCAATAGTAGAATTACGTCAGAAAGGTGTGTGCGCCATGAAAAAAACACAGAAGCCCTCAACGAAGAATGTAACATCAATCGATACAGACTATGTGCGCTCCATGCAAAAAAAAGAAAATTTTAAAAAAGCACAACAAAAACGTCTGCGTAATCGACTAGCTGTATTTTTTGTTATCGTCTGTGTGGTTGCTGGAAGTTTATTCAATATGAATGCTGGACAGAAAGAAATTCTGGCTGCCAAACATAAGGAAAAAGAACAAGCAACGGCTATACTAGAGGATTTGAAAGAACAGCAAGACCAACTGAATACGCAGTTAATTCGTCTGGATGATGATGAATATATTGCTAAACTTGCCCGCAAGGAATACTTTCTTTCTGAGTCCGACGAGATCATTTTTTCCATTCCAGATAAGAAGAAAGTTTCTGAAAAAGAGTCCGAAAAAGAGTAGTCAAGTTGACACTCTTTTTTTGTTGGCTATAATATAAGTAGGAGTCTGTAAAATACAGGCACTGCCAATATGGTTGATAGGCTTACGAGCCGCTTAAAACTTAAGGAGGAGCATTTTTTTTATGTCAATTGAAGTAGGCAGCAAGTTAGAGGGTAAAGTAACCGGGATCACAAATTTTGGGGCATTTGTTGAATTGCCAAGCGGATCCACAGGATTAGTCCATATTAGTGAAGTAGCTGACAATTATGTCAAAGATATAAACGATCATTTAAAAGTCGGTGATATGGTTGAAGTGAAGGTAATGAATGTGGGATCTGATGGTAAAATCGGTCTTTCCATCCGTAAGGCGAAGCCTGAGTCAGAACAGCGTCCACAGCGTCCACAACGTCCAACGAGACCTCGTCAAGGAAGCAAGCCAAGCTTTGAACGACCAGAGAACTTTGAGCAGAAGATGGCAAAGTTCATGAAGGACAGCGAAGAACGTCTAACTACCTTAAAGAGAGCGACAGAGTCCAAACGTGGCGGTCGTGGAGCTAGAAGGGGATAACTTGCTGACTGTTTCAACTGTGAACTAAAATCAGATGACATCCTATACGTATGTTCCGCACTATGGAGCATGCGTTTTTTGTGTCTGAAAATATATTTGGATGTATTGACTGGTGTTGGGTCGTTGCTCGAATTTTGCTTGGTCATTGAATGCAGTGAGGGTCATGCTTTGGACCCACGCAGGCACGTGGGGGATTGCCTCCAGCCATGAGCCAACTAGCGGTGGAGCTGCTAGCTGTCTCATGGCCACGGCCTACCCCGCAGTTGTGCCTGGGCTACTGAGTGGTTGACAAGTTAAATAGTGTTTTAGAAAAGATGAAGACCAGTGGATCGTTGCTCTAGATTGGCTTGTGCATGGAAAGTAGTGAGGGTCATGCTTTGGACCCGCACAGGCACGTGGGGGATTGCCTCCAGCCATGAGCCAACTAGCGGTGGAGCTCTGCTAGCTGTCTCATGGCCACGGCCGACCCCGCAGTTGTGCCTGCGCTGCTAAGTACTTACCAATTTAGGTTGTGGTTTATAAAAGAAGAAAACCAGTGACCGGGTAGTACTAGTTCCTATTCTTGTAAAACGAGTATCCGAACTGTCCTACACATAATCTAACGTAGGCGGCTGCATGTGGTAGGCGTAGTAATGAGACAGTCAGGCGCACTTCCTGTCTGGCTCATTGCGGAAGCCATCCACCACCGCCGAAGTGGGTCCAATGACCGCCCCACTTACTTTGCTAGTCAAACCGCTACCTCTGCATAAAACAAGGAAGAGTAAGGGGGTGTAAAAACCACTACCCAACATCGTATCCTACTTACTTGTAAGAACAAATTATCCACGTACTCGAAAAACAAGTACCTGAACTGCCCTACACCCCATCTAACGAAGGCGGCTGCATGTGGTAGGCGTAGTAATGAGACAGTCAGGCGCACTTCCTGTCTGGCTCATTGCGGAAGCCATCCACCACCGCCGAAGTGGGGCCAATGACCGCCCCACTTACATTGCCAGTCAAACCACTACCTCTGCACAAAACAAGGAAAAGCAAGGAGGTGCAAAAACCACTACCTACCATCGTATCCTATTTACTAGTACGAACAAATAATCCGTGTACTCGAAAAACAAGTAACCGACCTGCCCTACACCCTCTAACGCAGGCGACTGAATGGTAGGCTTATCGCGGTAGCCATCCACTGCCGAAGTGGGACCTATACCCTCCCCTACTTACATCACCAGTCAAACATCAATCTAATGACTCGAAAATAAAAAAAGCTACCAGATTACTGGTAGCTTTTCAGTGTATTATGAGAAATACTTGTTTACTTGTTCAAATACATCAGATTCCATGACGACTTTGCCATATTCCTCTATACGATGAATAGACATCTTAGACACCGCGCCGTATTCTGTAATCATACT
>NZ_JARIEA010000044.1 GCF_029267015.1 Sporosarcina ureae | reverse complement strand
AATCCCGATTACAAAAATGACTTTGTAATCAGGATTTAACGGTTCCTGGTAGAGACCCTCGAACCATATTATCGAGGTTATACATGTTGATTCCGTAAATGAAATTTTCTATTGTTCAATTTATCATGGAAATTATAGAATGGCAAGCTAGAAGGCTAGTTTTATTTAAAATGTGAAGCGGTATGATTAACAGATTTTTAAACGAATCCGTCTGATGCTACAGCTTTAATAGTCACTAGTTGTAAAACACTTCCCAATCAAGTATACTTTTCCCGACAAACTATACGAATTAAAACATGGACAAAGGATGGATATACATGACATTTGAAGAGATTTTACCACGTTTAAAAGCAGGCGAAAAAGTAATTCGCAGTAATTGGGGTGGAGCAGAACTATACGTCAAGCTAGTAGGAGAGAGCGAGCAAGATGGTAAAAAAATGAACCCATATTTCGTCATTGACGTAACGGGAGAAGGCTATACTATGTTCACTCCAACAGTTTGCGACTTGTTGGCAGAAGATTGGGTTATCGTAGAGTAATACAATGAATCAAAGCTCATGAGCGATCATGAGTTTTTTATTTTGGAGGGATAGTATGAAATTTGAAGAGTATGTAGGAAAGACAGTGCTGGTAACGGGGGCAGCTTCAGGTATCGGGCAAGCACAAGCGAATGCGTTTCTTAAGAACGGGGCGAATGTAGTTGCGTTTGATATGAATGAAGGTGATATGCAAACGATGAAACAATCGTATCCAAATCAGTTTAGATATGTCATAGGAAGTGTCAGCTCGAAAGAAGATATCCAACATGCCGTTAAAGAAGCTATACATACATTTAGCAGCATTGATATTTTATTAAATACAGCAGGTGTACTGGATGGCTTTGCGAAAACGTTGGATACTGATGAAGCGCTATGGGATCGAATTATGGATACGAATGTAAAAGGTACTTATTTCATGACCAATGAAGTCTTACCACATATGCTCGCTAACAAGTCGGGTGTCATCGTGAATATGGCTTCTATTGCGGGGCTTGTGGCAGGTGGTGGCGGTGCAGCCTATACTGCATCCAAACATGCGATAGTCGGCTATACAAAGCAACTGGATATGGATTATTGTCGTGAGGGGATTCGTGCGAACGCGATTGCGCCAGGCGCGATCCAAACTCCAATGAACGAGGTAGATTTTGCAGGTGATGGTGAAATGGCGAAATGGGTTGCAGAAGAAACTCCCGCGGGACGTTGGGCGCAACCAATTGAAGTTGCAAACCTCACATTATACATAGCCAGTTCCTTAGCTGATTACATCCATGGTGCCGTCATTCCTATCGACGGCGGATGGATAGCGAAATAAAGCTTCTCTAATACAGGAACTTCTGTTATAATACCCAAGCAAGCAAATTCTGTTTGCACTACGACACTTTTGATCGAACGATAGGTTCTTTCTTCCTTTGGTCGTAGTTATTACTGGAATAGCAACTAAGCTATTTCACAAAGGAGAAAATAATATGAGTATGTCTTATGTAAAGGATTCACCTAAAAGTACGGTGAATGAACTGGCAAAAACAGCACTCGTTGCAGCTTTGTATGTAACGGTGACATTTGTATTTGCAGTTATTAGTTTTGGCGCGGTTCAACTGCGTTTGTCGGAAATGTTCAACTATCTCGCGTTGTATAATAAGCGTTATATAGTCGGTGTTACGTTAGGTGTAGCACTTGCTAACTTCATGTCACCTACTTGGTTATTGGATGTGCCGATTGGTTCGATGGCTACATTGGTTGCTTTGCTAATAAGCCGTGCATTAGTGAAGAAAATTAAAAATGATATTGTGAAAATGGTGATTACTGCTATTGTATTTGCAGTATCTATGTGTGCAATTGCTTTTCAATTGAACATCTTGCTTGGCTTCCCATTCTGGGCGACTTGGCTAACAGCGGGTATTGGTGAATTATTGTCCATGACAATTGGTGGAATGGTTATATACGCATTGAATAAAAAAATAGATCTAACTAAATAATAAAAAGCACATTCGCAAATAGTGAATGTGCTTTTTATTATGCTATTTATGCACGTTGCAAGGCAGTGAAAGAGATCGCATATATAATCAATCCGCTGATAGGAATAGAAGCAGTTGCAAATAATGGATACCAAATATGATCCAAGAAATAGTTCGGAATAAACATAAACGAGCCGATCATGAAAAAGGAATAAATCAGTAAACCTGAAAAAGCATAACTTACAGCTTTCCGTGTATTTGCAATGGCACGTTCATCAGTAGAATCATATTCAAATGTTATAAAATCTCGTATATCTGTATTCTTGTTTTTTCGTAATCGTAAAAAATACACTACATTGCCTACCACAAAAAGAAAAAGAACAATCAACATTAATGAACCGGGCCACGAAGTAACTTGAACAGAAAACCCTTCTGTATACCCTCTGTTCATGAGAGTGAATTGTTGCTCAACACGTAAAAAGTCAAATACCATCATAGCTAAAGAAATGAATAACAAAATTCGTAATGTGACTGATAGAAATACATGGTTCATTGCGCATCCTCCTTATAGAAAATCTCTTCAATTGAAAGCATAAATACTTCTGCAATGTTCATAGCTAGTAGAAGAGAAGGCGTATAACTTCCTTTTTCTAGTGCCACTATCGTTTGCCGAGTAACTCCAACCCGTTCAGCAAGCTCACCTTGCGTCAAATCCGCTCGAGCACGCAATTCCCTCACACGATTTTTTATCACGCTACTCATCACCTCATCTAATTGTAGTGTATACTAAACCATACTTTTTGTCTAGTTTACTTTACATTCAAGAGTTAAAGCAACTCAAAGTATGTATTGATCTAGACAAAATGGAGAAAACAGAATGATTGAAGTAATGTATAACAAGAATTAAAAAGTCTTCCTCTACGATGAGTACACCATTTAGTTAAGTAGTACAAAATCTGAGATAACAAGCGAATTCACACTGATTTAAAATGTTAAGTATCATTGAAATTAACGGTGCCATTTTGATGATTAAACAAACTACTGGAATAAGTATGCTAGACTAATTACGAATTATGTGTAGGCCCATAGTTCAACAAACGGCCATTTACTTGAATAAACCTATCAGTAGAAATTAGGATGGAAATGTGGTGCTCCAAATGTTTAGGAAACAAAGTAGTATTGATTTTAATTATTTTTTTGGACAAAGTGTTTTTGAGGTGAATACAGAAAAAAACTTACCATTGGGATTGGGGTTTAGTAATGGTGGGTTAATTATTGAATGTCCTTGGAGATTACTAGTTGCTAATCAAGTCTTAATTGGGTTTTCAGATTGTACCCAAGCCCCTGATAAATTCACTTATAAGAATGTTGAAAGTATACTTATGGGTAAAAAGGTTATGAACATCTATCATTTTGAAGAGATGTCTGACTTAGTTTTGGAATTTGAAGATAATACTTTTCTTGAATTGTTTCACGATAGTAGTTTTTTTGAAGGGTGGCAGTTAAGAGGGGACAATGGATTCTATTTATTCACATTACCAGGAGGTTCTTACTCAGACTAAGTAAGCAATTTGCTTATTTCACTAATGGACGCAATTGTGGCACATTGTTAATCGCACTCGCTCAGTTGATCTTCGTTACAGCCGGCGACTCCGAGAGATTCATCACCCGCCCATAGGACACGCGTCTGGCTACAGCGCAGATCAACGAGTTAAAAAGCTGATCTATCTAGGGCTTGATGTTATTTCATCCAAAAGCTTGATGGTATATAAGGAGAAAAAAGCCACCTAATTCTAAAGTGTAAAGTGTACCCTTTGTAAAGGACAATTTTAAAAAAGTCTAGGCTGCTTGTTGGAGCTGTCGTCTGTATATTACAGGTGGCAGCTTTTTCAAGTTCCATTGACCTCTATAATGGTTGTAATAAGTCATATAACTCTTGATCTCTCGTTTTACATCTTCTAGTGACTCACAATCTTTTATATTGGTTTCATCCTTGAAGTGACCAAAAAATGATTCCTGTGGGGCGTTATCCCAACAGTTCCCTCTGCGTGACATGGATTGTCCTAATCCCAATTTCTTCACTGCTGCTTGATATCGTGGACTCGTATAATGAAATCCTTGATCCGAATGAATAAATGCATCGACTGTTAAATGACGATGTTTCTTAAGTTTTTTAAGCGTATTCAATGCGATTTCTAGACCTAAAGAAGAAGAGATTTCATATGCGAGTATTTCATTTGTTTGGGCATCTTTAACCGTAGATAAATAAGCACGTCTGCCGTTTCCATACGTCAAATACGTGATATCAGTCAATAATACTTTTCCAGCTACTCCTTGCTTAAACTCACGCTGTAGTTTGTTTTCACATGTGCGATGTTCTTTCGTCGCCTTGGCCATACGACGTGCTGGATTGGCTTTGCGGATCGGACAGATAATATCAAATTTCTTCATAATACGGCGGATACGTTTTAGGTTATACGTAATCCCATACTGATTTTGGAGTGTCATTTTAATTTGGCGTGCTCCTTTTTTTCGCCCTCGGAAATGATAGGCCTTTAAAATGATTTCCTTTACGTCTTCATCTGCTTGTTCTTGTATTGCACGCTTCTGTTTAGACTTCTCTCCGAAGTGCTTATAGTAGCCCGAACGAGACACCTCCATGATTTCGCATAAGTAGCTCACCAAACGGTTTAATTTATACTTTTGGATGGTGTAATGGATGAGTTCGAATTTCAGCGTCGTTTCGATTGTGATTTCTTTTTCATCATCTGCCTTTCGAGTAGATCTAGCTTTTTTAACAGTTCATTCTCCGCTTGTAATAAACGATTCTTCGCTTCCAATCGTTCAATCTTTTCTTCTGGTGTTAAGTCGCGTTCTAATGGGCGGCCTGAATTCGTTTTTCGTGTGTCTTGTAAGCCTTCTATCCCGTTTTTTCGATAGGCAGCACGCCAACGTTTACCTGAAGATCTAATCCGTTTTACCCCAATTAAATCCGCATCTAAGCCAGCCTCTTCAAAAATCTCTCGGGGCATTCTTCCTTTTTCATTCTTCGCAATAAATTGGCGCTTAAATTCATCTGTATACGTGATAGATTTGTCACTAACAGCTTGTACGTTAGGATTGCATTGTAATCGTGCTTGTTCTTTGGTGGTAAACAATCGTTCAGTCATGTTCATCCGCTCCCACGTCTTTTTTTCATTATAAACAAAAATACCCTATGAGATAGACTTTTTTCAAAGTGTCTATCCTATAGGGTACATTTTAATACGCGAATTAGGTGGCTTTTTAGTTATTTCATTTAATTTTGTACCAGTGAACAGAACCGTTTAATACTCTGAGAGACAGAAAATTTGTCTATGAGGCTTTTACTTCTTTACTTCTTTTCCTCGGATCTTTAATCAAAATAGCTAAAATTAATCCTACGACTGAAATCCAACCAGCAACGAAGAAGGACATATTCACGCCATGTATTTGCCCCGCAACCGTACCGTTGTTAATTTCAGTTGTCACCATAACCGTAACGAGTACAGCAGTACCGATTGAGCCTGACATTTGGCGGAACGTATTGTTCATCGCCGTACCATGAGAAATTAAGCGATTCGGCAATTCATTCAAACCCAGTGTAGTCGAAGGCATCATGACCATTGAAATACCGAACATTCGGATGGCATTCAATGTAGCCAGATAAGCAAATGTTGTTTCTTCAGTTAAATTAGCGAAAACGAATGTTGTAATGGTGAGAATAACAAAACCGGTGAGTAGTAACCACTTGGCACCATATTTATCAAACAATGTACCGGTAACGGGGTTCATGACACCCATGACGATCGCACCTGGCAATAGCATCAAACCCGAATGGAACGCACTAAATCCAAGCATCGTCTGCATGAATAGTGGCAAGATAACCGTTGTGCCAATCATCGAAGCAAACACGATCATGCCAAGACTAGTTGCCATCGTAAACACGCCATACTTAAAGACCCTAAACTCAAGAATAGGCTCTTTCAAATTCAATTGTCTAAGAATAAACCAGACTAACGAAATAGCACCGACAATTAGTGAAATCAAGACATTTGCGTGTAACCAGCTAGTCGTACCTGCAATACTGAAACCGTAGAGAAGACCACCAAAACCAAATGTAGATAGCACAATTGATAAATAGTCCATTTTAGGATCAGTTGTTTTCGTTACGTTTTTAAGTAAGAAATACGCCGCGATAATATTAAAGAGGGCAAATGGTAATACTACGTAGAAGACGCTGCGCCAAGGGAATTGATCCACGAGGTAACCAGATAAAGTTGGTCCTATAGCGGGTGCAAATGCAATCACTAGACCGAAATATCCCATCGCTTTACCACGTTGTTCAATTGGAAAGAGTAGAAACAATATAGTTTGCAGGAGTGGCATCATAATACCTGCACCAGCACCTTGCAAGACGCGTCCTATTAATAGCACTGAAAAATTGGGTGATACTGCAGCCACAAGTGTTCCTAACGCGAATATACTCATCGCAGTAAGAAATAATCGTCGAGTCGTGAATTTCCCGATTAAAAAAGCTGTAATGGGTATCATAATTCCGTTCACAAGCATGAAGATCGATTGTAACCATTGAACCGTACTTTCTCCAATATTGAGATCCTTCATAATAGGCGGTAAGGCAGTAGCAAGAAGGGTTTGGTTGAGAATCGTGATGAAAGCACCCGACAATAAAACAATCAGCAGAGGAAGATTCTTTTTAAAATTAAATGTTTGTGAGTTTACCATGTCTATGCATCACCCCATAATTAGTTGTAGCCACAAAGTAATTCGGCATTCGTTATAAATTTAATATACATGCTATATTAGTTGTTATTTTCATAGACCTCAATGATATTGCCTAACTGATTCGCTGTAGATACGGGATGAATAGGACTAGTGTTTAAAAAAATGCTAAAAGGATATGCTACTCATTAAGTGAATTTTAAGGAGCGAATACGTTATGAAAAAAGCCGTATTTCTGGATCGGGATGGTGTCATTAATGAAGTGCTTACTAGCCGTGTAAAGTTTGTCAACGAGCCAAATCAACTCTATTTTTTACCTGGTGTACCAGAGGCGATTAGGCAATTGAATGAAGTGTTTGATTATATTTTTGTTGTGACCAACCAAGGTGGTGTAGGACTTGGTTACATGAAAGAATCTAAGTTACAAGCCATTCATACTTATATGCAATCCGAACTGGCTAAAGAAGACGCTGACATTCAGGAAGTCGCGTACTGTCCGCATAAGCCTAAATCAGGTTGTGATTGTCGAAAGCCTAATAGTAAGTTGATAGTTGATTTAGCAGAGAAATACCAAGTAGACTTATCGTCTTCTTACATGGTAGGGGACACAGATACAGATATTATGGCTGGTAAGCATGCAGGAACAAAAACCGTTTTTCTTGGCACTACTGATCCGTTAGCTGACGCCGTGTTTCCAAATTTGCTCCAAGCTACGCCGTGGATTATCGATAATATAGAAATATGAAAAGAGTTGGAGCAATACTTCAACTCTTTTTATGTATGTAGAAGTGGAGCGCTCGTTAAAATAATGAAATTGAAATTTATTCAGACCATTGGCTCAGCATTTAATACAATACCCTATAATCATCTGAACTACCCTTTTAATTAAAAACATACTAGATTCTCAATAGTACATTATGGAAGAAACATAGTAATAAAGTTTTACGTTATGTTATATTTGATAAAATGAATTGTATTAATGATACTATGGACCCTTTTATTTGGTGAAATTCGTTGACTTTCGTTGAAAATCACCCTTCCTAAGTAATAATTAATGAAAATGTAATAGTTGAGGGAGAGAAGACTTATGAAAAAGTTGGTAAATTTCATGTTGATTAGTGCATTTATATTAGTAATTCCTGTAGGATTATGGTTATTAAAAAGTACTCAACCTCTGAAAATAGCCATTATAGATAAGTCTGCAGTCGAAGATTCCTATTCAAAACATTTGGGGGTTAATTGGACTTTAAATTATATGAAAGTGCAAACCACACGTAATAAATCTTTTGACCCTGCACGTGATTATTACGGTGGATTTACGAATGTTGAAGGCAAAGGGATTTCCGAATTACGTCCATTGCCAGAAGACTATTTAAAAACGGATATTATTTATTTAGCCAATACAGCCACTACTGACGAAATTAAGCAGAAAGATATGGATCCTTTGCTTGCTGTATATGAAAAAACACATGGTGGTCTTAGTGAAGTAGAATGGCAGCGTATGTTAAAACGTCTCAATACTAAACAGCCATCAATGTTTATAGCAGAGTTTGATTCCTTTTCTACACCTACTAGTGAAAAAGTTCAGACGCGTGTAGCTGATCGTTTAGGTGTGATGTTCTCTGGTTGGAAAGGTATTTATGTAGATGAACTAGATCCAGAAAAAAACAAAGAAGTACAGAAAGTTTTTTCAGAGCCAAAAACTACATGGGATTCTAACGGTCCTGGATTTCTACTAGTAAATGATAGTACAAGAGAGGTACTTGGATTACAGCTAGATAAAGAAGTTTCTGGTGAAGGTATTCATATACAATTTACCGATCTAGCGCAAGAAGGTTTGAATGTTTCAGGTTCACATCCATTTCACTCATGGTTCGATATCGTAACAGCTGAAAAAGGTGAAACACTAGCTACATATGAGTGGGATCTTACAACTAAAGGTACACAAAAATTAATGGAAAAGGGTATTCCAACACAATTTGATGCTGTAATTCGTAAAATGCATTTGAAAAAGAGAATTTAGAAGATTTTCAAAAGGAAATGATTCAACTAGTAGATGTTATTCATGGGAACGCTGATGTGCAGCCGCGACCTGGCCATGCCTCGGGTGTTTATGATTCAGACATTTCACAGTGGGTGACGGCTTGGATGATCGGTATCGAATGGTATCCGTTTATGGTAGAGAACACGAATAAGCTTCATCCCAATCTGGGAGAATACCAAGGGACCTATTTTGAAACAAAAGGTGCTGCGGCATTTGAATATTGGTTAGCTGAACAAATGGATGTTTTAGTTTCTTATGAAGTGAAAAGCTATCAACAAATCCGCCCAATGAGCTTCGTCAACTGGGTCACTACGGATCTTCTTACACACCCTTCCGATTCATCTGGACAGGAAGATATTGTGTCGGTTAATCCAAACTTGATCTATACAAAGAACGAAATGGACAAGCCAGGTCAATTTGCATCGTACCACGTGTACCCATACTATCCAGATTTCTTGAATTATGAGAAAAATTATCGTGAGTTTATTGATTTTAGAGGAAAGAAAAATAACTATGCAGGGTATTTGAAAGATTTACATGAAGCACATCGTATACCTATTTTAATAGCTGAATTTGGTATTCCAGCTTCACGTGGTAAAGCGCATAATAATCCATTTGGCTGGAACCAAGGCTTTATATCCGAAAAACAGCAAGGAGAAATCTTGACTCATTTATATGAAGATATTCTACATGAGAACATGATGGGAGCCTTGGTATTTTCTTGGCAAGATGAGTGGTTCAAACGAACATGGAACACTGCTGATTATGATAATCCTGATCGACGTCCATACTGGTCTAACACACAGACAAATGAACAGAGATTTGGTCTAGTTAGTTTTGAACCTTTGAAAATCAAAGTAGCAGGTTACGAAGAGGATTGGACTAGTGAACCGTTATATGAAAGCCAAAAAGGGCCATTAGAAAAGATGTATATCGACCATGACGAGACTTTCCTATATGTTCGAATGGATTATAAAGAGTCTGAAGTAAGTGAAACGGACGCTCTTAATATTGTTTTCGATACTATACCGAATCGTGGAAACAGTAGAGCTAGTCGAATAAATGATATACAATTTTCAAATGGCTTAGAATTTATTGCAAAAATTAATGGTGGAAAATCTCGTATGTTGATTGATCCGCATTATGATTTATTCCATCATGACTATGGGAAAGATGTTGGATACGTTCCCGACCAAGCAATGAAAGGCCGAACTGATCAGTTTATTCCGATGCAATATGCATTAAATCGTAAATATCATGTGAAAAATGAAAAGCGTACGATACCATTCAGTTCCTATGAAACCGGTAAATTACGAGAAGGTAACGGGGATCCAGAATCTAAAATGTATGATTCACTTGCTGATTACCATGTGAAAGACGGCATGCTGGAGTTGAGAATACCTTGGATGCTCCTTCAAGCAAAAGATCCAAGCAAAAAAGAATTCATTGAGAACCTATTGGCAGATGGAACGCAGACTAGTACTAATGTAGAAGAGATTTTCATAGGCGCTGTTCTAACTTCCTCTGACGGAGAAGTACTTGATTCATTCCCTCGGATAGATCGTATGAAAGTAGATGCTTTAAAGAGTTACACATGGGATAACTGGCAAGTACCGATGTATGAGGAGCGATTGAAGAAGTCCTACTATTACTTACAAGACGCATTTAAAGTGAAATGATGCGAGATAAAGAAGAAACAGAAGCCTTTCGTCGCTTCTGTTTTTCTTTGTGTTTTATTGATGTTTAGCCGTTTATTTTCATTGTAAATAGAAGTAAAAACAAGATTGAATTTGTGATATAGTAATCAATGAACTAAATTGAAGAAGATTTTTCAGATGGGGGAAGTAAATGAAAGATCTATTATTACCGAACAAGAGATTTCGTCCTGAAATAGAAGGGATACGAACAATTGCTACGTTATTAATCGTGATTTACCATATATGGTTAGGAAGGGTTTCGGGAGGAATTGATGTATTCTTTATCATTTCCGGTTATTTGATGACACTTTCTATATTATCGCGGATAGAACGTACAGGATCAGTAAATTTCATCGATTATTTTCTGAATTTAACAAGGAGATTATTTCCGCAAGCAATCGTTGTCGTGATTTTTACTGGGATTATGGCAGTGATTTTTCTTCCTCAGTTTGAATGGGGAGAAATCATTTCGCATATGATGGCCTCTACGTTTTATTTTGAAAATTGGCGACTGGCGTTTGATTCTGTTGATTATTTAGCGAAAGATAATTTGGCTAGTCCATTTCAACATTTTTGGTCTTTAAGTGTTCAAGGACAATTCTATCTTCTATGGCCTATCATACTATCTAGTACATACTACATCGCACGTAAAGTTTTAAAGATGCCTGTTTATAAAACACTACTAGGGTCACTTATTATCGTATGTTCTTTGTCGATGATCTTCTCAATCTATCAAACAAACGTTAATCAGCCTTTTGCATATTTCAATACATTCACAAGAATGTGGGAGTTCAGTATCGGCGGTATTTTTGCGTTACTCTCTCCATACTTAGTATTCAATAAAAGACTTAGCGTGGTACTAGGATGGTTCGGTCTACTAATCATCTGTTTAACAGGAGTCATACTACCAGTTTCTACAGTTTTCCCTGGTTACTTGGCATTACTACCTATTAGTGGTGCATTACTTATTTTAATTGCTTCTGAAAGTATTACCGTATATGGAGTCAACCGATTTTTGGCGACGAAACCGCTGATTTATTTAGGTAGTCTTTCATATGGCGTGTATTTATGGCATTGGCCATTATTGATTTTCTATCGGTCTTATATGGAAGTGGAAACCGTTCCAATCGTTGACGGCATTCTGCTGGTCGTTGTAACGTTTGGTTTATCTTTGGTTTCTACTAAGTTATTGGAGAAGCCTGTTCAGAAAATAGGTAGAAACCAGCAGAAAGGGAAACTGGTCTTCGTGCTGACTATGATGTTAGTGCTTGCTTGTAGCTCGATATTTTCTATTTCGGCTTATATCGAGAAAGCAACAGCCAGCTCGGACGTAGTAGAAATTAAAGATTATCCAGGTGCGGAGGCAAATTTTTATCAATTAAAAAATATACCTGATGTTGAACCCATTCCTTCACCAGTGGAAATCAAAACAGATCTACCTTCATTTTATAAAGATTTGGAATGCCAGTCAGCCAATCTTATAGAGGTTAGAAAATGTTCTTATGGCGTATTAAGAGACTATGATTTCACTGTGGCACTTGTAGGCGGATCACACTCTGGACACTGGTTCCCCGCATTGATTGAGCTATCAAAAGAAATGAATTTTAAAATCGATTTATATAGCCATGACGGATGTCGGTTTACAGACGAAGATAGTAAAGGAAACTTAACAGAAGCATGTATTCCGTGGAATAAGAACTTAATAGATATGCTAATTAAAGATCCACCTGACCTTGTCTTCACGACGTCTACAGTGAATAAACGTCCAAAAGTACCGAGAGGATTCATCAATCAGTGGAAGAGACTTGAAGGAATCACTACCGTTTTTGCAATTCGTGATAATCCACGTATGAAGACCATTATCCCTGTCTGTCTAGAACAAGCTGATGATCCTTTGGAGTGTTCTGTACCACGGGATGAAGCTATCGCGAAAGAAGATCCGTGGAAAGTGACAGAGGGAATTCCTTCGAATGTATTCTTCGCAGACCTTACAGATTCATTTTGCGATGAAACAACTTGTTCACCTGTAATCGGCAATATTATCGTCTATCGAGATGATAATCACATCACTGCAGAATATGCTAAAACTCTTGCACCTGCATTGAAAGAACCTTTGCAACAAGCATTCGACAGTCTGGATACACCTGATCTACGTAAATAATGGATTGTCGATTTAAATTCTGCATAATTCAAAGGAAGTAGGAAAGACTATCGTAGATTACCCAAATATATATAAGGGAGTGCATATGATGTCGAACAAGTATCCAAAACCGAATGACCCTGCAGATAATAAAAAACGATTGAATAAAACCATCAGCAATATGGAAGCCGCAGAAGACGCGATGAAGTTTGCTGAAGGGGAAGAGTTCAAGCAAATCCAAAAGAAAAATGAACGCAGAGCGGAAAGTATCGAAGCTTTAAAGGAAGAAATAAGTGAGGAAGACAAGTCAAGAATTAATGGTTATTTATAAGTTTTTCACATAGAATATGTATGATCCTCACTTGTAAAAGTGAGGATTTTGCTGTCTGTAATGCTTGATTTCCATAAGCAAAATAGAGGAATGCATATCGAACGCTGTATAGAATAGAAGTGTCTACTACATTACATGGTTTTTCCATATAAGGAGAGAATACAAGATGAAAAGAATTAAAAAAATCGAAGAGTGGCATGACTTGCTAGAAGGGTCGGATACACAACCGTTCCTGTTATTTAAATCTAGCATGACATCTATCAGCAGTTTAGCGGCTAAAAAGGAATTGGATGGACTGCGTACAGAACTTCCAATATATATCGTCATCACCCAAATAAGTAAGAAACTATCCGCTACTATTGAATCGGATCTAGGTGTACCTCACGAAGTTCCTCAATTATTGATAGTGAAAGATAAACGAGGCATCTGGCAAGCCACGCATTATCAAATCAAAGAACAGATTTTATTGGATGCAATAAAAGAATACGTCTGATGTATTGGAAAACCGTCTTTAGACATTCAGATAACCGCATCTACACAATGTCTGATAAAAAATAATGAAGCGACAAAAGGAGTTCTACTGATGGCAAGTTTATTCCCCAGAATCTATGACATGGCTATGAAGCCTCTAGAAATAACTAGGTTTAAAAGAGTTCGAACGGAGTTAATTCGTAATGCAAAAGGAAACGTATTAGAAATTGGTTCTGGAACAGGTATCAATTTTCCTTATTATCAACAAGCGAATCACGTAGCCGCAATTGAACCGAATCCTCAAATGAGTCGCTTGGCAGTAAGCCGAGGTAGAAAAGCCAGTGTGCCTATTACTTTATATGAAGCAAAAGCGGAATCATTGCCTTTTCCTGACAATTCATTTGACACGGTGATTGCGACATTAGTATTTTGTACAATACCAGATCCAATTCTAGCCTTGAAAGAAATTCAGCGTGTTAGCAAACCAGGTAGCGCTATTTTATTTTTCGAACATGTCAAAATGAAACAACCAGGTCTGGCAAAAACACAAGATCTATTAAATCCGTTTTGGGAAAAAGTATGCGATGGGTGTCAATTAAACCGTAATACCCTATCGACAATCACCAATTCGGGGATTTTTATAGAAAGTGTGGAATCATTATACGCAGGCTTGTTTTTGTCTATACACAGTACAAACCAAAAATAATCATTGGTGTCATATTTATAATATCTCCTATTTAACGGATGTAGTAGAAATTAGAACCCTTTATCATGTATAGTTCTACTTAACTACTATTAATATGACTATTGTTAGCTACATAATCAAAGGAGCAAGACAGTAATGATTCAATCCATATTATCCAATTTAGCCGTCATTTTGCTTAGTCATTTGGCAGTCACAACGTTACTCGGTTATCGGGAACGATTTTCCAGACGTCGGCTTCAGATTTACATAGTGATATTGATGTCGATCACAGTAATTTCTATGTTCTACTTACCCATTCAATTTAGTAATTATCGCCTGGATTTACGTTTAATTCCGCTTATCATGCTCGCAATATTTAGTGGATGGCATATAACGATACCTGTGTTAGTCATTGCTTGTATATGGCGTTATTTACTTGGAGGAGACGGGGCTATTCCAGGAATTGTATTTGGTATGTCGCTTCCGACTATATTTGCATTAGTATACATGCGAATAATTGGGAATCGTAAAAAAGTCTGGGATAAAGTAGTATTGGTTTCTATCTGTTGGTTTATATCCGATATACCTCTTATATTCTATCCGTATGATGGGCTAGAGATACTTAAACAGATTGGCTTTTTACGCTTTTCTTCATTTTTACTTGCCACATTTATCTACTATACAGTTATCGAAATCGAAAACGGTAGACTTATTATGAAGAAACAGCTGGAATTTCTCGCCACGCATGATCAATTGACTAAACTACTTACCCGTCAAGAATGCATTCGTCGTGCAGAAATTAAACACAACATGAATGAAAAGAATACGCATCACTTTATGGTGATGATCGACGTAGATCATTTCAAGGATTTGAATGATGAATACGGTCATGCTGCAGGCGACGATACTCTAGTAAAGTTATCAAAGATATTTAAGTCGTTTGAAAAAGATACATTGCAAGCCGCGCGATACGGTGGAGAAGAATTTTTATTGTGGATCTGTACAGAGGATAAGGATAGTATCAGTCAGACAGTAGAAGAAATTCAAGAAAAAATTCGTCACACACATTTTGAAGTAGGACTAAATCAAGCTATACCGATAACTGTTTCTATTGGAATAGCATCCTGGCCTACTGGAACTTCTATACATGATGCAATAAAAGAAGCAGATCGCAAACTTTACATAGCAAAAGATCAAGGACGGAATCGAATGATCGTTTAATGATTGATATAGGTGATAGGGGAATCCTATCAGGCATTTACATATTGTTACTCTGAATCGGTTATCAAAGCAAGTTCAGCCACGTTAGTCAAAGAATAACACTGAGAACTCAGCTGTTCACGAAGTCATTCAAAACGGACTTTATGAATAGCTGTTTTTACATTAAAGGAGATCATACGAATGAAAAAAATCACATTGATCCTCACTATTTGTTTGTTAGGCATTATGCTGAATTTTACGCTAAAAGAAGTGCACGCGCATGAATTTACGGACATACAATCGTACCCATCTGCGGACTCTATCGAATGGGCTTATTCAAAAGGATTGGTTGGTGGTTTCGAAGATCATACCTTCCGGCCAAATAGCTGGCTTACAGAAGCTCATTTCGCTGCAATTCTTACACGGTATTACAAGGTAATTCAAGATGAAACTGTACTATATAAAGCACATGATAATAAAATATGGTCGAATAATATATATGAAGCATTAGCAAGATTTAAAGTACCTTTAGTCGGTTATGAGGATAGAAGTGACCGAAATAAACCTGTGACTCGAGGAGTTGTGGCACAAGTTATTTCGTACGTGAACGGTCAATCTTATCAATTGGAGAAATCCATACAGTATTTATTCGACGAGCAGATCACAGTTGGACAAGTTCCACATGCTGATACATTACTCGAAAGGTATGGAGCTAAAAATCGTTTGACCCGGGCACAAGCCGTATTATTATTCCATCGACTAGATCAGCAGAACAAAAAGGAAGTATCACCAACTGTTATACATGATAAATTGCCGGCTGATAGTAATTCTGCAGTCGTAAATAAAGCAAAGCTACAGGCTGTCTCACGGGTGGACCCACGCGTAAAACCTACCATTTTCTTGCCGGCAGATAAATATATTGAAGGTCAGCTACTGCAAGAGAAACCTACCTATATAAAAGGAGTTTTACTTGTTAACAAGCAGTATCCTTTGCCGAAGAACTATGCGCCTGGCGAAGACCGGACTGCACGTGCGGAATTTACGAAGATGGCTGTTGATGCGAAGAAGTCAGGCATCAAATTAACTGCATTTAGCACGTATCGTTCATTTGATTATCAAACGAATTTATACGCAAAATACGTAAAACGAGACGGAATAAAAGCCGCTGACCGTTATAGTGCGAGACCTGGGTATTCTGAACATCAATCAGGACTTGCATTTGATATCGGTGAAGCGAATGCCCCGAAACATTGGGCGAATGCGTCATTTGGTTCAACCAAGGCTGGAAAATGGCTTGCAGCAAATGCCCACCGATATGGTTTTGTCATGCGGTATCCTAAAGGAAAAGAAGACATTACGGGCTATATGCATGAATCTTGGCATTACCGCTATGTTGGACTAGCACTTGCTAAAGAGATATATGTAAAACAAAACACTATAGAAGAATATGTAGGAATAAGGGAATAGTTATACAAAAGTACTCTATCAGTTCATGCACTATATGTTCTGGTAGATCTTTTTTCATTCTTTTAAGATTATCTAGTAGTATAGCGGGAAAAACATGTGAAAGGAGCTGAATATAATGAAAAAAAGATTCTATATAAGCAGTGTCATTTTATCACTCGGTTTATTGAGCGCATGCTCTGCTGAAACAGAAACAGAAACAGAAAAAACTTTTATCGAACAACCTTCGAAATCAGAAGGAGAAATACTTACTGATTAAGATAAGGATTCAAACGAAGTGCAATCAGCAATGGACTTATTGAAGATAGTAGTTTGTTTCCAATAAGATTATTCCCAAACTAAAAGGATATTGATAGACTAGGGGTATCATTATAATGAGGGAATAGGGGGGGGATGACGGAATGACAGGCTGGATTTTCACAATCATTATAGCTATTGTTTTACCATTGTCATTCGTTATATATGCAATCTTAAAAAAACGATGGATCCCTTTCTTTCTAGGTGTTCTTGCATTTACTGTATCCCAGTTCCTTATACGCATCCCACTATTACAATACGTGGAAAAGAACAGTATAGACTTTTTGTTTTTTAGTAGTGTACATCCCATACAGTACGCTATCGTGCTTGGATTCTCTGCTGCACTATTTGAAGAAGGAGCACGCTATCTTGCTATGCGGTATTTGATGAAGCAAAGGGACTGGCTGTCAGGATTTTTGTTTGGAGCAGGGCATGGTGGTATTGAAGCGCTGATCATTGTAGGAATTCCTATGCTTTCCGTATTTCCACTTACAGTAGGCAACGGAATGCTTGCTGTAGCGGGTGTCGAGCGATTCTTTGCTATGCTGCTGCACATAGGACTGTCAATCATCGTGCTGCGCGGCATAAAACAGAAACGTCTTTCCTATCTGGTGATTGCTATTGCCATACATGCAGGGATCGACTCAATGATCGGAATTTTGCCTGTATTTATTCCGCAAGAGTATGTGGTATTATCAATAGAGAGTATTCTTGCATTCGTAGCGGTTAGCGTCATTAGCTACGGAATCTATAGTAAAAGGAGGGAAGTCTGGCAATGAAAAAACTTGTCCTATTGACTATGGCAGTCGTTTTATTGCTTGCTGCATGTGGTAAAAACACAGTAGATGAATCTGATGCTGCTCAGTACATAGAAAAATCGAAGGAAGCCATCACATTATTGAATGAAGAAAAATTCGACGATATGCGTGAAATGTTTGATGCTACGATGAAGGATTCTTTATCTGTGGAGCAATTAAAGGAAGTATCAGATATTGTGAAAGAATCAGGGGAGTTTGTCAGTTTCGAAAGAGAGTCTGTTGCAAAAAAAGAGCAGTATTTTGTAGCGTCGATTGCTGCTGAATATAAAGAAGATAAACGTGTCTATACGATTACGTTTGATGACCAACAGCAAATTGCAGGGTTTTTCGTGAAATAAATACCACCATAAAAGTTCTAACGAGATAAAGTACATTCTCGTTAGGGCTTTTTTTATGGATTTTGTTCGTTAAATTTTTTGTGCAAAACCTAGAGAGAATCTTTCCAAAAAAGAATTGTATGAACATGGATGGAATGAAGTTGACGCAGACAATACTCATTCGGTAACGGTGTATCGTTTTATTGTTGAACATTTACTTTTTCTTTTGATTTGGTATGCTCAATCGTTCTGGCCCCATATAGAATACGGCTAGTATAGAAATGGCAACCGGAATAAGTGCCCATAGAAATGTCGTAGAAATAGAATTAGACATAGCATGTGTCATGACATTTAATATATCTTCTGGAATGGTTTTTCGGACTTCAGGTAAAAAAGCGTTTTGTATACTACCCACGGCACTATTGTCTCCGTTAGGGAGTTTAGCAAAACCGGATGCCAATTCACTTGCCAATAATTTGGTTTGGATTGCTCCGAAGATCGTGATGCCCAGTGCCAATCCTAATGATCGGAAAAAAGCATTTGTTGAGTTGGCTGAACCTCTGAATCGGAAATCCATATTGTGCACAGTGGCGGCTGGTAAAAGTGAGAAGGAAAATCCAACACCAAATCCAACAAACACCATATAGAAAGATAGGATGGAACGGGAAGTATCAGGGGTAATCGTACTCATCAAAATCATTCCGATCGAATAGGCAATTACGGAAATGACCATGATTTTCCGATAACTCGTTTTAGTCTGTAAGATACCACCTAGCGCACTTCCGACGACCGATCCAAGTAACATCGGCATAAGAATAATTCCGGCATTCGTTGCGGAGCCACCATATACAGCTTGCACGAAAATAGGAATGAAAATCGTTAAACCTATGAAAGTAGCGCCGTAAAGAAGTGCTAAGACTTGTGAAGAGGCGAAAAGACGGCTTTTAAACATCCAAAATGAAATAATCGGTTCATTCGCTTTCGTCTCTGCCACTAAAAATATAATGAAAAACACCGTAAATAGACTAAATAATGTAATGCTTTGCCAAGAAGACCATGCAAATTGTTTACCGCCAAATTCAAGTCCAAACATCAAACTGACAATGGCAGTGACTAGTGTAATCGCACCGAGCCAATCAATAGCCTGCTTGGAAGGTTCAGTTGCTTCTTTATAAAAGCGATAAATTAGAAATAAGGAAACGAGTCCAATAGGAATATTGACATAGAATACCCAGTGCCAACTACTAGACTCCGTAATCCAAGCACCCAGTAATGGACCGATGACGCTAGATGCTCCAAAGACTGCACCTAGAATACCTGTCATTTTTCCACGTTTTTCTGGAGGGAATACGTCAAATACAATAGTGAACGCGATGGGGAGTAAAGCGCCTCCGCCGATTCCTTGAATAGCACGAAAAACAGCTAACTGTGGCACGGATTGTGCAACACCGCATAGTGCTGAACCAATCATAAAAACAATAATACCAAACATGAAAAATCTTTTGCGGCCATACATATCTGACAACTTACCAAAAATCGGCATCCCAGCAAGTACAGCTACTGCATAAGCGGAAGTAATCCATATATAACTATCGACTCCACCTAGATCACCTAGAATTGAACCGAGCGCAGTTGCGACAATGGTATTATCCATCGCAGACATTAAAATACCGAGCAGGATACCAGCTAGAACTAAACGCAGCGTTTTCTTATCGTCCATTTATTCCACTCCTTTACCGCCTGCACTTCATAAAAGTATATGAGCTACTTAATTTTAGCAGTATTACTCTCTCAGTGCATGATTAATATGTTCCTCAAATCAAAAAACTGTTAAGTGTTCTAGTAATCATTTTTGCGTTATAACATCATTGAGATACAATAGAAGAAAATCATATAGAGGTGAAGATATGAAAAAAGTTTTATGGTTAATCGTAACCGTTTTAGTATTAGCAGCTTGTGGTACGACAAATGAAGGTAATAAAGAAGAAGTATATCAAACAGTAGATTTGAAGGATATTGAAACCTTGCAAAAGGGAGGCGATATAGTATTGGATGTAAGAGAAATAGATGAATTTGAAGACGGGCATATTATAGGTGCAATTAATATGCCTTTATCACACATACAAACTGGTGATAGAACTGGTTTAGATAAAGACCAGACGTACGTCGTCGTTTGCCGAAGTGGAAGCCGTTCGAAGACGGCAAGTGAGATTTTATTTGACGAAGGATATGATGTAATCAATGTTTCAGAAGGCATGTCAACTTGGCAGGGGGAAGTAGAATAAAGAGAAAACAAGCGACTGCCTACTAGCTATCGCTTGTTTGTATATGTTGCTTGTACAGTATGTAAGCTACAAAATAGCATGAAGTAAAATGAATAATTGATTCCACGTGTCATAAAGGACAATAGAGGGTATTTGATAGCAGAATAGAAAATTGCGATAGTAGGTAAAGGTGGAGGAGATTGAGTATGGTAAAAGAATATGATTTGCTAGTGGTCGGAACCGGAAATGCAGGGTCCCTTGCGGCAACAAAATGTAAGAAAGAAGGATGGAGCGTTGCGATAATCGATGACCGGCCTTTTGGGGGGACTTGTTCTCAGCGAGGTTGTGATCCGAAGAAAGTATTGATAGGAGCAGCTGAACTGATAGATTGGAATAAACGTATGCACGGAAAAGGTATCGAAGAAGATAGTAAAATTAATTGGCCAGAATTAATGGAATTCAAACGAACGTTTACTCAAACGATACCTGAAGATACGGAAGAAAAGTATGGGAAACTAGGAATTGATATGTATCATGGCAAGGCAGTTTTCCAAAGTGAAACAGAATTAAAAGTCTGTTCAGATGTATTGAAAGGGAAAAAGATTCTTATTGCTACAGGTGCAGAACCTATGAAAATGGATATAGAAGGTGAAGAATATCTGACGATGAGTGATGAGTTTATGGAACTGGATACACTTCCAAAACGAATCGTATTTATAGGTGGCGGATTTATTTCATTCGAATTTGCACATGTTGCTGCAAGAGCAGGCTCTGAAGTGCATATTTTGCATAGAAGTGAAAAAGCTTTAAAACACTTTGATCAAGATTTAGTAAAAATGCTGATTAAACGTTCCAAGGAAGTAGGTGTGCATGTACATCTGAATACACCTGTAAACGGAATCGAGAAATGTGGTAATGCATTTGTGGTTAAAGGAGAACAAGAAGATCGTGAAGTAGAATGGAAAGCGGATCTTGTTGTACATGGAGCAGGTCGCGTACCTGCACTAGACATGGACTTGGAAAAAGGGAATGTAAAGTGGGATAAACAAGGTGTATGCGTTAATGAATATATGCAAAGTGTTAGTAACCCTAATGTATACGCAGCAGGTGATGTGGCTTCAACCGACGCGCCTGCGCTAACACCTGTTGCGACAACTGAATCACATGTAGTGGCTTCGAATCTTCTCAAAGGGAATAATAAGACAGCAGATTATCCAGTAGTTCCTTCTGTTGTATTCACTGTTCCAAAGTTAGCATCAGTCGGAATGAGCGAACAAGAGGCAAAAGAGTCCGGTTTGAAAGTTTTTGTAAAGTCACAAGATGCAACGGAGTGGTTCACATATAGACGAACGAACGAAGGAGCAGCGGCATTTAAAGTAATTATCGATCAAGAGAAAGATGTCGTACTCGGCGCCCATCTATTGAGTGGGGAAGCGGATGAATTGATTAACCATTTTGCCTTAGCCATTCGTTTTCAAATCCCTGTCGGAGAATTAAAGAAGATGCCATTCGCGTATCCAACAGTAGCTTCAGATATTGCGTACATGCTGTAATTATGTCAACACTTCTCCCTATCCTACTGCTGGATAGGGAGTTTTTAATTGAGGGAAGTATTATTCAGCTCATGTTAAAATCAATGAAATTGACTCTTTTAGTCAAGCCACGTTATCCTGTAGAATGACGTAGATAATTAAAAGACATCTAAATTACATAGTAGACAGGGGGAATGAATGATGATCAAACGCGCATTAACTATCGCTGGTTCTGCTGCACGTGGTGGAGCAGGAATCCAAGCAGATTTGAAAACATTCCAGGAGTTTGATGTATTCGGTACAACAGCCGTTACAGCGATTGTTGCGAGAAATCCTCGAACGGGTCAAGGCATATTCCCTCAATCATGGGAAGCGATTGAAGCACAATTAGTCACGATAAATGAGGATATTGGTGTCGATGCGATGAAGACGGGTATGTTGTTCACTAAAGAGATTATTGTCCATGTGGTGGAGTGGATTAAGCAGTCCGCTACTCAAAATATCGTAGTGGATCCAGTAATGATTGGAAAAATGGGCTCGGCACTGTTGAAAGACGATGCAATGGAAGCAATGCAGAAGCAATTGATTCCTCTTGCAACGATTATTACGCCGAATATGCCAGAAGCTTCTTATTTACTAGGGGGTATGGAGCTGAAATCAGTCAACGATTTAAAAGAAGCCGCACGACGCTTGTTTGAAATGGGACCGAAGTTCGTCTTAGTTAAAGGTGGCAGGTTGGAAGGGCCCGCAGTGGACGTGTTGTACGATGGAAAACAGTTCTATCTACTTGAAGCACCGAGAATTGATACGATCAATACGAATGGAGCGGGTTGCAGTTATTCTGCAGCTATTACAGCGGGGCTGGCAAAGGGACAAACGGTGCAAGATGCCGTGATTGAGGCGAAAAAGTTCATCACAGCGGGCATACGCCACTCCCTAACCTTTAAAGCAGGAGTGGGTCCAACCTATCATGCGGCTTATGGTAAGTATGATGAGACAAGTTGTAAGGTGACGATAGAGCAAGAATGAGCTCAGAAAGCCATACAAATGCGAGGATGTCTAGGAAGTAGTAACACTTCTAGGACATCCTCTTTTGTATGGTTTAAGTTTAAAAGCAAGTGCTCGTGAGTAGTGAGTGAGTTTGTGAGTAGTTCGGGATGAAAGCTCCAGTTGGAGGACGCTTTCTCATGGGCCTGCGGTGAGCTGTCTAGGAATGAAGTGACCCCTCCGTAGCGCTAATCTCCACCCCACACTTCTGCTATTCACTCTTTTACATATAAGTAGTAATCGCATCAATTGGCAGTCGAGTAGAGCCATAAGCAGGTGAAGCGGCTTTGCCTAGCGCAATGAGAACGAGTGGCTCGTAGCGAGACTCAAGCTCGAAAGACTCCGCAAACTGTTGCTTATCAAATCCGCCCATCGGCACCGTATCATACCCTCTAGCCTTCGCAATCAACATCAACTGCATAGAAACCAATCCAGCGTCAAACGTCGCAATATTGCGTCTAGCTTCAAGTGGTGCATTCGGATAAGCCGCCTTGGCATTATTAATTTGAATCTGCACATGCTCCTCATCTATATTTCCTGCAGCTAAATTCGAAAGATAAATCTCATCAATATTATGATACATTTCCGTATCGCCGATCACCGCGATAATAGCCGACGCAGTTTCGATTTGTTCTTGATTAAATGAAAAACGATTGATTTTCTTCTTCAACTCTTGGTCTTGTATAACAAGAAAACGCCATGGCTGCAAGTTGCTCGAAGATGGCGCAGAAGTTGCCTCATCCAGCATAGACGTAATATCTTCTTTATCGATTGTATAGTCAGCATCAAACTTTCTAACAGATTTACGTGCATGCATAACTTCCAATAACTCATCGTAATGTTGGGACATAATATAAAACTCCTCTTAATAATATTATTTCACTTACTATTAGTAAGTTAATTTTAAGGTTACTATTAGTAAGCTTGTTTGTCAAACATGAATGTGATAAAGTGAAGGAAGTACAGGATTGGGGTTTTGCTAATGAAGAAAAATGAAGAGTTTGTTCAGTCGGTAAATCCTAAAGGTCAAAAAAGTTGCAATAGTTTCCACAACACCATCGAGTTTATCGGTAAGCGTTGGATGGGAATTATCATTTATCATTTATTAGATGGACCGAAAAGGTTCTTTGAGTTATCGGCGGAGATCGAAGGAATATCAGATCGTCTTCTAACGGAGAGATTGCGTGATCTGGAAGCGCATGGTTTGGTCATCAAAAATCAATCCGATCCAACGGTTAGAAAAGTAGAATATGAGCTTACTGCAAAAGGTAAAGAATTAGAAGATATTATTCAGGCCATTTTTGAGTGGGTAAAGAAAAATGGTGGCTGTCAGAAGGAGTGAATGAATTGATTAGAGAAAACGCGAAACTATTTAACGGCGTTCCGTTATCCATATTAGATTTAGCCATGATCAATGAAGGTAGCCATGCAGGGCAGTCGTTCAAAAACAGTGTGGATCTTGCGCAACATGCAGAAGATTGGGGATTTAATCGTTACTGGTTGGCGGAGCATCATAATATGCCCGGCGTTGCGAGTTCCGCTACTTCGATTATCATTGGACATGTAGCGCAAATGACCAAAGAAATTCGAGTGGGATCTGGTGGTGTCATGTTGCCAAACCATGCGCCATTAGTCATTGCAGAACAGTTTGGTACACTGGATGCGATGTATCCAGGTCGTATTGATTTGGGATTAGGCCGTGCGCCCGGTAGCGACCAGGCGACAGCCTATGCACTTCGTCGCACGTTACAAAGCGGTGGAGAAGATTTCCCGCAACAAGTGGAAGAGTTGCGTACGTATTTTGCAGGTAATCCAACTGACCGTGTTCGGGCATTTCCTGGAGCAGGGCAGGATGTTCCTATTTGGTTGCTTGGTTCAAGTGGCTTTAGTGCTCAATTGTCGGCGGAACTCGGCTTGCCATTTTCATTCGCCAGCCACTTTGCGCCACAATTTATGATGCAAGCATTGCAAATTTATCATCAAAATTTCCGTGCTTCTAAAGATCTTCAGAAGCCACATGCCATGATGGGCGTAAACTTGATTGCTGCAGATACTGACGAAAAAGCCCAGTATCTGGCTACATCTATGCAACAGCAGTTTTTGAATATCCGTCAAGGTAAGATGATCCAGTTCCAACCACCAATTGATGATATTAATGCGCAGTGGTCGCCATTTGAACAAGAAGCGGTAGCGCAGCAAAGTCAATCACCATCTGTTATTATTGGTAGTCCTGAAACAGTAAAACGTAAACTGGAAGAGTTTGTAGACATGACGAAAGCGAATGAATTGATTATCAGTTCAGGTATATTCAATCACGAAGACCGACTTCGTTCATATGAAATCCTAAGTGAAATAATGAATTAATAGAAAAAGCATCCGCTTTACAGGAGTCAAACCTGCAAAGCGGATGCTTTTATTTATCTAACTTATTGTGCTTCAATTTCTTCCGTCAGTTTCTCGATTTCATCGATTAATCCACCGATATAGGAGATTGTATCGCGCAATGGTTTGTCTGTCGTGATGTCGATTCCCGCCATTTTCGCGAGTTCCGCTGGTTTCTTTGAACCGCCTGCACGTAAAGTGTTGAGCCAATCTTCAACAGCTGGTTCTCCCTCTTGCAATACGCGTTTTGCCATCTCGGTAGAAATCGTTAATCCAGCACTGTATGTGTACGGGTACAAGCCCATGTAATAGTGCGGTTGACGCATCCATGTCAATTCTGCACCCTCATTTATTCTCACGCTGTCTCCCCAAAATTCTTCGAGTACGCCACGTTTCAAATCGTTCAAAATAGTGGCATTGACATTGCCGCCTGCATCCACAAGTTCGTACACTTTACGCTGGAACGCGGCTTCAAGCAGATGCGTAACGAAATTATGGTAATACGTTCTGGCTACGATAGAAGATAGTACCCAACGCTTAAATTTCGGGTCATCGGAATTCTTCAATAAATGATTAGCCATCAGCATTTCATTCATAGTTGAAGGAGCTTCGATGAAGTACAGTGACGATTGTGAGTTAAACAGATTTTGTGCCTCATTAGCATAATTGAAATGTCCGGCATGGCCTAATTCATGAGCCAGTACAAAGACATCTTCCATGCTGCCTGTCCAAGAAATTAATATGAATGAGCCACTGCCGTAAGGGCTTGCACAAAATGCACCTGTAGATTTACCTTCATTTTGCGCAAAATCAATCCGGCGTTCTGAATAGGCACGGTTCACCATATCAAGATAATTTTCACCCATAACAGAAAGGGCATCGTTCATATATTTTTTAGATTCTTCTACTGTAATTGAAGGTTCATACAATGGATCTACTGGCATTTTTAAGTCTGCAAACGTCATTTCATCCAGACCGTAGATATTTTGAAGGAGTTTCGCGTACTTGCGCATATGGGGAGCAAGTTCTTCCATGATCACATCAATTTGGCGATTGTACATGGAACGATCTACGTCTTGGTCCATTAATAAATAATCAATAACAGAGTCATAACCACGTAAATCAGAAGTCGTTTTTTCCATCTGTACGTGCATATCATAGGTTTTGGCAGTTGTATGTTGATATTTGCGCAATGTATCACTGAATGTTTTAAAGGCTGCACGTCTTACTGGCGTCTTTGGTTCAGACTCCCATTTCCCTTCGAATAATACATAGCTTAAAGGATAAGCTTTTCCGTCTGAAGTGAAATCGGGGAAGTTAATATCTGCCATTTTTGTTGTGTTATACAAAGAATACGGTGCCTGGAAAGAAGAAGAGTATGCAGCGAGTGTTTTCTCTACCTCGGGATGTAGTTGATGCGGTTTTTTCCGAATAATCTTATCGAATAAGCTGGCATATCCTTTTGATTGTTCACTTGCTTGCTGTAACGTTTGCTCAGAAAGCTCCGTCAATTCACTCATTATGAATGCAGTTTGACTACCGATTTTCGCAGCGATTGAACCAAATTTACTTTCTCTCATCTGCGAATCATCATTTGTTAAATCGACACTTGCTGTCAGCTCAGCATAACTCGAGATTTTGGTGAGTTTCTCCTGTAGACTGCGATATGCATCTAATGCTTGAATAGCAGAGTTTGCATCTGTAACGGTCCCTTTATAATTTTTCTCGAAAGCAGTTGCTTCTTCTTTTGCATCTACTATAGCTTTCTGATAGTCTTGCTCATTTTCAAATAGAATGTGTAAATTCCAAGTTTCTTGTTCGTTTACTTGCGCGCGTTTAGGTAAGCTTTTCACCAATGTGAATCTCTCCTTCAAATCGATTATTCGGTTGCCGAATTAATTACTAGTATAATACAATGAATGTTCAGAGTACAAAGTTATGGTTTGTTGGAAATGATAAAATCCATTAGCCAATCGACTTGCATAGGACCATTGACAACTTGGTAGTATAGGCGGTCATTATGGATTAAAACTCCTTCTTCAATTAAAATGGTCATTCGATTTCCAGTTTCATCTTGCAAATCAATTGTGAAGAACGATTGATCGTCAAACAATTGCAATGTATCGGGATCTATTCGCTCGTAATCATATGCTTGGAGAAATGAAAGCAATCGGTCTATTTCTTCAGCTTCGTCTACTTTCCAAGTAACGGCATGTCGTGCGTGAGAGCCAGGTTGCCGAAAAGTAATTGAAGAATAAGGATTTAAACCATTCAGCTGTTGGTCTTGTAATCGCTCAAAAGGATGGGAGGAAGCTTCATCAATTGTCTGAATCATGACATAAAATCCTCCAGCCACTAGCAGTGCCAATATCACACCACGTATTTTCATTAGAATTCCCTCCTTCCACAAAATAACGTTTCTCACTAGTATATGAATGTAGTAGTGAAGATACGCACATAACTATCAGTGTAATGATAGTTATTTCGTTTTAGCTCGATATTTCAATATTCGGAATGTATAATGGAGAGACTCATCTGAAAGGGAGGTACTAACTATGAAAGAATATGTTACACATGCAGTCCAGGACGATTATGCGGATGATTTTTCATGGTGTTATGGGTGTGGGAGTCTCAATGAGGAAGGAAATCATTTCCGAACAGGTTGGGAAGGCAATCAAACGGCTACCTATTCATTACCGCCAGAAAAATATACTGCAATACCAGGATTTGTGTATGGAGGATTTCTAGCTTCGTTTTTGGATTGCCATGGTACGGGGTCTTGCGCGCTCGCATTACACCGAAAAAATGGTCATGAGCCAGGCGATGGATCTGTTCCTCCACGCTTTGTGACAGCTTCCTTGCAGATTACATATAGTAAGCCGACACCACAAGGAGTAGTATTAAAGGCTGTTGGGAACGTCACGGAAATTCACCCGAAGAAGTGGAAGGTTGCAGTAGAAATTTTCGCAGGCGATGAACTATGTGCCACTGGAGAAGTAGTAGGGGTCGTCATGCCTGCTACATTCACGAAGTAAAATAGACAACTAGATAAGGTGTGACCAGAGGGTATGAATAAATCTCCACAGACTGCCGTAGCGAATCCGGTATTTCCAATCATGATCGCGATTGCAGTATGTCATTTATTCAACGACACACTGCAGGCAGTGATTCCAGCGATGTTGCCGATTTTGGAAAAGGAATTTCAATTTAGTTATAAACAATTAGGTTTCATTGTATTTGCACTGAACATCGTAGCTTCTTTACTTCAACCGGTTGTAGGATATCTAAGTGATCGTAAGCCGAAGCCGTTTGCCTTGCCGATAGGTATGACATTTTCAATGATTGGAATAGCGGGGTTAGCATTGGCACCAAGTTATTGGCTGATTATTCTTTCCGTTATGTTGCTCGGGTTAGGATCAGCAATTTTTCATCCAGAAGGTTCTCGTGTATCGTTTTTGGCTGCAGGAGACAAGCGTGGGCTTTCACAGTCTATCTATCAAGTAGGAGGTAACACGGGCCAGGCACTTGCACCGTTAATTAGTGCATTTGTTCTCGTCCCTCTAGGCCAAATAGGAGCAGCGGTTTTCGTTTTAGTAGCTGCAGCAGGAATTGCCTTACTATCCCGTATTTCCATCTGGTATAAGAAGCAGCTCGATGAAGAACGTTTAGGTAAGCGGAAGAAAGCACTATTAACGACGATGGAAAATCTGACTAAGAGACAAGTTGTCATTGCGTTGACATTATTAATGATCATCATATTTGCGCGTTCATTCTATGTAACAAATATTACGAGCTTCTATATTTTCTATCTGATCGAAAACTATGGCATGACGATCCAACATGGTCAGTTGTATATTTTTCTATTCTTGGCTCTAGGTGCTGTCGGAACGTTTTTCGGTGGACCGATGGCAGATCGTATGGGACGAAAAAAAGTGATTGTCCTGTCGCTTGTCGTACCATTGCCGCTAAGTTTATTACTCCCATATGCTCCTGTGTGGGGAATCATATTACTACTACTAACCATTGGATTCTTTATCATGCTTAGTTTTTCGGTTACTGTCATCTATGCGCAAGAGCTCGTACCTTCGAAGATTGGTACGATGGCCGGATTAACCGTAGGCTTAGCTTTTGGAATGGGAGCTATTGGTGCTGTTGCCATAGGAAGTCTTATCGACTATATTGGAATCTATCAAACGATGATTATCACGTCGTTCTTGCCGTTCATTGGTTTAGTTGGTTTAGCTTTACCACGTGATCAAAAGATTACATCAGCTTCATAATTAGATTACTAGTTTGATCATCATGAAAAGTAGGTGTACGAAATGAAAGTATTCAATAATATGGCGGAATTAATTGGAGATACTCCGCTAGTAAAAGTACGGACGCTCGGCGAAACTACAGGTGCTACTGTATATGTAAAACTGGAGTACTTCAATCCGAGCCGAAGTGTAAAAGATCGTGCAGCTTATCAAATGTTAGTAGAAGCCGAAAAGAATGGTGTGCTGAAACCCGGTACTACGATTATCGAGCCGACATCAGGGAATACGGGAATCGGACTGGCCATGAATGCTGCTGCAAAAGGATATCCTGCAATTTTTGTCATGCCGGACAATTCTACAATTGAACGTATTAACTTAATGAAAGCATACGGGGCCAAGGTTGTACTGACACCTAGCGCAGAACGTATGCCGGGTGCGATTGCTAAAGCAAATGAAATTTCAGCGTCAATCGAAAATAGTTTCATTCCTATGCAGTTTGAAAATGAAGCCAATCCAGACAGTCATCGACATACAACCGCTGTGGAAATTATCGATGCAATTCAATCAATCGATCGTAAATTAACGGCTTTTGTCTGTACTTCAGGAACGGGCGGTACGGTAACGGGGACAGGTGAATCATTGAAGCAACATGACCCTTCGATTACCGTCCATGTAGTGGAACCCGCAGGATCACCCGTATTATCGGGTGGTAAACCTGGAAAACATAAACTAGTAGGTACAAGTCCAGGATTTATTCCTTCTATATTAAATACTACTGTATACGACGAAATTTTCCGTATTGAAGATGACGATGCATATAATACAGTCAGACAATTTGCGAGACAAGAAGGTGTGTTACTTGGGCCGTCAGGTGGTGCATCTTTGTATGCAGCATTGCAAGTGGCTAAGCGATTAACACCAGAAGATACAGTTGTTTGTATTGCACCGGATTCCGGCGAAAGATATTTATCGAGTGATTTATTCCAATAACTACTAGCGTATTTAACCTCTACCTACATCGGGTGGAGGTTTTTTATTTCATATATTAGCAATGTAAAGTAGTGAACAGCTATATCTACTGATGTACATCTATATTTTTTAAATAGATTGAAAAAATAATTTTAAATAGTATTGACAAATCCAATAGGAATGGTAGATTATATATATACAAAACATATAAAGTTAGTAGGGATTAAAACGTGGAAAATGCTGATGAGGGGGAATCAACATGTATTTAGAAATTCAAGGCATTGAAAAGAGCTTTCCCCATAAAGACAAGGGAACGGTCAAGGTATTGGATAATATCAATCTTGAAATAGAAAAGGGACAGTTTGTTTCCATTGTAGGTCCGTCAGGTTGCGGGAAATCCACTATGTTGTATTTGATTGCAGGGCTGGAAAAAGCTGATCAAGGGAAAATTAGTATTGATGGAAAAGAAATTAAAGGTTCTGGCTCCGACCGCGTAGTTGTCTTTCAAGAAGCAGGATTATTTCCTTGGTTGACAGTACTAGACAATGTTACATATGGGTTGCTTCTAAAGAAAATGCCGAAGAAAGAAGCGGAACAAAAAGCTATTGAGATGTTGAAAATGGTCCACTTAGGTAATTATATCGATTCCTATCCGCATCAACTATCTGGAGGAATGAAGCAGCGTGTATCCATTGCTCGCGCACTTGTGATGGAACCAGACATTCTATTGATGGATGAACCATTCGCGGCACTAGATGAACAGACACGCATGGTACTTCATAAAGAGTTATTGGATATTTGGAGAAAAACGAAAGTAACGGTTCTCTTCATTACACATAATATCCGGGAAGCTGTATTGCTTTCGCAAAAGATTGTCGTGTTTGCGACACGTCCCGGAAAAATCAAAGCGACTTTCCTCTCCAAAGATTCCAAAGACGGTGTCATGCCTAGTGATGTGACGTTGCAACTAGAAAAACAAATTTTAGCTGAACTGCAAGAAGAAATAGAGAAGGTGTTGAAGGAGGAGATGGGTGATGACTACAGCTTTAAGACGAATAGTGTTTCTCGGGATACTAGTGGCGATATGGGAAGTCACATCTAGACTATCGGATTTACCCGATTTTATGTTTCCGAGCTTCACGCAAGTTATGTCGACTTTGATTTCAGGACTCATCTCCGGACAAATTTTGACTGCAATCGGTGCAAGCCTCAGTAGATTACTAATCGGTTTCACGATTGCTTCTATACTAGGGCTAGTGCTTGGCTATCTGATCTGGCGCTACAAAATCGTGGAAGACACACTTGGATTTCTTGTGACAGCATTACAGTCCATTCCGAGTATCGTCTGGTTCCCGCTTGCCATCATATGGTTTGGCCTTAATGATTTTGCTATTTTATTTATCGTTACATTAGGGGCAACTTGGACAATGATTGTCAATGCAACGAGCGGGTTCAAAAACGTACCGGTGTTATATCAGCGCGTAGCAAAATCATTAGGTTCTAGCGGGCTTCACTTTTTGCGGACGGTAATTTTGCCCGCATCTGTACCGCAATTGATTTCTGGTTTACGTATCGCATGGGCTTTCTCTTGGAGAGCGCTCATGGCTGGAGAATTGCTAGGTGCAAGCGTCGGTCTCGGTCAACTACTGGAAGCAGGACGCGCACTTGGCCAAATGGATTTAGTAATTTCGGTCATGATCATCATCGGTGTGATCGGAACGATTATGGATAATGTATTATTCTTACGTTTGGAACGCAGTGTAGAGAGAAAATGGGGAATTCGGGCGTAACTCGCTCTAAGAAAAGGGGAAAAGAATATGAATAAGAAATTATTGGGTGGACTACTTTCGGTATTTGCTATTGTAGGGATCTTATCAGGATGCGGAAAAACAGACGCAGGTAGCGCGGATAAAAGTGAAGTAAAGATTGGATACTTCCCGAACTTGACGCATATCGCAACGATCATTGGACTAGAAAAAAATTATTTTGCGGAAGAATTCGGCGAGGATATTAAAATCACAACGAAGACTGTAAGTAACGGTGGACTATTCATGGAAGCAATGGCTTCTAACTCGATTGATATCGGAACTGTTGGACCAGGACCTGTTATCAACTATTTCGTTAAAGATCCCAAATACCATATTGTATCTGGTGCAGTAAATGGTGGTGCGGTATTAGTAGCAGACGACAAAAGTGACATTAATGAATTGGCAGATCTTGATGGAAAGCGTATCGCTATACCAGTAATCGGAAGTACACAAGACGTAATGTTACGTAAAGCATTGAAAGACGTAGATTTAAAAGCAAAAGCGAATGGTGGATCAGTTGAATTCTTCGCGGCAGCACCCGCGGATACAGCGACTTTATTCATCCAAGATTCAGTTGATGGAGCAGCAACTCAAGAACCTTGGGGGTATATCTTACAAAATCAAGCAGGTGGGAAATTGATTTTGGACTGGGAGGACTTTGCTTGGGGTAAAGAGTCTACGAATACAGTAGTTGCCACTAGTGATGCATTCTTAGGAAATGAAAAACTAGTAAATTCTTATTTAACAGCTCACGCAAAAGCAGTTCAGTTTGTTCGAGACGAGCCAGAGGAAGCACAAGCGTTAGTTGTGAAGCATATAAAAGATCTGACGGGCAAAGAATTAAATAGTGATGAACTTGAAGCAGCTTTTAGTCGTATTGTCGTCACAACCGAAGTAAATGAAGATGTATTGCAAGAAATGGCTGATATTAGTCAGGAAGCAGATTATATTAAGAGCAATGTAATTGACGGATTGATTGATCTGGAAGCAATAAAAAAAATCACAGCACAATAATACTTTGCGGGTATCCATTTGGGATATCCGCTTTTCTATTTTCGTATCATTTGGTAATTATCAGTCAAACAGGATATGCTACTATAATAGATAGAACATAATTTCGCTAGTTGAAAGGATGAGGACAGTGCTGGGAGATTTATTACAAGTATCGAAACGTACTATCGTCTATACAGGAGCAGGAATGTCAACAGAAAGTGGATTACCTGATTTTCGTTCCGCTAAAACGGGCATGTGGGAAACTGAAGATCCTGCGAAAGTGGCAAGTACAACCGCTTTAAATGAGCAATTTGAACAGTTTCTACAGTTCTACAAGCAACGTGTCATTGCTGCGAAAGAAACGGGGCCACATGCTGGTCATGAGATATTGGCTAAATGGGAAAAGCAAGGACTAATCAACGGCATCATTACACAAAACGTCGACGGATTCCACACGATGGCGGGATCAAAAAATGTCATGGAACTTCACGGAACACTTCGTAATGTACATTGTGAAACATGTGGTAAAGTGTACGACAATGAACGGTACGCGCATGATGAATTTTACTGCGACTGTGGCGGAAAATTACGACCGTCCGTTGTGTTATTTGGAGAGATGTTGCCTGAAGAAGCATTTATTCAATCAGTTTTTGAAAGTGAGAGAGCAGATTTGTTCATCGTACTCGGGTCATCGTTGACTGTAACTCCAGCAAATCAATTTCCACTGATAGCAAAAGAGCAAGGCGCGAAGTTGGTCATTGTGAATATGGAACCTACTGAGATGGATCGCTATGCAGACTTGGTCATCAATGAAAGAAAAATTGGTGAAGTGTTAAATGAAGCTGATAAAGCAGTAAAAAATAAGTAAATTAGACAGAAGAATAAGTGTAGCAGATTAGGATGTTCTATACAGATCCGCTGCTACACTATTCTTCCTGTCTCCAATTTTATATATGAAGAGAGGGGAATGGATTTGAAGATATTCCATACGGCAGACTGGCATCTTGGAAAACTCGTGCAAGGGGTTTATATGACAGAGGATCAGCGCTTTATTTTACAAGCTTTTATAGAAGAGATTAAGAAAGAACGACCAGATGTAGTGGTTATTGCTGGTGACCTTTACGATCGTGCGATTCCACCAACAGAGGCGGTAGGTTTGTTGAATGAAGTTCTACAAGAGATTGTTATTGATCTAAAAACACCTGTCATCGCAATTGCAGGAAATCACGATAGTCCAAGCCGACTTCATTTCGGTAGTACTTTTATGAAAGATCAAGGATTGTACATAACAGGAGAATTATCCACTCATTTGTCTCCGGTAAAACTGCAAGACCAATATGGCGACGTCTATTTTCATTTAATACCATACGCGGATCCATCAGTAGTCAGTTATTTGTTTGAAGATGATAAGGTATCTACTCATCAGCAAGCAATGAAAAAGATTATTGAACGTATCGAGCAATCAATGGATAAAGACGCTCGGCATGTTTTAGTTGGACATGCGTTCATCACAAAACATGGCGAGAAAGAGGAAAACACAAGTGATGCCGAACGTCCATTATCTATTGGCGGTGCTGAATACGTATCTTCTGATTTATTTGAGCCGTTTCATTATACAGCGCTTGGTCATTTGCATCAGGCACATTTTGTAGGTAATGAAACAATTCGTTATTCTGGATCACCATTAAAATACTCTATTTCTGAACAGAATCATCAAAAAGGATATCTGATTGTGGAACTAGAAGAAAATGGCGAAGTAGAAGTCGAGAAAAGGTTACTTACTCCACTGCATGATGTGCGTACGGTGGAAGGGACTATGGAGGATATAGTGGCGATGGAACATAATGAAGATTATGTGTACGTCAAACTGCTAGATACGGTACCGGTTATACAGCCTATGGAGAAAATTCGATCTGTCTTTCCAAATGCGATGCATGTGGAGCGTAAACTAGTCGTTTCTTCTTTGGATGGAATAGGCGGATCAGTAGATGTCGAGAAAAAAGAGGATGACCAAGCAATGTTTGCTTCCTTCTTTAAAGAACTTCAAGGCGAAGAAGCAGATGAAGAGACGAAAGAGTTATTTGCTGAAGTCTTGTGGGATGTTATGAAAGAGGAGGGGCACTCATGAAGCCGATTACGCTAACTATGACGGCATTTGGACCGTACAAAGATAAAGAAACGGTTGATTTTCGCGATTTAAAAGAGCATCGTTTATTTGTTATTTCGGGAAAGACGGGTGCAGGAAAAACCACTATCTTCGACGGTATTTGTTTTGCGTTATATGGACAGGCAAGTGGTGAAGATCGTACAGATACAAAAGCATTGCGCAGTCAGTTTGCTGAGGATGACGTCCAAACGACAGTTGAATTAACGTTTGATATTCACAAGCGAAGGTTTCGAGTTGTGCGCCAGATTCCTTACCGAAAGAAAGGCAATAAATCGGATACACTTGGACGCTGTGAGTTATTCGAAGAAAAAGAGGAGCAATTCATTCCAGCAGTAGATCGTCAAATAGTTACCGAAGTAAATGACAAGATTGAACAATTATTAGGTTTTACGCATGCGCAGTTCAGCCAAATTATGATGCTGCCTCAAGGTGAATTCCGTAAATTCCTAACTTCCGATACAGGCAATAAGGAAGCGATCATGCGCAAAATCTTTAAAACTGAACCGTATCAAAAGATTGTTGAACGGTTAAAAGTGAAAAAAGAAGAAGCGAACGCGGAATTTCTACGTGAAAAGCAAATGAGTGATGCGATTCTTCATCAAATACCGGCAAAGTTACCTGAACGTGACTCGTTATTGTTTACTGAATTACAGTCGGAGTATCCAAACTACCATCAACTCGTGTCAGGTCTTCAACAAGAACATACTCACCATGAAACGCAATCTAGCGAAACGCATAAAGAATATACTAGACTCTATAGCGTCCATAATGAAAAACAAAAGCAACTACATGAAGCGCGTGTAATCAATGAACAATTTACGAAATTACAACAACGTCAAAATGAACTAGGTAGTTTGCAAGCGAAAGAACAAGAGATGAAAATACTGGAACAACAGCTGCAACAAGCGGAACAGGCGGCAAGATTAGAAGATGTAGAACAACTCGTGAAGACGAATCAAGCGGAATGGCAGAAAAAAGATCAAAGCTACTCTGAAGCTGTGACAGCCCTCGCCGCTATAGAGGAAAAGTTCGTGTCAACACAGGCATCTTTTGAACAAGAACTAGCTAAAGAACCTGAAAGAAATGAAATAAAAGAAGAGTTACTAACGTTGAATCAGCTTCTTCCAACAGTGTCGGGTCTCGCTACGCAACGACAAGTGCTAGAGTCACTCAAGAAAAACGTCAAGGAAGTAGAAGAGTCCTTACTAGGAAATAAACAAGCGTATGATCAGCAAAAAGAAATGATGAATGTTCAAAAAAACGAAATAAAAGAATTAGAAACTTCATTAGATCAATATGAACAGTTGCTAGAGGAACTTGCAAATACTAAAGCCATCGCGAAGCAAGTACTATCTCATGGGCAACAACTAGCAACTAAAAAAGAGCTCGAAGTCCAGTATAAAATAGCCGAGCAACAAGTAAAGCAGTACACAGAAGTCTACCAAGCGCTTGAGAATCATTGGATTGGCAATCAAGCGGCAATCCTCGCTGCTGCACTGCATGACGGAGAATCTTGTCCTGTTTGCGGTAGTATCGAGCACCCTAAAAAGGCAGGAGAGTCGGAAGGAGAGCTTGTATCCAAGCAACAGTTAGACACAGCGAAACTTGAGTTGACGCATAAAGAACAGACTTTCCTTCTTAAACAAGCTGAATTACAGCAAGTACAACAGCGTATTGAGGCAAGTGAGGCTGAACTACATGAACAACAAGTAGATTTAAGTCATGATTATCAAAAAGAACAAAATGAGTTGACGGAAAAGGTGTCCGTGCTTAGAAGTAAACGAGAATTACTGAAAAAAAGAAAAGAACAACAAAGTCAATCAGAACTAGCGATGGAAAAGCTTGCTACAGAAATAAAAAGATTAGAGCAGCAACGTAACGAATCAAAAGGAGAACTTGAAACGAAACAAGCACTGTATGAACACGTGCTTGCAACTGTTCCGGAAAACCTACAAGAGCTATCCGCGTTGCAAAAACAAATTCAATCTAAAGAAGCAACAAATCTACAACTTGAAAATGCTTGGAAATCTATTCAACAGAGATTACAAGATGTTACAACAGAAAAAACAAAATGGGAATCTCGAGAAGATCTAGAGAAGAAGTCACTTGCAGATATGAAAGAAAAGTTGGATCAGAGTATAGTTTCATTTACTCAACGTCTAAAAGAAGAAGGATTTACTTCAGAAGAAAATTATTTACAAGTAAAACTGCCGACACAAAAACGCCAGGCTATCCAGCAACAACTTCAAACATTCGCACAAACGCTTCACACGTTGAAATCAACCGTAGCAGAACTCAAGAAGTCTGTAGAGGGCAAACAACCGATGGACATGGCGATTATGGAGAATCAGGTAGAAGCGCTGAAAATACAATATGAAGAAGCGTTTGCCCTGTATAATCAATCAAAAGCTTGGCAACAGGCCGCACAAGATCTGCACAAAGAATTAGAAACAAGCAAATCAAAAGAAGCCGAACTTGAAAAGACCTACGGAAAGATTGCAAATTTATACGATATAGTTCGTGGTCAAAACCAATTGAAAATATCATTTGAACGTTATATTCAAATCGAGTATTTAGAACGTATCATTCAAGCAGCCAATATTCGCTTGCGTGATTTATCGAACGGACAGTATGAATTAGTACGTAGTGATCGTCAAGAAACTAGAGGAAAGCAAAGTGGTTTAGGCATAGATGTCCATGATGCGTATACAGGACAGACCCGAGACGTCAAGACGTTATCAGGTGGAGAGAAGTTCAACGCCTCTCTATGTTTGGCACTAGGGATGGCGGATGTCATTCAAAGCTTCCAAGGTGCCGTTCGCATGGAAACAATGTTTATCGATGAAGGTTTTGGAGCCTTGGATGAAGAAGCTATTCAGAAAGCTATTGATACGCTAATTGCTCTTCAACAGTCAGGCAGAATGATTGGTGTCATTTCACATATCGATGAGATGAAAGAGGCTATCCCTGCTACGTTGCAAGTAACTAAGTTGAAAGAGGGATACAGTCAGACGAAATTCGTGTTGAATTGATGTTGTGGTTTTCAGTTTATATATCGGGGGTGAATAAGGAGAAGGTATCGCTGAACGAGGTTCCAAGCGGACGCTCTCCTACATTTTTAACGCAAGATCTTAACCACTATTAATTAATATCTCATATTTTACTTTAAACTGATCTTTAAAAAAGTTCAGTTTTTTCTATTTTGAGAATAACATAATATAGAAAAAGACAATAGTCAGTAAGTTGGCAATAAATGCAAAAGTTAAATGATTTAGTTGGCTGTTGATTTTCTAAATAGGGAAGAGTAATATGAGGGAACGTGATATATTGCATACAAATAAGTGCTGTTGTTTTTGGGAGGATTTTGAAACATATGGAGAAAAAATTATCGTTTTCATCTAGCTTAGTTATTGGTGTTATGCTATTCGCATTATTTTTTGGAGCAGGTAATCTAATTTTCCCGGCAGAGCTTGGACAGCTTGCTGGAGATCAAACGTGGAAAGCAATGCTTGGCTTTTTATTCACCGGAGTTGGTTTACCCTTTTTAGGTATATTGGCTATCGGTTTCTCTGGCAAGAAAGATTTACAAGACTTGGCAAGTCGAATTCACCCGGTATATGCTGTTGTATTTACAGCGATACTTTACTTAACAATTGGCCCTTTTTTTGCTGCACCTCGTACAGGAGCTGTAGCATTTGACATTGGGGTCGCTCCATTTTTGAATGGCTTTTCTATTGATCTTGCCCGTTTCCTATTTACATTGGCATTCTTTGGAATCAGCATGTGGTTATCATTAAACCCTGCCAAAATCGTTGATCGAGTGGGTAAGTATTTGTCTCCGCTTATCATTATTTTATTGATTGGTTTAATTGGTATGACTCTTCTAAATCCAATGGGAAGTGCACAAGTTTCACAAGCTCCATACAATGAAACGCCGTTCTTTACTGGTTTCCTTGAAGGGTACAATACGATGGATGCATTGGCTTCACTCGTTTTCGGAATTATTGTCATAAATGCATTGCATGCGATGGGGATTACTAGTAAAAAGCAGATATTGGCTTCTACTGCTAAAACTGGACTTGTAGCCTCTGGATTTTTAGCCATAATATATTTAGGTATTGCGTATCTGGGTACTACTTCAGTTGATTTATTTGGTTATCTTGATGGTGGAGGATCTGTTTTAAGTGAGACTGCCTCACACTTATTTGGTACGACAGGTCTATTGTTACTGGGCGTAGTGATTATGTTAGCGTGCCTGACAACCGCAATTGGCCTACTTACAGCATGTGGAGAGTATTTTCATGCGATTATCCCTAAAATCAGCTATAAATTATTTGTAGTGTTCTTTTCGACATTCTGCTTGGTTGTAGCAAACTTTGGTCTAGCAAATATTATTAATTATTCTATTCCGGTACTTGTATTACTCTATCCTCTGGCGATGGTACTAATCATATTGACGTTCACCGGTCCCTTATTCCGTCAATCTAGCTTAGTATATCGAACGGCGACGATCATGGCGTTCCTAATAAGCTTTGTTGAAGCGCTCGTGAAATTTTACACTCTGGTAGAAAAGAATATGCCGAACTGGCTTGTCACTGTAGATGACATATATACAGCATACATTCCATACTACGCGCAAGGCATCGGCTGGTTAGTTCCTGTACTGATTGTGACGGTAATCACAGCTTTAGCTGTAGCATTATCCAATAAAGAAGCAGTGAATATCGAACCGGGTCCGAATAGTAATAAAATATAAAAGAAAAACAGGATCCGATATATTGGATCCTGTTTTCACGTCTATTTCTGAGTTCATTCTTTTATAGAGTGAAACTCCTCGATGGCTCGTAACCAATTTTCTCGCATAACAGTTGTAACTTGCTCACCGTCACGCTTGCTCATCAAATCTATAATTTGTTCATGTTCTGCAATCGATTTCTCCGTCAATATAATGGAATTATGGAAGAAAAGTCTGCGCACATGAGCTTGCAGGGAGACAAGCAAAGAAGAAATATATGGGTTATTAGCTGTGTCGACAATGATTTGGTGAAACTTTTCATCAATTTTCAGAGCTTGGAAATAGTCTTCCTTTTCAACTGCTAGCGCAAATTTCTTATTCGTGTCACGTAATTTCTTGATCACACTGTCAGTTAGATTAGGTATGGAAAGTTCAGCTGAGAGTGCCTGTAGTGCAGCAAGTGGGGGGAGTAAATCAGAAATAGATTCACGATCTACATCGGTTACTTGCGTAGCTTTACCGGGGAACATCTGAACGAATCCTTGTACTTCCAATAATTGAAGTGACTCACGTATAGGCGTACGACTCACTCCGAGTGCTTCTGCTAATTCTACGTCATTTAGCTTTTCTCCAGGTTGGAGTGTTCCGTCGATAATCCACTTCTGTAATTGACTAAACGCATTTTCCTTAGCGGTTTTACGTACAGGTTGTGCATGATTAGTAGGGATAGGCATTATATCACACCATCTTTCTATAAAAGTTGTCTTTACATAAGTCGAATTGCACTAACAGCCGATATACAATATACTACATCTTTTCACTGTTGTTTAACAGTATTATTCAAAACTTGCAAAAATAAATGGAAATTCCAATAATGAATTTTGATTATTTTTAAAGGTTCAAATGAAATAATTTTAAATAGTTCTTGTAGTTTCTGCCTGTATTTGATAGATTTATGTCTATGTGGGTTTTGCGTTAGCTTAGTAGATTAAATTTTACAAATCTTCAAAAAAGGGTATTGCAAAACTAGCAGAATTTTGTTATTGTTTACATGTGTACTATAACAAATGAACAATTACATCCACTGTAACATATTGTCTATTTGGCTCAGGGATGAAAGCGTTTTCAATAAAAGGAGGGGAATAAGAACCAATTTGCTAATTTATATAAAATAGAAAGGGGATTAACTAATGACTAATCAAGTTTCGCGTGGTAAATCCACATTAGACTATGAAAAACTCGTTCAAACTGAAGACTTTAAAGGTCTTGTTAAAAGAAAGAAGAGCTTCTCCACACCTTTTGTTATTTTCTTCTTCGCAGCGTACTTTATTCTTCCACTCTTAACAGGTTATACAAAAATTCTTGAAACACCAGCAATTGGCGCAATGACATGGACTTGGATCTATGCATTCTCGATGTTCATTATGGTGTGGGTGTTCACATCCATATACATGAATAAAGCAAAACACTTTGATATTGAAGTAGACAAAATTATAGAGAAAAACGTTCTAAAATAAGGGGGTTGTGTTCATGAGTTGGATTTCCTATGCTATATTCTTCGCGGTAATCGCGTTGACGCTCTACATTACATATTGGGCGGCAAAGCAAACAACTACGGCAAGTGATTTCTATACTGCCGGTGGTTCATTAACAGGTTGGCAAAACGGTATGGCTATCGCTGGTGACTATTTATCAGCAGCATCATTCCTAGGTATCGCAGGTGCGATTTCACTTAACGGATTTGATGGTTTCTATTACAGTATTGGTTGGTTAACAGCATATCTAGTTGTTCTATTCCTAATTGCTGAGCCACTACGTAACTTAGGTAAGTTTACGATGGCAGATATGATCGGTGCTCGTTTCGGCGCTAAGAAAGTGCGTGGAGCAGCAGCATTGAACACAATTACAATCGTAATGTTCTACATGCTTGCACAATTAGTTGGTGCGGGTGCTCTTATTAAATTATTATTCGGTATCGAGTATTGGATTGCGGTTCTAATCGTTGGAACAATGATGTTGATCTACGTTCTATTCGGTGGAATGACTGCAACAAGCTGGGTACAAATCGTTAAGGCTATTCTTTTGATGTTGGGTACAATTATTATCTCCTTCTTAGTACTTATGAAATTTAACTTTAACTTCATCGGTATGTTCGAGACAATGAAAACTGCTACTCCGCATGGTGAAGCATTCCTTCACTCAGGGGTTGTTTATAAAGACACAATCGGTCTTATCTCTGTATTGATCGCACTAGTTTTAGGTACTGCTGGTCTTCCACACATCTTAATGCGTTTCTTCACAGTTAAAGATGCGAAAACAGCACGTTCTTCCGTAATTTATTCTGTATGGATTATTGGTATCTTCTATGTATTGACGATCTTCCTTGGATTTGGCGCAGCTAAATTCGTTGGAGCGGACGCAATCATCGCAGAAAACGCCGCAGGAAACATGGCAGCACCAATGCTCGCTGGAGTTCTTGGTGGAGATGCCCTTGAGTCATTCGTAGCTGCTGTTGCATTTGCTACAATCCTGGCAGTTGTTGCAGGACTTGTACTTTCAGGTGCTTCTGCAATCGCTCACGATATTTATGGACAAATCTTCAAAAATGGTAATGTAACTGAGAAACAACAGGTTGCTGCAGCTCGTTGGGCTTCAATTGCAATCGGAGTATTCTCAATCCTTCTTGCATTAGGTTCTGAAAAGTTGAACGTTGCGTTCTTAGTATCACTGGCATTCTGTGTTGCTGCATCGGCAAACGTACCAACAATTCTATTAACAATCTATTGGAAGAAATTTAACACAACAGGTGCTGTAGCATCGATGTTAACAGGTCTTATCGTAGCGCTAGTTCTTGTTGCGGTCAGCCCATCTGTAATGAACCCAGTTGAAGGAATGACACTTATTACTGGTAATCCAATCTTCCCTTATGCTAACCCGGCTATTGTTTCCGTACCAGCAGGTTTCCTTGCTGCATGGATCGGTACAGTTGTTAGTTCTAAGCGTCATGAAAAAGACGAAGTTTCTTATGCAGAAGTTCGTTTCAAAGCAGAAACTGGATACAAAGAGCTTGATTTATAATAACTAGCTAGATTTACAACTAACGGTCTCCTCTTCTGTCAGTATGTCAGAAGAAGAGACCGTTTTTTTTATCGATTTTCCTGGCTGGAATATTGTTTAACCTAAATATAACGGTACTGTTGACATCTATCTTCGAATAATATGAAGTGAGCGCTTTGTTAAGGTATACATGAACAGGAGGTTTTGAAATGTTGAAGACGGTAAAAGATCGTGAATTATATGATAAAGTCCATAGGAATCCTTTATTTATCGATACAACAGAAAAGGAATTCGATCAATTATTGTTAGGTTGTAAATTAAAGATATATGAGGAAGCGGATAAATCCAACTATTTCAAAACACCACAAGAAGGATTGCTCATCGTGTTAAAAGGATCGGCAGAGGTTCAAATAGAAGGACAAGATGGCAGTTCGGTAACGTTAGAATTTATTCAGGAAGATGAAATCATCGGCTTTTCCAATTTTGCTTACTACTTGGGGGAAATGGCGAGACCGCTTGATAAGCATCACATTGATATGGTGGTAGCAGAAGACTCGATTTGTCTGCAAGTTCCGTATGAAGTGATAAAAAAACGTATGGACGATCAAAATGTACGTGATTATGTATTACGCAAGATGTCGATTCGCTTGGCGAATGTATATACCTCTTTAGGGGAGCAAGTTCGTTTGGCTGACGAATATGGCGAGAGTGAGCCGTATGTCCGTCGTGTGCAAGATTTCATGAGTAGTCCGGTTATAACGATTCATGCGGAAGCAGAAACAAAAGAAATTGCGGAATTAATGATTAAAAACTCGATTAGTTCAATTGTTATTACAGATCAGGCAGGTAAACTTATTGGAATCGTAACCGAAAAAGATCTTGTTGAACGTGTAATAGCAGACGGCGCTTCGCCAAATGAACTGCGAGCAAAAGACATTATGACGAAAAAGCCGCATACGGTAAGAGTAACCGATTATTATTATGAAGCTTTGACTAAATTCTATAAACATGGAATAAAGCATTTGCCAGTTGTAAAAGCAGGTAAACCTGTAGGCATTGTAACGTTCGCTACATTGATGACGAAACGTGATCGTAATTCCATGAATATATTAAAAACGATAGAAGAAGCTTCCTTCGAAAATTTGCCAGTTGTAAAAGCGGCGATTTATGATGTGCTATCTAATTTAATTCAAGATGAAATATCGACTATTCACACATTGGAAATCGTGACGAAGTTTTATGATCGACTGGCGAAACATTGCGTCATGCTTGCTGTACAGTCTCTTGAAGATCAAGGGAAAGGAATGCCACCCGTTCCGTTTGCTTGGTACCAGATGGGAAGTGGAGCACGTGGAGAGCAGTTCATGCTGACCGATCAAGACCATTTTCTCGTCTACGAAGATGTATCGAGGGAAGAATCTGAGTATGTCGAGAAATATTTTGAACTTCTAGGTAATGAAATTGTGGTTCATCTTGAGCAGGCAGGTTATACGAGATGTATCGGATTTATGATGGCTAGCGAGACGCAGTGGCGTGGAACGATGGCGATTTGGCATGAACGTATTCGTCAATGGGCTCTTCAATCTACACCTGAACAAATACTGCTCGGATACAACTTCCTATCATTCCGCTTCCTATACGGTGAATCTGCTGTTAATGAACGTTTTATCACGATGGTTCATGGTCTTTTGAAGAAGTCTGCCACTTTTATTTACTATATGGCGCAACAAGAAAAAGAGAAGCCGATCCCACAATTGCAACAAAACTTCTTGAATATTTTCAGAGGGCGCAGTAAAGCAGATATTATTGATATTAAAAAACATGCGCTATTTCCACTTCATCACTGTTTGCAAATTTTAGGAGTTAGTAATGGGATTATAAATGCAACGCCACTTGAGATTATTTCAGCTTTGCAGAAAAAGAAGAAAATCACGAAAGACTTTGCAGAAGAGGTTCGTCATGCTTATGAAATATCTTTAAGTATTAGAATTACTATGTCATGGGAAAAACATTTACGTGGAGAGAAAATTTCTACGGAAATCGATTTGCGCGATCTGCGAAGATGGGAATTGAATGAATTGCGAACAACACTAGACACGGTCAGAGCTCTTCAATCACATTTATTATCAAAACTATAAGATAATATAGATAAAGGTCCCTGTACACAGCTCGTACATAATGTACTATATAGATAGGGGGCGACATTATGTTTTGGAAAAAGAAAAAGTTGACGTATGAATTACAACAATCACTACAGTTGAATACGCCACTGCAAGACATGAACTTCACAGTATTTGACACAGAAACTACTGGTTTCGCTATTGGAGCAGATGATCGAATGATTGAGATAGGTGCCGTGCAAGTAGAGGGTTTCGAGGTTACCGATCATGTATTTCAAACATTTGTGAATCCATCGAGGGATATTCCTCCTGTCATTAGCAAACTGACTTCTATACAGCAATCACAAGTTGATCATGCACCTATGCCATTACCTGCTATTGAAGAATACTTTGCGTTTATTGAAAAACATAAAAGTGCGGGCTGGGTTGGGCATCATGTTAGCTTTGATGAAATGGTCATAAAGAAAGAATTAAGTCGTCAGAAATGCACATTTCAAACACCGACTTCATTTGATACGATGCATTTGATCAACTATTTGGATCCTACAGGTGAGCAACAAGACTTGGAAGACTATGCGCGTCTATTTGGTACAGAGATCTTTGAACGTCACCGTGCGCTAGGAGATGCTTTGACGACAGCACATGTATTCACAGCGTTACTGAGAAAACTCGATCGTCATGGCGTGAAGACGCTAGCGGATTTACTGCGTATAAAAAATGGTGGTGCACATAAATTTGCTTCGCAAACTTAATTTAGATTGCTGGGTTCGCCATTCAAACAGTGGCGAGCCCATTTTTTGTTGTGATATAGTAGAAATGAAAGAGCGGAACCATGTGTAAAGGACGTGAATTAATGAATAAGCGTCAATTGATTTTATTGATCGTCATTATTTTAGCTATCGCAGTGTATTGTTGGATATTATTTTTTGAGTTACCGAATAAAACTGTGGAAGATGTAGCGGTATATGTGGAATCACTAACTAGTTGAATCGTATAAAAAAGGAGCGGATACATATGGATGTTATCATTATTACAGGAGCATCAAAAGGTATAGGGAAAGAACTACTGTGTCAATACAAAGAAGCGGGAGCTACGGTGTACGGCTTGGCACGGACAAACCCTGAACAAGAACAATCAATGTTTGAAGTGGATCTAGTTGATGTTGAGAAAGCGACTGCTATTTTACAAGGCGTAATTAGTCAGCATATTGGAGAAGCTAGCTCATTCACGCTCATCAATAATGCAGGTATGGTTGACCCGATTAGTTTAGTCGGTTCATTGGATCCTCAAAAAGTAGAGCAGGCGATTAAAGTAAATTTAACGGCACCTATTTTATTAACGAATACATTTATCGATACATTGAAAGATTTTATGGGAACGAAGAAAATCATGAACATCTCTTCTGGAGCAGGACGTAGCGCTTCTGAAGGGTGGGGAGTGTATTGCACGACAAAGGCAGGACTTGATCAATTTTCGCGTGTTATTGCGTTGGAGCAAAAAGCAACTAGCTATCCAACGGGTGTTGTTTCTATCGCGCCGGGAATTATCGACACAGGGATGCAGGAGACAATTCGCTCATCATCTGAACAACAATTTCCACACTTGAAACGTTTTGAGGCGTACAAGCAAGAAGGGCAGTTAAGTTCTGCGCACGAAACAGCAGAAAAACTAAAGCGATTTGCAATGGAAGTCGACTTCCTTGAAACGGATACAATCGCAGACATTCGTAAATTCTTCTAAGAAAAGCTCGTTGCCACATGGATCGTGGCAACGAGCTTTATGATTCTCCGGCTTCTAACTTCCGTACTTCAGTAAAGTCTTTCATCTTCTCGAGCGCAAGCAAAAACGGAGGGTTTCTTCTTTGGTTAAGCAATTCATATCGGATGGCATGAACATCACCTTGATGTAATGTCGAGACGTAATCGAGCAACGCATCACGTTCCTCTTTGCCACCTTCATGTCCGTCATAGACTGTGATCGTTATAATGCCTGACTTTTTCAGCAAACTAAGCAACGACTCGAGTGCCGCAATGGTTGATGAAGGGGTCGTGACGATACTGAGATCTTCGCTATATGGCAAATACCCTAAATTGAACATAGCACCGCTAATTTCACTTTGCACATAGTTGCAAACGTTCGCATGACTGTCATGAACTAATGCAGTACGACTAGCCATGTCACCAAGTTTATGCTTTGTTACATCAAGTGCTTGTTGCTGAATATCAAATGCTACTACTTGTCCTTCGTCACCGACTAATTCAGCTAAGAAGACTGTGTCATTACCATTGCCAGCAGTCGCATCGACTACTGTATCTCCAGGTTGCACGCGTTCCGAAATCAGACGTTTTGCTATCGGCAATACGCGATGCAACAAGATGTCTGTCACATTATTTCACCTCTTGTAAATGTTTTTTCCCTTGCCAGCTATTGCGTCTTTCAAGCTCCTGATCAATACCATTTAGCACTTCCCATTTCGTAACGCTCCACATCGGTCCGATTAATAAATCGATAGGGCCATCACCAGTGATACGATGTACGATCATTTCAGGAGGCATGATTTCCAGTTGATCGACGACTAGGTTGATATACGCTTCCTTCGTTAGGAATTCTAGTTTGCCTTTTTCGTACTGCTTCACCATGGGTGTTCCTTTTAATAAATGTAGCAAATGAATTTTAATACCTTGTACATCAAGTTCGGCAACGGCTTGAGCGGTTTCCATCATCATTTCCTCTGTTTCACCGGGTAGGCCGTTGATGATATGGCTGCAGATATTGATATTGTGCTTACGTAACTTGTCGACGCCTTCTTTATAGCATTCGAAATCATGGGCGCGGTTCACGAGTTTGGCTGTAGATTCATGTACCGTTTGTAAACCGAGCTCCACCCACAAATACGTGCGTTCATTAAGTTCAGCTAAATATTCTACTACGTCATCCGGTAGACAATCAGGACGCGTCGCGATGGATAATGCCACAACGCCTTCTTGGGCTAACGCTGCTTCGAACTTTTCTTTTAGAACAGGAAGAGGGGCGTGAGTATTCGTATACGCTTGGAAATAGGCCATATATTTTGCGTCTTTCCATTTGCGTTGGGATCGCTCTTTGATTTCGGCGAATTGGACTTCAATTGCATCTACGCGATCTCCTGCAAAATCACCTGAACCTGCTACGCTACAAAATGTACAGCCGCCATGCGCAACGGTACCGTCACGATTTGGGCAGTCAAATCCCGCATCTAGCGCAACTTTCGCAATTTTACAACCGAATGTATCCTTCAAATGTCTTGACCATGTATGGTATCGTTTCCCTTCACTTGGAAACGGAAGATTGATTTCATTCATTATGTACAGCTCCTTTACATCAGACATTGTACCACGGAATATACGGAGAGATCACATAACAAATTGCATGAACTGTTTGGTATACGACAAAAACCAACAGAGAAGGCTTGTATTCATCTTCTGTTTCGGGTAAACTGAAGAAAATAATGAAGGCAATGATGAGGAATAGTACTTCATACGCTACTTTTTAGAGAGCAGACGGCCAGTGCAAGTCTGTATTAGTGTGGAACGAACTCGCCTTTGAGCCTGTATTGGTGAATACTTGTAACTAATACCGTACTCCGCGTTAAGGAATCAAGTTGGACGGCGTAATCCGTCAATTTGGGTGGTACCGCGGGAAACTATATAGACTCTCGTCCCTTTATAGAGGGACGAGAGTCTTTTTTTATCTGTACTCACCAATACAAGAAACAGAAATTAGATTACATTGGAGGAATTTTTGACATGAGTTATAAACACACGCAAATTGAAGAGAAGTGGCAAAAGTATTGGGAAGATCACGATACATACAAAATGATTGATGATCCATCCAAGCCTAAGTTTTATGCGTTGGATATGTTCCCTTATCCGTCAGGTGCTGGCCTTCACGTTGGACATCCACTTGGCTATATCGCGACAGATATTTTGAGTGCATTCAAACGTAAGCAAGGATATAACGTTTTGCACCCAATGGGATGGGATGCTTTCGGATTGCCTGCTGAGCAGTATGCAATTGATACAGGGAATGATCCAGCTGAATTCACAGCAAAGAACATTGCAACGTTTAAACGCCAAATGCAGGATCTTGGATTTTCGTATGATTGGTCTCGTGAAATCAATACAACGGACCCAAGCTATTACAAATGGACGCAGTGGATTTTCATTCAACTTTATAAGCGTGGCCTTGCGTATATCGATGAAGTAGCTGTCAACTGGTGCCCGGCGTTAGGAACAGTTCTTGCGAATGAAGAAGTGATCGACGGATTGTCTGAACGTGGAAATCACCCGGTTGAACGTCGTCCGATGCGCCAATGGGTTTTGCGTATTACGGAATATGCAGATCGTCTGTTAGAAGACTTGGATGATTTGGATTGGCCTGAGAGCTTGAAAGACATGCAGCGTAACTGGATTGGTCGTTCTGAAGGCGCGCAGCTGAAATTCGAAATTGCGGATACTGAGCATTCATTCGAAGCCTTTACTACACGTCCTGATACGATTTTCGGTGCGACGTATGCAGTTCTCGCTCCTGAGCTTAAATTGGTTAGCACGATCACAACAGACGATCAGCGTGAAGCGGTAGAAGCGTATATTGATGCAGTGAAATCTAAGAGTGATCTTGAGCGTACAGATTTAGCGAAAGATAAAACAGGCGTATTCACTGGAGCGTATGCGATTAACCCAGCAAGTGGCGAGAAGATGCCGATCTGGATCGCAGATTACGTCTTGGCTACTTACGGTACAGGTGCGATCATGGCAGTACCTGCACATGATGAGCGTGACTATGAATTCGCAAAAAAATTCGATTTACCGATTGTAGAAGTAGTGGCAGGCGGTAACGTTGAAGAAGAAGCCTATGCAGGAGAAGGCGAGCATGTGAACTCGGACTTCTTAAACGGTTTAGGAAAAGAAGAAGCCATTACAAAATCCATTGAGTGGTTCGAAGAGAATGGTAACGGCGAACGCAAAATTACGTATCGTTTGCGCGATTGGTTATTTTCTCGTCAGCGTTATTGGGGCGAGCCGATTCCTGTCATTCATTGGGAAGACGGCACTATGACTACTGTCGATGAATCGGAGTTGCCATTGATGTTGCCGGTAACAGACAATATTAAACCGAGTGGAACAGGTGAATCACCACTTGCAAACATTACGGAGTGGGTCAATGTAGTGGATCCAAAAACAGGTATGAAAGGTCGACGTGAAACGAACACGATGCCACAATGGGCAGGAAGCTGCTGGTATTACTTGCGTTATATCGATCCGAATAACGATGATATGATCATTGATCCAAAGTTGGCTGAGCGCTGGTTGCCGGTTGATATCTATGTAGGTGGAGCGGAGCACGCGGTACTGCATTTATTGTATGCTCGTTTCTGGCATAAAGTATTGTACGATATCGGTGTTGTACAAACGAAAGAACCGTTCCAAAAGCTCTTTAACCAAGGAATGATCTTAGGTGAAGGACATGTGAAAATGTCTAAATCACTAGGCAACGTCATCAACCCGGATGATATCGTTCATTCACACGGTGCAGATACATTGCGTATTTATGAAATGTTCATGGGACCACTTGACGCATCGAAAGAATGGTCGACGAATGGTTTAGACGGATCACGTCGTTTCCTAGACCGCATTTGGCGCTTACTCGTCAATGAAGATGATACGTTGACGGATAAATTGACGGATGAAACAGGCGGACCACTAGAAAAAGTCTATAATCAAACTGTCAAAAAAGTTACAGAGGATTTCGAAGCGATGCGCAATAATACAGCGATCTCCCAATTGATGGTCTTCATCAATGAAAGCTATAAAGCGGAGAAGTTGCCAAAAGCATACATCGAAGGATTCCTATTATTAATTTCACCTATCACACCTCACTTGGCTGAAGAACTGTGGTCGAAACTAGGGCACACGGACACGATTGCTTACGCACAGTGGCCAACATTTGATGAGTCGAAATTGTCGGATGACACAGTGGAAGTGGCGGTACAAATCAACGGAAAAATCCGTGCGAAAATTACCGTAGCGAGAGATTGCACGAAAGAAGAATTAGAACAAGCGGCTTTGGAAAATGAAGACGTGAAGCAGTGGATGGAAGGCAAGGAATTGAAGAAAATTATCGCGATTCCTGGGCGTCTAGTTAATATCGTAGCAGGGTAATGAAATGGGAAAAGCCGGTAGGAGATTTATTTCTCCTACCGGCTTTTTATAGTGTCTTGGATATTTGGTTGTGCTCATACATACGCGATAAGCGCTCTATCGGATGGGATTAGTGCTCTATGGCATGCGTTAAGCGCTCTATGAAACAGGTTGAGTGCTCTATCACACACGCTAACCGATCATAGCCGACTCATATCCGCTCATAGAAAAAACAGTCAGTCAGCCAAACCGGCATTCATCCCAGCTAATCGACCTGTCACAAGCGCTGCGGTAATGTTATAACCGCCCGTATAGCCGTGGATGTCTAAAATTTCGCCACAGAAGAACAGTCCGATCTTTTTTCGTGAAGCCATCGTCTTCGGCTCGACTTCTTTAACGGAAACTCCGCCGCCTGTTACGAAAGCCTTCTCGATTGGTTGCGTACCTGTAATATGCACAGGGAATGTTTTCAAAAGTTGGGCGAGTGTGCGAACATCTTCCGGTTTAATATCTAGACCGATTTCTGTTTCGCTAATTCCCGCCTTTTTCAATAAAAACAGCAACCAACGTTCAGGAACAAGTCCTTTTAATGAAGTTTTGATTTGTTTTTTAGGTTCATCTTTTAAAATCTTCGCGATAGTTTGTGTTAGTTGCTCTTCGTGCTGATCAGGTATCGAATCAATTTGAAGCAAAACTGGCTGCTTGCCATTCTTCATCTGTTCTTTCACCACATACTGACTGCAACGTAAAATGGCAGGACCGCTTAATCCAAAGTGAGTGAATAACATATCCATGTGGTGGGTTACGAGAGTTTTGCCTTTTTTATTCAAAACAGATACTTTTGCGTCACGTAGTGCGAGGCCTTGTAAATCTTTTGAAACGATAAATGGTTCTCGTGATAGCAAAGGCACTTCTGTTGGATATAGTGTCGTGACAGTATGTCCCGCGCGTTCAGCCCAAGGATAGCCATCTCCCGTACTTCCTGTTTGCGGAACCGCTTTGCCGCCGACTGCAACTACTACCGCATGCGAGCGGATCTCTTCACCGTCTTCTAATCGGATCCCAAGAATTTTTTCGTCGTCCATCAGCAACTTTTGTACACGACTTTCTAAGCGTATTTCTACGCCAAGTTCATCCATTTGATTCAATAACGCATTGACGACGTCTTTGGATTTATTTGAAACAGGGAACATACGGCCATGATCTTCTTCTTTTAATGGTACACCGAGCCCTTCGAAGTACTGAATGATATCTTGATTATTGAAAACAGAGAACGGTCCGTATAAGAACTTTCCGTTACCTGGAATATGTTTAATAATTTCTTCTTGTGACAATCTATTTGTGACGTTGCAGCGACCGCCGCCAGAAATGGCTAATTTATTGCCGAGCTTTCGCCCTTTTTCAATTAGCAGCACACGCTTTTTTTGTTCGGCTGCCGCAATGGAGGCCATTAAGCCTGAAGGTCCGCCACCGATTACGATTACATCATACATTGTAGAACCACTCTTTCATTTCGTTTTGTCTTTCATTATACACCATATAGGTGCGATTGCTTTTTGATTTAGTCTTCAGTTAAAGATTGTACAAATGAGTGTCGAGGGGTAAACTATACAAGTATCTCTTAAGGAATGGAAGGAATCAATTATGGCATCGAATTTATTGAAGGGCACGGCCATTTTAACGATTGGCCTATTTTTATCGAAAGCACTTGGTTTACTTTATGTAATTCCGTTTTATGCAATCGTTGGAGAGAATAGTGTTGGACTCTATCAATACGCATACATACCTTATAACTTAGCGCTAGCAGTAGCCGTATCTGGAGCACCTCTTGCGATATCCAAATTCGTCTCCAAGTATAATGCATTAGGCGATTATGCGACCGGCAGGAAATTAATGAAATCGGGTATGGTCGTTATGTCCGTAACTGGTTTTCTGTCATTTCTTGCATTGTTTTTCCTTGCGAATCCCATTGCCGAACTCGTCATCAAAAGCGATGAACAGATTTTTACCGTACACGATATTGCGACAGTCATTCGCTGGGTAAGTTTTGCGTTACTTGCGGTTCCGTTACTGAGTATTGCACGTGGATACCTTCAAGGGTATCAAAAATTTGAACCGACTTCTGTTTCCCAATTAATTGAACAGATTGTACGAATTATTGTTGTCCTAGTCGGTGCATTCGTAGTCGTCAATGTACTAGGTCTGTCACCAAGAATCGCAGTTCAATTTGCGGTGTTTGCGGCATTCATTGGTGCGCTTGCAGGTCTGTGGAGTCTCTACTATTATTGGAAGAAGTATAGAGATGAATTTGATTATTTATTATCGAACAGTCCGCCGGCAAGTTCCATCCCGCTAAAACAAATTTATAAAGAAGTATTTGCCTATGTTTTACCGTTTGTGCTAGTTGGAACAATCAATCCAATCTATCAATTTGTCGATATGATTACATTTAACGGTGCGATGAGTTCTATTGGTCTCGCTAGTGTATCGGATTTGTATTTAACGAAATTAAACTTTTTGACACATAAAATTGTCATGATTCCCGTAATGGTTGCGACTGGTTTTTCCATGGCACTTATTTCAATTATTACGAAAGACTATACGATGAACAATCAAAAAGGCGTTACGCGTTCACTGGATCAGACGTATCAAATTATGTTGTTCTTGACGATTCCTATGGTAATAGGATTAATTGTCTTAAACAGTGAAGTGTATCAATTCTTGTATCAGCATGATGTGGCGGGTGCTAGCGTATTGGCTTCTTATGCACCAGTTGCGATTCTTTTCGCGATGTTCACGGTAACGGCTGCGATCTTGCAAGGAATTGATCATCACAAATGGATCGTCTTTACTTCGTTACTGGGACTACTTATTAAGATGCTGATCAACATCCCATTGATCAAGATGTTTGAAACAAACGGTGCGATTTTAGCTACCGCAATTGGCTATTCAGTAGCGGTTGGTATTAACTTGCTCGTCATTAAAAAAGCATTGAATTATAAATCTGAAATGGTCATTAGACGCTTATTCCTGATTTTGGCGTTCAACGCGGTGATGTTTGCTGGTGTTTGGCTGACGAACAAAGGTCTGAACATGGCGCATATTCCTGTAGGTCGTTGGCAAGCTTTGCTGTATGTCATGATTGGAACGGGCGTCGGTATGGTAATTTACGGATTCCTCGCTTTGAAATCAGGACTTGCACAACAACTATTCGGTGATCGTCTGACACGTATTATGAGACGCATCGGACTTGGAGGGTAATGAATGAGACTCGATAAATTATTATCAAATACAGGATACGGTTCACGTAAAGAAGTTCGACAACTGTTGAAAAAAGGCATGATCCGCGTCAATGGGGCAGTGATGAAAGATCCTGCCCAGCACGTGGATCCAGTTTCGGACAATATTTCACTTCTAGGTGAAGAAGTGGTTTATAAAGAATTCATCTATCTGATGATGCACAAACCACCTGGTGTCTTATCTGCGACGGAAGATAACCGTGATCAAACGGTTGTTGATTTACTTGCAGGAGAAGATCGACATTTCGAACCGTTTCCTGTAGGTCGTTTAGATAAAGACACAGAAGGATTATTATTGCTGACAAATGACGGAAAGCTTGCGCATAATTTATTGTCACCTAAAAAAGAAGTACCCAAAACGTATTACGCGAAAGTGGCAGGAGTTGTAACGGAAGAAGACACTGAAGCCTTTGCGCGCGGCGTGATCTTGGATGATGCTTATGAAACGAAGCCGGGTATTTTACATATCTTGCATTCTGCTGAAGAGTCAGAAATTGAATTGACGATTACAGAAGGAAAGTTTCATCAAGTAAAGCGAATGTTTGAAGCGGTAGGGAAAAAAGTGGTATACCTGAAGCGTTTAACAATGGGACCTCTAGAATTAGATCCAGATTTGGAGTTAGGGGAATACCGGGAGTTGACGGATGAGGAATTACAGCAGTTGAAAGAAATAGATCGTTCCAAGCAAAAAGGCTGATGCAAAAGCGTCAGCCTTTTTGCTTTGTAAACGTGTATATAGGAGACAGGATCAGGAAGATAATTTCACTTTCTTGGACGTCGTCGTCCATTCGCCGCGGACTGAGCTCTTAATCAATTCATTGTACTCCAGAACGTTTAAGTCGCGTTGAGCTGTGCGGGTTGAAATGTTGAATTCATCCGCCACATCCTCCGTCGTTACTTTTCCGTTATCCCGAATGAACAGATAGACATCTTTGATACGAATTAACATGCGATCGGTAGCTGGGTTCATCTAAGAAACCACTCCTTCATCTTCATATTTTCACGCCAACATTGCAAAAGAAGACTGTTGGGGTATTCTCTGATAATATCTTTCCTGATCCGCTCCTCGATACTATGTTATGCCAGAATAGTTAGTGAATGATTCTGACACTAGTAGTATAACGCATTATAGACAAAAGCGCACATGTTTTCGCTTGTTAATTTGTATAAGTTCGAATTAATAGTTTTTAAGTTAGACAGTTAGCTAGTTTTCTCTGTTAACAAGAAAATACATTGATGCTCTTATCAAGGTCTAATTGATTTTATTCGGTAAACATGTGAAAATAGGAACAGAAGAAACTGGCGGTATGACAGCTTGAAGTTTCATAACAGAAGAGGTGACGGTGGTATGATCTATTTTAAAGACGGAAAGTTTCTAGAAGAAGATGAAGTACATGTATCCGTAAATGATCGTGGTTATGCTTTTGGCGATGGCGTCTACGAAGTAATTAAAATATACGATGGCGCATTGTACACTGCACAAGAACATTTGGAGCGTTTAATAGAAAGTGCAGAAAAGATTCGTATGGCCATGCCATATACTATTGAAGAATTAGGCGAGATCATACAAAAACTTCAAACTGAAAATGAAATTACTATGGGACATATCTATTTACAAGTAACCCGTGGTGTTGCGCCACGCGTTCACCAATTCCCTGAAAGTATTCAGCCTGTCGTAGTTGGGTACGCGGTAGAAAATGAACGTCCTATGCACTATCTTCAGCAAGGTGCTGCCATGAAGTCTGTGGAAGATGTACGTTGGCTTCGTTGTGATATAAAGAGTTTGAACCTACTCGGCAATGTGATGGCGAAACAAGAGGCATTTGATCATGGATGTCAAGAAGCGCTATTCGTACGTAACGGGTTGGTACGTGAAGGCTCATCTTCTAATGTATTCGGCATTAAGGATGGCGTTCTATACACGCACCCTGCGAATAACTTTATCCTTAACGGGATTACTCGTCGTGTCGTTTTGCAGTTAGCTAAGAATTTGAATATTCCGGTTGAAGAAAAAGAATTCACGCTGCCGCAAGCATTAGAAATGGATGAGTTTTTCTATACATCGACGAATGCAGAGATTACGCCTGCCGTGACGATTGATCAGCAACCTATAGGACAAGGAGTCCCAGGTCCGTTGACGAGAAAGTTGCAAGTTGCGTTTGATGCACAGATTCCGATGTTAGTAGCGTCTGGTAATGTTGAGGAAAGAGAATCAAATGGCCCAGCTAGTTAAACTCGTCGATTATGTATCTCGTTACGAGAATGACTTAACGCGCTATCCTACTCAATTTATCCGTTTAAAACGTTATCAATGGAAGCGTATTAAAAATCAATGGGAACACGGTGCTGATTTGCATGTAGAGCAAGCGGCTATTTTTCCAGAAGATGTGCAAGAGCGTTCAAGATGGTATACGGTATTATTCGGAAAATGGCGTAAAAGAAGAGATGTGGAGTTCGCGCAAGAGTTTACAGTTTCAGAGGATGGTGCGGAAGATCAAGACGATGATTTGGATTTTCAAGCTTCCATCTCGGGGCAACCTTTAAATGTTGAGCAATTAAAGAAGGCATATCGCGATCAATTGTTTCAATTCCAATTAAAGTGGGCGAGTTCTACATTGTATGATCGATCTCGTGTAGACCCGAAGTATTTCTCTGACCCATTATTGAAACAACTGACATTACGTTTACCTGATAGCTTTTTGTTGTTTTATTATCCAATCGTCAAAGTGAATAAAGCGCCTGTCGAGTTAGACATTATCTTATTGGCACCTACTACTTGCTACTGCATAACGGTGCTCGAAGATGAAAGATTGGCTGCGTACATAGGTACTGGCGAAAGATTTTGGCTCAAAAAGTTTGGGGATCAAGAAGAGAAAGTACTGAATCCTACTATAGCGCTCAGTAGGATGGAGAAAGTTGTTTCATCATTTTTCAAAGCAGCGAAAGTGGAGATTCCGATCAAGAAATTGATTGTTTCAAGAACGGGCTATATTGATTATCCAGGAACGCCATTTGAAGTTACTACGATTGACCGTAAAACGTATGAACAATGGCTGACAAAGTTATGTAGCAATCCGAGTCCTATGAAGCATACCCAATTTAAAGCGGCGCAGGCTATTTTGGATCATGCACAAACTACAGCAATGAGCCGATTATTTGATGCGGAAGAAATCGTGGAAGAGTAATAGACTAGAAATCACAGACAAAGAGAGAGTGTAACCAGTATGCGTTTACGAAATAAGCCATGGGCAAAAGATTTCATGGCAGAGCATCCGGATGTATTGATTTTGGATCCAGAAGGCAAGAAAAGTCATTGGGCGGAAGAGTTCGGAAACGATTCTCCGATCCATATTGAAGTAGGTACAGGAAAAGGACAATTTGTTATTGGAATGGCATTGGCTAATCCAGAAATTAATTATATCGGTATTGAACATTTTGATAATGTTATCGTTTCGGCGTTAGAGAAAACGATCGAGGCAGAAAAACCTGCCAATCTACGTTTGATGCGTGTGAATGGCGAAGAATTAGAAGCCATTTTTGCAAAATCCGAGATTGATCGAGTCTATTTGAACTTTTCTGATCCGTGGCCAAAAGATCGCCATGAGAAACGTCGTTTGACACATCCAAACTTTTTAGCGAAATATGAAGGTGTTTTGAAGGAGAATAGAGAAATTCACTTTAAGACAGACAATCGTCCGTTGTTTGAGTATTCTCTTGTCTCCTTGACGAACTATGGCATGAAACTGCTAACCGTTTCACTGGATTTACATGCAAACATGCCGGAAGACAATGTGTTAACAGAGTACGAAGAAAAGTTCTCAAGTAAAGGTCAACCGATTTATCGTTTGGAAGCACAGTACCAAAGCTGATTAATTGGCTAGATCACTAGTTGTCTGACGTGATACTTTTCCACTCACGCTATAGGGGTTGGTGGAGAAGTATCACGTCATTACAACAGATAATTTAGGAATGTAGGGAGGAAATATAATGGATCAATTAACTTTTCATGACATGAAACTAACGTGGTTAGACGGTGGCGTAAACTATTTGGATGGCGGTACGATGTTCGGTGTCGTTCCGAAAGCATTATGGTCAAGACGCTATGAAGCAGATGAAAACAATTTGATTGAACTACGAACAGACCCAATCCTAATTCAATACGAAGGCAAAAATTATTTAATCGATTCAGGTATAGGTAAAGGTAAGTTGGACGAGAAGAAAAAGCGCAATTTGGGTGTGCGTGCTGAAACGCGTGTAGAAGAGAGCTTGGAAGAACTAGGTATGACACCGGATGATATCGATGTTGTGTTGATGTCCCATCTTCACAATGACCATGCGGCAGGTTTGACGCAATGGGAAGGCAATCAGCTCGTTTCAGTGTTTAAAAATGCAAAGATCTACACTTCACAAGTCGAGTGGGACGAAATGAGAGAACCAAATATTCGCTCTCGAAATACGTACTGGAAAGAAAACTGGGAACCGATTCAAGGACAAGTGACAACGTTTGAAGATGAAATCGAAGTAGTGCCGGGCATAAAAATGATACATACTGGCGGTCATAGTGATGGTCATAGTGTGATTAAGTTAGAACAGGACGGCGAGACGCTGATTCATATGGCGGATATTATGCCGACGCATGCGCATACGAACCCGTTGTGGGTATTAGCTTATGATGATTATCCAATGGACTCGATTTTTGCGAAAGAGCGCATTATGAAGGAAGCGCTTCCAAATGAATATGGTTTTATTTTCTATCATGATGCTGTGTATCGCATGGCGAAGTTTAGTGAGGATGGAAAGAAGATTGTGGATAGCTTGCCTCGTACACGGTAAAGGTTGAGTTCAAGTTCAAGTTCAAGTTCAAGTGATTAGACGGGGAGGCGCAGTTGATCGACGTTCCAGGCGGACGCTTTCCTGTGGGCGTGGCTTGAGCCTCCTCGTCACTTCGTTCCTGCGGGGTCTCAAGGCTCACGCTGATCCACTAGGAGTCGCCGCCTTGCACTTACGATCAACTGGCGTCATCTTCTGACGTTTGAACGTATATGCATTGTTGAAAAATTAAGTCCTAGGTACAGATCCCATTTACGCGGGGGTTGTCTTTTTCTGTATGTAAAATACCTGTTAAAAAAAGAGGCTATCCGAGAAGTAGATACTTCTCGGATAGTCTCTTTTCGTATAGTTAAGTATAGATTACTGGCGAACTAGCTCTACGACAGTGCCTGTTTTCGCATCTGCTGCGAATTCATATTGCTCTAGCTTGCCGTCTTTCATACGTGAAACGCCACCACGGTAAACGTCCATGGAGATGACATGGTTTGTGTAAGGTTCTGGCTTCATTACGATCCAAGAACCGTCGATTGGTCCTTCTTCTTTAAATGCGTCTTTTACTTTTTTGAGTACGTTGTCAGCAGGTACTTCTTCGTTATAACGGTTAAATGCCTCATTCACTACTACGCCTGCAGCAACTCCGGTTAAAATTCCAGCAACAAAATCTTTTACTCTCATGGCTTAATGCAGCCTCCTTCGCAAATCTTTTCTTATAGTGTAACATAGTTTAAAAGGGCATGGCGATTCAAAAGCTTTTCTCGCTTGAGTAATCGGTAAAATATGGCACCTTTGTGTAAAGCAGATTGTTAACCTAATTAGTTTTCATCTGTTTGTTTACTGGATATAATACGAATAGACTGAAAAAGTGAGGGATTTAGATGAAAAAAGAAACATTAGAGTTATTTCGTACACTGACTGAACTTCCGGGCGCACCAGGTAATGAATACCGTGTCCGGGCTTTTATGCGTGAGCAGCTGGCACAAAATTCGGATGAGATTATTCAAGATGGTTTGGGTGGAATCTTTGGCGTTCGCCACGGAAAAGAAGATCAACCGAAGATCATGGTTGCGGGACATATGGATGAAGTCGGCTTCATGGTAACGGGTATTACAGATAATGGTATGCTTCGTTTTCAGCCGTTAGGTGGCTGGTGGAACCAAGTCCTACTTGCGCAACGAGTCCAGATCATCACGGAAGATACAGAAATTACGGGAGTTATTGGATCGATTCCGCCACACTTATTAAGTGATGCAGAGCGCAGTAAACCGATGGATATCAAAAATATGCTGATCGATGTAGGCGCAGATGATAAAGCGGATGCAGAGAGCTTCGGAATTCGTCCGGGCCAGCAGATCTTGCCAATCTGTCCGTTCACACCTATGGCAAATCCAAAGAAGATTATGGCCAAAGCGTGGGATAATCGATATGGCTGCGGTCTAGCTGTTGAACTCTTGCAAGAAGTAAAAAATGAAACGTTGCCAAACACATTGTATTCAGGTGCAACAGTTATGGAAGAAGTCGGTTTACGTGGAGCGCAAACAGCGGCTCGCATGATTGATCCGGACCTATTCTTTGCACTCGATGCAAGTCCTGCAAATGATGCAAGCGGCAATAAAAAAGAATTTGGGCAGTTGGGCCAAGGCGCATTATTGCGTATCATGGACCGTTCGATGATCACTCATCGAGGCATGCGAGAGTTCGTTTTAGATACCGCTGAAACTCACAATATCCCGTATCAATATTTTGTTTCCCAAGGCGGTACAGATGCAGGGCAGGTACATGTGGCGAATAACGGCGTCCCAAGTGCAGTCATTGGTATTTGTTCTCGCTACATCCACACTGCGGCTTCGATCATCCACACAGATGATTATGCAGCAGCGAAGGAATTAATTACAAAGTTAGTAAAAGCATGTGATAAAACTACAGTAGAAACGTTAAAGCAAAATGGCTAGGCTCTTAGAAAAGAGGGGACTGAATGGAATTTATTCTAGGCTCTGAAAATCAGGCCAAGAAGCGTGCGGTCGTTCGAATCATCGAGCGGTGTCTGGAAAATAGTTCTGTTTCTTCCGTGTCCGTTTCGTCAGGCGTCAGCGCCCAGCCGATGAGTGAAGAGGAAACACGTCAAGGTGCGATTAATCGATCGGTTGCTGTTGCAAACGATACGTATGGTATTGGCTTGGAAGGTGGTGTCCACATGATTGCGGACACCATGTATCTTTGCAATTGGGGAGCCCTCACTACACCGGAAGGCAAAACGTATACTGCCGCGGGCGCTCAAATTCCGTTGCCAGAAGAACTGGCTGATGAAATTCGCAGTGGTAGAGAACTGGGCGACGCGGTGGATGACTATTTTAAAAAGCGAAATGTCCGTATGTCAGAAGGCGCAATGGGAATGTTGACAGCGCAACTTGTACCAAGAGATGCACTTTTTGAACATATTATGCAGTTATTAATCGGTCAGCTCTTGTATAGCCTGTCACGGCAGAGTTGACGATTGCAATAGCGACAGCGTGCGATTAGAATAGGACTGATAGAAAAGTGAACGAAAGTAGAGAAGGGGGGAACCTGAATGTTGCGAAGTGGAAAGGTTTTCTTGCTGTTGCTACTAGCTGTCGTATTAGTAGGATGCAATCAGAAAGTAGAAGTCCGTACTGACGATGCATTTGTCTCAGCGAAAAAAGTATTTGAATTGAATAGCAAAAAAACGAATCATACGGTAGGCGATATCGACTTCTATAAACCGCCAACTATACGTGTAGATGAAGAATCAACTTCACAAACGATTGTCTTAACTAAACGACATGATTCATTTTACTTAACCGTTAATCCGAATGAAAAGAAAAATAGCCATGTCTATTATGATGTGCTATTGACGGATGAACCGGAAAACTTAGTAGGTGCACAAACATTTTCTAAAGATGAAGCATTTGGCTTTGTGGCGGTTATTCAAAAAGGTGAAAAGCAAGTAGAGTTAATTGCAAACGTAGGTGGAGCGAAGGTGGAAACTGTAACAGACGAAGCAAACACTAGCGCTTACTTGGAAAAAATGATGGAAATTGCTCGTTCAGTTCAACATGATGATCAATAAAAAAAATTGAGTACGGAAGGAGAGGGACGACGAATGGAAGCTAAAGATTTGGTAGAAGAGCTGAAGAACCGCTTACCTAAAGAGAACTTTGATTGGCAATTTGATCGAAAGGCAGACAAATTGCGAATTGTCCACCATACTCTTCATAAAGGTATTGATATCTCGTTACCTGAAATTTTATCAAAATATGAGCAAAAAAAAGAGCGTGCAATCGATGAGGTAGCCTATACCATCCTAGAGACGTTCAGCGCAATGGAGCAAGAACATGCAAAAGGTTTTGCAGGGGAAAACAATATTTTCCCAGTCATCCGTTCAACTTCATTCCCGACTGAAAGTTCTGCTGGAGAAACTTTCTTGACGAAAGATCATACGGCAGAAACACGGATTTTCTACGCGTTGGATTTAGGAAATACCTACCGCTTGATTGACCACGGTATGCTTTCCGATATGCAGATGTCAGAACAGGAAATTCAGGAAGTTGCGATGTTTAAAGTCAAGACGTTACCAACAGCTTATAAGCAGGACATCGTATCTGACAATATCTTCTACTTCATCAATAATAATGATGGCTATGATGCAAGCAGAATATTGAACCAACCTTTCTTGAAGGAAATGGAACAGAAAATCGAGGGGCATATGGTTGTTTCTGTTCCTCACCAAGACGTGTTAATAATCGGTGATATCCGAAATGACACAGGTTATGACGTCATTGCGCAAATCGCTATGCAGTTTTTCACAACAGGTGCCGTTCCTGTTACGTCACTATCTTTCATTTATGAAGATGGTAAACTCGAACCAATTTTCATTATGGCAAAAAACAGATTGGCTAGAAGGGAAAAGAAAAAATGAATATCTTTTATAATCCAGAAGGTGTTGGCGACGTATTGTTCGTACAACTTACAACAGAAAGACCAGCAGCTATTGTAGCTGAAAGAACAAATAATGTAACAGTGATCAAAGAGGAAAAGACAGGAAACGTTGTGGCGTTCAATTTATTTAATGCTACAAGCTATTTTCCAATTTCAGCAGTAGGTCAAGTAGAGTTGACAGAAGAGCTTGGCGAACAATTGCAAAATGCCCTGAAAGAAAATGACATAGACTTAGAGCTTGAATTGGATTTCACTCCTAAATTTGTAGTGGGTTATGTTGCAGAGAAAGAGAAGCACCCAAACGCAGATAAATTAAATATTTGCCAAGTGGAAGTAGGGGAGGGGACTCTACAGATCGTTTGTGGCGCACCTAACGTAGAAGCAGGACAGAAAGTAGTGGTAGCGAAAGTGGGTGCTGTCATGCCTTCAGGTATGGTCATTCGCGATGCTGAACTTCGTGGAGTCGCTTCATCAGGCATGATCTGTTCTGCTAAAGAATTGGGCTTGAAAGATGCACCTGAAGAAAAAGGTATTCTTGTATTGGAAGATGACCGAATCGTCGGAGAAGCTTTCGAAGCGTAAGATGTAAATATATCCATAGTGAATAGCTTTTGCACAAGGCTCGTTAAGCTTGTAGCAAAAGCTTTTTTGTATTATTGTTACATAGGGTTACAAATCACTATTTTATACGGAAAGTACATAGAACTGTTTGATTTCCTCATAGAGAACCTGTTAAAATGAAATGATTGACATGAAAAGAGTGATATATTTGAGCTGGTTACGGAATATGAAAAGACGCCTTCAGCAAATGGAAGAAGGCAATGAAAAAGATGAACCTTTATATGAGCAAAAAACTCCTGCAAATAACAATGAAATATACAATGAAAAACTTAATGAAAAAAACGATGAAAACCTTGATGAAAATAAAAAAACGAACTTTAGATTTCCGATAGTTTCTGACTATGAAATTTATGGGTGGGAACCACAGACCCATCATGATGAATATACAAAAGATTATTTGCAAGATGAAATAGTTGAAGAGCCGTATGAAATCATTCCTTTGCAACAGAATGAACGTTGGCCAGGCCGTTATGAGACCAATGGTAAAGTGTATCGTGCGGAGACTAGACGTGAATTCGCGCGTATTATTCCGCCTACATCCAATCCGTTACCTCTTCCGTTTTCTGGGGGGAAATCTGAACGGAATTTGCATGCAGAGCCGCAGCGAATCGAACCATATGAATCTAAGCATCCTGCTGAACCACAGGAACCTTCATATCAGCAACAGGAACCTGTGAAAATTGAAAAGCCAAAGAAGATGAGAAGACCATTTACGCCTACACATGTGCCGTCTCCTATTTACGGACTGAAAAGTAGTTCACCCATTAGTGAAGCTATGGAGTCGGTTATAGAAAAGAAAGATATGAAAGATCAAGAATTACACAGCCAGCTAGAAGATCTGGATGAGGAATTGCCACTATCATTGATTACTAATCAACAACCAAGCGAAGCACCGCTATTCGCTAGTTCATCAGAAAAAAGACAGCCAAAAATGACTTCTACAGAAGAACATACTGATGTAATCGAAGAAACGGTTTCATTTGCATCTGAAAAAGAGCCCGAAGATGATATGGTTCGCGTTGAACAGACCGAAGAAGAGCCAGTGGCAGAAGAAGAAGTAGCTGTGCATGACAACGATTATTCTGAAACAGAAGAGATCATTATAGAGCCAGAAGAGTCACTTGTAGTCTCTGCCGTAGAAGATGTAGAGCAAACAGAAGAAGCAACGGAAGTGAAAGTAGAAGTAAAAGAGCCTGAGCAGTTGGCAACTGAAACAAAGGAATTTGTAGAAACACCTGAAGAACCAATAATTGTTCCATTGGACGAAGAAGTTGAAGAACAAGATGTAGAAGAAGTGGCATCCGAAATGGATGATATGGAAGAGCAAGAAGAACCGATCAAGAAAGAAAAAATCGTACCATTTAATGTGTTGATGCTTAAATCTGATAAAGAAAGATTAGCTGCTAGAGTAGAAGAGCTACTTGCAGAAAATGCCGCAAAGAAAAAAGCAGTAGAAGAGTCGTTTGAAATAGAAACGGATCAAGTTCAGCAGCCTACAGTGGAACAAGCAGAGGCGCTAGAACAACTACAACCCGTAGTTGAAGAACAACAGACTGTGATAGTAGAACCACGCGCGGAAGAGCCGGAAGCCATTGCGAAAGAGTCTCAAGTCGTAGTGACAGAAACTGTTGCGTCAACTTCCGAAACGATTGTAGAAGAACCAGAGGCGGAAACAGTTGAAGAAGAACCGCCCCATTATGGATTCCCTACTATGCAGTATCTTGCACCTCCAGAAGAAGAAATAATAGATGAAGAGTGGCTTGCATCGCAATCTGAAACATTAGAAGATACTCTTTCTCACTTCGCTGTACAAGCGACTGTCGTACAAGCGGTTCAAGGACCTGCTGTGACGATGTTTGAATTAACTGTAATGCAGGGAACAAAAGTCAGTAAGATTCGAAATTTAACTGATGACTTAAAATTGGCTTTGGCGGCTAGGGATATTCGTATCCAAGCACCCATTCCAGGAACAAGTATGATCGGTATTGAAATCCCGAATCGTAAAACACGTGCTGTTCGAATTTCAGAGGTTATTGATAGTGACGCATTCACGAATTCCGACTCACCTTTAGAGGCAGTGCTCGGACTAAGCTTGACAGGGGAGCCGCAAACGATTGATTTGCGGAAGATGCCACACGGAATGATTGCTGGTGCAACAGGTTCCGGTAAATCCGTATGTATCAACTCTATACTGATCAGTTTGCTGTATAAAGCTTCGCATCATGACTTGAAATTATTACTTATTGATCCTAAAATGGTTGAGCTAGCACCTTATAATGGTATTCCTCACTTGTTGAGTCCTGTTATTACGGATGTTAAAGCAGCTACTGCAGCGTTGAAATGGGCAGTCAATGAGATGGAAAGACGTTATGAATTATTTGCGCATTCCGCAGTACGTAATATAGAACGCTATAACGAAATGGTCATGGAATCACGCCGTTTCTCTTTAAAGATGCCTTATATCTTAGTAGTGATCGACGAATTAGCTGATCTAATGATGATGGCTCCTGCAGATGTAGAAGTGTCGATTAGCCGAATTACGCAAAAAGCAAGAGCTTGCGGTATTCATTTGATCATTGCGACACAGCGACCTTCTGTTGATGTCATTACCGGAACGATCAAAGCCAACATCCCAACACGCATTGCATTCGCTGTTTCCTCACAGGTGGATTCAAGGACTATCCTGGATTCGGTAGGGGCAGATCGTCTACTTGGTAAAGGAGATATGTTGTACTTAGGGAATGGTCAATCAGCGCCTGTCCGTCTTCAGGGGACATTTGTCACGGATGATGAAATCGAGCGTATAATAGAACATGTTCGTAATGAAGCAGAACCGAATTACTTATTCGGCCAAGATGATTTGCTGGCAGCCGCTGTCCAAGAAGAGGAATCGGACCCGTTATTTGAGCAAGCCTGCAGCTTTGTCATAGAGCAGGGGAGTGCATCGACCTCGTCATTACAGCGTCATTTCAGCATCGGGTACAACCGAGCGGCGAAGTTAATTGACCGAATGGAAGCAAATCAATTTATATCTGAACAAAGAGGAAGCAGAGCGCGCGATGTCTTTTTGACTGAACAAGCATTTGAAAGCTTCATGAAGTAAAAAAATCCACACGTTCGTATCTAAACTTTTAACGAACACATGATATACTATGACAAGAAATAATCTCCGAGTTTATTTTAGGACAGTCGGAGGTAAAAAGAGGGATGAAAGAATTCCCGGGAGGTTTCAATATGACATTGTTTCACTTTACAGGCATTAAAGGATCAGGAATGAGTTCCCTTGCCCAGTTACTACATGATTCTTCTTACACAGTTCAAGGTTCTGACGTAGAAAAATACTTTTTTACAGAAGATCCTTTACATGAAAGAAATATAAAAGTACTTTCTTTTGACGAAAATAATATTCAGCCAGGTATGAAAGTGATTGCGGGGAACGCATTTAAAGATGACCATCCTGAATTAGTTCGTGCTAAAGAACTTGGTTTAGAGGTTATTCGTTATCATGACTTCCTCGGCTCATACATGGAACAGTTCACATCCATTGGGGTAACGGGAACACATGGTAAAACATCTACCACAGGCTTGCTTGCGCACGTTTTAGGTGGCTTTGCCCCAACTTCTTTCTTAATTGGAGACGGTACAGGAAAAGGTGTCAAGGACACAGAGTACTTTGTATTTGAAGCATGTGAATACAAACGTCACTTTTTGGCATACTATCCAGACTATGCGATCATGACGAATATTGATTTCGATCATCCGGACTATTTTACAAGTTTAGATGATATTCTAGACGCATTTGGAGAAATGGCAAGCCAAGTCAAAAAGGCGTTAATTGCTTGCGGAGACGACGATAATCTTCAAAAGCTACAATGCCAGGTTCCGATTGTCTATTACGGGTTAGATTCATCTAATGATTTCTACGCGGCGAATATTGAAAAAGATCAACATGGTTGCTCGTTTGATGTATTCATCCGAAATGAATTCTATCATCGCTTCACTATTATGCAGACAGGTGATCATGCTATTAAAAATGCATTGGGCGTTATTACGCTATGTCACTATGAGAATATTCCAGCTGAAATTGTAGATGAACGCTTCGCGACGTTTACGGGTGTGAAAAGACGTTTTTCTGTCATGGAATTAGAAAATCGTGTTATCGTGGACGATTATGCCCATCACCCAACGGAAATTCGTGCGACATTGGACTCGGCACGTCAAAAATATCCAAACCGTGAAGTGATTGCTGTATTCCAACCACATACTTTCAGCAGAACAGCTGCGATGCTAGATCAATTTGCAGAAAGTCTTTCTGAAGCAGATCATGTGTACCTATGTGATATTTTCGGATCTGCAAGAGAGCAAGAAGGAAGTTTAACAATTCAAGATTTGGTTGATAAAATTCCGCAATCTCAACATTTGAAAATGGATGATATGTCAGGTCTAGCGGCACATCAAAATCCTGTAATCCTATTCATGGGAGCTGGGGATATCCAACAATATTTAAAGCTATTCAAATCCGATATAACTAAAGAAGAGACAGCCTAATCTTTTATGAGAGGGCTGTCTCTCGTTTTTTTTAGAAGTTTTAGTAATTTGATAAAGGGAATAGCTAAGTTATGTCGAACAGGAGTAGTAGGACGAAAAGTTTAGAAACTCTGAAAGAGGGGTAAAGTTTTCGTAAGAATATGCTCTAGGAGGATTACGAAGGTGATCAATTTACTTTACATTGCTGCAGTAATTGCGGCAATCGCATTTCTTATTCTTTGTGTAAGTCTGGCGATGACATTGGGGTCTTTAAAAACATCTTTACAAAGTGTCTCGCATACAGTGGATGACTTATCAAAGCAATTGGAAGGAGTGACTACAGAAAGTACACAGCTCCTACAAAAAACGAATCAGCTGGCCGAAGATCTGCAAGGGAAAGCGGACAAGCTGAACACTGTGGTGGATGCGGTAAAGGGTGTAGGCGACTCAGTGAATACGCTCAATCAATCCGTTCATCGGATCTCGAGCTCAGTCACTACCCAAGCTGAACAAAACAGTGATAAAATCGCGCAAGTAGTACAATGGGGAACTGTTGCGGTTGGTCTATACGATCAAATAAAGGAACGGCAACCTGAAAAGTCCACCGGTTGGACAGTGTACAAAGCGCGCTCCTAGTACAAGCATTTTCCTTTGAAACATACAAAAAACAGCTAATTCACAGGAGGAAGAAAAAAATGACAGAAAACAAACCAAACTACAACAACAACCAAGGTAACTATTCAAACACTTATGGACAGCCACAATATCCAGCAAACTACACATACCGTTCAACAAATGACCTGTATGATGAAGATAGCAGCGGCACAGGAAGTTTCATTGCCGGCGCAATCATTGGTGGAGTTATTGGAGCGGCAACTGCGCTATTCCTGGCACCGAAAACTGGTCGTGAAATGCGTGAAGATTTAACTACACAAGCTTCACATCTGAAAGAGAAAAGTATTGAATTGAGTTCAACAGCGAAAGACAAAGCAGTAGAACTATCCAGCACAGCGAAAGATAAAGCTGCTGAGCTGTCTAGTACAGCGAAAGACAAAGCGGCAGAATACTCAAGTGCGGCAAAAGATTATACAGCTGACTTAACGGATACTGCAAAAGAAAAAACAGCAGCATTCACTTCAGCGGCAAAAGACAAAACTTCCGAGCTGTCCCACAACATCCAAGAGCAATCTGAGCAGCTAGTAGGTAAGGTGAAATCAGCAACATCAAAGGCAAACATTCCTATGGATGACGGAACTGTATCATCTGAAGGAGAAGAAGCAGTGGACTATAAAGGTACAAAAGAAAATAACGAAGAATCCGGAAATCTTTCAAAAGCAAAAGATTCTTCAAATAAAAAAGAAGATAATAAATCACCTAAAGCAGATACTACTGCTAAAAAGAATGAGCAGTCTAAAGGAAATAATACATCTTCAAACAGTAACAACAAAAGCCACTCTAAGTAATAGTTAAAAACCTTCCTTTATTGGAAGGTTTTTTTGCACACTGTTAGATGAAAAATATGCTATAAAAAGCTACGCTATGCAAAACTGCACAGCGTAGCTTTTATTCGAATAGGATCTCTAGTTGGTCGCCGCCGAATATCAAATCATTGAAGCGAATGGATTCACCGTTACGCAGTAATCGATAAGATGCCGTGGACTGCGTAGGTAACGTGAAATCAGTGAATGAAAATATATCACTAAATATAATAGGAGAATGGGATAATACTTTAAACTCTACTTTGTCGTTTGACTGTACACGGTAGTCAAGACTTGCTGGTTTTTCGTTTACATAGACGGCAGTTCGTTGCTTCTTAATGACGATAGGTTTTTCGTTAAACAGTATATCAGCACGCTCTTCAAGAACAATATCCAAATCTTTCGCTATTTCTTTTAATGAAAGAGCACTAGGATGACGCGTTTCGATGTGATCATCTGACTGAATCTGGTAGTCATCCGATACTATTTGGCCGTTTGCGATATAGACGGTCTCACGTTGCTTTAAACGATGGGGAGTACCATTCCATATAATCGTATACGCGTCCGTTTCAGAAATTGAATGGGGCATTAAGATATCTTTTACTCTTGTTGTTTGTTGTAAGGTTAATTCATCTCGGTCTGCAATCTCGGTATCCATCGTAACGGACTTTCCGTTTAGCAGGATTTCGCCTATAGCAGTCTTACTTACTCCGTTCAGTTGATACGTGATCGATTGAGGTGTATCCATCAAGTCCCTGACTGTCGCTATAGCGTCTGTACCGTCTTTGCCGAACAACAACTCAATGTTGTCCTGATTTGCTATGCTGTCCTTTGTGCCGGCTTCAGTGCCGTTTAACAGGATGGTCGTCGAGGAACCGTGCTCGCCAGGAAGCGTCCGCCATTGTCCATTTACTTTTACAGTCAATGCAAGCCCTGGTTTACCATACAATTGTCTAGCGGAAATACGGGCTGCAAGCAAAGCGTCACCTACTGTCAGCTCTTTTAATTCGAATAGTCGAATGGATTGTTCATTGACACTCAGGGAAATATAGTGAATGGGTGCTCTTTGCGCTGCAATTGCGATACCGATTGGCGTGACAAGTGCAGGGGAAGCTTCGATCTGATCCGAAAGTGTGACACCTGAAAGGGCATCTAGACTTCGAATGGCTACTCGGTTTTCAGGAAGGTCTAGTTGCGTACTCACTTCTTTTGTGAGAGTAGGTGTTAATCCACCTCCACCCACAATCATAACCGCCTGTGGAGAAGTGTTATGGTTCAATCGTTTGATTTCATTAGCGATCGACAAAGCTAAATGCTTCACGGAAGGTTTAATTACATCAATCACTTCTTCAGCAGGTATTTCTTGTTCAAACCCTAAAATATCTTGAACTTTCAAGATATCATGATCATTGATTTGTCGTTTCATTTGTTCAGCCATCGGGAAGTCGAGCAAATAATGGGTGCTTAGCGCTTCGGTCATTTCGTCGCCTGCCACGGGCACCATTCCGTAAGCGGTCACGGTATTTTCACTAACAATGGCAATATCCGATGTACCCGCTCCAATATCGACCAATGCGATATTTAATCTACGCATGGAAGGGGGGACGAGTACATGAATCGCGGCAATCGGCTCGAGTGTTAAGGCTTCCATCTCAAGGTCTGCACGCTTTAATGCAGCGAGCAAAGATTCCACAACTACTCGTGGCAAGAATGTAGCGATGACTTCGACTGTTGCAGTGTTCCCTGTTTGATCTATCAAGCTTCCAATCTTTTCATCATGTAATTTATAATACAAGACAGAATAACCAACACAATAATAGTGGTCATCCTCTTGTGATTGATGTGCGGAAAGTAGCTTTTCTTGCGCATTTTGTACCGCTAATAACTCCAGGCGGTTAATGTCTTCTTTGGAAATCAACGTTCGTTCTGAAATATCGACGGTGACGGTTCCTTCTGCTGTTTTCAATGAACGACCGGCTGCTGCTACGCTTACGCGCTTTAAAGGACCGTGAATTTGTTCCAACTCTTCTTTGATTTCTTGAATTATGGAGGCGACGCTTAAAATATTATGTATTTGTCCATCAATCATCGAGCGCTCTTTATGTTCTTTTGAAATCAAGTCTACAATATGGAATGAATCGTTTTGTTCTTCCAATACAATGCCCACTACGGAGCGTGTCCCGATATCAAGAGCGAATAACTTAGTAATCAGGATTTCCAACCTCTTTTCAATTTTTTTCTATGTGAAAATAGTGAATAAGGATTAATTCGGTGAAATTGCGTGACTTTTCAAAGAGTATTCATTATACTAGGTCTATTATATAAAAATGTACCATAGATTCCGGTGTTAGAAAAGGGAGATATGTACGGGGAGGAGTCAGAATTATGAGCAATCAAGATTTAGGTGAGTTGAGAGGTACGATTGATCAGTTAAACTTAGATATTCTTAAATTGATCAATGAACGTACAGGTGTTATCCAAGAAATTGGTAAGTTAAAAGAAAAGCAAGGTGTTAACAGATATGATCCGGTTCGCGAACGCGAGATGCTCAACGTCTTGAAGAAGGCCAACAATGGTCCTTTGCCAGACGGTATCTTGGAACAGGTATTTAAGTCTATTTTCATGTCAGCACTAGAAGTACAGCAAGATGAGCAGAAGAATGCATTGCTCGTATCCCGTACTAGAAAACCTGAAGACACGATTGTGGATGTAAACGGCCATAAAATCGGAGATGGAAATCCGTCTTTCGTATTTGGACCTTGTGCAGTAGAATCTTACGAGCAGGTTTTGTCAGTAGCAAAATCAATCAAAGCAAAAGGATTAACAATGATCCGTGGAGGAGCTTACAAGCCACGTACATCTCCATATGATTTCCAAGGTTTAGGCCTGGAAGGTTTAAAAATTCTAAAGCGAGTTGCAGATGAAACTGGACTTTCTATCGTCACAGAAATCATTACACCGTCACACTTGGAGGAAGCACTCGAATATATCGATGTAATCCAAATCGGTGCACGTAACATGCAGAACTTTGAATTGCTGAAAGAAGCTGGAATGGTCAACAAACCAGTACTTCTAAAGCGCGGAATGTCTGCAACGATTTCTGAATTCGTCAATGCAGCTGAATATATTATTTCTAAGGGTAATACGGAGATTATGCTTTGTGAACGAGGAATTCGTACATATGAGACGGCTACTCGGAACACGCTCGATATCTCTGCTGTTCCAATCTTGAAGCAAGAAACGCACTTACCGGTATTCGTGGACGTTACACACTCCACTGGCCGTAAAGATTTATTGCTTCCAACAGCGAAAGCAGCAATCGCAGTAGGAGCAGACGGCGTTATGGCGGAGGTTCATCCAGATCCAGCCGTAGCATTATCGGATTCAGCGCAGCAAATGGATATTGCACAGTTTGATGAGTTCTACGAAGAGATTACTCGCTTCATGAACACACACCAAACGATTTAAAACATCCAACACCGAACCTTTATTACTAAGGTTCGGTGTTTTTCTGTATAGAATGGCATATTTCTGCATAGAAAAACTTTATAATCCGTAAGAACACGGTATACTAGTAGAGAATAAGGATAGGAGGAGCAAAAATGGCTATCACAATTTACGATGTAGCAAGAGAAGCAAACGTATCGATGGCAACGGTTTCACGTGTAGTGAACGGCAATCAAAACGTGAAGCCGGCGACTCGCAAAAAAGTATTGGACTGTATTGAACGATTAGGGTACCGACCAAACGCTGTCGCTCGTGGACTGGCCAGCAAGCGCACTACGACGATCGGAGTAATAGTCCCCGACATGTCCAAGAGTTACTATGCAGAGTTATCTAGAGGGATTGCAGACGTTGCCACAATGTATGAATACAATATCATTCTCTCCAACTCGGATAAGAGTACCTCTCGAGAGGTTGAATTATTTGAAGATCATTTAGGTAAGCAAGTAGATGGATTGATCTTCATGAGTGATTCTATTTCACCTGAAGTACGTAAAGAAATGAAAACGGCGAATGTTCCAATTGTCTTAGCAGGGACGTTGGATTTTGAAACTAGTTTACCCTCTGTCAATATTGATCATGAACAAGCCGCATATGAAGCAACGAAGAAGTTAATTGACAACGGCCACAAACGCATTGCTTTTGTTTCGGGACCGTTTACGCGCGACATTAATCGTTACTGCAAGCGTGTGGGATATATTCGTGCGTTGGAAGAAGCGGGAATGACAATCGATGAGTCCTTGATCGTGGAAACTGATAATACGTATGATGACGCGTACGAAAGCTGGAATGGGCTAGGTAAAGTGTCTGATCCTCCGACCGCTGTCATGGCGAGCAGCGATGAAATTGCTGTTGGGATCATGAACGGAGTGCGTGATAAGAATCTTAGAATTCCTGAAGATATGGAGATTATTTGTTTCCAACACTCGATTTTAGCGCGTATTGTGCGTCCACAGTTAACGTCGATTGTAGTGCCCCTGTATGATTTAGGCGCTGTGTCGATGCGTTTGTTGACGAAGTTAATGAGCGAGGAAGAAGTGGAAGAGACTGAAGTTATTTTGCCTTATTATTTGGAAGAGCGGCAGTCAGTTAGACAGTAAAATAGAATAACGCTGTTGAAAAACGGATATGTTGTTCTGATTTTATACACTTAATATATTTTCTGTGAGAATAGGAAATGCAAAAGCAACTTATCTTTGCGATAAGTTGCTTTTTATTATGACTTTCTTATGACGTGCAGTGCTCTTGTTAGCATTTGCTCGTTTTTTTCGTTGATGTCATTTTTTCGAGGGACTGCTTCGTATAAGTCATCAGGGTCTTCCCAAGTCTCGATAAGAGGAACGGGGGATTCAGGTTGCCATTTGCTCAGCCAGGCTTCAGGTAGTCGCCCAGTAGGTGTTGGGATGTCTTTCATCGTGAGCCACAGATGTGACCATGCGCGAGGTACTACACGCCAGATATCGTATCCACCGCCACCAATTGCGATCCATTTGCCGTCACAGTATTCTTCAGCAATTTCCTTTGCTAGTTTCGGAATCTCTTCGTAGATTTTCATTGTGCTATATAAATGTGTCAATGGATCAAAGTAGTGTGCATCGGCTCCATTTTGTGTAAGGATAACGTCTGGTTTAAAGTGCGCTGCGACTTCACGTAGAGCCGTTTTATAGATGTGCAGGAATGATTCGTCTTCTGTGAATGCGTCGATAGGGAAATTGAATGAAGCGCCATAACCTGCACCATTTCCTCGCTCTGTCACATTGCCTGTCCCAGGGAATAAATAGCGACCTGTTTCATGGATGGAAAATGTGCAGACGTTTGGATCATCGTAAAACGTCCATTGCACTCCGTCACCATGGTGGGCATCTGTATCTACATACAGTACACGCGCCCCGTACTTTTGTTGTAAGTATTTAATAGCTACTGAACTATCGTTGTAAATACAAAATCCAGATGCTTTACCTTGGAAACCGTGATGCAAGCCACCACCGAGATTCAACGCGTATCTTGAACGACCTTCCATTACTTCTTCAATCGCAGTAAGCGTACCGCCTACAAGCAATGCACTGGCGTCATGCATGCCATGGAAGAAGGGGGTATCTTCTGTACCGATTCCATAGATACTGCCAATATTTTCACTCACTTCACCTTTACTCGCTTTTTTTACGATTTCAATATATTTTGCGTCGTGAGCTAGAAGCAGTTCCTCATCTGTTGCTGTACGTGGAATGACGATTTCATCTGGTTCAATTGTATTCATTTCGTCTAGTAAACTCTTGGTCAATACGATTCTTTTTTGATTGAAAGGGTGCGTATCGGAAAATTCATAGTTTAGTTGGTCGGTTGAAAAGATAAAGCTCGCTTGTCTTGTCATACGCCCATCTCCGGTTCGCTTGGCCAAAGGACTTCAAACCCTTGTTTTTTTAACCCTTCGATGATGGGGAGCGGATTCATTCGTTTAATCCGGATGGCTAGAATCTTATGCTGTTCGTCATCTTGATAAGGATAGACGAGTACACTGAGCACGTTCGTATTGTGGTCATGGAATACTTTTGACACTTCATACAGAATGCCAGGGGTGTTCGGTACACGAATTTGAATATGAGAACTTGGCTGATTGGCACCCGTCAGTTCAATATAGTTATACAATAAGTCCGTCTTAGTTAAAATTCCGACGAGTTGATAATTGGAAACGATAGGTAGACACCCAATTTCGTACGTGTAGAACATCAATGCAGCTTCTTCTACGAAGTCCCGTGGATGTCCGATCAATAAGTCGGTTTTCATAATTTTATCGAGTGTTGTTTCATAAAGAGAAGGCTCCAGTCTCTCAGAAATACTTGAAGGAGACGCTTCTTTCACGTCGCGGTCTGTCACCAAACCTTGTACGCGCCCATCTTCTACAATGGGAATATGCCGAATTCGCTTTTCTTTCATTAGTTGTACCGCATCTGCAATCGTATGCGTGGAATTAAGTGTAATCACGTCTGTTTTCATAATATCTTGTACGAGCATGACCATTCCTCACTTTCAGTAATTAACGCGATTTTTGAAACGTACACGATCAAATTGTTGGATGGATTCTTGATCGACTCGTTTTCCGATCCTTGCCATTAATGCATTGGCAGGGTGGGAGCATACTTCGGGATCATCTGTAGAGAAAAATTCCATTCCACCTGCACGCATCATTTTCTCCATCATTTTACGATAATCCCATACTGTTAACCCTGTGCCTTTTAAATCCCAGTGCCAATAATATTCTGTCGTAATGATGATATAATCTTCCATTGCGTCATCAAGCATCGATAATTCTAGTAAAGACTTACCGATACGTGCACCGCGATACGCTGCAACTACTTCGATGGCGCCTAGCTCTATTAAGTTATCTAAGTCTGCTTCATACCAACGTTCAAGTGGATCAGGATACAAGTACGTCACATATCCGATAATCATATTTTCAATTCTCGCTATATTAATACGTCCTTCAGGGAATGCGGCAATCTTCACTAATGCCTCTTGTTGTTGTTTTGGTGGACGGAAAGCTTTTAGTCCTTCATGAAAGTCAAACGATGCCAATTGCTCGGATGAAACAGGACCTTCAATGACAAGCTCACCTTCTTCATGCGGAAACGTTCTGGAAAAGTAGGTTTTTATATGTTCCAAGCAGTTCACCCCTTCCTAATAATTCTACCCTTTATACATATAAATAATCGCTGTAGGTACGGTTAGTGTAGCTCTCTATTCAGTATACAATTTATAGATAGTAAAAGTATATTATTATCATAAAATAACTGAATTATCGGTATTAAATTTGACGTGTGGATGCAAGGGCGGGGGCATAGGTTTTGGAATAGGTAGTAAAATGCATGTACAGAAGCGCTTCATGAAAAAACCGGAATACAATATACGATTGTATTCCGGTTGATCCGTTATTCTTTTTCTGCAGGAGTTGCATCCGGTTTAGGTTCCGGTGTAGCTTCTGGCTTCGTTTCTGGTTTTGGTTCTGGCGTAGCTTCAGGTTTCGTTTCGGGTTTCGCTTCAGAACCGGTATCCGGCTTTGTTTCTGGAGTCGACGTTCCTGGCTTTGTATCACTATTCGTCTCAGGTTTTGGCTGAGCTTTCGGTGCAGGTGCGGCATTTGTGATTGTATTGGAAGGACCTGATAACAGGCCAGTAATGTCTACTGCGCGCACATAGTACGAACCATACCCGACTTTATACGATCTGGATGCTCCGTCATGAACCGTACCGATTCTGACACCATTCTGATAGATGTAATAACCAATGACATCATTTGATGAAGAACCAGTCCATGTTAGAACGGAACCATTCTGTCCGGCTGATACTGGTGCTGGCGGTACATTGTCTGCAGGGAAGGTAGATCCTGCTACACTGCTTGAATAAGCACCACGACCAGCCAATAATTTAGATGCATCTCCGCCTAAACGTCCAAGCATGCGCTTGCCATATTCAGTAGTTACGCCGATTCCACCAGATGTGACAAATTCACGTGGTGTAGAAGGTAACGCCTGATATACTTTACCGTTTACTCGAACTGCTGCAGAAGAAACAATACTATCATCTGCTTTTGTTGGAACCATTTTTTTCGAATTAAATAGATCTGATCGAACAAGTCCTGCTGCTGAACAAGCTGCTGAAGGTGCTAGACCTGAAATGCCGCAGAATGAACGTGTAACAACCCCGGCAGGACGCTTAAATGTATCTCTGGCTTTGATGGTTTCAGGAATTACAGTGTTTGCTGTATTCATCAATTGACCGTACAATCTTGCTGTCCGTTCTGATGGATGCATTTGACCACTGTTGTAACCATTATACAATGGTGTATTTTGGTTTTTATAACCCATCCAAACACCTAGCGATATATTCGGATTATAACCGACTAACCAAGCATCACCATAATGCTGGGATGTACCCGTTTTAGCAGCTAGATCGGGACGGAAATTCATCAACCCAGGTAATCTCGCAGCTGTACCGTTGCCTTTTAATACATCACGCATCATATCGGTGATGATATAAGAAGTTTCTGGACTGAACACTTCTACGGGTTCCGCTTTATGTTCAAATACGATATTGCCTTTCATATCTTCAATCCGTTCAATCATATACGATTCAATAAATTGCCCACCATTCGCAAATGTAGCGAAGGCGTTCGTATTCTCTTCTACTGTTACTCCGTGCTTCAATCCGCCAAGTGAAGCGGCAGGGATTTGAGCATCATCATCCGTAACCTTTGAGAAATTCATTTTCTTAAGGAAATCAATTGGCTTACGGTCAAAGATTTGGTTATATAATCGACCTGTTGATAAGTTTTGTGAACGTGCCAAAGACTCTCTAGCAGATAGCACACCAAGCTCACGGTCAAAATAGTTTCCAGGTTTCCAACCAGACCAATTATATTTCACATCGACTAGGGGACTTCCCGCGCCGATTACGCCGTATTCAATAGCTGGGGCGTAAACAAGTAATGGCTTAATAGAAGAACCATTTTGTCGAAAAGCTTGTGTAGAGTGATTCAATGCTTCAAGTTCATAATCGCGCCCACCAACGAAAGAAAGTACTTTTCCTGTATGGTTCTCGAGCATCGTAGCACCGACTTGAACAGGATTTTCTGTAGTAATCGTTTTACCTGATTCTTCATCTACTGATTCTGAAGTATACGTAAATCCGTAGTACTGGAAGTTATCAGCCACTTCATTCATTTTGTCATACAAATCTTTATTGATCGTCGAGAAGATTCGATAGCCGTCTGTTCGCATAGAACGGTCTGCCATGATTTCGTATTTTTCTTTAATCTTGGAATCTTCATCGAAACGTTCTTTATCGATACCATCTTTTTCGGCTAGTACTTCCGCTAAAATTTCGATTGTACGATTTTGAATTTCTTGTGTGACATAAGGATATCGTTCAGTAGCACGTCGTGACGGCTGTCTGAAATCTTTTGTCACATCGTAAGCCTTTGCTTCTTTCCATTCTGCGTCCGTAATATAACCTGCATCACGCATTCGGAATAGCACGGTCTTCATACGGTTTACTCCGTACATCAGCTTTTCGCGTTCCTTAATTCCTTGATTCTTACTATAAAACGGTGTGTACGTATAAGGTGCCTGCGGAATTCCTGCGATATATGCAGCTTGTGGTAAACTTAGATCAGCTGCTTTAATTCCGAAGATTCCTCGTGCTGCCGTTTCAATTCCCGCGATATTCTGTCCTGTCACATCACGACCATAAGGAATGATGTTCAAGTAGGCTTCGAGTATCTCATCTTTCGTCATGAAGTGTTCCAAGCGCATAGCCAGCAAGATTTCTTTGGCTTTACGTTCATAGGAAACTTCATTTGTCAGAATCTGATTTTTCACTAACTGTTGAGTTAATGTCGATCCACCTGTTTGACTGTCCGAGTTCGTAACGTCTTGGAAGACTCCTCGGAAAATCGCTTTTGGTACAATGCCTTTGTGCTCTTCGAAGTATTCATCCTCAGTGGCAAGAACTGCGTCCAATGCATATTGATTCACTTTATCCAGTGTGATTTGACGTCGCTCAATGTCCGAGTTGATCTTACCTAGATAAATATTGTTCGCAAAGAACATTTCAGATGTTTCTTCATAATTAAACACTTGGTCGCGAAGTTCTTCTTTTGAACGTAAGGGCTCTTTTGCGACTAGAGAAGCAAAATATCCAGCTCCAACAGAACCTGCAAATACAGCACCGATCACGGCGAAGATAATGAGTAAAATAAACAAGTTCCAAAGTACGCCGGTACCGATGCGAAGTTTTTTGGCCCAAGGCTCTTTTTTCGCTTGTTCAAACTTATCTTCAAGTTGCTTAATTCTATTATTCTTTTCGTTATTCAAAGTTTTCTCCCCCCAAAATCTTACTCATTATATCATAGATTAAACAGAAGTTATGCAATAAATGTTGACTTTCAATGGAAGATGGGTAAAATTGAACACATACGAAATTACATGTCGAAAAAACCGAAGTAGTGATAGTGAGTTCCGTCATAGAGAGACAGCGGTTAGTGGAAGCTGTTCGGTGCACTATGCATGAATTACAGTTTTGGAGTGTACGTTTTGCGCAACGTTACCTGCGCCTCAAAGCCGGAGAGTTTTCAGCTCTCAAGCCGGGTGGTACCGCGTTATTAATTAATCAACTAACGTCCCTGCATGATCATTTATTGATCGTGTGGGGACTTTTTATGTTGAAATTAGGAGGAAATGGAAAATGTCAAATGAATTAATGGACGATTTACGCTGGAGAGGTTTGCTATACCAGCAGACAAATGAAGAAGGATTAGAGAAGCTTCTTACGGACGAAAAAATTTCTTTATACTGTGGAGTAGACCCAACAGCAGATAGTATGCATATCGGTCATATCGTTCCGATGCTCACACTGCGCCGTTTTCAATTGCATGGACACCAGCCAATTCTATTGATCGGTGGCGCAACCGGGATGATCGGGGACCCTTCTGGACGCTCAGAAGAACGCCAATTGCAAACGACGGATCAAATCGCTGATAATGTTCGTGGAATCAAAAAGCAGCTTGAAATGATTTTTGATTTCCAAACAGAGAATGGCGCGAAACTTGTGAATAACAATGACTGGATCGGTTCGATGTCATTGATCGAATTCTTGCGTGACTACGGTAAATTATTGAGTGTCAACTACATGTTGGCAAAAGATAACGTAGCATCACGTCTGGAACAAGGAATTTCCTTCACAGAGTTCTCGTACATGCTTATGCAAGGTGCAGATTTCAATCATCTATTTGATCACTACAACTGTCGTGTGCAAATCGGTGGATCGGATCAGTGGGGGAATATTACAACAGGTCTAGAAGTTATCCGTAAGATGCATGATGAGGAAGTAAAAGCATACGGATTTACAATTCCATTAGTCACTAAAGCAGACGGCACGAAGTTCGGTAAATCTGCTGGCGGTGCAGTATGGCTAGATGCGAAGAAAACATCACCATACGAGTTCTACCAATTCTGGATCAACGCTGCAGACGCAGATGTTGTGAAGTACTTGAAAATCTTTACATTCCTAAGCCGCGAAGAAATTGAAGCGCTAGAAGTATCTGTGCAAGAAGAGCCACATCTACGTAAAGCTCAAAAGACACTAGCTGAAGAAATGACACGTTTGATTCATGGTCAAGAATCACTTGATCAAGCGATCCGTATCTCAGCAGCATTGTTCAGCGGGGATTTAAAAGCATTGACTGCTTCTGAAATGAAAGATGCTTTTAAAGATGTGCCGACTGTAGAGATGGAAAAAGTAGATCAAAACATTGTCGATTTCATCGTCCAAGCAGGTGTATCTCCATCGAAACGTCAAGCACGTGAAGATGTAACGAATGGTGCAATTTCCTTTAACGGAGAACGCATTACAGATACAGCGTTCACAGTAGGAGCAGAGCAACGTTTGGAAGATGCTTTCACAATTGTGAGACGCGGTAAAAAGAACTATAGTATGGTGAAGTTTGTTTAATTAGGGGATAACGAATTGAAAAAAGAATATATGATGTACGCTATGACGTTAGGTTCAATTGGCGACGCGATTAATGAAATGATAGATGCCATTGAGGAACAAAGTCCAGAAGGTGTCAAAAGGGCGACTAAGCTATTCACTAATGTGGAGGCAGCCATTAAAGAAGAAACGCCACCTGACATTTTTACTGGTGAGCATCAAGAATTAATCGAAGCGTTCAAACTGTGGAACGTAGCGAACAAACAAGCAACGGCTATGCGGTCTGAAAATATCGTGGAAGCTGCATCAGCCGCGTTAAAAAAACATGAAGTGTTCATGGTAAGTATTATGGATCGGATTTACGATAAGTTACGAAAATAAGTAGATTTTGGGGCATCTCTTCGGAGGTGTCTTTTTTGCGTGAAATGAAGATTATAACTGATTGGACATATAAAAAGTACCTATATAATAAATAGCTAGGTTAGCATAAGCGAACAAAGAAATTTAATACATAGGTACTCAAGAACACTGTATTTATTGTGTTAACATTTTTTTGATCATACGAATGTCGGTGTCGTGATCGCTTACGAGGCGTTGAGCAGTGCGTAGGTCATCTAACTTTGTTGTATTAGATGAGACTTGTTCAGTTAAAGCATCAATTTTATGATCAGTAGCGATGGAGCGCGCATCCAGTTCAAATATAGCCTGTTTCATAAAGATCTGCTCTTCTTTAATAGATGAAACATCCTTTTTTAGTGTAGAGACATCGGTCTTCAGCGAAGAGACGTCAGTCTTTAGCGAAGAGACATCGGTCTTCAGCGAAGAGACGTCAGTCTTTAGCGAAGAGACATCAGTCTTCAGCGAAGAGACATCAGTCTTAAAACCGAAAAAGTCATGTTCAATGTTTGTTACTTTATCAACCAAAAGTTCAAGAAGTTCTCGATCTGTCATAGAAATCCTCCTTTTAATTTTTTTATTTGTGTTTTTTTATAATAGACGTCTACTTGAGATTTACATACTCTATGTTTGTTTTTTTTATCTTATCATGTTTCAATTAATTTGTAAAGAACATACATTCGTAATTAGTATAGCTTAATTGGAATTTAATCGAATGAATAAAAGGGTTTTCTATCTTTATGTCGAATAATAAGATTTAGAGGGAAGTGAAAATTTTGAAAAAGTACAGAGTACATTATCACTTTGCTAACGCTGGAAATATTTTAAGAATAGTAGAAGCGATAGATAAAGAAGATGCTTTAAGCATAGCTACAAATTCTAGAAGTAACGATATCGTTTTTACAGATAGTAAAGGAACATTATATTGTTTCTATTACAGAGACGTATTATATGTTTCAGTTACAGAAGACGAAGCACAAACGGTGTAATAACATTTTTATACAAATTAAGAACGCCATTTTCCACGGGCGTTCTTTTTCATTTGATATTTTTATAAAATAATCAGTCGGCCGTTGTATGTGGAATGTAAGCAAGCCATCTGTCGGTTTGGAGCTACTTCATGTGTCGGTATTGCACAAATGCATCTGTCAGTTTGGGGCATACCAATAACCAAAGAACTTTAAATAACTTTAATAATAAGAATAAAGATCTAATCGTGTGGAAAAAACATTTCCACACCTTCTATCCTTTTCGCATTTGGACTCTATATAGCGGGCAGAGAGTATCCTCGTTTCGAAATATGTATGCAGAACAAATGATAAGAGTTCTGTAACTCCATTGTGCAAATACGTGATTATTAGCATACTTCATTGGGGATAGGGAATAATATTAAAGACTAGAGTTAAAGAGTATACAGAAACAGTATGAATTTACCAATAGAACTATTTTGTAGTATTTAATTACTAACAGAAACTCGTTAGGAGATGAGGACAATGGGGGTACATCAATACTTTAAAAGTTTATCAGATTTAGAACAGATTATTAGATGTCCGGGGAAATTTAAATATCAAAAACATTCAGTTGCCAGCCATTCATTTAAAGTAACAAAAATTGCTCAATTTCTTGGGACGGTAGAAGAGAAATTCGGCAACAAAATAGATTGGAAGCTTTTATATGAGAAAGCTTTGAATCATGATTATGCGGAACTTTTCACTGGTGATATTAAAACACCTGTAAAATATGCATCGAAAGAGTTGAAGAAATTATTCAGTGAAGTAGAAGAGGAGATGACGAAAAACTTTGTGGAAAAAGAAATTCCGGCAGAGTTTCAGAGTATTTATCTAGAACGATTTAAAGAGGGTAAAGATGATACGTTAGAAGGCCGAATTTTATCAGTTGCGGATAAAGTGGATTTACTATATGAATCATTTGGAGAGATCCAAAAGAATAATCCCGAACCTTTATTTTTAGAGATCTACGAAGAAGCACTCACAACCATTTTGCATTTTCAAGATATGCATTGTGTTGAATACTTCCTCGAAAATATACTTACAGACATGTTGAG
>NZ_JARIEA010000046.1 GCF_029267015.1 Sporosarcina ureae | reverse complement strand
TGTTAGTTAAAAAGTACATGAATTAGAAATTACCCTTGACCTGATTCAGTTTAAGAACGAAAGTAGTTACAATGGGAGAGTTACTTAGCAAGTACGAAGGGATTGAAGCTCCAGCTGGCGGACGCTTCAATCCTACTGTTATAGCGGATGGACGTAGAACACTTTTTTGCGATAGTGTGTAAATTAGTAAAGCCCTTGAACTTAATTAAGTTCAAGGGCTGTTCAAGTTCAATTATTAAACCTTCTACAAGAATAACTTTAATAAGCCAAAATAAATACATCCCACTTATACTACAGGGATTGGAGCGGCAGACGTCGCCACCAGAAAGCGTCCCCTCCGTAGCACCAATCCCCTTCCCAAACACCATAGCCAGCCTAACTATCTCAGGAAACAAACTCCCCAGACTCATAGACATAATAAGTTCCTAGCGAACGGGCAGTGCAACCTAGTGCTGCTAACTCCTCCATCGCACCCTTCATCATCGGATGCTCATCCGATTCATTAATGTCGATAATGAAGAAATAATGACCTAGACCCGTCTTCAACGGCCGCGACTCGATCTTGCTTAAGTTCAAACGGCGCCATGAAAACACCGACAAAATCTGATGCAGCAACCCTGGACGGTCGTCTTCAGGCAACTTCACCATCAACGTCGTCTTGATCGAAGAAGCGTGCTTCGAATGCTCCAGCTTCTCCTTGCGTAACGACAACACGACGAAGCGCGTATGGTTGAAATGGAAATCGTGAATATTCTCTTCTGCTATATGTAAGCCGTACGTTTCTGCTGCCAAACGGTTGCCAATTGCTGCAACACGTAGTTCTGGCTGTTCAGAAATAGATTTTGCTGCCGCTGCAGTAGACGTCGTCTGAATCAACGGAACTCCGCGGTAACGATACTGTAAAAACTTATGACATTGCGCCAATGCATGCGGATGAGACTGAATCGAATCCAATTCATCTAAGTGATTCATCTGCGATTTATTCACCAACATATGTTGCTCAATTGGCGTGGAAATTTCGGCTGCAATAAACAACTCTTTACTATTGAATACATAATCAATCGTCAACGGTACAGAACCTTCGAGCGCATTCTCCAACGGAACGACAGCATAGGCAACATGTCCTTCTGTCACTGCTTCAATACAATCTGGAATCGTAGGACGTGGCATTAACCCTTCCATTCCGAATAAATCGGACGCTGCAATATGGGTAAATGATGCTTCAGGCCCCAAATACGCAACGGATGGTACATACTTCTTTTCTGTCATGAATCTCTCATCTCCCCACTGGTTTAAGAGGTCAGAAAACCCCTGAACTGATTAAATCAACGGAATCAATAAATCGAGGCGCCTTGAGACGCTGTAAAAATGCTTCTACTTTAATTTCCATCTCTGTTACATCCAGCGATAACGTAATGTTGGCGCGTCCCTGGACAGGAATCGTCTGGTGAATCGTCAACACATTACATTTCGCCTCTGACACAACTTCCAAAAGCACAGCCAACGAGCCTTTCAAATCTTCCAGTTGAATAAAGATCGTCAAAATCCGGTCCCGTGCGATGGATTCGAACGGGAACACGGCATCACGATATTTATAAAAGGCGCTCCGTGACAGACCGACCCGTTTAGTTGCTTCCTGGATCGTCGTCACTTCGCCTCTTGCCATCATTCGTTTAGCTTCCAGCATTTTCTGCATCGACTCAGTCAATACATCTTCGCGGACTAAATAAAACTGACCTTCCCCGATTTGTTCCATTTTGCTCCCCCCAAAAAACGAGCCATTCCTTACTCCAAGAACTCGAACTCGTAGCTCATGATACGAACGATATCGCCGTTTTTCGCACCACGCTCACGCAATGCATCGTCGATTCCCATACCACGCATCTGACGAGCGAACTTGCGGACTGATTGATCGAAGTTGAAGTCCGTCATCTGGAACAAACGCTCTAGTGTATAACCAGACAACATAAACGCGCCATCATCGTCACGTGAAATAATGAAATCAGGTCCAGTCGATTCGTGTTTATACAATACAGAGTTACTTGCTTCTTCTTCATCCATATCCGTCAACATCGGGAATTCCGGTGTCGTTTCAAGCAGATCTAAAATCGCATACAGCAATGGATCCAAGCCCGTTCTCGTCAATGCAGAAATCGGGAACACTTGAATGTCTTCATCACCAAGTGCTTCTTTGAACGTTTCCAGATTCTCTTGCGCATCCGGCATATCCATTTTATTCGCCACAATAATCTGCGGACGCTCAGTTAAACGCATATTGTACTGCTCAAGTTCTTTATTGATTGTCTGGTAATCCTCGTATGGCTCACGGCCTTCAAGTCCTGACATATCGATAACGTGTACGATAACACGCGTACGTTCAATGTGACGCAAGAACTGATGTCCCAGTCCAACTCCTTGATGTGCACCTTCAATCAATCCAGGCAAATCTGCCATGACGAATGTGCGGTGATCATCTGTCTCGATCATTCCGAGATTCGGTACTAATGTAGTAAAGTGATAATCCGCAATCTTAGGCTTCGCTGAAGAAACGACTGATAATAATGTTGATTTCCCAACACTTGGGAATCCAACAAGACCCACGTCAGCAAGAACTTTTAATTCAAGCACGATATCTTTACTAACACCTGGTTCCCCTTTTTCCGAAAGTTCCGGTGCCGTGTTCTGTGGCGTAACGAAACGGCTGTTACCGCGTCCTCCACGTCCACCGCGCACAATGACCGCTTGTTGGCCATGTTCGACCAAGTCCGCAATAATCGTTTCAGTTTCTGCATCTTTAACGACTGTGCCAGGGGGAACTTTAACGATCATGCTTTTACCGCTACGACCGTGCATGTTTTTACTCTGACCGTGTTCGCCTCGTTCAGCTTTAAAATGACGCTGATATCGGAAATCCATTAGCGTACGTAATCCTTCATCCACGATAAAGACAACGTCTGCGCCTTTCCCGCCATCACCACCAGATGGTCCACCATTGGCTATATATTTCTCACGACGGAACGAAACCATACCATCGCCGCCGTCGCCACCTTTTACAAATACTTTAACGTGATCCACAAACATAATTTATAATCCTCCTAATTGTCCACTGATAGTAAACGTCCATTGATTCGGTTCACCGTGGACTTCGACCGTAAGCTGTGATGAATGTTCTGGGATGTCTAGTTGCTTCGCGTACAGCTCGGTAAATGTCAATTGAATACTCCAAGATGCTGTGTCTGTCGTGACTTCTATTGTCACGGGACAATCTGCGTAGCGCTGAATTTTTGATTCCACAGCCAACACTATTTGCTCCAAGTAATCGACCAACACTTCGTCAATTTCACTTGAATCAATTTTTTCTGTAATTTCACAATACAGTTGCACCATCAAAGCCGGATAGCGCCACGCTAGTGTCGTAATCCATTCCTCAGTAAGCGGCATGCATAATTTCTGAAGCAATGCCTCACGTTGCATGTCCGCTGTTTTCTCAAGGATGCAATTTCGCGCTTCTGTATATTTCCCCATATCGATATTCATAAGGATCAATTGCAGATCATTCATGTGATCGTGTCGACTAAATTTCACTGCTTGCGACACATTTAGCTCATTCTTCCCCATTTTTTCACCGCCAGCTGTTTTCGTACTTCTTAGTATAGCATTTTCACGCGCAAATCACTAAAAATATCTTCATCGTAGTTAAAATTGCTTATAATATGTGTCTGAACTTTACAATGAATTGCTGCTCGCTCATAGTTCGTGCCTGAGCGCTCTATGAACCCCCGTAGCCGCTCTTAGAAAGCGGTGAGTGATCATAGACACCGGCTAATCGCTCTATCCCACGCCACGAGCGCTCATAGACACGTGTTATCCGCTCATAGGCCTCCACAACACTAACACCCTCAAAAACACAGAAAAAGGACTGCAACGAGTGCAGTCCTTTTTCACAGGGTCATGCTATCCAATTAAGCTTCTTGAGTTGCTGCTGGGTAGACACTGACTTTCTTCTTGTCGCGGCCAAGACGTTCAAAACGAACGACGCCGTCAACTTTTGCGAATAGAGTATCATCTCCACCGCGACCAACGTTTTCACCTGGGTGAATTTTTGTTCCGCGCTGGCGATAAAGGATTGATCCACCTGAAACATGCTGTCCATCTGCGCGCTTAGCGCCAAGACGTTTCGAATGTGAGTCACGACCGTTCTTAGTAGAACCTACTCCTTTTTTCGATGCGAAAAACTGAAGATCCAAACGTAACATAGCTGCCACCTCCTACTTTTCAAAGGATAATTTTATGAAATCTGCATAGTCTAATTCAATCGTTTGTAAAGAAATAATCATAGCTTTCAGGAGTAGCTGAACTTCAGCATCTTGTTCCGTTACCGGAAACGCCACACGTAAGTATCCGCCATCCGTCCCTTGCTCGACATCGGGTTCGATCGAAGTCAATTGCATAATGGCATTCACCGCACCAAATGATACGGCAGAAGCACCAGCACAAACTAGATCTTGTCCGTGTTCTGCAAAGTTTGCATGACCATCCATCTCAAATACTGAGATGCGCCCAGAAGGCTCTTTTATAATTCTGACATGTATCATGCCGGATTACAGATTGATTCCGTCAATAACGATTTTCGTGTATGGCTGACGGTGTCCTTGCTTTTTGCGATAGTTTTTCTTCGCCTTATATTTGAAAACAACAATTTTCTTTGCGCGGCCTTGCTTGACAACTTTACCTGTTACAGTTGCGCCTTCTACGAATGGAGCACCGACTTTAACGTCATCTCCGCCCACCATTAGCACCTTGTCAAAAGTTACCACTTCATCAGCTTCACCAGCAACCTTCTCAATGAAGATCTCTTGGCCCGCTTCAACTTTGATTTGTTTTCCACCAGTTTCAATAATTGCGTACATACTTGCACCTCCTCAATTTATACAGACTCGCCTTGACAGGTGATTCGACCAGCGAATACTTGAACCTGTTCAGTGCGGTTGTAGCACGGGTGCTACAATCAATAACAGTAAAATATTATCACACAGAAAACAATAGGTCAAGCATTATTCCCACAATCTTTTAAAAGAAGGAAGTCTCTTTTCTAGTCAGTTGTTCAAAGACTCGCTCATACCTCCTAAAACGATACGAAATAATATTTTGCACCGCTAAAAATGATGTAATAATAACGAGTGGCAAACTGACTGGCAAGTAGGCAATGAAAAACACACAAAGTGATGCGGACGCAATGATGGAATATAGCAAGAAGTTTGAGCGCGTGGTATATTTCGTTTCTTCCGTTTCAAGTAAAACCGAGACGACTTGTCCGCCGTCAAGTGGCAAGATAGGTAATAAATTGATACTCAGTAAGATCAGTTGAATCTTCACGAACTGTGCTTCTCCCGGGAATGACAAATACGTGCCAAGTAGTAACAGAACGGCTGTCGCGACAGGTCCACCGAGTGCCACGATCAGCCGTTGCCGTTTACTTGCCAGCTGCCGATTAACAAATTGCAATTCCCCTCCATACGGTAAAATAGTACAACTTCTAATTTTCATTCCGACGTGTCGTGCGGCCAATACGTGTCCTACTTCATGAAAAAGTAAAGAGAATAAGAGCATTGCGTACAATGACACACCACCGACGATCATGAAAAATAAAAAGATCGGCAATAATACCGGATGAATACGATACTTCATTGCTGACCGTCCGACATATACGTTGCGAGCACTGTAGGCTCGAGCGGAATCCCATTGCGTTTCACGCGGATGTACACCGCTTCCTCGTCCATCATCGCAATCTCATCCCCAAGCTTCACAGCGGTATACGGAAGCGTCGAGAACGACCCTACGAATCCATACGTCACCTCGTCGCCGTTATCGTACTGAACAGTCACCGTCTTCCCTGACTGCCTCGTGTAACCCGTGAAGACCACTAGCCCACTTCCTTGCGACGTAATCGACATCGGTTGAGTATACGAGATAATGGCACCGTCCTGATAAGGTTGGAACGATTCATACGTCTCAAACGGATTAAATACGGAATCCCCCGATACCGTGATGACTTCATCATCTGCCATCCAAGAAGAAACCCACTTCTTCATCACCACAAAGTCTTTTCCAGTCGTCACATATTGCGTGATCGGTATATTAACTAGCTGGCGTTCTTCAAGTTTTGATAAACCTACAACAGATACCATCAGCACAATAGCGATGATCCATTTTGTTTTCCATTTCATCACGTCCCCTCCCTTACCTGCAGTGTATGAAAAGAAGGAGAATTAAATGACGAATGAAAAAAACTCAGTACCGTTAAAGGCACTGAGTTTTACGATTGTATTATTTGCCGAACATGTTTTTGATTTTACCGAAGAATCCTGATTTGCTTTTCTCCATCGTCATCAATGGCACAGACTCACCTAAGATGCGTCGCGCAATGTTACGATAGCCTATTGCTGCAGGGTTTGTCGGGTCCATCACGACAGGTTCACCTTTATTTGAAGCAGAAATAACGTTTTGGTCGTCCATTACGATACCGAGTAGATCAATCGACAAATGTGTCGTGATTTCATTGACATCTAATGTTTCGCCGCTTTCCATCATGCCGCTTCTAATACGATTGATAATCAATTTTGGCGGTTCCAATCCTTCTTCCGCTTCTAGCAGTCCAATAATTCGGTCTGCGTCACGTACAGCGGAAATTTCTGGAGTCGTCACGACAATTGCGCGATCTGCACCAGAAATAGCGTTTTTGAAACCTTGCTCGATTCCTGCCGGGCAGTCAATCAAGACATAATCATAATCTTGCTTTAATTCCAAAACAAGCTTCTTCATCTGTTCTGGATTCACGGCACTCTTATCAGTCGTCTGTGCTGCTGGCAGCAAGAACAGTCGATCTTCGAAACGCTTGTCCTTCACAAGAGCCTGGTGTACTTTACAACGCTCTTCCACCACATCGACCAAATCATAAATGATCCGGTTTTCTAAGCCAAGAATAACGTCCAAGTTACGTAGACCGATATCTGTATCGATTAAACACACTTTCTTCCCTTGTAACGCAAGAGCGGTGCCTAGATTGGCTGACGTTGTTGTTTTACCAACGCCACCTTTACCAGAAGTAATAACAATTGCTTCTCCCAAATTATATACCTCCCTTAAATGTAGCAAGGTCCGGACGTAAATATCGGAGCTCCTGAAGACGGTCTATCGCAATCTGCCCATTCTTTTGAAGATACGCACATTCCATTTCAGGTTGCTCAGAAAGAACCGTCAATTCGTCGGTCATGATCTCGATCTTATCCGCAATTTTCAGATGCGTCGCCTCCAGCCAAGATGCAGCAATGACTGCGTCTTTATTGCCTTGTGCGCCCGCATGTGCAATGCCTTTGACACGACCGAGTACATAAATACTGCCGCCTGCTATGACTTGCCCACTCTGATTGACATCACCGATAATAACCAAATCGCCATCAGCCTTTACGACCTGACCCGATCGAACGATTCCTATATAGGTTTCGGACTGCTTCTCGATCAACTTTCTCTCACACTCTTTTAACGAAATGACGTCACTATGTACCTTCGAAACTCGCAAATGAGGGGAAGTATGAATGACCGATTGAATCTTGTTCATGTCTTTCTCGTCACAATAACGATGCCCTAGATGCAACTGTACTTCAGACACACCTTCAAGCACGCTGCTCTGCACTTTTTCTTTCAACTCACCTAGTAAATCGGAAAATGCGCAATGATCATCCAATCGTAAAACTAAGCCGTCTTTTGTACCTTTTATCGTTATCAACTGTGATTTCGTCACCTACATCACCTCACAATACTTAAAAACCTGCTTGCTTTTGAAAAAATCTCTTTTCTGTAATCTGTTTGAATAGATAACCGAACATTACGATGAATAATGAGTTCGCAATCATTGTCGGAACTAGTCGATGCGTGAAAAATTCACCGAAATCAATAAAGGTTAACGCAATCACACTAGCAAAAAAGTACGACAACAATTCCAGTAACACAATCATTACTAATGATAATACCATAACTGTCACTGTATGACGCTCAATTTGTCGAATTACTAACGCAGCAACGTAACAAATCAGCGGATACATGAATGTGTATAATCCAATAATATCAATATGATACATATCATACAACAGTCCAAGGATAAATCCGTAAATAATCGCTCGCTTGCTATTATAATACGTCGCAATGAAAATTAAATAGACGATTACGAACCTTGGCACCAAAATATACAAATCTCCGCTTATTTCAATCGGTGAAAACAGACTGAAAATCGGTTCCAGGAAAAACAAGAGTCCAGCGATCACAGGAATGATGAATCGGATCATGATTCATCGTCCCCTTTAGCATCCGCGGAGTTGCCTCCATCTGTACCGTCCACAACCGTCATCGTCCGCTTCGCAATCATCACATGATCGAGTTGCGAGAAGCTTGCTGCCGGTTTGATATACGCTAATTTCGTCAGACCAAAGTCATCTGTGGAAACTTCGGTCACTTCCCCTATTAAAATACCTTTCGGGAAGATTCCTCCGAGGCCAGAAGACGTCACTTGCATTCCTTTTTTTACTTTGAAGCTCGAATCAATCCGCTTCATGATCAATTGTCGGGACGCCCGGTCGTATCCTTCGATCAAACCGAACATTTCCTCCTCACCCACGACCATTGCCGCCACACGGAAAGCACTATTCTCCGTTGAAAGCAATTCAACTGTAGATGTAAAAGGAGTCGATAGAATCACTTTCCCGATCAATCCTTGCGCCGTCATGACCGCCATATTGACATCCACTCCAGACGTCGTTCCTTTATCGATGATGACCTTCTCTTCCCATTGATCGGGATTACGAGAGATCACCGTAGACTGAATGGGCTCAAATGCACGCAGGTCTTCTTGTTTATCAATGATTCCCCGCAACTTCACATTATTCGCTTTCACATCCACTAACTCCGCTTCCATAGCGGCATACGTTTCTAGACGCTCTTTTAATCGTTTGTTTTCTTCGTATGTATTAAGCATCGTATCAATATTCTCAATGAGTCCCGTCACAAAGTGGGCTGGTTTCGTAACGAGTGACTGTCCGAAACCTACGACATCTTTCACTGCTTGTTCCGGTACATTTGCATGATTTCGGTCACGAAGTGAAAATGCAATTAATGCCACTAGGACGATTACTCCTACTAATAAAATGATTAATCGTTTATTGGAAAAAAAACGCGGCATTGCCTACATCTCCTCCAATTAGTATTATGACTGAATCTTCTTGATCAGTTCTAAATTATCCAGCGCTTTACCTGTTCCAATAACGACACAGTCGAGCGTGTTTTCCGCAACGAATGCAGGCATTTTTGTTTCTTCGGAAATCGCTTTATCGAGGTTACGCAGTAAAGAACCACCACCTGTTAAGACAATTCCACGCTCCATGACGTCTGACGCCAATTCAGGTGGTGTCTGCTCAAGCGTCTTCCGCATACCTTCAATAATCAAATCCATAGGCTCACGCAATGCTTTCGTGATTTCCTGCGAATTAATCTCCATCGTTTTCGGCAGACCTGTCAACAAGTCACGGCCGTGGATATCCATCTTTTCGGTTTTATCCAAATCAAACGCCGAACCGATTTGCATTTTGATGTTTTCAGCTGTACGTTCACCGATCATCAATTTATATTCTTTACGGATGTACGTTATGATAGCCGTATCCATAGAATCTCCACCCACACGGATCGATGTGCTCGTTACAATACCGCCGAGCGAAATGATAGCTACTTCTGTCGTTCCTCCACCTATATCGACGACCATACTGCCGGTTGGTTCCCATACAGGCAAATCCGCACCAATCGCAGCCGCAAATGGCTCTTCAATCGTATACGCTTCTTTTGCACCTGCTTGACGTGCAGCATCAAGAACTGCGCGTTGTTCAACAGATGTAATACCATATGGCACACAAACCATGACCGTCGGCTTCGTCCATGAAGTACCCGCTGACTTCAGTGCTTCTTTTAAATAATGACGAATCATAGCCGTTGTTGTTTCAAAATCTGCAATAACTCCTTCTCGCATCGGGCGAATAGCCACGACTGAGCTCGGAGTACGTCCGATCATCGCATGTGCTTCACTGCCTACTGCAACGATTTCACCAGTCGTCGTATTTTTCGCTACGACAGATGGCTCCCTTAGCACAATACCTTTATCTTTAATAAAAACTAGAGTATTGGCTGTTCCCAAGTCAATTCCTACGTTTCGTGATCTGAAACCAAACAAGTCAATTCTCCCCTTCTACAAAAACCGTCATCGGTGTTGTTAAAAGCATACACCACATTATAACGGAAAGGTAACTTAATTTACAGCGTCACATGGCTAGTTTGCGAAAAATAGCAAAAAAGAGACTGATTTCCCAGTCCCCTCACTTTTTCCGACACGATTCATGCTTTTAGATGTATCCTTTGTCTTTTAAACTAATGAATTTCTGATCACCGATAATAATATGGTCGAGCACATCCACACCCATGATCTGTCCCGCTTCCATCAGTCGTTTCGTCACCTCGATATCTTCTCTTGAGGGCGTAGTGTCACCGCTCGGGTGATTATGGGAAATAATCATCGACGCAGCCGAACGTTTAAATGCTTCACGAAACACTTCACGCGGATGCACGATGGAAGAATTTAAACTGCCAATGAAAATCGTCTGCTTATGTAGTACTTCATTTTTCACATTCAAAAATAACACGACGAAATGTTCTTGATTCAAAGACGACATATCCGTCATCAAATAATTCGCAGCGTCTTCCGGTGAACGAATCTTATACCGTTCATGCGGTGCCGTCCGATACAAGCGCTTGCCAAGTTCCGCTGCCGCAAGCAACTGCACCGCTTTTGCTTCACCGACCCCTTTAATCTTTGTCATCTCATCGACTGTCAGCTCTTTCAAATCCTGCAAACGATCAATCGTCGACAACACGCGGTTCGCAAGCACTAATACAGACTCTGAGCGTGAGCCTGTGCGCAACAAGATCGCCAACAACTCTTGATTGGATAAATTGCCTGCCCCTTCCCGTATTAGCCGTTCACGAGGCCTGTCAGCGATATGCACATCGCGGATCATCATCTGCGGTGCCAAATCAAGTGGCATTACGTGTCACCGCCTTCTAAAATTAGCAACCCTTCCCGACGCATCCGATTGACCAGATCACTGACCGGTAATCCGACAATATTCTGATAGTCGCCCACCATGTTTTCCACAAACAACATCCCTTGCGTCTGAATGCCATACGCTCCTGCTTTATCCGAAGCGTCACCCGATTTCACATATGCACGAACGAGTTCTTCATCCAGTTTCCTGAACTTTACTTGTGACAACCCGAAAAACTGGAACATCTGCCCTTTCGCAAGGATCGTCACACCCGTAATCACTTCATGCAACTCTCCAGATAACTCCATTAAGAAATCGATAGCTTGCTGATCATCTTCGGGCTTCGGAAATACTTTGCCTTCTCTTACCACAATCGTATCCGCCGCAATGATGATCTCCTCTTGTGACTCAAATACCGCATGCGCTTTTCGCTCCGATAAACGCACCGCATATTCATACGGCTCTTCAGGCGTGAACGGCACATCCTCATCTACATCACTCGGTCTCACCGTAAAATCAATTCCTGCCAACTGCAATAGTTCTTTACGTCTCGGCGAAGAAG
>NZ_JARIEA010000024.1 GCF_029267015.1 Sporosarcina ureae | reverse complement strand
ACTTGCTCCACTGCCCGCTTCAATTGTCGTAGATGACGTTTTTCGTGGAATCCGACGAATCGGAACCATTGAATTAACGGAACGTTACCGAAAATCGGATGCTTAATCGACTTGCAGCGAAGTTCTGTAATAGTAGCAGACTCATAGATATCCAGCAAATAGTTTCTGGATTCATGCAACTTCTCTTTAATCTCTGGGATAGAGAGATGTGTATCTGTCGGTTGCGTGTATTCCATGAAGTATGCTTTTACTAAAGGGCTTGCCGATACACTTATCGGTTTTTTGAACACACGTAAACTCACAGGATTTTTCAATTCTTGGGCGATGTTTGTAGCAACTCGACATTCCATTAATGCTAAATGTTCTACAATCTGTTTGGGTGACCAGCCGCCATGTGATGGTGTTCCGTTAAATTCCTCATCTGTTAAGCCATCAATCAACTGCAAGATGCGTTTACGGACCTTGATGTTTTCTCCAAAAACCACCAACATCTACCTCCATTTCTTCCTTGAAATCATTTCTATTGCCATAGCATACGCCTTTTGTTCAGAGATTTAAAGGGGCAACGGTTAGATTTTTAGTAAAGCCTAGCAATGGTGACAGAAGGGTGCCATTCAGCCCTGATATAATAGGATTTCTAGCCTCTTTCATTCGTTAGTCTTTCTATTCTCGATAACACTTCTTGAGTAGTCGGCATACCATCTTGCGCACCGAATTTTCCTACAGATAACGAAGCCGCCACATTAGCGAACTGAATGGCAGATTGTAGATCGCTTCCTTGTACTATCCGATTGGCAAGCGCACCGTTAAATGTATCACCTGCACCTGTTGTATCCACTACCTCTGTAGAGACACCAGGCACAGAGATAACTTGCTCACCGTCATGATAGCAAACCCCGTCTTTTCCTAATGTTACGAGGAGTTGATTCGGATAGTTTGTCACAGTTTCTTCTATAGAAGTACCAAAGAGTTGCGCACACTCTGTTTCATTCGGAGTCAGATAGCGAACGTAGGACATGTATTTCAATTGAAAGCTACTTGAAGGCGCAGGGTCCATCATAACGGGAATCTTCAATTCCTTACAGAGCTTCAAGACATACCACACAGTATCTGTTGGCAGTTCAAGCTGCATCATCACAAGGTCGCTGGCACGAATAACAAATTTTAACTCTTCAATCCGTTCGGGCGTCAGCGCGTGATTGGCTCCTGGTATGGAAATAATTCGATTATCCCCTTCCGTCAATAAAATAACAGCAACGCCAGAAGGACCTTCTACATTCTTAATATAGGAAGTACCCACACCTTGTTCTTTCAAATTGTCTACAATCATTTCTGCAAATGAATCCGTACCTGTCGTGCCGATCAGCTGAACTTGCTGTCCAAGTCGTGCACATGCAACAGCTTGATTTGCCCCCTTACCACCAGGTGCCGTTTGGAAACCTTTTCCTCTCACCGTTTCTCCTTGCAACGGAAACTTGTCCGCTTGTGCAATAACATCCATATTCGCACTACCAATTACCGTAATCATGCGTATTCCTCGTTTCCATTTCTTTTATCCGATCATAGACTTTTGTCCAAGCTATTTCAATATAGACTCTTTACTGACTGAAAAGTTACACTTTACCCTAAAGTGTTTACAACGACTTGTTAAACAGTATAATGAATAAATATACATCAACTAGATTATACACTAGGAGAGAAATGTCTTGAAAAAATATACTGTTAGTACATGGTTCGTATTCTTAATTCCTTCTATACTCGGGGTCATATTATTCATGATTCCACTACCGTTCGCAGCGGGTTGGAAAGTATCTATAGCCAAATTAGCCGATGTTATGTCCGGCGCATTGGAACCCATTATTCCACAACTTATGATGTACTTGATCATTGCTTCTGCAGTGGGATCTGTTCTTTATTTATTCGTTCAGAAAGATCCGAATCGGCCTTCATTCTTTACAAATCTATTCAAGGTTACACCTTTTTGGACAATCACTCGTATTGTAGGGGCGGTCTTTGCTATTATGGTCGTCTTCAAAATAGGGCCTGAAGCGATATGGAGCGCGGATACAGGCGGATTATTGCTTGCTGGTGATGGACTGGTTTCATTCCTATTTAGTATCTTCTTCTTTGCAGGACTGTTACTTCCTTTATTACTAAACTTCGGATTGCTCGAATTCTTCGGAACCCTGATGGTAAAGATTATGCGACCTTTATTCAAACTACCCGGTCGGTCTTCTATTGATGCTCTCGCTTCATGGATCGGCGACGGAACCATCGGCGTATTATTGACTAGTAAACAGTACGAAGAAGGTCACTATACACAGCGTGAAGCTGCTGTTATTTCTACTACGTTCTCAGTTGTTTCGATTACGTTTACATTAGTCATCATCGATAAAGTCGGTCTCGGAAACTACTTCCTACCGTTTTACGCAACCGTACTATTCACGGGACTGATTCTAGCTTTAATCATGCCAAGAATTTATCCACTACGTTCAATTAAGAATACGTATATTGATAATCGTGAATATTCTACTGAAGATGAGAAGTTGCCTGCTGGGACAAGCGTGTTTTCACTAGGTCTTGCTAGAGCACTCGACACCGCTTCGAAACAACGCTCTATCGTGAAGACGGTTCGTGCTGGTATGCAAAACGTTCTCGATATGTGGTTCGGTGTGGCACCGGTCGTTATGGCATTCGGTACAATTGCATTAGTGATGGCTGAGTATACGAGTGTATTCCGTATTTTAGGAAAGCCGTTCGAATATATTCTGAACTTCTTACAGATTCCTGAAGCTGCTGAAGCTGCACAGACGATGGTAGTTGGATTTGCGGATATGTTCTTGCCTGTCATCTTGGCAGAAGGTGTGATTACATCTGAGATGACCCTCTTTACGATTGCAGCCATCTCTGTTATTCAGCTGATTTATATGTCAGAGGTTGGCGGATTGATTTTAGGGACGAAGATTCCGTTGAATATTTTTGATCTACTAATCATTTTCTTATTGCGCACACTAATTGCGTTACCGATCATTGCAGGTATTGCACATTTATTGTTTTAATTACATCCCGAACCCGTCGCTTCCTTGTGAAGTGGCGGGTTTTTAGTTGATTGCCGAAAACTTTGTACTATGAGACTTTAGGCTATGAGCGGTTGTATGAACTGTTAGAGCGCTTAGCACGTAACTATGAGCAGTTAGCGCAGCGCATAGAGCGGATAAAGTAGCACATAGAGCGCTCAAGGCTTCTCATAGAGCGGATATTCCGTTACATTGAGCATTCACTAACATTTCATCATTAAAAAAAGCCACTCTCCATAAAGAGAGTAGCAAAATGAAACAGCTTGAAAGTTACCCTGCTAGAATATATTGAATGTCCGCAAGTAAGGGAGGGTTGCGTTTGGGATGCAGCGTGGTAAAGCAATGGTGGGCTTTGGCACGTTGCATTCCAATAAGTAGCTTTGACAGTTCACTTTCAAGCGTTTCCGTGATATACCGTGTGTGCTGACGGATTTCCGAAAGCCATCTATGAAGAGGAGACTTCATTCCACTCCATAGATCACAATCGGAAGGCCAGCGACAACTTGATACTTGTCGCTGTCTTGAATTACTTGCTTTCTACGGTTTCAATTGGCAAGTGTTGAACTTTCACATCAAAAGTCGTAACTTCATTACCGAGGATTGGACTCGGTCCTTGTGGTGCTTTTGCGTCATGCGCTTTTGCATTCTCTCGGCTATGTAACCACTTGTCAAAAAACTGGCGGTCTTCCCATGTTGTACATACTTTCACTTCATCACGCTCTTCACCTTCTTTACTGAGCAACACTTCCATGCGAATGAACCCTTCAAACGTATGAACTGACTTTGCTTTAGCGAAACGAGCAGTGATTTGTTCCCCTTTACCTTTTTCTACATAAATCGTATTAATCGCAACCATTTTCTGCATTATACTGCCTCCATTTTCATCGACTGTAAATACTCAAGTACTGATGCTGATTGTTCTCCACCTGCTGCTGCATGACGCAGTAACGGAATGCCATGTGGCCCTTTTAATTCGCTTGCATTCGGATACCATTTCAACATCGATTTAACGATCTCAAGTTCCCCTAACATGGCAGCTGCAAATATATCCATTCGCGCGCCTTTTTCTAATAAGTACTCCGCGATATTTCGACTGCCGGTATGCGCTGCGGCTCCAAGACCACTTTCCCAGTCGTCTCCACCCCAGTTCATCACAGCGTGGACTAAATCAGGCTCCTGCTCAATTAACTTTTGTACTTCATCAAAATCACCGTGGGTTGCAATCAAGTATTGACGCACTAACGCTTGATCAATAGGTTGTTTCTTTTCTCCTTCGGTTCTCAGAACAATCATCCTTCCGTAATTTACTTGGGGTGAAAAAGCATTTTCCATTATTCATAAATATCTCCGCATCTATCTCGAAAATAGAGTGGAACATATCTTTGCACAGTACGCACTGCGGAATGCCGTCAAAACGAACGATACCATCTTTTAATACGATGAGCCGATCACTGTAACTAGCCGCCTGATTGATGTCATGCAGAACCATAACCACCGTCATTCCATACATTTCATTTAATTCTGTAACCAATTCCATGACTTCGAGTTGATGCGAAATATCTAAATACGTTGTCGGTTCATCGAGTAATAATACTTTTGGTCGTTGCGCAATCGCCATCGCAATCCAAGCTCGCTGACGTTCTCCACCTGATAATGACTGCAACATGCGATTCTTGTATTTATCCAACTTCGTAACGCCGATCGCCCAGTCGATAATTTCTTGGTCTTCTGAACTTAACTTGCCATATCCTGAACGATGGGGATGACGACCGAACTCCACTAACTCGCCTACCGTCACATCAAGTTGATGATCTTGCATTTGCGGTAGCATAGCCAAATTCCTTGCTACTTCCTGGGATTTCATTCGTTTCAATCGTTCGCCATTTAGCAGAACTTCTCCACTGCCAGGCGTGATCAATCGTGAAATCAGTCGTAGGAATGTCGACTTGCCCGAACCATTTGGCCCTAGCAAACTGACGATTTCTCCTTGTTTAATATGCAAATTGATCTTCGTTAATTCGAACGAATCCGAATGTCGATACGTAAGTTCTTCAGTTATCAGCAAATGAATCCCTCCGTTTTTGAATTAAGTACAAGAAGAATGGTCCACCTAGGAAGGAGAGTAAGATTCCTACTGGCAATTCAATTGGATTGAATAACGTACGGGCAATTGTGTCTGCTACTACGACGAGTAATCCACCGCCAAGTGCCGAAGCGGGTAACAAGAATCGATAGTCCCCTCCTACTATAGAGCGCATAATATGAGGTACAACAAGTCCAACAAAACCAATCAATCCTGAAACACTGACCGCCATTCCCGCAAGTAGAGTGCTTAAAACTATGAGAAAAAACCGACTTCGTTCCACGTTATGCCCGAGCAGCTTGGCTACTTCGTCACCTAGACGCAAAATGCGAATATGCTTGACTGAGAAAATGGCCAATACAAATGCCGCAATCGCGTAGTAGATGATCATTTCAAACTGCACCCAGCCGACGCCTGCAATACCTCCAGCTAGCCAAGGCAATACAGCTTGCACGCGGTCGCTGTAAAGCAGCATTAACGCACTCATGCATGCACCGATCACTGCATTAATTGCGACACCGACTAAAATAATTCGTAAAGGCGATGCGCCACCCCTCCAAGACAACGCATAGATCACAACGGCCGTTGCAAGTGCTCCAAGAAACGCGGCAAGTGGTAGAAACATAATATAGGCCGGGTAAATAATCATTATGACTGTCGCTGCAAGTCCCGCACCTGACGAGACACCGATAATTCCTGGATCTGCCAGTGGATTACGCATAACACCTTGTAAAATAGCACCGGCTACCGCAAGACTTACTCCGACAATCATGCCGACTAGTACACGTGGAAAGCGAAGTTCCCATACAATTCGCCGTTCCATCGTATCGTTTGCTACGAAAATCCCATTCCAAATTTCTTGCATGGAGAACGACACTGGACCGATCATCAAGCTTAAAATAGCTGCGATTAACAGCAGACTTCCACTCGTCACGAGAACGATGACACGCTTTCTCGCAAGTGGATGACGTTCTTTCTGCGTTTGCTCTCCTACTGCAATCATCTTATTTAACCTGTCCTAAGCTTTCTTTCATCACATCAAGTGCTTCAACAACTTTTGTTCCAGGATTTGTACCGAATAAGTGTGAAGGTAAGACCATCACATTACCTTTTTTCACTGCATCAAGGTTTTTCCATGCTGGGTTCTTCAACATTTCACCTTCGAATGCTGCTTTGACCGCTTCAGGTTCTCCGTGAGTAATCAACATGACCATTTCTGGATTGCGTTCAATAATTTTCTCAACGCTCAAGCTTGCGTATTGTGGATATTTTTCTTCATTCGGGAAATCACTTGCAATGTTTTCCCCGCCTGCTAGTTCAAGTAGATTTCCTGATAATGAATTAGGTAGTGCCACCATGTATGTACCTGGCGCTCCGTATACTAGTAAAGTTTTCACAGCGTCCGCTTTGTCCGCTGAGCTCTTTTCAATTTGTTCGGTAATATCATCTTGAATTGTTTTTGCTTCTGTTTCTTTATCGAATAGCTGTCCGAAGAGTCCGATCGTCTTTTTGATATCGTCTACAGAGTTAGCAGCTGTATACACAATTTTTGTACCTTGGCGTTCCATGTTCGCTTCGTGTTGTTTGAAGCTTGGAGCAGCAATGATGACTTCGGGGTTTATTTCCGCAATCTTCTCAAAATTCGGCTGATGCGGGTTTCCGATTTCAGCGATGCCTTCTAAGTCTTTGTTTGGCGGCCCTTGTACTGTTGGACGCCCGTCTACTTTTATTCCAAGTGCGAGTAGCATATCGAGGTCACCTGAGCTGAGCGTGGCGACAGATTTTGGCACTTCATCGAATGTTGAGGTTTGACCGATCATGTCTGTCACTTCGATAGCTGTGCCAGTCGTTTCTTCTACTTTTTCTGTTTCTTCTGCTTTGACTGCTGATGCGGCTGTTTTATCTTCAGCTTTCCCATCCTCTGTTCCACATGCGCTAAGTACAAACAGCAACATGAGTATGCTCAACACACTTGCTAACTTCTTCATCTCTTTTCATTCCCCCTTGAATATAATGAGAATGTTTCTCATTGAAAAACATCATAAACGATAATGAGAATCATTGTCAAATAGATTATTGAGAATGAATCGTTTGGACTAGTGGTGGGTTCGGTCGTGACTCGACATTGGATTGTGCATGGAAAGTAGTGAGAGTCATGCTTTGGACACGCGCAGGCACGTGGGGGATTGCCTCCAGCCATGAGCCAACTAGCGGTAGTGCTGCTAGCTGTCTCATGGCCACGGCCTACCCCGCAGTTGTGCCTGCGCTGCTGAGCACTTACCAATTTAGATTGAGGTTTATAAAAGATTAAGGTCAGTGACTAAGTGTGACCACTTTTTCTGTTCTGGCATAGTCAATGATATATAGAATGGATCGTTGCTCGACATGGGCTTCTGCATGGAAAGTAGTGAGGGTCATGCTTTGGACTCGCGCAGGCACGTGGGGGATTGCCTCCAGCCATGAGCCAGCTGGCGGTAGAGCTGCCAGATGTCTCACGGCCACGGCCTACCCCGCAGTTGTGCCTGCGCTGCTAAGTACTTACCAAGTTAGGTTGTGGTTTATAGTAGATGAAAACCAGTGACTGGGTGGTACAGTTCTTCGGTTTTGGCAAAGTCATTAGGAGATAGATTGGATCGTTGCTCGAGCTTGGCTTGATCATTGAAAGTAGCGAGGGCCATGCTTTGGACCCGCACAGCGTTTAATGTGAAATAAGTCAAGTGCCATGTTTCAGCTATTTTTAGGCACACGAAACCAAAGCTTCAGAATGACATTTTTTTGAAACTCAACAATCACAGAACACTCTATAAGGGCGTCTTTCCGTAGCGAGAAAGGTCTTGCTTTTTCATTCCACAGGGATACATCCTATTAAATCCAAACTCTTTTCTTTTACGTTTTATCCGTATTTGTGGAACAAGACCCATAACGCTGTGCAACGAGGTCCACACTGGCCTCAGGTACGTATTTCCTATGTGATCTACGCTCCGGGAAGACGCCTTTTTCAGTGCTATTCTAACGACCCTAATGCCATAATTTTATTTCTTATACAGTGACAAATCGACTGAAGAAAACTGCTTGTTTAGATTTAGTTCGTAACTTTCCAGCGATGACTTTTTGTAATATATAATCAGGACAAGTGCTTTGATAAAGTGTTTGATGTTTTCTCATCGCATAAGCGAGACGCACTATTCGATTGCCAATTGCGATATACGCTTGGCCTGTCAACTTTCCCTGTTCTTTCATTTTTCGATAGCGTGCATTCATGTCAGGATTATGAATGGCTGTACATTTACCGGCCTGATAGACAATACCACGGAATGGTGCCCGTCCCTGCTTTGAGATCGCGAAGTGGGTAGCCTTTTTTCCACCAGACTGCTTCACGACCGGGTTGGTACCAGCCATCTTGATCAACTGTCCAGCATTCGTAAACACTTCTAAATCGCCCATCTCAGCGGTTAGTTCAGCAGCAAGTGTTACACCAATTCCTGGAACACTTAACAGAATGCCTCCGTCGGTTTCTAAAAGTAACTCTTCAATTACCTCTTCTAGTTCGGTAATTTGTCGTTGTATCAGGTCGAATTCATCCAGTTTTAATCGAAGAAGCAAGAGTTCACCGGCTAACGCTTCCTTGGGCTTAGATATACTTTCTTCGGCATACCGTAACAACCGATCAATAACTGCGTCACGTAACTTTAGATTGTGTTCGATGGACAATGCCCTTAATCCTTTGGCGTCAAGCTTGATGATGTCTGATGGGTGCGGGTAATGTCTCATGAGGAAGAGAGAGGTCTTGGAAGTGAATTCATCAAAGACTTTCACGACCTGATTCTTTCCATCTTTCCACACATTCTTGCCTTGAAATTCTCGGAAGATATGATCCATATATAGGCGAGTATGATTGATACAGCGGGTCCGTTCATCCACCATTCGTCTTCTTGCCCGAGTCAGTGTCTGAAGCCTTTCAAAACTCTCCTGCTTCTTCCTACTTGTATCTCCACGTCCCTGAAGGATAGACTGCACAATCGCATGTAAATCCACTCGGTCAGTCTTCGTGTAGTTCAGCATCTTCTTTCGTTCTTCCGCTGTTGTCGCAGCGTTGATCACACGCACCATATAACCCTCTTGATCACATACTCTAACCAAGTCTTCATAGTAATGAGCAGTCGTTTCAATACCTAATATGACACGCGTTAATTGATACGCTTCACGCGTTTGGTCAATTTCCTTCTTCAAAACTTGAAACCCTGTTTGGGATCCATCAAATTCGAAAGGTCCTCTTAAAATATCTCCAAAGATTGTACAGATCATGGCAGTATTCACATACTTAGCAGCGTCAATAGCTACAATACAGTACTGATCAGCCTCTGCACTTCTCATCATGCGGCTCCAATTACTTCCGTTTCTTCCCTGAATATGATTGAATGATGACATAACCATTGTTTTCATCTCCTCTTTTACTGGTGGGGTTGGGTAGGAAGTTCTGTGATTGGTACTCTCCTATACCCTGAAAACAATGGTTTCTTTGTGTTTCACTCAATCTATTTCATATAATAGGCACGTGGGGGATTGCCTCCAGCCATGAGCCAACTAGCGGTGGAGCTGCTAGCTGGCTCACGGCCACGGCCGACCCCGCAGTTGTGCCTGCGCTACTGAACACTT
>NZ_JARIEA010000076.1 GCF_029267015.1 Sporosarcina ureae | reverse complement strand
CGTTACTTGCTAATAAAATAATCGACAAAGAATATACGATTGCTTTTGCCGGACACTTTTCGGCAGGAAAATCTTCGACAATCAACGCATTGACAGGTGATGATCTTTTACCATCCAGTCCGATTCCAACAAGTGCGAACATTGTAAAGGTACATAAGGCGGATGAGGATTTTGCCATTATCCACCGCGTAGACGGAAGTGCCATTAAATTCAGCGGCCATGGTTTCTCAGAAGGTGTCAAAGCGTACAGTAAAGATGGAGCTGAAGTTTCATTAGTTGAAATTGGTCATACACAATCCAATTTACCTGAAGGCATTACGGTAATGGATACACCGGGTGTCGACTCAACAGATGATGCCCATAGACTATCTACAGAGTCTTCATTGCACTTGGCGGATCTTGTATTCTATACGATGGACTATAACCACGTACAATCTGAAATGAACTTCCGTTTCACAAAAGAATTAATGCGTTATAACAGTAACGTATATTTAATTATCAACCAGATCGATAAGCATCGTGACAGTGAATTATCCTTCGATGAGTTCAAAAAGTCGGTGGAAGACTCATTCAAGTTATGGGGCGTTGAGCCAAAAGGGATTTTCTACACATCATTGAAACAACTGGATCACCCACATAATGATTTTGAAAAAGTCAAGGCGATCGTTGATGGGTCGATTGAACACCGCGAAGAAAATTTCGAACAGAATATCGAACAATCTTTATTGAAATTAAAAGATGAGCATATGACATATCTTCAGCAACAAGTAGATGATTTGAAGGAGAACCATTCGGACATCCTAAGCGAATCCGAGTGGGATCAGTTTGAAGAGTTAAATCAAGATTTGAAGGATGCGAAAAAACGTCTTGAACTAGTTTCAGGCGACGAATTCTATGTGAATTTCGAGAAAGAACGCAATGAATTATTATCGAACGCGGGACTTGCACCGTTTGAAACGAGAGAATTATTGAAAGATCATTTGGAAGCGAAGTCACCGAAATTCAAAGTCGGTTTACTATTTGGTGCGAAGAAGACGGCAGAAGAGCGCGAAAGACGTCGTCAAAAGCTAGAGGAGAATATTTCAGGTCTGGCCCACACACAAATTGAGATTTATATGAAGTCTTTGATGAAGAGTTCATTGAAACAAGCAGGAATTTTAACCGATGAGCGTTCACTTGCGATTGATAATATAGATCTGACGCTACCGTTTGACGAAGTGGATGAACAACTGCATGTTCAAGAAGTGATTACAGGCGAGACTATTTTGAATTACGCAGAGCAAATGAAACGTGCCATTCATTTAGTATATAAACGTAAAACGGACAAGTGGAAACAAGAGATGTCTGTGATCGCGAAAGAATCCGGTGGCGAGCAATCAGGACCTCTTGTTGAAACGATTGCAATGTTACAGGAAAAAGTAGATGCACTAAAAGAAATGAATAAATGGCTAGGTCGTATGGAGTGGGTCGATAAAGAAATCGCCAATCCATCAGCGCCGACGCGTATGGGTCGCGATCGACTCGTTGCTAAGTGGGAACAACCTAAAAAGATTGAAACAATCGAATATGTAGCGAAAGAAGAAGTGCAAGAAACGACTGCCGAAGAAGTAGAAGAAGTAGTGGAAGAACAACGTCAAGTGGTCGATTCGGAAAAAGCCATCATTCATGCACAGCACATTGCTGATTCAGTTGAAGCGATTCCTGGATTTGCAGAAACGGCAGCGTATTTGATGACGAAAGCAGAGCGCTTAAAAGGGCAAGAATTCACAGTCGCATTGTTTGGCGCATTCAGTGCAGGGAAATCTTCATTTTCAAACGCGTTGATCGGTGAGAAAGTGTTACCTGTTTCACCGAACCCAACAACGGCTGCGATCAACCGAATCCGTCCGGTGAGTGAAACACACGTGCATAATACGGCAGATATCCACTTGAAAGATGTCGCTACGATGACAGAAGACGTAGCGTTGTCATTCGGTGCGCTCGGTATCAATATTACTTCACTTGAAGATGCCTTCAATAAAACGGATGCTGCGATGAAACAACCACTTGAAGACGAGAATTTGCACATCCATAAGTCGTTCATCAGCGCATTCCAGAGAGGGTATCCACTCTATACGCCTGCACTCGGTACGACGTTGACGGTAGAGCGTGAAGAGTTTACGAAATTTGTTGCACAAGAAGAACGTAGTTGTTTCGTCGACTCGATCGACTTCTTCTATGACTGTCCGTTAACGCGTCACGGTATTACGTTGGTTGATACACCGGGAGCGGATTCGATCAACGCGCGTCACACCGACGTAGCATTCGAATATATTCGTAATGCCGATGCGATTCTTTTCGTAACGTACTATAACCACGCATTCGCACGTGCCGACCGTGAATTCCTTATTCAGTTGGGCCGTGTAAAAGATGCGTTCGAACTTGATAAAATGTTCTTTATCGTCAACGCGATCGACCTTGCTTCGAATGAAGAAGAAGGCGAAGAAGTAAAAGGTTTCGTTGCGAATGAATTGCAGAAATTTGGAATTCGTAATCCACGAGTGCATGGTATTTCAAGCCTTGAGGCATTGGAAGGCAAATTAACACAACAACCGAATCCATTAATGGTCGATTTCGAAGAGAAGTTTTATTCATTCCTCGAGCATGATTTGCGCGCGCAAGTTGTTCAGGCTCTGGAAGAAGAGACTACGAAAACAATCGATCGTCTAGCTTCGTTAATCGACAGAACGATTCAAAACCGTTCACGTAAAGCGGAAAGACTAGAGGAACTCGCGACTGCTGAAAAGGCAATTAAAGAACGCTTCGAAAAGAGTGCAAGTGAAATCTTAGTGAAATCCACTCAAGATGAATTGAGTGAACTTGTCTACTATATTTTGCAACGCGTCTTCTTGCGTTTCGGAGATTTCTTTAAAGAAGGCTATAGTCCGTCGACTTTCGCGAAGAACTCATCGGATAAAGCATTGAAAATCGCATTGGCTGAAACAGTCAATATGGTAGGCTTTGACTTAACACAGGAATTAAAAGTAACCAATTTGCGTATTCTCCAGTACATGAAGAAGCAATTACTAGAACGTCAACGTATGGAAGTCCGTTCGTTGTCTGAAATGGATCAATCGATCGTGCCTTCACCGTATGAGCCAAACGACAAAGACATGCTGTCATTTGAGACGCCGTATGAAGAACCTATGGTATATAGTGCGGTCAATAAATCATTCAAAAATCAAAAATCGTTCTTTGAGCGCGGCGATCGCGATATCTTGAAAGTGAAGCTGGAAGAAATATTGAAAAAAGATGCATCGAGCTATCTTGGCGATCAGAAAGAACGTATTGAGAAGTGGGCAGACTTATGGATTGACGATGAAGCAGAAGCATTACGCGTTCATTTATTGCAGGAAAGTCTAGTACAAATCGAATCAGAGCGTACATTGCTTGATGGTTCGGAGCAGCTAGAGCAATGGCAGAAAACGTATGAAAAAATCCGTCAAGAGGAGCTGGTTCAATGACCCAAGTATTCGTATCTATTCACGATATAGAGACAAGTCATGCGAAATGGATCGATGCACGCTTTTCATTGCAAGATGAAGAACGTGGCAAACTTGATTATCAAAAAGAACACGTAAAAGGCGCCGTTCATTGGGATTTAGCAGAAGATCTATCGGGCACATCAGTAGAAGGTGGACGTCATCCGTTGCCTTCTACTGAACACTTGACTGAGCTATTCCGGAAAAGTGGACTGGAACGTACAGATGCAATTTTGATTTACGACGACGGTGGTAGTCCTTTTGCAACACGTGCTTGGTGGATGTTGCAATATGGAGGTTTCACGAATGTGCACGTCGTAACAGAAGGATATGCTGAATTACGCGAAATCGTTGACGTAACAAGTGACTCTGTTACGCCTGCACGCTCAACAGTGGAACCGCAGTGTCAAGATCACCTATATGCAAGTAGAAGTGAAGTCGAAGAAGTGGTGGCGGGCAATCGAGCGTCACTACTTGTCGACGCACGTTCTGAAGTTCGCTATCGCGGAGAAACAGAACCGCTCTACCACAAAGCAGGTCATATACCGACAGCTCGAAACTTTGATTGGGAACAATTGAAGCAAGATGGACACTATGATGTGCAGCAGGCGAAAGAACAATTACAACAAGTTGTGTCACCTGAAGATGATGTCATCGTCTACTGTGGCAGTGGCGTAACGGCTTCCCCTTTATTCGCAGCACTCAAAGAACTGGACTATCCAAATGTAAAACTATATGTAGGTAGTTTCAGCGACTGGATTTCAAAAGACGACGCACCGATCGAAACCGCAATAAGGGGTTGAAACAAGATGCAATTCGCATTGCTCGGAGATATTCATTCATCAAAAGAAGATTTGCAAGCCGTACTGGCACAAATTGCTAAAGAAGCACCTGAAGCGACTCTTATTGGGATCGGTGATTTATACGAATGCACGGTCAGCAAAAAAGACCTTCATGGCCAGACTTATCCCACTGTCGAAGAAGTGATCAAACATCCGGATGGCATCGATGAGCTATTCACTTTTCCGTCCATTTACGGCAATCAAGAACAACGCGTTCTGTTGTTGACTAAGCAAACGGAACCTATACGGGACTTCTTGAACGACTTACCGGAGACTTTGAAGATAGATGAGGCAATCATCATCCATGGTCATCAATGGCCGCATAACGAAGCGGCGGAGTGGCTTGCTGAGCATCTTCTAGAATCACGCGTAGTGTTTCACGGACATACCCATCGGTCAGGCTTTACAAGCGATGGAAAACACGTAGCGATTAACTGGAATGAAGAGATGTCATTGAGGGGTTCACGAACGGTTGTTAACGTAGGAGCTGTAGTGGGCTCTAGAGAATGGGTGTTGTATGATTCTGAAGAACAAACTGTTAGATTTATGAAAGTATCACAACGCTAAATGGGTTTTGTCTGACCTGTTTGGATGAGAAGTGAATAGTGAAGTAGTAAGTGAAGCATCGCATTTTGCGGTGCTTTTTTATTTTTAAAATGTATTTGGATATCTTTGGTATAAAGGTGTTGAAGGTTAAAGAATTATAGATGATAAACTAAATATTAGAAATAGTTTTGTACTGTTAGTATGATGAAGTTAATAAATAGTAGGAGGAGTGTTCAGATGACAAAATATGAATTATCAAAAGTGTGGAAGTGGGAAGAAGAGAATTCAAATAGATGGGGGAATCGTCCGACAGCCGGTGAACGTTTTGAACAAAAACTACCGGTCGGAGAGGCACCGTTCCAACTCTATTCACTGGGAACACCGAACGGAATTAAAGTAACGATTATGCTGGAAGAATTAAAAGAGTTGGATGTCGATGGTGCAGATTATGATTTGTATGAAATCAATATTGGAGCCGAGGAACAATTTGGTTCAGATTTTGTCAAGATCAATCCTAATTCTAAGATCCCAGCCTTAGTTGATCAAAGTCAAAGTCCACGTGTGGAAATTTTTGAATCAGGATCGATTTTGCTTTACTTGGCTGAGAAATTTAATAAACTGATCCCTACAGATATTCATGGACGGACAGAAACCCTTAATTGGCTGTTCTGGCAAATTGGGGTCGGTCCTTATGTTGGTGGAGGGTTTGGTCACTTTTTCGCTTATGCGCCAGAGCCAATGAAATACCCAATTGATCGTTTTACTATGGAAACGAAACGTCAATTAGACTTACTGGATAAAATATTAGCTC
>NZ_JARIEA010000056.1 GCF_029267015.1 Sporosarcina ureae | reverse complement strand
ATTGGTGAGTGGAAGGGCACCGTTTACCGACGTTCCAGGCGGACGCTTTCCCATGGGCCCGCGGTGAGCCAACCAGGTCGCAGGCTCCCTTTGGTTGTCTCACCTGATCGGGCTGATCCATCGGGAGCATTCCTGTTTGGTTAGTGGAACCCTATTGAAATAGAAAAGTCCCCTTGGTATGATTCGGGGTGTCAAGGCGTCGACGGCTTGACCCCTAATTATAACCAAGGAGGACTCACATGAATTCTAAAGAAAATACTAAAATTAATCAAGTCACAGAACAAACATTAGTGATAGGTATCGACATTGCTAAACATAATCATTACGCAACCTTTGTCGATGAACGTGGACGTGTTTTGAAAAAAGCATTTCTCGTTAAACAGACGCGTAAAGGGTTTGAACAGTTCTATCAAGAAATACTAGAGGGTATGAAAGAATTCGATAAATCGCATGTGATAGTGGGCGTGGAGCCTACAGGACATTACTGGTTGAATTTAGCATATTTCCTAGAGGACTACGGTATACCACTGGTCGTTATCAATCCGATGCATGTGAAGAAAGTTAAGGAATTAGATGATAATCTGCAAACCAAAAACGATAAGAAAGACGCTCTGACGATCGCACGGCTAATGAAAGATGGTCGTTTCTCATATCCGAAGCTTCTTCGGGATCAAGCAGCAAATATTCGTTCCTGTTTCACGCTTGAGCAAACTTTAATAGACGACCGCACCATTTTGAAAAACAGAATTCATCGATGGGTAGATAAATACTTCCCTGAGCTATTCGAGGTATTCTCAGATTTTGGAGCCATGGTTCTAGGTGTGTTGGAGACAACCCCGTTGCCTGCAGAGCTGGTCAATATGACAACAGCCGATTTAGCGGATCAATGCGCGAAAGCGAGTCAGATGAAGCAAAGGCGACCCAAAATAGCAGCTAAAGTCATTGAGGTAGCTCAGACATCCATTGGCATCACCGTGGCTCCTTGGGGAGCTAAACGGGAGATACAATGTCTCATTCGCCAATACCGTCTACTCGAGGAAGAACTTGCGATGATTGAAGAGGAAATACAATCCTTAATTGTCCAAACGGCTGATTATGAATATCTCGCTTCATTTCCGGGAATTTCCCGTAGAACTATTTCCGGTCTCTTAGCGGAGATTGGAAGTTTTACTGACTTTGAAAGTCCACGCCAATTAATTAAATTAGCGGGACTTACGTTACATGAGAATTCCTCTGGTAAACATAAGGGAATGAAGAAGATATCTAAACGAGGACGAAGACGATTACGGGCTATTTTATTCAGAGCAATGCATCCAATCCTTAGAAACAACCCTGCCTTTATGAAGCTTCATCAGTATTATACGCAACGACCTCAAAATCCCCTTCGTAAGAAGGAGTCGATGGTCGTGTTATGTAGCAAATTACTAAAGGTTCTTCATGCCATGTGTACAAAAAAGCGAAAATTTGATGGTGAGCAAATGCTTGCGGACCTTCACTGTTTACAATTAGTAGCATGAGGTTGGCATTCTGAAACTTCTATTCATGACACGGAGAAGCTGGCACCAGCGGCGTACATTAGGCCTCGAGCCTCATCGGGAGCATCTCGCCGGCCTCCAACTTATGATAGACCGAACGAAGGAATGTCAGCGCATGACGCTAAGAGATGTGGGAGGGTTCGTCATCATAAGGTACTTGGAGATCCATAGTGCATGCCATATTAAATTAACAGTTTCTGTAACTGGTAGCGCAGCGTTATCCTTTACTTACAGTATCTACAAAAGTATGTACTTTCAGGTAGACGATTCTCTTTACTAGTCATATAAAATATTTTTGGGTCAATAGAATAATGCGACAAGCCTTGTCATCATCACCTTTTCAAGAGGGAGTCGCCGCCAGCTTCCGCTTCCATCCTACATTGATAGTACGGATACTTAGATCACTCACTGTAGGAAGTGTATGAATTATTGTTTTACCCTTACTTATTTAGATTCAAGTACTGAAGTTCAATGCCTGTTACAACATTAATTTCAATGCACAACATAAAGTATCATCCACTTACACTGCAAGGGATTGGAGCGTAGGAGGGGCGACTCTGGGAGGATCAGCGGGACAGGTGAAACACCCTGCGAGCGAAGCGACGGGGTGTGGTTCACCGCCCGCCCTCCAGAAAGCGTCCCCTCCGAAGCACCAATCCCCTTCCCCAACACCTCTGCCAGCCTTTTGTTTTCTTATCGCATACTATTTCGCATCAAAAAAGAGCTGTCACCAGTCGTCATTTAAAATAATGACGACTTGGACAGCTCCGTTCATTCTAATTATGCGTGAGCCATTGCTTGCTGTTTCTTATGGAAAGCGATGAAATTCTGTACAACCGTATCAAGGAATGCGATTGTTGCTTCATCTGTAATATTTCCTTCTTCGTCCATTTTCGTGTGAACCGCACCAATATACACTTCATTGCCTGGCAATAGGTTAGGTGCTAGTGCTGGGTTCGAAAGAATTTCGCGTAAGTGGATCTGCGCTCTTACTGAACCGAAAACTCCCATTGATGACCCTACGATAAAGCCCGTTTTACCATGTAACGTAAAGTCGCCGCCACGTGACAACCAATCCAACGCATTTTTCATTGCGCCAGGAATAGAGAAGTTATATTCTGGTGTTGCGAACATCACTGCGTCTGAATCTTTCACGTCATCTTTGAATGTTTGTACAGCTACAGTTGGTTCGCTTTCAATATCAATAGAGAACATTTCTAAGTCGTTGATAAGAACGGGTGTGATTTCCAATTCTTCTTTATAGCGCTTAGCCATGAATTTCACTAATTTTAAATTGTATGAAGTGGAACTTGTACTACCAATTACTGCTTTTACTTTGATTGTCATAATATAAATCTCCCTTTTGTTTTAATATCTGCAGGACTTATCATATCGCTTGCTCATTTTTATTTCTAATAATTTGCTTGACATTTGAAACCTTCTTTGCATGTAAACGTATACATATAAAGCAGTTCTATGTCTTTTCAAGGAGGAAGCTGTATGCGAACAATAATCCATGCGAGTATTGCGATGTCGCTACTACTTGTCGGTTGTAATTCAGCAACAGAAAAACCAACTGATGAAGTGAAGCCGCCAGTAGAAACGCCTGTTGAAGAAATACCTGAAGAAACAGCAACTTTGCCGGAGCGTGAACCCACAATGGATGTTTTACTATCCGTTGAGGGAGAAGACTCCACTATCACAATGGACCTCGTCGAAGGCAGCGATGCTATGTATTCACTGTATATTGATCCGGAACGATATACGTTTGAGACCGGTGAAAAAGAAGACAAGCTCATGACGATTGACGAAGTGCCTAAAGGGTATCCTGAGGTGAATATGACATTTCTATACGTCAAAGATCAAACGCCAGAAAGTGTAATGGAAGATATGGAACAGGAATATACTATGCCGCTTGAAGAAAAAACGATTTCTGCGCCAGTCAACGCACTTTCATTACATGGTACTTCAGGAGATGAATCGGATAGTGAAGTTGTGACGATCTACATGATGGAAGTAGACGGTGGCACATTGCTCATTAAGGAGAACTATTTCCTAGAAGCACAAGAAGGCCATGGCGCACGATTTGAACAGATGTTGGAGACGCTAGAAGTACGTAAATAAACAATGTGAAACACATGCACATACTTGAAAAGTCCTCATTCGTAATGGAATGAGGACGTAACTAGTCTATTCGATAGAAGGGTCTATGAACTTGGCCATATAATATTCGTCAACAAATTCTTCACCGATACATAAAGAATGCTTTTTAGTTCCCTCGATTTCAAACCCCATCTTTTTATATAAAGACAAACCTGCTTCATTTCGAGTAACGACCGTTAACTCTAATCGATGTATAGGATGATCCGCTGCCCACTGATCCAATTCTATAAATAGTTTCGTGCCGACGCCCTGTCTTCTGAAAGTTTCAGCAATCCCCACTACAATATATGCGCAATGTCTATTCCGTTTCGCATCACCACCGATTGCAAATAGATATCCTGCTAACACGTTTTGTTCATTTTCAGCAACTAGGATAGTGGAATTACTACTCTTTTTTATACGCTGTATCCTGTGGATTTGTTGCGCATAATCGTTTTCTCTTTCCCCAGCCTCCATCAACATATACTCTGAACTCGCTTCTACATACTCCATTAGACGGGAAAGTTTCTCCGCATCCAATATTTCTATTTCTCTTACTATCAATAGATCACTCCTCATTATCTAGTTATGTATATAATACTAGTGAAGTCTCACTTAATTTAAAATCGCATGCAATCCATGGACCCGTTTTAAAATTCTTTCTATACTATTCCAGCAAATTAAATTACATTTAATACAGTTCTGCATACCGTTAGCTGCCGGAGTTCTCTACAACTATGGGATAGTTTTAAGCCCAGCCATCGGTGCTATTTTAATGTCACTAAGTACTGTGATCGTAGCAATTAATGCTAGATTGTTAAAAATCTGATGTCGCTAGAATAATTGAATAGTGTGCGCCTATACAAAAACACCTTGAGATTTCTCATGGTGTTTTTGTATGTTTTTTACGACTCTTAGAAATTATATACATAATTGTAACTAAACCACTACCCTGCTCATCTATTTTCAAAATCCGCCTTTTGAATTGTGTACTTAGTCTTTTTAATACTGCGACTACTTCTAATTTTACATTTATTCGTAACTATTTTTATTATATTATTAAAGCAGATTATTTCATTAATTCATACAATGAAACAACTTGAAAAGCTTCGTAGAATTACTTTGCATTTTTTGTCGAATAACACTATCATATATGAGGGCCAGAATTCCCTTACGAATTTAGCAAACTAGCCAGAGCTCTACCAATACATTGTAAACATGTAAAAAATAATGTAAAAGGAGGGAGTTTTATGAGTTTAGCGTCAATCGGTGTACCTGGATTAATAATTATCTTAGTCATTATTCTAATTTTATTCGGACCTCGAAAATTGCCAGAAATTGGTTCTGCCGTCGGTAAAACACTTGCAGAATTTAAAAAGGCGACAAATGACATTTTGGAAGATGACAATAAAGACAAAAAGACTGATTCAGAAAAGTCCGAGTCCATAAAGTAACTACAATGACAAATGTGAAGGAGGAACTAAACGATGACGAATAACAAAGATTCCAATCAAGATACTCAAGATTTAAGTCGAAGAAAGTTTTTGAAGAGTGGCGGTCTTGTCGCTGGTGGACTTTTAGGTGGCTCCCTCTTTGGTGGTTTACTGACGAGCCAATTCCAAAAAGATTCGAAAAAAGAAGTTTCGCCACAAGCTGGTAAGCAAGTTACGTTTGATGCACGTACGTTCTTCAGTCGAAATGAAGACTTCGCGTTGCTATCTGCTGCAACAGAAAGAATCTATCCAGAGAATAAAAACGGAATGGGTGCAATTGAACTAGGTGTGCCTTATTTCATTGACCGTCAATGTGCAAGCAACTGGGGAAGAAATGCGAATGACTATATGGTCGGTCCTTTCCCATCGATTACAAAAACGGACGTATATGAAGAAGAAAAACGTCAAACAAACGAAGTCATCACATCGTCCACTGTTGTGAAGTTACCGGCTGGTACGGCTAACTATCAAACGAAAATGACGAGAGGGACATTTTTCCTTGAAGGGCTTAACGCAATGGAGAAAACGTCACAAGATAAATTTAAAGAGCGTTTTGTTAATTTAGAACCTGAACAGCAAGATGAAATCTTACAAATGTTTGAAAAAGGTGAAGTGAAATTCAGTGGTGTAGATTCCGCAGACTTCTTTAGCTTGTTACGTCAAACAACTATTGAAGGCGTCTATGCAGATCCTGTTTACGGTGGAAATCGTAATATGGAAGCTTGGAGAATGAAAGAATACCCTGGGCCGATCATGAGCTTTTTAGATAAAATCGAAGAAGAAGAGTTTATTGTAATGGAGCCTTCAAGTTTACGTAATTACCAAGGGCTTTAATTTAGGAGGACGCAGAAATGGCTAAAAAATTAGATAAAGTAGACGTAGTAGTCGTTGGTAGTGGTTGGGCTGGCGGTATCGTTTCAGCTGAACTTTCCAAAGCAGGCTATCAAGTCGTTATGTTGGAACGTGGTAAAGATCAAACACGTTCAGATTTTATAGGTGTTAAAGATGAGTTACGTTATACAAATAGACATGAAATGATTGAAAAATTAACAGGCGATACAATTACATCTCGTGTTTCAATAGGCGATGCTGCACTACCTGTACGCTTGCAAAAAGACATGAACACAGGGACAGACCTTGGTGGCGGAAGTATGCACTGGGCAGGTTCCGTATACCGTTGGCGTTCGTATGACTTCGAAATTCGTTCAAAAACTATCGAACGTTATGGAGAAGGCAAAATTCCAGAAGGCATGCAAATTCGTGACTGGGGAATTACGTATGATGAACTAGAGCCATATTATGCTAAATGGGAACAAACGGCTGGGATTTCAGGAGAACCTGATCCACTTGGTGACAAGAGATCAAATGAGTATCCAAACCCACCTATGATAGCTTCTCCTGCAATTAAGTTGTTTAAAGAATCGGCTAAAGAGATCGGCTTACACCCTTATCAAATGGCTTCAGGAAACATGTCTCAAACGTATACGAATCCTGATGGTGAAACGTTGAACCAATGTATGTTCTGTTCATTCTGTACAATGTACGGCTGTGACTTCGGTTCAAAATCAGATCCTCTAGCAACAGTTATTCCGACCGCTCGCAAAACTGGTAACTGTGAAATCAGAACCAATTCACTTGTCCGTAGAGTTATACATAAAGACGGAAAAGCGACAGGCGTTTTATATACGGATACAAGAACAGGACAAGAATTCGAACAACCAGCTGACGTTGTCGTGCTTGCGGCATTCACATTCTCAAATAACCGCTTGCTCATGCTATCGGATATCGGTGAAATCTATAACCCTGAGACTAGAAAAGGAACGATTGGCCGTAACTTTACAGGACAATTCAACAGTACGTTCCTAGGCGCAACAGGATTCTTTAATGACAAGAAATTCAACTACTACATGGGTGCTGGTGGATTAGGTGGCGCTTTAAGTGACTATGACGCGGACCTATTTGACCACACAGATTTAGACTTCATTCACGGTGGCGGTATCGAACTTCGTCAATACGGAGATGCGGCGATTAAAAATAACTTCGTCCCTAAAGGTACACCAACATGGGGTGAAGAATTTAAAGAGAAATCACTCTTCTATGCTTTCCGTACATTAACGGTTTGGTACTCAGCAGCAGTTATGCCTTGGTGGCACAACTTTATGGACTTGGACCCTACGTATAAAGATGAGTTCGGTGATCCATTATTACGTATTACAAATAAATTAACAGAACAAGATAAGAACATCGCGAAATTCGGTATTGAAAAATGTACCGAAATTGTGGAAGCAATGGGTGCGGACATTATTGATCAGGATGAAATGCCAGACCAATTCGACCACACTTACGGCGGTATGCACTATATTGGCGGCGTAGCTATGGGTGAAGATCCAGAAACGTCTGCGGTAAACAACTACTTGCAACTGTGGGATATGGAAAACTTATTCGTCGTTGGCGGATCTGCACTACCACACTTCAGTAGTCACCACCCTACTCCAACAATCGGTGCACTTTCATACCGTGCAGCTGAAGGTATTGAAAAGTACTTAAAAGAAAAAGGCGGTCTTTTGACGCAGCCAAAATCTTCTGGCGTTAAAGCATAAATCAATATTCGATCACCCCTCACTTAGCAATATGAAAGTGAGGGGTGATTTTTTTCTGAACACTTAATTACACTCACACCGCAACGATTGGATCACGCACTACTCTAACATCATAAAATGACACTTTATTGCTAATAACGTATCCTGGCTGTCCGTCGCTATGTGAATGCGCTTCCTTGAATGCGTCGCTTTTCGTCCACGCCTCAAAAGCCTCTTTAGATTCCCAACGCGTGCTAATCGTCACTTCGTCATAATCTGGTAAATTATCCGTGAACAACACTTCCAGTCCTAAAAACCCTTCCATTTGCTCCACTTTTCCTTTTTTATCAAAACGTGTAACCAATTCATGTCCACGATCTTTTATAATCTTATTTGTGTTTGTTACGATGATCATACTTATTCCCCCTTTTATTCTACTAAAGAGTATGCTTTCTTTAGCAACTAAGTTAAATGATAATGAATCTCATTATCATTGTCAACAACAAAAAAGCCAGTCAACAACTTTACTTGCGTAAAAGTTGTTGACTGGCTGACATTCATTACTCTTCCGATGCATTAGAATAGACGTTTTGTACATCATCGTCATCTTCTAATGCATCGATCATATTCATAAATTGTTCTTGTTGCTCTTCGGTCAAATCCGCATAAACGGATGGAACCATATCTACTTCTGCCGAAACAAACTCCAAACCTTCGACTTCAAGCGCTTCTTTTACGTTCAAGAACTCGGATGGGTCAGTCAGAATTTCAAAACCATCTTCTGTTGACACAATGTCATCCGCTCCTGCTTCTAAAGCCGCCATCATAACCGCGTCTTCGTCCGTTTCTTCCGTACGTTCGATAAACAAACGGCCTTTACGTTCAAATAAATAATTGACGGAGCCCGTTTCTCCTAAACTACCGCCATTTTTATTGAACGCCACACGCATATTCGGTCCTGTACGGTTACGGTTTTCCGTCAGTGTATAGACAAGCACCGCTACGCCGCCTGGTCCATACCCTTCGTAGATCACTTCTTCGTAATTTTCGTCCGCACCTGAACCCGTTGCTTTATCGATCGCGCGCTGAATGACATCATTTGGTACATTCACACTCTTGGATTTATCGATTGCTAGACGTAAAGCTGGATTCGTGTCTGGATCGTCTCCGCCAGACTTTGCTGCCACGTAAATTTCACGCGACATCTTCTGAAAGATCTTTCCTCGTTTTGCATCCTGTGCGCCTTTTCTGTTCTGGATATTCTTCCACTTTGAATGGCCTGCCATGGATCAAACCTCCTACTTCATCATTCGCTCTACATCATACCATAATCTCGGCCAATGTGAGAGTGCAGTATCAGTGAAATGTAGAAGTTTGCTGGCCATCCGTTGCTGTTGAGCGAAAGGTAATGACAATAAATGCAACCATTCCCGAAGCACTTCATTCGGATATAAAAGCTTCGCAAGCGACTGGTTCGATAAGGTTTGCAGCGCCGGATGCTCCCCCATCAAAAAAGTCGGGTTATACGAAATTTGTGGCAACACACGATGTATCCACAACACCCGTTCATCTTCTTCCGTCCCAAGGCACGCTAAATCAAAATCGATAAAGCAAATCCTTCCATTTGTGTCCCGTAAAATATTATGATGGACGACATCTCCATGCAATAGCGTCAAAGAACTAACAGATGGTGGTTGTTTCTTCGCCATGTGCAATGAATCTTTCCCATACGTCAACAGTTGATCGATCGTCGAAGAAGGTAGAAATGCTTCACACATCTCCCGTAACTCTTCAAATCGCGCAAGTCGGACTTCCCACTTCTCCAGCATATGATAATGCGGAAGACAGGAAATCGACTCCCAATCAATCGAATATTTCGTATCATGTAATGCTTGCAGCGCACGGAATGAATCAATACGATCAATTCTTCTTTTAAAGTTGACCGCTTTGGCATCTTCAAGCCATGGCTGCATAATCAGCAACGGATCCGACTTGTCGACGATTGGGGCGATATGCGGAAAATGCTGTGCACTAAGTAATTGATGAACTTGCCGAACCTTCACAGCTTGTGCGAGTGATGCGTACTTCTTTATGGAATACACAGCTCCGCCAGACTCCATTTTCCAGACATTCTTTTTGATTTTGGTAAATCGCTGATTGTCTGCCATATGCGGTTACTGGTTTCGGTGCCAGTCCTCCGGTATTGGCATCGGCTGATGTTGAGGGGTATTACACCCACAATCACCCTGATAACCAGGAGGCTGCTGCCACATAGGGGGCATCGGCATTGGCATCATGTGCGGATATGGCATCCATTGCATCGCTGGCATACATTCCGGCTGTGTCGACCATTGAGGCTGAACTGGCCAATTCGGCGAGCAATGCTGTTGATTTGACGGACACCACGATGGCGGTGTATCTGCTTTCGGCGGCATTGTCGGTTGTTGCGGCATCGGCATCGGTGCTGGTTGTTGCGGCATCGGTTGCAGGACAGGCGGTTTTGGTTGCGGCATTGGAGCTGGCTTCATGTGCAATGAACTCGATTCGATCAGCTGCCAACCATCTGGCATTGGCGCAGGTACCGGCTTATGATGGTGTGATGATTCCTCCTGCCACTTAGGTGACTCACTTGGTGGCATTGGTTTGATTGGTGCCTGCACAGGCGGTGGCATTTGCGGCATCTGTTGCATCGGTTGTTGCGGCATATGTGGATGGCAGTCTGCATCGAAAATCGGCATCCATCCGCAAACTGGGAATACTGCTTGCCACATAGGTGGAGCTTGCATACTTGGTGGCATTTGCGGCATATGAGGCGCTGCCGGTGGAGTCTGCGGTTGTTGTGGCATTGCTGGTGGTGCGGGTGCTGGCCACTGTTGCATTGGCGGTTGTGGCACAGGTTGCTGCTGCATCGGCGGCATCGGTGGAGCTTGTGGTAGTTGCGGCACTTGATGCACTGGCGGTTTCGCTTGTGGAGGCGCTGGTTTAGAAGGCTTCTCCTGATGTGGCGGCTTCATCGGTTTTTCGTGGTGAGGTTTCTCATGGTGTGGTTTTTCCTGATGCGGTTTCTCGTGTGGCTTCTCATGCGGTTTCGTGTGATCACCCTTATGATGAGGCTTTTTCTTATCCATCGGCAAAAAGATTTTCATGCCGGGAACGATATAGTCCGGATTAGCTAGGTGAGCATTCACCCGCTTCAGTTCCTCGAACGGTATACCGTACTGTCTTGCGATCTTCCATAATGTATCACCTTTGACGACAATATGAACTTCCACTAACTATTCCCCCTTCCATCAATCCATCGTATGAACGGACGCCTACTTCTGTGACAATATGTGTAGGCTTCCTCTCTTGTTATGTATATTCGACGGGGACTAGTTTATTACAAATAAAAAACCATCCTTAGGAATAGAGGATGGTTGCGAATTAGGTCAGATCAGTAGAGAATGTTAGTTAAAAAGTACATGAATTAGAAATTACCCTTGACCTGATTCAGTTTAAGAACGAAAGTAGTTACAATGGGAGAGTTACTTAGCAAGTACGAAGGGATTGAAGCTCCAGCTGGCGGACGCTT
>NZ_JARIEA010000032.1 GCF_029267015.1 Sporosarcina ureae | reverse complement strand
TATGAGATGTGGAAAAGTGGCGTGCGAAGTGATTCTAGTATGAATGGTCGACCTGGAATGCCATTAAAATCATGGAATTAAAGAAGATGCACACAGTTTGCTAACTTTCAGCAAATTGTGTGTTTTTTTGTTAGACGAATATTCATTTGTCAATAGGGAACGTTCGTACTTATGCACAATTTGTGGATAGATTGTGGGTAACATATGTAACATGTGAATGGTAAACGTATACATGTAGGATAACTATGTGGACTATTAAACAATTAAATGTGGATAACGTGGATAACTATGTTCATATGTGTTCAAATGGGGATTTTCTCTGTGGAAAAGGTTGTGGAGAAATAAATTTGATTTTGAGTTATTTTTTCTAATGAAAAGTTGAAAAAGACGAATGATTGATAGAATAGGGAAGATTATGTCGTGATATGTCGAATGAAGATGAGGAGTTTTTCGCCAATTCATTATATTCGTAGCATCAGGGATGGGTTTTAATCGCATAGACAAGATACATAATTTGTGTAAATATCCTATCCAAAATAAAAACGAACTTTCAATTGAAAGTTCGTTTCGTAATTATAGATTTTCTAGTTCGTCTTGAAGCATTAGCCACTCTTCCGATTGTTCGTCGTGTATAGCTTCGGTGTCATCGATTTGACGTTGAATATCCATTAGTTCGATATGGTCGTTCGCTAGTTCGGGTTCTAGTAATTTCAATTGTAACATCTCGATTTCCACATCAAGAGCTTCAAGTTTTTTCTCTATGTCTGCAATCGCTCTAGTTAGTTTGCGCTCGTGGCGTTGGTTTTCTTTGTTGGCTACTTCTTTTTTGATGATGGGTTCTTTTGAGCGCTGTTCAAGTTGTGTAGCTGCTAAAATTTCCTCTGTTTCGGTTTTCTTCTCGATGTAGTAATCATAGTCACCTAGGTATTCAACTGCACCGTCATCGCTCATTTCAATGACTTTGGTTGCGAGTCGATTGATGAAATATCTGTCATGTGACACAAAAAGAATGGTTCCTGGGAAGTCGTCAAGCGCATTTTCGAGGATCTCTTTACTGTCGAGATCTAGATGGTTTGTCGGCTCGTCCAAAATTAACGTGTTGGACTTCTCTAACATTAGTTGTGCCAATGAAAGACGAGCTTTCTCCCCGCCTGAAAGCGATGTGACGAGTTTTTCTATATCGTCGCCTGTGAACAGGAATCGCCCAAGTAATGAGCGTACATCTTTTTCATTCATCAATGGCCAATCATCCCAGATTTCTTGCAAAACGGTGCCAGAACCGATGAGTGTTGCTTGGTTTTGATCATAGTAACCGAATTGCACGTTCGTACCGTAACGGATTTCGCCACCTAGCAGCTCGTTACGCTTTACTATAGTTTTAAGTAAAGTTGACTTGCCTACACCGTTTGGTCCGACGAATGCCACGCGGTCTCCCTTATAAATTCGCAGATTAATATGCTTTGATACAGGCACTTCGTCATAGCCAATTTTCACATCGTCTAGCGATAGTACATCGTTACCGCTTGGTCGATCGAGTGAGAAAGAGAAGTTGGCGGATTTCTCGTCACCGTCAGGAGAGTCCATCCATTCACGGCGCTCAAGTTGTTTGCGTCGACTCTTCGCCATTTTGGAAGTGGATGCACGCGCAATATTCTTTTGAATAAATTCTTCGAGCTTCGCACGTTCATCCTTTTCCTGAACAAATAACTTCTGATCACGTTCATAGTTTTTTGCTTTCTCATCTAGATATGAACTGTAATTTCCGCTGTACTTTGAAACTTTTCGTCGTGATACTTCATATACGGTTGTAACTACTTTATCGAGGAAGTACCGATCATGAGAAACAATTAAAATAGCACCTTCATAGCCCGACAAGTAACGTTCCAGCCAGTTCAGTGTCTCGATGTCCAAGTGATTCGTCGGTTCATCGAGTATCAACAGGTCCGGCTTGCTCAGAAGCATACGTGCAAGCGCAAGACGCGTTTTCTGACCGCCTGACAGTAAGTGCACCGGCTTCTCGAAATCGTCCGGATAAAATCGCATGCCGTGAAGAACAGAACGGGCATCGGCTTCAAACTGATAGCCTCCCGCTTCTTTAAAAGCGATTTGAAGCTCATCATACTCGGTCATTACGCGTGTGTAACGATCGGTATCTTCATACACTGCAGGATTCGCCATTTCATGTTCTAACGTACGCAAACGACTTTCTTTTTCACGAAGTGGTGCAAATACTGTCATCACTTCATCCCAAATCGTTAGCTCCGAATCCAGTCCGCTATGCTGTTCAAGATAGCCCATACGTATATCCTTTGGAATCATAATATCGCCTTCATCCGCGGATAGTTCGCCTGCTATTATTTTTAATAATGTCGATTTTCCGGCACCATTTCGTCCAACGAGTGCGACACGATCCCGATGCTGTACTTCGAGACGGACATTCTCCAGTAGATTCGTACCTGAAAAAGACTTGGTCAGTCCATTCACTTGTAAAATAATCAAGCCCCACACCTCTATTCCTTATCAGTTTAATGGAACGGAGCGCACCATGCAATAATCGGCTTTACAATAATCTCGTTGTGCTGTACGATAAAAGCGGCTATACCCTTGTTCATGGGTTGGTCATTGAAGTAACAATGGAGGTTCGGCACAGCGTGAGTAAACCTAGAATTCCACAGGCAACATCTAAACGATTGCCTCTATATTATAGATTTTTGAGAAATTATGCAGACAAAGGCGTACAACGCATATCATCGGGAGAATTAAGTGAAGCGATGAAAATTGATGCGGCGACGATCAGAAGAGATTTCTCCCATTTCGGAGCGCTTGGACGTAAAGGATACGGCTATGACGTTGATTCCTTATTGCAGTTCTTCCGTGAAACACTTGATCAGGATGAAGAAACCAAAGTTGCTTTAATCGGGGTAGGTAGTCTCGGTAATGCATTCTTGAAATATAATTTTCAGAAGATCCATAACACGAAAATTGTCGTGGCGTTCGATCCGAAAGCACCGCATGATGGGGAATTAAAGAACGATATCCCTATCTATCCACCTGATCGTATCGAGGAGAAAATTAAAGAACTGGGCATCGAAATGGTGATATTAACTGTTCCATCACGCGTTGCACAGGAATTGACAGACCGCCTCGCTACAACAGGCGTGAAGGGGATTTTGAATTTCACGCCTGAACGTTTAGCAGTACCAGATACAATCCGCATCCAGACCATTGACTTGTCCGTAGAGCTGCAAACATTGATTTATCTCATTAAAACAGACGTAAAAGATTCACAAATTACATAACACTGTGATAGTAAAATTATAGGTTTTCATGTAGAATAGACATATTATGAGGAGGTGGCCAACATGGCTCCAGGTATCGGAAGTTTACTGATAATCGCTGTGATTGCATTGCTTATATTTGGTCCTAAGAAATTACCTGAAATCGGTAAAGCGTTCGGTTCTTCATTGCGCGAGTTCAAAAACGCAACTAAAGGCCTTACAGATGACGAAGATGACGTAAAAAAGGTTGAAGACAAGAAAGAAGAAGTGCGCTGAGTTAGGGTGTTATTCTGATGGCAGATAAAGACTTAACAATCATTGAACATATAGATGAAGTTCGAAAACGGCTGATGGTAATCGTCGTTTTCTTTATTGTTGGGGCAATTGGCAGTTTCTTCTTAGCGAAACCGCTGATCAATTTTATACAATTCGATACACCGGCTGAACAAGTCACATTAAATGCATTCAACGTCGTAGATCCAGTCGTGATCTATTTGAAGGTTATAGTATTTCTTGCGATTATTATTATTTCACCGGTCATCATGTATCAATTTTGGGCCTTTATTTCACCAGGTCTTCGTGACTTAGAACGACGTGTCACGCTATCGTATATACCGTTTGCTTTTCTGCTGTTTTTAGCAGGAATTAGTTTCTCTTACTTTGTATTGCTACCGTACGTGATGAAATTCATGATTAATCTGTCAGGTCAATTGAACATTGAGCAGACAATCGGTATCAATGAGTATTTTTCTTTTTTATTCTCACTACTCTTGCCGTTTGGTTTTGTTTTTCAATTACCGATCGTCATATTGTTTTTATCCCGTCTCGGTGTGTTGCAACCTAAAGTGCTTGTTAAAATACGAAAGGTTGCGTACTTTGTTCTATTCGTACTTGCTGCGTTCATTACACCACCGGACATTGTATCGCATTTATTCACCACGGTTCCGCTATTCATCTTATATGAGGTCAGTATCGTGATTTCACGTCTAGGCTACAGGAAGTTTGAGAAGTCCGAACGTCTGCGCCAGATGGAAGAAGTGAAGGCAGAGCAACAGCGTCAAATTGACGAAGTGATGAATAAAACAGATGATAACTAAACCACTCAAATCCTCTTGCTCACGCAGGAGGATTTTCGCGTTTACCTACTAAAGATCGGAGATGGGTTCATTTACCAGTAGCCCTATGGTAAACTATCTAAGAATAGAATGAGTAGGGGGAAATGAAATCTAGTGAACAGCAAAAAGACTCCAAACAGATGGAGCAAGTGGTTGTTAGGTGCAATGTTGCTTATGGGGAGTGTTACGACTCCTGTCGCAGGTGGTCAAGTTGCTGCTGCACAGCAGTCTTATAAAGCGATGGAAGTCGGTATCAATCAAGTTATTACTAGTCAACGTATGCGTGGTACACGAAGCAGTGTCATCGTACGTGAAGCTGATACGAATCGTATTATCTATCAATATCGTGGCAATCAAGGAGTTACACCTGCCTCGAATGTTAAAGTGTTAACAAGTACAGCGGCTCTTGAAGTGCTTGGTAAAGACTATACATTCGACACAGATGTCTTTACGAACGGCACGGTAAAAAACGGTGTTCTTGACGGTCATCTTTATTTACGCGGGACAGGAGATCCGACATTACTAGAATCTGATTTACTCCGTCTAGCAAGACAAATGCGGGAATCGGGAATTCATACAGTAACCGGACATATTGTGGCGGACGATACGTGGTTTGACACGCAGCGTCTATCACCAGGTATTTATAAATCAGATGAAACGTATTACTATGCAGCACAAGTTTCAGCACTGACGATCTCGCCAAATAAAGATTACGATGCAGGTACGACAATTGTTGAAGCCAAGCCGACAAGAAACGGTAAAGCGGGAGCGGTCACATTGACTCCACATACGGACATCGTAAAAGTGATCAACCGCACACGGACAGTACCGAAAAATCAACGCAACACGGTAACAATGAGTCGTCAACAAGGCACGAATACCATTATTGTTTCAGGAAACGTACCACTCAACTCAAACGGCAAGCGTCAATGGGTAACGGTATCGAATCCGACTGCCTATACAGCAGACGTTTTCAAACGCGCACTGGCCAAAGAAGGCATCAAGCTTCAGCCAACAGCACGTGTCACACGTGGCAAGACACCTGCAAACGCAGCATTACTTGCAAAGAAAGAATCGATGTCATTGTTTTATTTAATGATGCCATTTATGAAATACAGCAACAACTCCCATGCGGAAATCTTGGCGAAATCGATGGGTCGCGCGGTATACAATGACGGGAGTTGGAATGCCGGCTTGCGTGTTGTTAGAGAAACGTTAGAAAAGGATGGTATTAGTACAAAGGGAATCTATCTAGAGGACGGGTCAGGTATGTCTCATAAGAATAAAATCCCTTCCGAGAAGATCGCAGAAGTGTTATATGCAGCCCAGTCCAAAGATTGGTATAAGGCATTTGAGCGCTCACTACCCATTGCAGGCGTTAATGATCGCATGCTTGGTGGAACGTTGCGTAACCGTCTGACAAGCCCTGTAGTGAAGGGCAAGGTATACGCGAAGACGGGTTCTCTGAATGGCACAGATTCGTTGTCTGGCTATGTGAAAACAAAGAGTGGACAAGAGTTGATCTTCAGTATTTTGACAGAGAATGTTAAAGGAACAGCTAGGCCTGATATTGATAAGATGGTTCAGGTTATGGCGGCGCAGTAAGAAGTAGTAAGTGTGCACTTGGTTTACGGTTTTGGGATTGTGAGTATAGGATGATTTTCTCACTTACTATAATTAGAAAAGATACTAGTTGATCGGAGTGGAAGGCGGCGACTCCAGCGGGAATAGCGCGAGCTGAAAGCCCCGCAGGAACGTAGTGACGAGGAGATTGAAGCCGTGCCCGCGGAACGCGTCCGCCTGGAGCGCAGATTAACGGTGCCTTCACACTCACCGAATTCTCAACATACTCACAGTAAAAAATCTCCCCATTTCACGGGGAGATTTTTTCTATTGTAAGAATAATACGATACTCTGCTGCATATCTTGTAGTTGTTGCAGCTTATCCGCATTCCATTGCACGACAGTGACGAAACTGTTCATCAGGAAATGTGCAATCATCGGGGTTAGCAGTCGCTTAGTTTTATAGTAGACGAAGGCGAACGCAAGACCCGGCATCAAATACATCAACAAATGCTGTAGCTCATTATGTACAGCAGCGAAGACGATGGCGCTGACAATCGCAGCGACCCAGAAGTTTGTCTTGTTGTACAAGCCACCGAAGATAATCCGGCGGAACACGACTTCTTCAAGGAACGGTGCAAACAACACCATAGCAAAGATGATGATTGGCGCTGTCTTTGCGATGTTCGACAGTAACTCCGTATTCTCGGAGCCTGCTGTTACACCGAACATAGACTCAATCGCAGCACCAATAATCTGTCCAGCCATCGCGAGGAAGAAACCGAGTACTCCCCATAGCAGGACGCTTCCGAAACCAGATGGCTTTCCTTTAAACACAGGCAAGAACTTTTTATTTCGTAACAGAATCGCGGCAACTATGAGTGCAGCGATACCTTGCGTGATAAATAACGTCCAGGCGAAACCTTGCGACAAAGCTTCTACTTTAGACAAGTCTTTGCCGGTGAAGTAAACAATTAATTCAGGGGCAAGAAAAATGCTGCCAATCTGAAGCAACACATATGAGACGAAGATCATCAGAGCAACTATCCAGTTTTTCACGGTGCACAACCTTTCTTCCATACATGATGAATAGTTTAACGCGAAAAAAGACGTTTGGCAAAAGAAGAAAATGTCGAACGCTTTTACTTGCAATTATGTATGAAATTCTTTAATATAAGAGTTGTGTTAGCACTCGTTGTAAGTGAGTGCTAAGAAAAATAAAAACTACCCATTATCTCGAGGAGGTTGTTTCATTTGTTGAAACCACTAGGTGACCGTATCATTATCGAATTAATCGAAGCAGAAGAAAAAACATCAAGCGGTATTGTTCTACCGGACTCTGCGCAAGAAAAGCCACAAGAAGGTAAAGTAATTGCTGCTGGTACAGGCCGTGTTCTTGAGAACGGACAGCGCGTCGAACTTGAAGTATCTGAAGGCGACCGCATCATCTTCTCTAAATACGCAGGCACTGAAGTGAAGTATGAAGGTACTGAATACTTGATCCTTCGTGAAAACGACATACTTGCAATTATTGGCTAATCAATTAAAACGTAAACGTAGTAGACAAATAGAAAATTCTGGAGGGAATCATTTACATGGCTAAAGAACTTAAATTTAACGAAGATGCACGTTCCGCAATGCTTCGCGGTGTAGATACACTAGCAGACGCTGTAAAAGTAACACTTGGGCCAAAAGGTCGTAACGTCGTACTTGAGCGCAAATTCGGTTCACCACTGATTACAAATGATGGTGTAACAATTGCAAAAGAAATCGAGCTTGAAAATGCATTTGAAAATATGGGCGCAAAGCTAGTAGCAGAAGTTGCTTCTAAAACAAATGACATCGCAGGGGACGGAACAACAACTGCAACAGTCCTTGCACAAGCAATGATCCGTGAAGGTTTGAAGAACGTAACAGCCGGCGCAAACCCAGTCGGTATCCGTAAAGGAATCGAAAAAGCGGTAATCGCAGCAGTCGAAGGCCTTCAAAGTGTTTCCGATGAAATCGAAACTAGACAAGAAATCGCACAAGTTGCGGCTATCTCTTCTGGAGATGAAGAAGTCGGCGAGTTGATTTCACAAGCAATGGAGCGCGTGGGTAACGATGGTGTTATCACGATCGAAGAATCCAAAGGCTTCGTAACAGAGCTGGATGTAGTAGAAGGTATGCAATTCGACCGTGGCTACGCATCTGCTTATATGGCAACAGATACAGACAAAATGGAAGCAGTGCTTGATAATCCATACGTCTTGATTACAGATAAGAAAATTAATAACATCCAAGAAATCCTTCCTGTACTTGAACAAGTTGTTCAGCAAGGTAAGCCATTGTTGATTATCGCTGAAGATGTTGAAGGTGAAGCTCTAGCGACACTAGTTGTTAACAAACTTCGCGGTACATTCAATGCGGTAGCAGTTAAAGCACCTGGCTTCGGTGATCGCCGTAAAGCTATGCTTGAAGACATTGCAATCCTAACGGGTGGACAGGTAATCACAGAAGATCTCGGACTTGATCTGAAATCTGCTGACCTTACATCACTAGGACGCGCAGCGAAAATCGTAGTTACAAAAGATAACACAACAATCGTTGAAGGTAGCGGCGACGCAGGTTCTATCGAATCACGTGTTGGCCAAATCCGTTCACAATTGGAAGAAACTACTTCTGAATTCGATAAAGAGAAATTGCAAGAACGTCTAGCTAAACTAGCTGGCGGTGTAGCAGTTATCAAAGTTGGAGCTGCAACTGAAACAGAGCTGAAAGAGCGTAAACTTCGTATTGAAGATGCATTGAACTCAACACGTGCAGCAGTAGAAGAAGGAATCGTATCTGGTGGCGGTACTGCACTAGTTAACGTGTATAAGCAAGTAGAAGCATTACTTGAAGATACTGAAGGCGACGTAGCAACGGGTATCAAGATTGTACTTCGTGCACTTGAAGAGCCAGTACGTCAAATCGCTACAAACGCGGGCCTTGAAGGTTCTATCGTAGTAGATCGCTTGAAGCGCGAAGAAGTCGGCGTAGGCTTTAACGCAGCAGAAGGCACATGGGTTAACATGGTAGAAGCAGGTATCGTAGATCCAACGAAAGTAACTCGTTCTGCACTACAAAATGCAGCATCTGTAGCAGCAATGTTCTTAACTACTGAAGCTGTTGTTGCAGACCTACCAGAACCAGCAGGTGGCGGTATGCCTGATATGGGCGGTATGGGTGGCATGGGCGGCATGATGTAAGCCGTTTTCCCAAAATATATTTTAAGCGCCAACTCCAGTTTATGGGGTTGGCGCTTTTTTTACGGTTCTATAATAAATGTTGGGGTACTCAAACAATTGAACAAAAAAATGCACGTGATCACCAATTTCTTTTATACTTGAATTGTCTAGAAACAAGTCAAAGAGAAAGGTGATACGTGCATATGAATTT
>NZ_JARIEA010000079.1 GCF_029267015.1 Sporosarcina ureae | reverse complement strand
AAAATTAAAGGAGCATTTTCTTCTGTTTCAAAATGCCATTCCGCTGCCGCCAACTTTTCAGGTTGATACTCTGCTAAATACTTACCTGATAAATCTCCAATTAATGCTGCACTTACACTGAAAATGAATCCTACTTTCAAAGTCAGATACAAAGCTTTTTTGTGATAAACATGATCCGATCCACGCAACAAACGGAACGCTGCAATAGCTGCCAATAAGAAAGCAGACGTCATGTAAGCTGTCCCAACTACGTGTGCTACTTTTGTCGGCATAGCAGGATTAAACATCGCGACGAGAGGATTAACGTTGATTAGTTCCCCATTTACTAAATTAAAGCCTTGTGGTGCATTCATGAAGGCATTTACAATGGTGATGAATACTGCGGAGAACGAAGCACCAAGCGCTACCGGAATGAGAAGTAAAAAATGTTTCTTTTGATTTTCAAAACGATCCCAAGTATAAAGATAAATACCAAGGAAAATTGCTTCGAAAAAGAATGCAAATGTCTCCATAAATAACGGCAAAGCAATCACATTTCCCGCTAACTCCATAAAGTTTGGCCATAGTAAGGAAAGTTGCAACCCAATTGCGGTTCCTGTCACTACGCCAACTGCTACAGTGATGACGAAGCCACGTGCCCACCGTCTAGCTAGCAAAATATAATGCTCATCGTTTTTCTTAATCCCGACCCATTGTGCCAGCATGATCATAAGTGGGACACCCACTCCAATAGTTGCATAGATAATATGAAATGATAATGTCAATTCAGTCAATACTCTAGAATAAAATACTGAGTCCACTCAACCCACCTCCTTGTTATGAAAATAGTCTGCCAATCAATGATAGTAGCATGATACCTGCAACAATAAATGCCAACCACATCAGACGCTTTTCTTGTCTTTTATACATATCATCACTCCCTGCATGTTCTATTTTAGGGTTTCCCTTAAAGTCTATTTCAATAACCTATTTGGCGAAACTTATTTGTTGAAATTTAGACGTATTTACATATTCATAGCACACTTAAATATTGTATACTAATTGATTAATCATTTTGCTTGTGTTTTATACTATTCCACAGTATAATTGGTTAACTAATGAGAGGTGAAAGATATTGAAAAGAGTAAAACGAAAAGTTATAGCGTATATTACAAAAGGTGAAGGCAGACACCGCAAATTGCTTGTTTATGAGCAAAAGAATCAGCCTGAAGCAGGTCTACAAGTTCCTGGAGGTACGATTGAACGCAACGAACTATTATTGGATGCATTATATAGAGAAATCGAAGAAGAATCCGGTATCGTGCGTGATGAACTTATACTTGAAGGTAAAGTTAAATCCTCTAAATTTTTCCCAGAAGACAAAAATGTAATCTACGAACGTACAATTTTCCATTTTAATTATGTAGGCGAATCAAAAAATGAGTGGGAATACATCGTAGAAGGTGAAGGTAAAGACGCAGGTCAATTATTCAGCTATCGTTGGATGCCGTTGCAAGAAGTGCCAAAGTTAGCTGCTAAACAAGGAGAAGCGATTGAATACATCTGATATCGACCTGATAAGATGCGTATTGCATCGGGCTCACCCAATTAATTTTGCACAATAAAAGACTATTCCAACCGAACCTTAGAAATTCGACTGGAATAGTCTTTTTGCTTGTTCTATTATTTGATTTGCTTTACTTGATCTTGCGGACGCAACTTCTGGAGTGGTACAAACATTTCGACATGTTGATATAAATTCTGGAAAGTGGCGGGCAATACACCACCGTATTCTCCATCTAAATTTAGCAGCACTTCATCTTTTGAAGTCACCACAATCTTTTCTGCTTTCGCAGAAACGACTAAAGGATCATCCAAATGTTCTCCTCGAGAAGCCAATGTCACCACACGAATAAATTCTGCGATATTACATTTCTTTAAAATCAGTAAAGTGAAGTATCCATCGTTAATACTAGAGTTAGGTGCCAGTTTTTCAAATCCACCCACTGAATTAGTCAATCCGATCAAGAACATCATCGCTTCTTCATCAAAGACATTTCCATCATATTCAATACGAAGATGACTGGAATGTATCGAAGGCAGCATTTCAATTCCTTTTAAATAATATGCTAATTGACCAATTACTGTTTTCAACCGGCTTGGAACTTCATATGTTAGTTCTGTCATACGACCGCCACCAGCGATATTAATGAAATAGCGATCATTCATCATCCCCACATCGACTGGAATAGAATCCCCTTGGCAAATGATATCCACCGCATCATCAATTTCTCTTGGAATACGCAACGCCCTTGCAAAATCATTGGTTGTCCCCATTGGAATCAAACCAATTTTCGGACGTTTTTCAAAGTGCCCAACACCTTCAATTACTTCATTGAGCGTTCCATCGCCACCTGCAGCAATAATAACATCGAATCCTCTGCGAACCGCATCTTGTGCAGCCGCCGTAGCATCGCCTTCACAAGTCGTAGCGTGAGCGGATGTTTCATAACCCGCTTTCTCCAATTTCTCGAGGACTTCTGCTATATGTTTACGGAAGACTTCTCTTCCGGCAGTAGGATTATAAATAATACGTGCACGTTTCATACACTTTCCCCTCGATCCTTTCGTGTCTGAAAGAAATCAGACCTTTACCATCTTCACATAGTGTCTTGCATGATGTTACTTAGACGATTGTAAAACAGGTAGCCAAGTCGAACGGATATCACCATAAACGGCAAGCCAATTTTCAGGTTTGGATGTATATTCAGACATCAATTTCGAATAAAAGACTTTTTGCTTCTCTTCAAAATCCGGTGCTTCCTTGGCCGGTAACTTTGCACGACCATCCATCACATACTTTTGAAGAATCGGTGCACGAGGCCCCCACTTCCCAACTACCTCACCAGCAGGATCCAGTAGTAGATACATGGGAATAGAACGTCCACCATTCGTCAAATATCGATCAATCAGCTCTGGGTTTTCATCCCGTAACACAGTACGTACCTCTATATTGGCAGCTTCCGTTATTTTACGAAGGATCGGATTATTCAACATAGCATCGCCACACCAGTCTTCTGTAATGACTAATACACGGGGCTGCTTTTCTTTCAACAACTCAATAAATTCGTCATCCTGCGGCACTTCAAATTCATTATAGATCAAAAAGCTATTTTCCTTATGTGTTTCCATTTTGTCCATATACGTTTGAAGTGAAACAGCTTCTTCGAAATATTGTTGTTCTGTTTTCAATACAATCCCCTCCTGTTTTACTGTATAAGTTAACGTGGAAAAACGTCCAGGATTAGACTGTATTGACCTCTCCTGGAACGTTTTTTGATTGATAGATTAGCGTTTCTTGATCTCTTCCATCAATAATTTATTAACAAGTGGCGGATTAGCTTGTCCTTTTGTCGCTTTCATGACTTGTCCGACTAGGAAGCCAACAGCACGATCCTTACCATTTTTAAAGTCTTCAATTGACTGTTCATTGTTATCCAAGATTTCAGTAATAATTGTACGCAATGTACCTTCATCAGAGATTTGAACAAGTCCTTTTTCTTTGACGATATCAGCAGGATTTCCTCCTTTTTTCACGAGATCAATAAATACTTTTTTCGCGATCTTAGAAGAAATAGTACCATCTGTTATTAATTTTACAAGTTGCGCCAAGTTTTCAGGTGTTAGTGGCGTATCATGCAACTCTTTTGATTCTGCGTTCAGATAAGCCGATACGTCGCCCATCAACCAGTTGGAAGCTAACTTTGGTTCTGCTCCAGCTTTTACCGTTGCATCAAAGAAATCAGACATTTCTTTTGTTAACGTTAATACGTGCGCATCGTACTCAGGAAGATCCATTTCGGATACATAACGTTGTTTACGCGCATCTGGCAATTCAGGAATTTCCTTACGAACACGGTCAATCCATTCTTGTTCGATATGAACTTCAGGTAAGTCCGGATCATTGATAAAGCGATAATCATTGGCACTGCCTTTGATTCGCATTAACACAGTGTCGCCGGTTGTTTCATCGTAACGACGAGTTTCTTGCTGAATAGTACCGCCAGACAATAGAATTTTTTCTTGACGCGCTACTTCATTTGCAATACCACGGCGAATAAAGTTAAACGAGTTCAAGTTTTTCAATTCTGTTTTCGTTCCAAATTTCTCCTGACCGAATGGACGCAATGAAATATTGGCATCACAACGAAGTGATCCTTCTTCCATACGTACATCAGATACACCTGTATATTGAATGATTGCTTTTAGTTTTTCCAGAAATGCATATGCTTCCTCTGGAGAACGCACATCTGCTTCTGTAACGATTTCAATTAATGGTGTTCCTTGACGGTTCAAGTCCACTAATGAATGTCCATTTTCTGTATGCGTCAGTTTTCCCGCATCTTCTTCTAAATGTACACGTTCAATGCGGATTTTCTTCTTCTTGCCGTCTACTTCAATTTCAATCCAACCGTTTGCTCCTACAGGACGCTTATCTTGAGAGATTTGGTATGCTTTTGGATTATCTGGATAGAAGTAGTGCTTGCGGTCAAAGTTCATGATTGGCGCTACGTCACAGTTCAGTGCCATGGACGCCTTCATTCCAAATTCAACAGCTTTTTTATTTAACGTAGGTAAAACACCGGGATACGCGATGTCTGTTACGTGAATGTTTTTATTTGGTTCCGCACCAAAATGAGCGGGTGCTGGAGACATGATTTTAGTATCTGTTTTAAGCTCTACGTGGATTTCTAATCCGACAATTGTCTCGAAGTTCATAATTATTTCCCCTCCTGAATCGATGGAGTACGCTTGTGGAAATCAGTAGCTTGCTCATAGGCATGAGCGACTTTATATAATGTTTCCTCATCAAAGTGTTTACCCATGATTTGCATTCCAACCGGTAGTTCGTTAACGAAACCACATGGTACGGATAGCGCTGGACGGCCTGTAAGATTCGCTGGTACAGCTAAGACATCATTTGCATAATGAACGAGCTGATCTCCACCTGTTTCGCCAAGCTTAAATGCTGTTGTAGCAGCAGTTGGTCCAATGACTACATCATACTTTTCAAATACAGAATCAAAGTCTTGTGCAATCAAAGTACGAGTCTTTTGTGCGCGGACATACAGCTCTTCATGATGATCCGCACTCATAGCATACGTCCCGAAAATAATACGCTTTTTCACTTCATCGCCAAATCCTTCTTGACGGGTACGGAAATATGCTTGCTCAAGGCTTTCGGCATTTTCTGTGTGATAGCCATAACGCAATCCATCAAAACGTGAAAGATTGGATTGAGCCTCAGAAGAAGAAATTACATAATACGTAGTTGGCGCGTATTGAATATGTGGCAATTCTACCTCTTCACAAACCGCTCCAAGAGATTCCAATACAGCAATTGCTTCTTTTACTGCTGCAGCAATTTCTGCATCGACACCTTCACCTAGGTAGGGTTTTGGCACTGCAACTTTCAGACCTTTAATATCGCCTGTTAGAGCTGCTGTGAAATCAGGAACTGCTTTTGCAGATGACGAACTATCATTGTCATCTTCACCTGCAATTACGCTGAGCAATAATGCGTTATCTTCTACAGTGCGTGACAATGTACCGATTTGATCAAGTGAAGAAGCGAACGCTGTTAAACCAAAACGTGAAATACGACCGTATGTAGGTTTCATTCCAACAATTCCACAGAATGCAGCTGGCTGACGAACTGAACCGCCAGTATCTGAACCAAGGGAAAGTGGGACTTCTCCTGCTGCGACTGCTGCTGCTGAACCACCTGAAGAACCACCTGGTACGTAGTCTGTATTCCAAGGGTTTAATGTATTACCAAAAAAGGAAGTTTCAGTTGTGGAACCCATTGCAAATTCATCCATATTAAGTTTACCCATGTTGACAGCGCCTGCAGCTTCCAATTTATCTATAGCTGTAGCATTATAAACAGGTACAAAATCTTCCAACATTTTACTTGCACATGTTGTCGTCATATCTTTTGTTACAATATTGTCCTTAATACCGATTGGAACTCCGAAAAGACGTCCGCGTGTACTAGCATCTTCTTGATCAAGTTGTTCTGCACGCTTCGTTGCCTCTTCTTTTGCAACATGAATGAACGCATGAATTTTCTCTTCGTGCTGTTCAATTGTTTGTAATGTTGCTTCTGTTACTTCTTTAGCAGTAACTTCCCCTTTTTGTAAAAGAGCTTGAAGTTCTGTTGCTGTTTTACTAGTTAACGTCATCACTTTTCCTCCTACTATCATTGTGCCATGAATGGTATTCTATACTGCGAATTCGATTACAGAATATCCGGAACCTTGATAAGTCCGTCTTCCTGATCTTCAGCACTGGCTAGCATTACTTCACGGTCCAAGATATCTTTTGGCACATCTTCACGTAGGACGTTGATCATAGCAACCGGGTGCGTCATTGGTTTTACACCTGTAACATCCACTTCTTTTAAATTGCTTACACTTTCAATCAAATCTGCTATCTTTGCAGAGAAATTTTCTTTGTCTTCCTCGGAGAGGCCAATACGGACGAAATCCGCAAAATACTTGACGTCTTCATTCGAAAATGTTGTCATACATCGTTCCTCCTCATTTTGCAATCGTACAATTAATCATACCATTTAATCAGTTTCTTGGAAAGTTCATGTTACTTCCTGAACTTTATTAATAGCCGTAGACATGCACGAACGGTTCTTCCCTATCCTGATCATGTACAATCAACACTTCAGGTCCATTCACTGAAGTAACACTTATTTCAATCGGCACATCTTTAAAATGTGTTTTAACTAATGATGTAAGGTATTGTGAAAATCCGATTAGTTCAGTTTTACCGAAGAATTGTATAGGAATTTCCACCGTTAATGAATTGAGCTTTTGGTCTTTGTAAAAAGCAGTTCCTATGACATTCACAAAGCTCGGGAAATAATCATCAATATCTTGTTTAAAGTTTTTGAATGTAGTATTCAGATCACGATAATTTCCTGTTGAAGACGATGCAGGGAGTAATACATACTGCTCGTCCACTTCTTTCCAACCCGTAAATTCGTTTTTGCCTTTTGCGGCAAATGACGTTGCAAAATACGTGCCCGGCACAATATCATTACGGCTTTCTTGCTTAAATAGTCCTACCGCTATAGGAACTTCCGCAAGCTCCGGCTGACTACGTAATCGACTCAAGATAATATCCGCCATCTTCTTGCCTTTTTCTTCAATCGTTTTGTCATCAATCGGGCGTTCGTTACCTTCACGCGGATAGTAAATTGAATTCATCGCAAGGCCAATCGATATTCCAGCCAATTTCACTTTTTTATCATCTGTCATCTGTAAATAGTTTTGTTCGACAATATGCGCCAAATAAATAGGTGCTTCTTGTGCTATTTGGGCAGGGGACATATTATCTGTAATTGCCGGATTGAGACCTGCTTCAAAATTAGATTTTCTAGAAATCCATTGCTTCGCCGTATCGCGATCTATATATTGACCTTCTTGAAAGAAATAATCCTTCGGGTCGTAATACAATGAAGACAGACGCAATAAACCTTCTTCTGTTTCCTGAATATCATACTTCGTATTCAAGTTGTTGACGACCAATCCTCTGCTCGCACTCTTTTTAAATGGAACAGGCGTCCTGTAATACTCTTTCTTGATCTGCGCGTCAGGAATGAGCACCATTTCCTGCTCACTTTCTTCTGTTTCTTGCACTGCTTTCTCCTGATCATCACCCGGTGCCGGTACACATCCTGTCAACAAAGTTGCTGACAGGATGCCCGTCGCGAACCACTTAGTCGTTCTTCTCATTCATATCCACTCCAAGGGCATCAAGCATAGCTTGTTCATCCCAAATTTCAATCTCTAATTCTTGTGCTTTCGTCAACTTGGAGCCCGCATCCTCGCCTGCAATAACCAGATCCGTTTTCTTACTGACACTGCCACTGACGGTTCCACCCAGCGATTCAATCTGTTCCTTTGCTTCTCCGCGCGTTAATTCAGTGAGCTTTCCTGTCAGTACAATCGTTTTTCCAGCGAAAGGTCCAGTAGTCGGTAACTCTTCGCGTGTAACGCCTTTATAAACAGTATTTACACCGTAGGAACGCAACTTATTCATGACCTCTTGAACTTCTTCCGTACTGAAGTACGTTGTCACAGAATCAGCTACGATCGCACCAATCTCAAAGATATTCACAAGTTCCTCTTCGGTAGCCTGTTCTAAAGCATCGAGTGTACGATAGTGTTCCGCTAAGATCCCTGCAACTTTTTCCCCGACGTGACGAATGCCCAAACCAAACAGTAATTTTTCTAACGAATTTTCTTTGGATTGTTCTATAGCCGTTAAAATATTTGTAGCAGATTTCTCTCCGATTCGCTCTAAACCTAGTAAAGCTTCCTTCGTTAACGTATATAGGTCAGATACATCTTGCACAAGATTCGCTGTGTACAATTGCTCGATTAGTTTTTCGCCGACACCTTCTATATTCATCGCTCTTCTTGAAACGAAATGGATTAACGCTTCTTTCATCTGCGCAGGACACTTAGGATTCACACAACGAAGTGCGACTTCCCCTTCAATCCTCACAAGTTCTGAATCGCATACAGGACAGTTGTCCGGCATATAGAATGGCTCTTCTTCACCTGTTCGTTGATCTATCAATGCCATGACGATTTCAGGAATGATATCGCCGGCTTTGCGAAGCACTACATGATCACCAATTCGGATATCTTTTTCGCGAATCAGGTCTTCATTGTGCAAGGATGCACGGCCAACTGTCGTACCTGCCACCAAAACTGGCACGAGGATGGCTGTCGGTGTAACTACCCCCGTTCGACCTACACTTAGCTCTATATCGACTAGTTTAGTATGCACTTCTTCAGCGGGGAATTTATAAGCTATGGCCCATTTAGGACTCTTTGCTGTATAACCCAACTGTTCCTGCGATTCAAAGTTGTCTACTTTTATGACAATCCCATCAATTTCATAATCAAGATTCTGTCTATTTTCTGTCCAGTAGGCAACGTATTCCAGTACTTCTTCGATCGTTGCGCAACGTTTACGTTCTTTGTTAGTCGTCAACCCTAATTCATCGACTTTATTGAGTGCCTCTGAGTGACTGTCCAGCCCATATACTTCCGCATCTCCGCCAACTGCATAAATGAACGTAGCTAAATTTCTGCTCTCTGCCACTTTTGAATCCAGTTGACGTAATGAACCCGCGGCTGCATTTCGCGGGTTAGCAAAAGGTACTTCGCCTGCTTCATCACGGTCTTCATTTAGCTTAACGAATGAATTCTTCGGCATATACGCTTCACCACGGACTTCAATCGTTAAGGACTCTTTCAATATATGTGGGACTGATCGAATGGTCTTCAAATTGGCTGTAATATCTTCTCCAACTGCACCATCTCCACGAGTAGCTCCTTGTACAAGCCGCCCCTCTTCATATTGCAATGAAACAGCAAGACCATCAATTTTTAGTTCACATACATAGACAGCGCTACCTGTCGCTTCTTTCACCCGTCTGTCAAAATCTCGCAAGTCTTCTTCATTGAATGCATTCGCCAAACTGAGCATCGGATGACGATGAACCACTTTACTGAACACTTCAAGTGGAGCACCACCCACTCGTTGTGTCGGTGAATCAGGATAGATCAAGTCTGGATGTGCTTCCTCAATTGCCAGCAATTCCTGCATCTTTTTATCATATTCTGAATCGGGAACGATAGGGGCATCCAGATCATAATAAGCACGCCCGTATTCATGCAGAAGTTTATTGAGCTCCGCTACCCGCTTCTCTAGTTCTAGAACATCATCCATCTATTTTCCACACTCCTAGGAACGCTTTATTCTTTTTCAATCGGTGCAAATTTAGCTAATAGTCGCTTGATACCTACTGGATTTGGGAATGCGATATCCAGCTCCATGTCGTCTGCGCTACCTTTAACGCTAACGACAGTTCCGATTCCCCATATTTTATGGGACGCCTTGTCACCTGGTTTCCACTGCATTTTCTCCCCGCCACTTTCATTGTAAGCTGGGCGTTTAACTGCGGGACGTTTGGCTCTTACTTTAGGTGCTTGAGCGAACGGTATACTCATGCCATTGCCGTCTGCCAACAACTCCGTCAGTTCATCGGAGATTTCATTAAGGAAACGGGATGGCTGATTGAAGTTCGACTTACCGAATAGCATTCTATGACCCGCACACGTCAGGTAAAGGCGCTGTTCTGCACGCGTTATCGCTACGTAAGCAAGTCTTCGTTCTTCTTCCATTTCTTCTGGATCAGCGAGCGCTCGAATATGTGGGAAGATATTTTCTTCCATGCCTAATACAAAGACCACTGGATATTCCAAGCCTTTGGCTGCGTGCATCGTCATTAGGACGATTTTTTCAGTGGAAGTGTTCTCTTCTTTATCTAACGTATCGATATCAGCCACTAGCGCGAGGTCCGTCAAGAATGCAACGAGTGTCGGTTCTTCCTCTTCTTCTGCGGAACGTTTTTCAAATGCTTCTGTAACTGATAAGAATTCTTCAATATTCTCAAGCCGGCTTTCTGCTTCGATTGATTTCTCTTTTTCTAACATCTCGCGATAGCCCGATTTTTCAATGACCTCTTTTACTAATTCCGTGACAGATAGAAACTCTTGCATTTGTGTGAATCCGTTGATCATTTCATGGAATTTCACGGTTTCTGTCAATGCTTTTTTAGGCAAGCCCATGAAATCAACTTCTTGTAATGAATCGAATATGGAACGATCATTTTGAAGAGAGAATGTAGCCATTCGTTCAAATGAAGTAGCACCAATGCTTCGTTTCGGTTCATTAATGATTCTTGCTAACGCCAAATCATCATCGTTATTCGCAATAAGACGTAAATATGCCAGCAAGTCTTTAATTTCTTTTCGATCATAGAACTTTGTACCACCGACAATTGTATAGTCGAGGTTAGATTTCAATAAGTATTCCTCAATTAGACGAGACTGTGCATTCGTTCGGTATAGTATCGCAAATTGATCAAGTGTTAATCCCATTTCTTCCTTTAACTCAATGATTTGTTGTACAACAAATTGCGACTCATCTTTCTCATCGCGCGCTTTGTATATTGAAATCAATTCGCCCTCAGGATTATCTGTGCGTAATTTCTTATCGTAGCGACTTTTATTATTGTCGATTACTTCATTGGCAGCTTGTAAAATCCTTTTAGTGGAACGATAATTTTGCTCTAAAAGAATGACATTCGCTTCTTTATAATCTTTTTCAAAAGACAGTATGTTACCAATGTCCGCACCACGCCAACGATAAATCGACTGATCTGAGTCACCTACTACGCAGACATTGCGGAATTTTGATGCAAGCATCTTGACGAGACGATACTGTGCATTGTTTGTATCTTGGTACTCATCCACATGAATATACTGAAATTTATTTTGATAATACTCCAGCACTTCAGGAACACGCTCAAACAAAACAGTTGTCATCATAATCAAATCATCAAAGTCCATTGACTGATTCTGGCGTAGCTTTTTAGTATACCGATCGTAAATATCTGCTACTGTACGCTCATGTGGATTTTGTGGATCCGAATTTTTACGGAACTCTATTGCATCAATACACTCATTCTTCGCGTTTCCAATAATTCCGAGCATCGCCCGTGGATCATTCTGTTTCGGATCTAGATTAAGTTCTTTCAACACTCGTTTCATCGCAGTCATTTGATCTGCACTGTCGAGAATAGTAAAGTTTTTGGATAATCCAATACGATCTACGTACTTCCTCAGAATCCGGACACACATCGAGTGGAATGTCGAAACCCACATACGTTCTCCAGAGCCTGCGCCTAGCAGTCCATCAATCCGATCACGCATTTCACGTGCTGCTTTATTTGTAAATGTAATAGCTAATATATTCGAAGGATACACTTGCTTCTCCACAACCAAATATGCAATTCGATGTGTCAATACACGAGTCTTTCCTGAACCCGCCCCCGCCATAATGAGCAACGGACCTTCCGTCGTCTTGACTGCGCGCGCTTGCTCAAGATTCATGCCTTTTAGTAAATCATCTGATAGTTTATTCATATTCGTACCGCCTTTAGGAACATTTGTTCTAACTATATACTACTCAAACAGGTAATGGAACAGATTTTACAGCATCGACTGTTTTAAGAGCCGTTTTTAGATCATCATAAACAACATTTCCCACTACAATAGTATCTGCAATGGCAGCCATTTCTTGCGCTTGTTCTATTGAGCGTATCCCGCCACCATAAAAGAGACGCGTATTACTGAGTAATTCTTTAGCTGATCGAACAATTTGCGGATCACCATATTGTCCACTGTATTCTAAATAAAAGATTGGCAAGGAAAATAAATGTTCCGCCATACGTGCATACGCTTGTACATCTTCTTCATCTGGAACACGATCGACCCCTGTTACCTTCGCGGCTGTACAATCTGGATTTAGTATACAGTAACCTTCTGTGACCAATTCATCGAAATTCATCATATGACCGTATTCTCGCAAGGCTTCGTGATGCAAGCCGTTCAACCATTTTGAATCCGTTGTGTTTAAGACAGTCGGAATGAAGTAATAATCGAAACCTGGTGTAACCGATTCAACAGTAGATACTTCTAATGCGAGTGGTACGGAAAAACGACGGAATCGTGCAAGTAAATCCAGTACGTTTTCCAGTGTAACGCCGTCAGATCCACCAATGATAACTCCATCTGTCCCCGATTCTGCTACCGCCTCTACTTGTTCATCAGTAAGGTCTTTGGCTGGATCAATTTTAAAGGCATGCCGCCATGTTTTATAGTCCATTTTTATTTCCACCTTCTTTTGTTATGTTATTTTTATATAATTTTCAAAAAACCGGTGGGGTTTTATCCCTGGCCGGTTGTTTTAGTTATTTTTTGATTGGTTGTTTGGGAGTTCCGGATAAAGCCGGTCCAGCATGAGGTTGTAACCGCCAGATCCGTAGTCTACGCAACGGCGTATCCGGGAAATAGTAGCTGTGCTTGCGCCTGTTTCTTGTTGGATATTATCATAAGTTTTTTTAAGTCGAAGTTTATGGGCTACATCCAGTCTTTGTGCCAGGGATTGAACTTCGCTCATTGTGCAGATGTCGTCAAAAAACTTGTAGCATTCTTCTACATCCCTTAGTTCCAAAATTGCTTGAAACAGCTGATCTATTTGTTCACCACGGAGTTTATTTATTTGCATGTCCTCGCCCTCTCTCTATGTCGATCTTACGGAGTATAAGTGACGGAAGTAGAAGGACCTGATAATGATGGAACGATATGGATCCAAGTTTTCCCCGCCGTTAATTTAACAGGTATGCCTTGTTCCACTGGTGTTAAAAACCCATCTTTATTTTGCCATTCAATCGTTTTAGCGATCCCTTCATGAAACAGCATGGCCTGGCCGCCAGATTCTAAATCAATTGCGAGCCTTCCTTGTTGATCAACTGTTTGATGATCCATTTCCATCACGATGATGTTCGCCAGTTCTACCCGACGTTCATTTAGCTTATCCACTGTATCAATGCCGTTGACAGATCGATAATACCGATTTTCTTCTTCATTATATTGATACGTACTAATAAAATTCGGATCTGAACTGTACGATACTTGAATCGCTGATGCCATATCTCCTATTTTATCACTTTCATCGGGATTTAGGAAAGAAAAGGATGGCTGTGCAGTGATCTTTTCAGAAGCATTCTTGAGACGAAATGCTTCTGAAATATGTTCCTTTGAAATATACGAGTTATGTGGAGCCCGACGATCTGCTGAACGTTCAAATAAAGTTCCATCATGATGTATACCGTTTACATGATCGACTACTTGTTCATCGAGTAATTTCTTTGCATCCGGGCTATAGCCATGAGCAATATAGAATGCATCCATACCTTCTGCTAAGTGTACAAAATAATCGCGCGCACTTCGAATAGGGCCCATTTGATCAGGAACTGTACTTTGAAACAGTGCAGCGTATCGCGTAATTTGACCTTCTGCCAAAAATTCATATATTTGATCAGCGTCCGCAAGCCCCGACTGCGGGCGTGCAGCTGGAATATTACTAATTGTCGCCAAGATAGGACGACGATCCATTGCATCCGTGATCACCTCACCTGTAAAAGGTGCTATTTCGTTCGGCTTACTAGGTTTCTCTTGTTCATCGGATACAGATTGGTCTTTCGAAGAACAACCCGCTAGACATAGTAAGCTAATTGCGGCTACTAAGAGTGCCTTTCGTTTATTCCGTATCAATATACGTTCCTACCTTTCTATTTTAGGAATTAACAGTTCATTTTTCAATACATGGACAACGCCAACCGGTGTAATTCGGACATGCGGTAAGTGAACGGATTGAAGGAATAATAATGTATAGACAGCATCACCATGGGCATAGCCCCGTTCTCCTAAAGCCTTTTTCATTGCCAACTCTTCTTCTATAATCACTTCCATCGGTTGGCTGGACAATCCGCCTGCAACTGCTAGTGGTAACGTTTCAATAATCTTGCCATTTTCAGCAAGAGCCATACCTCCACCCATTCTCTTCATTTCATTGAACGCTCTCTTCATCTCTTGCCAGTCTTGTCCAATTAATAGTATATCACCCGTATTTGAATAGGAAGATGCAAATCCTTGCAGATTATTTGCGAATCCTTTCAGCAAGGTATTGACCCGCCACTTTCCGTTCTTATCTACTAACATCAAATAGCATTCATCACTAGAGATAATAGTCGGACTCGTGAGATCCAAATTACTTTCATATATTTTCGTAATGACATCATTCACCATTTGAATCCCTAGTGAAGAAGGGAATGAGAAGTCTTCATCTGTCAGTTCATAAGGCAATTCGAATATCGGTAATGCATCCCAATCCACCGCTTCGAATGCAGCAGTAGATTGACTATCACGAAGCATCCACTTCCCCTTTGACAATACATCAGTAGGCACAGGATTATGTTCATTCTCTAAAAAATTCAACGTCGCAAAGCGGCCAGTTGCAATTACACTATGCAAGTCCGTGATATCGTAGTACCTCGCCACGTTATAAGATGCCATTTGATACGCATCAATCGGTGGGACTCCAGCATCAAGCGCTATCTGAATGCATTGATCCATGACACCTTCGCGATAGAACGAAGGTGTAGAACCGTCTGTGGTCATCATCAAGTGATCGAAAACATCCCATTCTTTTTCTACAATGCCTTTCAATAAATCAGGTAAATCCGGACGAATGGATGAGTAACGTAATGTAGTAGCATATCCTTGTTGCAAACGTCTTTCTACTTCTTCAACCGTCATTGCTTCATGATCACCATCCGCCCCTAGCAATTTCATACGAGCCAATGTGCGTTCCGATGCACCCGGAAAATGACCTTCCACCTTTTTTCGAAGTCGTTTGGATTTCGCTACAGACCGCATCATACTTTGATCTCCTTGCAATAATCTAGGCCAACCAGTCAGCTCCCCCGTCATCAACACATCGGGACGCTCCATCCATTGTGCAATATCTTCTGGATTGAAAAGCTCTTTTTCATTTTGCAGAACGGTCTGTGAATCGACACGTGCCCACCAATAAAAAGAGAATGGCAATTCATTCAATTGATCAATGAACGTAAATGCGCTTTGCTTATCGAGCATAGTGAAAAGAAGTAGATTGTCTGATAAAAACGTTGTGGTTCCACGTCGAGATGCGTAATCAGCAAATGTTTCAGGATTATATAATTGGAAAGGATGGACATGCGGTTCGATATATCCAGGTACTATTTTCTTTTCCGATGCATTAACACATTCCGTCCCTTCGAGCATAGCCGGCATACGCTCTCCAACGTAGACAATGCGATTCCCCTGAATCCAGATGTTCCCTTGCACCCACTTCTTGAATATAGAATGTAAATATGTAGCGTTTTCTATTACAATGTCGGGCGCTTCCTGTCCATTAATAATTGCTAGCTGTGACTGTATTTCTTTCGCACTCCACATGCCGCTCACCATCCCTTTAAAATGTTTGTAGTATTCTAGTTGTTGCTTTATAGTACCATAGCCATCCTGCCAGGAATAGATTGGACAGGATAAGGTAGTCCACAATCTGTTTTATGTTAATCCACAGAGAATTGCATACTTACACACATTACCAACAACTTACTCACAACTTTTCCACTTTTAAATAACAGTTCGTGTAAAATACTGTGGGTAACTAGTTGTTGTTAACACATCAATCTCTTTCATCTAGAAATTGACAACACTTATTTGGATAATCCTTTACCCTTTTATACAAAAAAGACTGTCTTGGAAGTAATACACTACTCCAAGACAGTCCGTTTTCATTACTTATTCAAATGTACGCCATCCGATATCCGCTCGGTGGAAGAATCCATCCCATTGTTGATCTGCAAGACCGTTATAAACTTTTTCCTGTGCTTCTTTTAACGTAGCCGCTTTTGCTGCTACAAGAAGAACACGTCCACCATTTCCAACAAAGTGGTCGCCTTCTAGCTTAGTTCCTGCATGGAAAACGTCCAGTCCTTTGTCAGTCAGTACTTTAAGATTAGGAAGTGTACGACCATTCACTACATCAGAAGGATATCCTTCTGACGCAATGACAACGCCTAACATAGCTTCTTCATGCCACTCAAGATCAAATGATTCTCCAGCCATGAGAGCTTCCATGAATTTACCAAAGTCCGATTTCATGCGTGGCAAGACGACTTGTGTTTCTGGATCACCAAAGCGGGCATTGAATTCAATAACTTTTGGACCTTGCTCAGTAAGTATTAAACCTGCATAAAGGATTCCTGTAAAAGGAATTCCTTCTTCTGTCATGGCATCGACAGTAGGTACGACTACGCGATCATACGCTTCTTGTACAATTGCATCTGAAATTTGTGGAACTGGAGAATAGGCTCCCATTCCTCCTGTATTCGGACCACGATCTCCGTCATACGCACGTTTATGATCTTGCGCAATGACCATTGGATAGATTTGTCCGTCATGGACGAACGACATATAAGAGAACTCTTCACCATCGAGGAACTCTTCAACCACTACGCGTGAAGACGATTCACCAAACTTTTGATTACCAATCATATCGTCTACTGCATCCAGTGCTTCTTGTAACTCCATCGCGACGATTACGCCTTTTCCGGCTGCCAATCCGTCTGCCTTCACGACAATAGGAGCACCTTGCTCACGAATGAATGTCTTTGCCTCTTCGGCATCCGTAAATGTTCCATAGGCCGCTGTCGGTATATCATACTTGTCCATGATCTCCTTAGCGAATGATTTACTGCCTTCGATGCGGGCTGCTGCTTTTGTCGGACCGAATACTGTTAGACCTTTATCAAGAAAGTAATCAGCAATTCCCTCTGCTAGTGGCTGTTCAGGACCAACAAACGTCAATGTAACACGCTTTTCAATTGCAAAGTTTGCCAGAGCTTCAAAGTCTGTCGCTGCAATCTGCACACATGTTGCATCTCCTTGCATACCGTCGTTACCAGGCGCTACAAATACTTCTGATACAGAAGGCGCTTGGTTGAACTGTTTGGCAATCGCATGTTCACGACCACCGCTCCCAATTACAAGAACTCTCATGTTCATCTACTCCCTGTACTCTTAGTGTTTGAAATGACGTACGCCTGTAAATACCATTGTAATACCGTATTCATTGGCTTTTTTAATAGAATCTGCATCTTTTACCGAACCACCTGGTTGGATGATTGCCGTAATGCCTGCTTTTGCTGCTGCTTCGACTGTATCATCCATAGGGAAGAATGCGTCAGAGGCAAGAGCTGCTCCCTTTGCACGTTCGCCCGCTTGCGTTAATGCGATTTTCGCGGCACCTACACGGTTCATTTGGCCAGCGCCAACACCGATTGTCATATGCTCATCTGTTACAACGATTGCATTGGACTTCACATGCTTCACAACTGCCCATCCTAGTTTCATCGCATTCCACTCTGCTTCAGTCGGCTCACGGTCTGTCGCTACTTTAATATCTGCTTCTTCAAAACCATACGCATCAGGCTGTTGCATCAACAAGCCACCTTCAACGGATACAGTATTCCACTGATCTTTTTTCTGCTGTTCAAATGAAATTGTCAATAAGCGGATATTTTTCTTTTTTGTCAACGTCTCAAGTGCCTCTTCAGTAAATGAAGGAGCAATAATGATTTCTAGGAAAATATCAGCAAGCTGTACTGCCGTTTCTTGGTCCACTTCTTTATTTAGCGCAATGATTCCACCAAAAATAGATGTTGAATCTGCTTCATAGGCTTTTTTGAACGCTTCAGCAATCGTCTCGCCTGTACCCACTCCACAAGGGTTCATATGCTTCACTGCAACTGCCGCAGGTTCAGTAAATTCCTTGATGATTTGGATTGCCGCGTTGGCGTCTTGAATATTATTATAAGAAAGTTCTTTTCCATGAAGCTGTTTCGCATACGCAATCGAGAAATCAGATCCAAGTGGGCGACTATAGAACGCCGCTTGCTGATGAGGATTTTCTCCATACCGCAATGGCTGCTTCAACTCGTATGTATACGTCACTTGTTCAGGGAATTGCTCGCCTGCAAGATCTGTTAGGTATCCTGAAATCAATGAATCATAAGCTGCTGTATGACGGAATACTTTAGCTGCCAAACGACGGCGCGTTTCCAAAGTCGTCTTGCCATCTGCTTTTAGTTCATCAAGTACTGCTTCATAATCCGCTGCATCGACAATCACTGTTACGTATGCGTGGTTCTTTGCAGATGCGCGCAACATCGCAGGTCCACCAATATCGATATTTTCAATCGCATCTTCAGCTGATACATCTGGTTTTGAAATCGTTTCTTTGAATGGATATAAATTCACACATACTACATCAATCGGCTGGATGCCGTGCTCTTCCATTTGTGCCTGATGTCCAGGATCATCTTGTTTCGCAAGTAATCCACCGTGAATCATCGGGTTCAACGTTTTCACGCGTCCTTCCATGATTTCGGGGAATCCCGTTACTTCGTCTACTGCGGTTACGGCAACACCATTATCTTTTAAGTGCTTCATCGTACCACCAGTAGATAATAATTCATATCCTAGTTGTTCAAGTTCTTTTGCAAATTCTAGTACACCACTTTTATCCGATACGCTCAACAATGCGCGTTTTTTCAAAGGAATTCCCTCCAGTTTATAAAAAAAGCCTGTCATCACAACAGGCTGATCATTTATTAAAAACGTTCTGTAAAGTTGCTGTATATAATTCGTGTTCTACGGAATGAATAGCCAAAGCAGTCTGCTCAACATCTCCATCCACAACGTTAACTGCTCTCTGCGCTAAAATGGGACCTGTATCCATCCCTTCATCTACAAGGTGTACCGTGACGCCAGTTACTTTAACACCAGCAGCAACCGCTTGTCCAATCGCATCTTTACCTGGAAACGAAGGCAATAATGACGGATGGATATTGATGATGCGTTCAGGATATGCTTCCAATAAAACAGGACCAATCAAACGCATGTACCCCGCCAATATCAACCACTCTACTTGTGCTTCTTGCAATGCATCAAGTACGGCTTGCTCGTACGCCTGCTTCGTTTGAAAGTCTCGAGGACGAAATGCCGCAATTGAAATACCTGCTTCGTTTGCCCGTTCATTAACGAAAGCATCGGGTTTATCTGTCACCATCAAAACAATTTCAGCCGGAATACGCCCCGCTTTACAAGCTTCTGCCAAAGCGGCAAAGTTACTACCGCTCCCTGAAGCAAATACTGCGATTTTCACTTTATTCATTATGACAAAGTCCCGTCATGCTCACCGTTAAACATTACGCCTTCTTGCTTCGTAACACGTCCGATTACATACGCCTCTTCGCCATGTGCTTTAGCGATGTCAATTGCTTTTTCAGCTTCTGCCTCAGGAAGTGCGACGACGAATCCGACTCCCATGTTGAAGACACTATATAGATCCCGATCCGTCAATTCACCTTTTTCTTTCAGCATCTGGAATACAGGAAGTACCGGCCAAGCGCCCAAATCTACTTCTACTCCAAAACCTTCAGAGAACATACGAGGAAGATTTTCAAAGAATCCGCCGCCCGTAATATGACCCATCGAGTGCACATCAAGCTGCTGATGCATCTCAAGTATTGGCTTTGCGTAGATCTTAGTCGGCTTTAACAATGCATCAGCTACTGTACCAAGACTTTCATAGCCTTCAATCGTACCATTAATATCTGCACCTAATTGTTCAAATACAATATGGCGCACTAAAGAGTAACCGTTCGAATGGATACCACTTGATGCGATTCCAACGAGTACGTCACCTTCTTGCACACGCTCGCCTGTAACCAACTTGCTCTTTTCACAAGCTCCTACTGCGAAGCCAGCCAAGTCGTATTCATCTTCTTCATAGAGACCTGGCATTTCAGCCGTTTCCCCACCAATCAATGCCGCGCCGGATTGTACGCAGCCGTCCGCTACACCTTTAACAATTGCTTCTACTTTTTCTGGAACTGCCTTACCTAATGCTACATAGTCAAGGAAATACAGAGGCTCTGCACCTTGCGCTACGATATCATTCACACACATTGCCACACAGTCAATCCCGATCGTGTCATGACGGTCCGCCATGAATGCCAATTTCAACTTTGTGCCAACACCGTCTGTACCAGAAATGAGTACCGGTTCTTTATATTCTAGCGCAGATAGATCGAACATTCCGCCGAACCCACCAAATGCACCCGCTACCCCTTTACGAGATGTTCGTGCTACGTGAGACTTCATGCGTTCAACTGACTCATAGCCAGCTTCAATATTAACTCCCGCTTTTTCATATGCCTTCGACATGGAAAGGCCTCCTATCGTACGATTTCTTTTTC
>NZ_JARIEA010000031.1 GCF_029267015.1 Sporosarcina ureae | reverse complement strand
AACCGAAGAAAGGTATCACCGATCCACTGATCTTCATCTTCTATAAACCACAATCCAACTTGTCAACCACTTAGTAGCGCAGGCACAACTGCGGGGTCGGCCGTGGCCATGAGACAGCTAGCAGCTCCACCGCTAGTTGGCTCATGGCTGGAGGCAATCCCCCACGTGCCTGCGCGAGTCCAAAGTATGCCCCTCACTACTTTCCATGCACAAGCCAATGTCGAGCAACGACCACAACACAAAAAAGGACTATCGCAAGAAGCAGTAACATCACCGCTCTCTGGATAGTCCTTTTGAAATTCCGATTACTTTCCTTTCGGCTGCAGCGTAAGCACACGACCGTCCGGTATGTCTTCGCTCATCAACGTTTCATGATATTTCCCAAGTGCCCAGTCCTCCGCTTGGTCGTGGAACCATTTGGACTTCAAGTGTCCACTTTGCCCTGGCCCGACGACGTGGTATGTTTTTGTTAAATCGTCTAGGTCTGCAACGAAACGCCAAGATGCGCCGTGATTGACGGAGCCATCGTCTTTAAACGCGGCCGCTTGTACAGTGATATTAGATCCACCGATTGGTTGTTTTTCGGGATTTAACAATTTTGCAAATAGAGGTGAAGCACTCGCTAATGGATGCGGGAATGTAAGTTTGTGATAATCTCCCCATGCCCATTTTTTCTGTTTGTCGCCGAAGTCATTGGCGATATTTTTCATTGCCTTGCTGAATGCATCGTATACCCATTGATCAACACCTTGTTTTTCTTCAAGCCAGACGCTTTCTTCTCCGTTATAACCTTTGCGTAGAAGTTCATCTGTTATCTGATTTTTGCCCGGCATGAGTTCATAGACATCTGACGGCATTTCGTCGCGGAACATATCGATTTGCAGTTGCTTCATCCACTTATGGAAAATCAGTGGTGCACTGCTGTCTTTCGAATCAATTTGATCCCAGTTTTGTAACATTTCTAACGTGTCTTTATAATCGCCTGATTGATCTTTATCCTTTACTGATCCAATCATGGAATCAAGAAATTCTGCTGCATAGAGATTTTTTTGATCCATTTGAAGTTTCATCATATCGTCCGTAGTGAAGTTATCTCCTTCACGTAACACCTCCGCTATCCGTTCGAAACGGTATGGTTGTGCCCAAAACTTCGTAATGTGGTATGGATAACTTTCATTCACCACTTCATTATTGGCTGTTGCGATAAAGCCTTCATCTGGATTCACAACACGTGGTAGTTCATCGTATGGTATATACCCTTCCCACCCATAGTCTGATGAATCTCCAGGCACTGCTAATTGTGCGTCTCCTTGTTTTCGAATCGGTATCCGACCGTTCGCTTTATACGCGATTGTGCCGTCCGTTGAAGCAAAGACAAAATTCTGTGCTGGAGCATGGAATTTTTCCAATGCTTTCTCGAAACTTTGCCAATCCGAAGATTTATTCATCTCCATGATCGCTTCGAGTTCAAGCGTTGGTTCCAGTGCTGTCCACTGCATCGAAAATAATGCATCTGGATCTTCTTCTTTGTACATGATATCTGAAATGATTGGACCATGTTTCGTGACGATTACTTCATATGGAATATCTTCACCGTCTTTAACTTTGATCGTCTCATCTCGCACTTCTGCCTGCTCCCATTTTCCATCGTAGCGGAACTGAGCCTTTTCAGTTGGATGCGGAACTTCAATATACAGGTCTTGCACATCCGGTCCGACGTTAGTAACTCCCCAGGCAATATCTTTATTATTGCCTAAAATGATTCCTGGAATCCCTGCAAAAATTACTCCCTCCACATTTTGCTCAGGCGATTGCAGATGCATTTGATACCAAATAGATGGAGTGCTCAGTCCTAAATGCGGATCGTCGGCTAGTAGTGGCTTACCCGAAGCTGTCTTTTCTCCAGATACTACCCAATTATTACTGCCATTGAATTCAGGTGGCGATAGCTCTGGTAGAAAACGTCCCGTCACTTCCACGTTATATTCTTTATTTGCTGTCATGATAGATTCTGCATTTTCCGGATACGTAAGGAATAAATCCTTCACTTTCTCTTCTGGGAATGCATTAATTGCCCAGTGGCGGAATGCTTGTGGTTGCCATCTCCCGCCGAGGTCATACGCCATATACTTCCCAATTGTTAACGAATCGACAGGAGTCCACTCTTCAGGTTCATATCCAAGCAGTGCAAATTCATAGGATAATTTCTTTTCAGCCTTAGACTCCTCAATGAACGCGTTGACTCCTTCTGCATACCAACCGAGTACTTCTTTTGCGTGATCACCATAGCCTTGATATGAAGCCTCCGCAGCATTTCTCAAACTGAATGTGCGAAAAAGCTTATCCGTATCGACCGCCTTGTCGCCGATGACTTCCGCTAGGCGACCACTTGCCTGCCTGCGTGCCAAATCCATTTGGAATAGACGATCTTGCGCTTGGACATAACCTTGTGTGCGATATAGGTCTTCATCCGAAGCGGCATTGATATGCGGTACGCCGTTCTTATCTCGTGTAACGACTACTTCTTGTTCAATGAATGTGACTTCATGCTCTCCCGCTTCAAGTGGTTTTGATTTAAGAATGTAAGCGTTTGCAAATATAGCGACTAGTACCGCTACGATTGACAGTATACTAAGCGTCCACAGCGTTATTTTTTTACCTCTCCCCATGCCATTACCCCCTCTGTATAGATTAGTATACTATTAATATATTGAAATTACTTTAGTTATTATTGCTTAGAGAGAAGGATTAAAAGCAGCTCTAAAATTTGATTGGATAGAATCGAACAATTCGCTTCTAAAACCGCGCAAAAAAGAATGCCCTTTGATGAAGTAGCTTCATTTTAAGGACATTCTTTTTTATTTTTCATTATCGGGATTCGAAGATTTTTTGGATGACGTGATTGTTATTTGCTTTACCGAAGTTTTTATGAATACAGCTTTGTGGCTTTTCACTCAAGATAGACGCGAAGCTTTTGGCCAATTCCGCTTCCCCTGCCACATGCACTTCTTTCCAGCCGCGCTTCTTTTTCATATTCCCTACCACAGAGCCCATATCTTTATAAAAACGATCCAAGTTCTCTTTCAATCGATGGTCAAAACCGTCTGTATGTCCTCCTACTCCCCGCTGTATGGAAGACTTGACCCCTTTTTGTTCTTTCCAGACATCAAGACCCGAATCGAATTCATAGACCTTTTCATCATGGACTCTCCCCATTGCCGTATCCAAGATCCGAACATCGCTGTAACTTGGGAGTATAATTCCCGCTTCTGGATATGCTTTTAACATATACTCCAATTCATCAGTCATTGCTCGTTCTTCCCAGTGAAAGCTTGTTTTCACTGCTACTTGGACATAATGAACTGACCAAATTTCAGGATCTGCAGCAGCAAAAATGATTGCCCCTTTTGCCAAATCATTTTGTTTATCTTCAATTTCCTTCATGACCTTATCTTTCAATGAACGAAATGAAGATAATTCCTTTTCATTTCCTGACGCTACGAGGTATTCATCAAGTCTCTTCAATCCAGACTTCAAATGAATTCTCCATGCAGCTTGCTGTTGTTCAGGATCTGCAGGATTCGTGTTCAAGTATACTGATAGCACACAACGGTCATCACAGCGAAACGCCTTCAACTTTTTTAACTCTTCGCTAATGTTCATCCATTCATCCTCCTTATTCCCTCAGCTATAGCATGCCCGACAAAGTGAATATTACAACGGGAAAAGCATTGTGAATTTTTTCAAAAAGAAAAGAAGTGCTCTATCGAAAATGACCCAGCTGTAAAAAACGTGCCGTCAATTCAGCAACTTCTTTCTGATGATGGATTTCTTTATGACCATAAGGCAACGTAATGAAATCAGATAGCCCTGGATAATGTACTGAATTCAGCTCTACTCTTCCGTCATTTTCATCTGACAGTAACTTTCCGAGCCATAAATGATTTCGGTTTCCTGCGATTGCACCAATCGAAACGGGACTGATATCTGGTAAGTTCATCTGCTCAATATACACTGCATTTAGAGACTGCAGCGTCTTATAGTATTCAGTATAGCCAGTGATTTTACTCGCAACGTGTGCAAGCTGACTTCCCCGGTTCGGCGTGGCAATTTGTACACAGCGACCAATTGAATCAATCCAATCGGTTTCCTGCAATACTTTTCGAATTAGTAAACCACCCGTACTATGTCCAACTAGATGAATAGGCGATTCTCTCTGTAATGCCATATCGAATAAAGTCTTTTCCACAAGAAAATAAGAATGATCGAATTCATGACGGGTTAACGGTAAATCGAGTGACCGACAATGAAAGCCATAGTGTTCCAAATGGCTAGACAACGTCTGCATGTCCCTGGAAGTTTTATTAAAACCATGAAGTAAAAGAACTTGTTCTTCCATACGATCACTCCTTACTGATTAATTTCCCGCTTCAATCTTTTTTATAAGTTCCGTCGTTTGTCGATTCAGCTTCTCTACATCTACTTTGTCTTTTTGAACATCATTTATTTGATATTGTTGCTTTAGCAGTAATATCCTTTCGACACTTTCATTGATTCGTTTTTCTGTTAGTGTTCCTTCATCAATTGCTTTTTGTAATGCAGTTAGTATTTCGTTTACCGGCGTATAGTTATGCCCGACGAGCAATATGTCTCCTCCAGCTTGAATGGATTGAACTGCTGCTTCTCCAATCGCATAGTTCTTTCCAACGGCCCCCATGACCAAATCATCGGTAATGACTACACCATCAAACTGTAATTCATCACGCAATAAGTCTTGAATGATCTTTTTGGAAAATGAAGCAGGTGTTTTTGAATCATACGCTTCTACAATTAAATGGCCGACCATTACTGCTTTTACGCCACCGTCAATAGCTCGCTTAAAGGGAGGCAATTCCACTTTCTGCAGACGCTCCTTACTATGTTTGATCACTGGCAAATCAATATGTGAGTCTACACTCGTATCACCATGTCCTGGAAAATGCTTCACGACAGGAATGACATGTTGAGACATCATTCCATTCGCTTGTTGAATGCCTGCCTTACTGACTAGCTGTACATCAGCACCATACGAGCGATCGCCAATCACTGGATTATTCGGATTGCTGTCCACATCAAGTACAGGTGCAAAATCCATATTCAAGCCAAACGCACTCATTTTACGTCCAATTAACTCACCGACATCATACGCATATTTTCCATTTTCAACATGTCCGATTTTGCGATTGGAAGGTGTTTTCACAAGCGCCTTCGGTAATCGCGTAACACGTCCACCTTCCTCATCCGCACTAATGAACAATGGCGTATGAGCGTTTATATTGGCCTGTTTCAAATCATTGATCAAACCTAACGACTGTGACACCGATTCGAAATTCCGTTTAAATAAAATAATGCCTCCCACATGCTTATCCTGAATCAATGTCTTGGCTACCGAATCCAGCTGTGGTCCTTGCACACCCATCAATAGTAACTGACCAAGTTTTTCATCTAGCATCATCTTCTGCAATACATTCTGAACTTCCGCACTTGGCTTATGAACAACAGCAACTTCTTCGATTAATCCACTCTTCTCTGAAGTGGAAAACATAATGGTTAACTGATATTCGTCATTCAGTTCATACACAAAAGCCGGTTTACCTTCTTCATCCACTAGTTCATCTGCTGTTCCCAACACTTCCTCAGTTTGAGAAAGTGTTATGTCATCAACTGTTGAATCCAATGAACGTAATGTATATACTTGATTGTTCTCAGTCAAACGAAGTTTCAACTCTTGTTTTCCATAAGTCGCATATATCCCATTACTATCGCGTTCAATTTTATCCGCTTCGCCCAACTGCTCTTGAACGGTTCTAAAGGAAGTTTCCCCTACTTCCCACTGTTGATTCGGAAGCTGTCCTTTTTCAGCAGCATCTCGGATGGCAGTTAGCGCCTGCTTGTTCTGTTCTTTTTGTTTATCTTCTTGCTTAGATTCTTCATTTTTAACGCTTTCTTGAATGGAACATCCTGTTATGACGATAAAGAGTGCACTGATCACGAGTAACTTAAATAATCTACATAGTTTCCGCATAGTTCACCTCTTCTTTTAATCATGATACCATTTTTCAGATAGTTATTGATATCGCAAGCTGTTGCATAAAACCTCGACTTTTGTTCATTCTAGTCAATAGGAGGTGGACGAATATGTCGAATAAAAATAAGAAGAAAACGATGAATGAACGGACGCACAATCCCTTGAATACGTATGAAAATAGAAATAAAGAAGCCAGCAATAGTAATAATCAACATCCAGAAGGCCATTCACCGGAAGAGTTTTCTGCTGAGTTTGGATCTAGGCCAAAAAATAAGAAGAAAAAATAAAACAACTGCTGTATTCTGTTTTTCAGAATACAGCAGTTGTTTTATTTCACCCTATTTCATTTAGCCTAATATGACGTCTTCCATACCAGTCTCCCACCTTATTGTATAAAGAGGCAAGTACTTGCTGGAATAGCATACCGAAAACGACTGGCATTGCCACTTTCGCCGGGAAGAACGTCGTAGCGATCACCACACCTGTTGCAATATTACGCATTCCGCCAACAAACATGAATGTCGTGACAATGACAGGATCCCTCCAAAGTAGATGTGCCAACAATAACGCTGAGGCATAGCCGGTTAACGCAATGAAAAGTACCATAGCAATAATGCCAACAAGTTCTAGCGTAATCTTCTGTACATAAGGTGCTACCGCACTACCATTGATCGCAACAATGGCAAACAGACTCAATTTAGAAAAAGGTGCTAATTGAGGTCCCCATTTTTTTTGGACGCTACCTTTTGATAGTTCATTTAATGCAATACCTACTATCGTAGGTAACACAATCATCCATAGTAAATTTAAAATCAATGACATATTATCGATTGTGATACGTTCTCCAACGACAATGTGAATTATGGCTGGCAAGACGATGGGTGCTAATAACGTATCAATTAAAATAATGGACAAACATAATGGTAAATTCCCTTTTGAGATGGTTACCCAGATGACACTTGTCACACCTGTAGGTATAGCAACTGCCAATACGAAGCCGACTGTCAGTAAATGATCATCAAAAAAGATGATAGATAAAAAGTAAGCCCAAGCAGGCATGATCATATGCAAAAATGCGATACTCATTAACACAACTCCTGGATGCTTGCCTACCATACGCACTTCTTTCACATTCATACCTAGACTACCCACGAATGTCATGAATGCAAACAACCACGTGACGATAAATAACAGCTGTTCTCCTACTTGATGAAACAGTACACCCACTACTAAGCTGAGTGGTGTTAAAATGGCGATCCATCGTTGTAAAAATGTATTCAAATCATTTAACATACAATTCCCTTCTTTAGAGCCTGACATCACTGTTGATATAGTCGTATTCTAGCATAGTCGTTTGCCTGAGAGTAAATACTCTTCCTTAATGAACAAAATACATGCATAAAAATCCCGTAGCGCTGAATCACTACGGGATGTTGTTGTAAATTTATTTTGTGTATGAAAGAACTGCGTATTTACTGAAGTTCTTCATTGCGTCAGTTGCTTCTGCTTTCTCAGCATATTCAAAAATCCGTACGTTGTCTTGACCAAATAATGTAATTACCCACATGTTTTCCAGTCTCCTTTTAAATTTGTATTGGTATTCTGCCTATAAAATATGAAGTTTAGTATGTGTATGAAAGAACTGCGTATTGGCTGAAATTCTTCATGGCATCTGTTGCTTCTGCCTTCTCAGCATATTCAAAAATCCGTACATTTTCTTGACCAAATAATGTAATTACCCACATGTTTTTCAGTCCCCTTTTAATTCGTATTGGCATTCTATTGTTAAAAATTGATACTTAGTATGTGTATGTTAGTACTGCGTATTTGCTAAAGTTTTTCATTGCACTTTTCGCTTCTGCTTTTTCAGCATATTCAAAGATCCTTACGTTTGCTTCATCAAACAATGTGATAACCCACATATCGTGTAGTCTCCCTTTTTGTTTGGCTGCTTATTTCCGAATAGGAATTGGCTAACCAATTTCTTTTGTTACCCTTATCATACTCTGTTCTACAACAAAATAAAGCGATATGTGAAGTGTTTCACAATTCATTCAAAATCAAAACGCTTACATATGTCAGACTTGTGACTGCAAACGTTTTCTCATTACTATTAGTAGTTTTATACTCACTTTTTTATTTATATTTTATTTTTTCATTAACACTAAATTACATCTTTCGACAGTGGTTACAAGCTGACACTTCAATTCAGATATATTTCATCTCTACTTATATGTAAAAAAACCGTAGCAAGTTTCGCTACGGTCAAAGTAATATCTACTTATTTTGTGTAAGAAAGAACAGCATATTTACTGAAATTTTTCATTGCGTTCATGGCTTCTATCTTCTCAGTATATTCAAAGATTCGCACGTTCGCTTGATCAAATAATGTAATTACCCACATGTTTTCCAGTCTCCTTTAATTTTAATTTTATCATTCATTCATATTAGCTTTGCGTATGTTCAGTGATTTTTATTTTGTATAGGATAAAACAGCGTACTCATTGAGCTTCTCCATGGCAGTTGTAGCTTCTGCTTTCTCTGCGTATTCAAAGATCCGTACTTTTTCTGTTTCGAACAATGTGATAACCCACATATTGTTCAGTCTCCTTTTTGGTTGTATTTAGATTCACAAGACGAGAATCTATGACCGAATTTTCTTATTAACCTCAGTATACTATCTTTAATATGTGTTTTGGCCACATTGTGAAGGTTTTCACAAATCATACAAAGTTGAACCGCTTACATATGACTACTTTGTGAATATTAGTCACTTTAGGTTTAGCTGTTCTCTACTATTTCTGTTGAACACAAATAGAATTTTAATACATATACTATGATGAAAACGTAAAGAAAGGATGAGTTCAATCATTCAACCTATGTCTAATTTCATATTTACATGTTGGTATCAGCCACTATATGTATTTCCTTGTTTCCATACGTTCCCTTTACAGCAATTGAATCAAGCTAATACCCCGCCTGTACTAACACACCGTAATCCAACAGATTTTGGTCCTATGCCCTTCACGATCAATATAGAAGAGGCCACAAAAAGAAACCAAACATTCCGCACTGTATTATGGACGGGCGACCATTTACAACTTACACTCATGAGTATTGCGCCTGGAGAGGATATTGGTTTGGAAATCCATCCCCACGTCGATCAATTTATTCGTCTCGAGGAGGGTCATGGAATTGTTCAGATGGGGCGTAGGAAGGATCAAGTAGATTTAGAGAGGCACGTTCAGGATAGTGATAGTATTATTATTCCAGCTGGAACTTGGCATAATTTAACGAATACAGGTACTGTACCTATCAAATTATATACTATTTATGCACCGCCAAATCATCCGCACGGTACGGTACATGAAACAAAAGCTATTGCGGAAGAAATGGAGTCCACATATACAACACACAATACAGATATAAACTAATCGCAAGTGATTAGTGTTACAACAGGAAAAGTAAAGAAGACAAGACACCTATATGGCGTCTTGTCTTCTTTATTACTATTCATAGTATAAAATTTCTCATAACAATAATAACGCTAAGCTAACTACGATAGAAATTGAGAGGGCGATTTTACTTAATAACAAAAGCTCCTCAGTTCTGAACTTTATAACAACTGCTAATATAGCTACAATGCCCATTGCGATAGCTAGTGCTCTCTGCATGACAAAATCTGTAGGAAAGGCTGTAAACGCTAGATAGGATAAAAGCAGGCCAAATAACATATTAATTATGATGATACTGTTATTGGATTTACTTTTATATAATACGACTTGAATTCCTATTGCGATGACTACTAAAATTATATATATGATCCCCAATACGCCTAATGCCATTTGAGTATCCTCCCTTCTACTATAAGATTTACTAATTCAGTAATTGTAACATGAAGTCGATTATTACGATATTTCTACATTCGTTGTTTCTTTAATTCTTCAAATTCAGCAGCGATTCTGCATAGCATGAGGATTCAGGTACCACTTATACACAAAAGTAAGATTCTCCTGAACGCAAAAAACCCCTCGGACTATCCGCCAGAGGGACTTTGAAACACACATCCGTTAGAAATAATCCATGCTAACAGATGGCCGATATCTGCTCATTACATCGATATTGTTTTATCGCACTAAACAATTTAGCTTGGCTAGTGACTGGCCTTTTCAACTTTAAATAATTCATTCAAATAATGATTCATAAATATCCTCTCAGGATCGAGCTGCTCTCTAACCGCAAGGAAATCTGATAGCTTAGGATAAAGTGTTAACAAGTCTTCCTTTGTTCGAGTATGCATTTTCGCCCAATGGGGTCTGCCGTCAAATTCTTGCATAATTGATTCCATATCATGAAAGTATTCTTCATAGGGCATCCCTTTGTACATATGGAAAGCGATATAGGCAGAGTCCCTCTGATAGGAGGGGCTAATCCATATATCATCGGCCTTCACTGTTCTACATTCGATAGGAAAATGAACTTCGTGTTTTTTTGTTATAATACATTCTCGAACTTTCTCCATGGCAGGTTTTAAATTTTCTAGTGGTATGCAGTATTCCATCTCCCTAAATCGAACTAATCTCGGCGTTGCAAATAATTGATAACTATTAGCTCTTTTAGTCGAGGTGCCCACTCCTTTTGCAGACATTCTGCTGAAAAAGCGACTACTCTTGGGATATATTCTACATGTTTCTGAGAAAATAAAGAATAAATAATTTTCTAGTAACAGATTTTTAAAATGATGAAGTGCCATTCTCTGAGGTTTTTGTTCAATGATATTCATTGTCTTCACTTGAACAAGGTCTGAATATGGAAATAAATAAAATTCAAAATGGCGGTTCGACTTTATGAGTTGTTCAAGTTGCTGTGCTAGTTGAGTAAATTCAATTTTCCGACTCTTGTATTCATAGATCGGACAAGGAATAATTTTTATGGTGACTTTTACGATAATACCAAGAAGCCCTAGTGATACAAGACACGCCTTAAAATATGTAGGGTTGCTTTCTTCTGAAATTGTTAGAATTTCACCCGATCCAGTTACTAATACAACCTCTAAGACTTGGGTTGAAATGTTTCCGAATGCTACCCCTGTGCCATGGGTGCCTGTAGAAATAGCTCCTGCAATGCTTTGTACATTCACATCTCCTAAATTCTCCTGCGCATATCCTAGCTTACCTAATTCTTCACCAATTTGAAACAACCGGGTCCCACCAAGTACTGTAGCGTAACATTCATCTTCATTTAAGGACTCAATCCCGCTTAAATGATCAAGGGAAACTAGCCACTCACTGGTCTGAACTAAACTTGTAAATGAATGTCCAGCACCTACTACTCTTATTCTCTTATTTTGTTTTGATGCTTCTTTTACGAGCTTGCAAATGTCTTCAATTGAGGTTGGGTAAAATATATTCTCAGGAGTACTTTCACTTGTATGTGCCCAGTTCTTCCATGTCTTTCTCTCAACCTTTTTCATCATATAAAACATACTCCCTCTCCGCGATATGTTTTATGCCGCCCAACTACTTGTTGGTTAGATATACATACAATCTCCTGAAAGCGTTCACAAATTTCTCCCGCTTTTGCAGCGCGAAAAATAACGGCATCTCCAATTTCCAGAGTCACATTTTCATAATATACCGGTGTTTGAACCTCGCCTGCTCCTTCTAAATCAAGCAACTTCCCACCTACCGGATATACTGGCTGAGGTTGCTTATCCTTACCGGGTGGACCCGATGACACATACCCTCCACCGTGACAGGTGTATATATTGGGCGCAGGTTTTCGAACAATAGGTAAAGCGTAAAACAATGCTGGCTTGTATAAAAAGCCATTATAATAATCAAATAGCTTTGGTGAATAAAAACCAGATCCTACTGCAACCTCTGTAACAACATCTTCTTTAGTCGTTGAATGAAGACTTCCAGTACCACCTCCATTAACTAGCGGCAGTGAAAATCCCTCTTGTCGTAGTGCATGAACAACTTTGTTTCTTCGCTCTTCTACTTCCTTAATTGATTTCTTTTTCAGAAATTCTATAACACTATTTTTCATCCGTTGAGAAGGGACTTTATCTCCTAGCCCTGCAATTTGCGCTTCATAGCCCATTATTCCAATGAGCTCTAGGTTCTGTGATTGTTTAATTTTTCTAGCAAGCTCTAATACTGCTGTAGAATCTTTAAGTGGCGATCTTCTCACACCAAAATGAAGATTAAAAAAGGTTGTGCTCATGTCAACATCAATACAAAGATAAAAATTTCCCTTTGTTTCCTTAGCAATATGATTGAGATGGTCAACATGTTCTAGAGCATCTACCATGCAAATAATATTTTTGCCTTTAGAATTCAGAATTGAAATATCAGATAATGCCTTTTTTTCCCAGCAAGGGTATGCTATTAAAATATCGTCCAATCCTTTTTCAATAAGAAAAATGGCTTCCTCCGGGCTGTAGCACATTAATCCTTGGAACATAGTATTTGAATCTAAGATTCTTTTTAAAACCTCTACTGAACGAATAGATTTTGTAGCGATTCTTATCTTTTTTTCGTTACCATGACTTGCGATTTGTCTACAGTTCTCTTCAAAAGCAGGCAGATCCAACAGCAAAGCGGGAAGTGAAATTTCTTTTGGTATTTTGTTGGAATGCATATACTTCACCTCTCTTTCATTACTCATCATTCTATTCTTTTAGTATAATATTAATACCATGCCACGTAAATCACTATTTATTTTGATTTATTCGATAAACGGCCTAATTTCCCTTTAGTACAATTAGAAAGAATTCGCAAGCACCGCCCTAAGTTCTCCTTTAACGAAGGAGAAATATGAATGGTTAGCAGTATAACTAATAGTGTTTTTATCAGATATTTTAACGTCTACTTTTTATTAAAAAACGGAATTATAAAGGTAATAAATTTTATTGGCATAGGTTCCATCGTGTTAAAAAAGTAACTATATTTGTGTTAAATACACTCGGTTCTAGTACGCCAAAAAATCCCTCGGAACATTCGTCCGAGGGAACATAAAATATACTTTCTGTTTAACTAAAATCTCCAAATAACATTGCTACTAACTTATTTCAACTCTACCAACGCCACGCACTCGACATGACTACTATGCGGGAACATATCAACCGGTTGGACTTCCTTCGTGCGATAGCCACCATCTTCTAAAATGCGTAAATCTCGCGCCAGTGTTCCTGGATTACAAGACACATACACAATCTTCTTCGGTTTATAAGTTAAGATGGTTTCTAATAATTTTTCATCGCACCCTTTACGTGGTGGATCGACGACTAATACATCAAACTCTTTACCTTGCGCGTACCATTTTGGAATAATCTCTTCTGCTGGCCCCGCTTCAAAATGAGCGTTAGTAATATTGTTTAGTTCTGCGTTACGCTTTGCATCTTCTATCGCCTGTGGCACTATTTCGACTCCGTATACTTCCTTCGCTTGTTTAGCCAAGAACAATGTAATCGTTCCTATCCCACAATACGCATCCACTACTGTTTCATTTCCAGTCAAGTCCGCATAATCAAGTGCCTGTTGATACAACACTTCCGTTTGCACAGGATTTATTTGGTAGAAAGAACGTGCTGAAATCTCAAATTCAGTTTCTCCAATCCGATCAATAATGACATCCGTACCATATAGCTGGATCATTTCATTGCCCATAATGACGTTCGTATTCGCTGTATTCACATTTTGCATAATAGATGTCACATTCGGTAAGTGTTGCTGAATTAATTCGACTACAGCGTCTTTTTGGGGGAATTTTTTATGTCGAGTTACAAGTACAACCATTACTTGACCCGTCTGGCGTGCTTTTCTAACGATTAGATGACGTAGCATGCCTTTGTGTGTATGTTCATCATATGTCTCGATACCAAGTTGCTGTAGTTTATATTTCAGCAAAGTCATCAATTCATCGGCTTCTTCCGTCTGTATCAAGCATACATCCGTATCCACGATATGATGAGTACGCGCTTTATAAAAGCCTGTGATTACTCGGTCATTCTCTGTGTCAAATGGTATTTGTGATTTATTACGATAGCGCCATGGATCATCCATACCTCTCACTTCGTGTACAGGAACGTCTGGCAGCTTAGCAATGCGGTCCATTACATCACGTACTGTTTTGCGTTTTTGTATTAATTGGCTCTCGTAGGATAAATGCTGTAACTGGCATCCTCCACATGTCGGGAATACATGACAAGGTGGTGTCACACGGGAAGTGGATGGTTCCACAATATTGATTAATTTAGCAAATCCATATTTCTTCAATGTCTTCAATACATGTACATCGACTGTTTCCCCGGGTAATGTTCCTTGAATGAATAAAGGATAGCCTTCTACTTTCGCTACGCCCGCTCCATCATGTGTTAGATCTTCTATAGTCACTCGAATTTTTTCATTTTTATTTACTGCAAAGCTCATGATTTTTCCTCCATCTTTCAGATACTTCTAGTGTACCATGGGAAGCCAACAAAAAAACAGACGTAATCATACGTCTGTTTTTTTACTGTTTTTATACTCATTCTTTGTCACTGCATCGTCTTTCAAAACCACAAAGAACGATAGTACGATACCTGCGATGATGACTAAAAAAGGTGCATAGAAAATCAAAAATTCATTCATCTTAATGCCCCCTTATGCATGATGATTTTCTTTTCCTTTTACATACTCTTTATTGAATAGGAACATACGTAATAGTAAATACAGCGATGGGATTAGCAGAAGTAATCCAAATATAAACGCCACGATTAAAGCAATCGCCATAGCTTGGTTCGTGAAACTATCGTAAATAGTCAAATACGGGTAGAGCAAGTATGGATAATGCGAAGCACCATAACCAAAAAAGGCGAATATGAATTGTCCTATTAGTAAACCGAATGCTAGACCATATTGCCGCTGTTTCCAGATAAGATAAACCGTTCCTAAGAACAGTAAAAACGATAGTAGAAACATCGGCCAGAATCTTTGAATATTCTCATAGTGTAGCGGGTTATGTTTACGTAATTCAAATATAATCCCGCCTGCAGCGACGATCGTTGGCAATGCCCAGATAAGCGCATACTTCCTTAACAGTTGCGTCGCCTCTGGATCCTTGGCTTTATTCGCATACCATGTCAAAAATGCGGATGAGATATACAGTGTGGCCGCTATGCTTAGTACGACAATCGACCAAGTAAGCGGACTTGTGAACAACTTCCAGTAATCTAAAACCGGCTGACCATTTACCAATTCGATAAATCCTCCTTCAGAAATCGTCAGTACAATCGACAATGACGCAGGAAGTAGTAAACCCGTTGAACCGTAAGCGAATGAATACCCTTTGTGACCACGAGCTCCATACGTTTCGAATGCATAATACGAACCTCGAATCGCCAAAAGGATAATGGCAAAACTAACCGGTACTAACAAGGTAGTCCCGTAATAGAAGGCGGTTTTTGGGAAGAATCCAATAATCCCCACGAAGAAGAATACTAGAAATACATTCGTTACCTCCCAAACTGGTGACAAATAACGCTGAATGACATGAGTTAATATTCGCTGTCGGCCTGTAAATAAACTATATGCGTTGAAAAAACCTGCTCCGAAATCAATCGCACCGATCAAGATGTAGCCGAATAAGAACACCCACAACACCGTAATTCCTAGAATTTCGATATTCATAGAATGTCACCGCCTTTCTCTCGCTGTCGATCTATAATTTCTTGTTCTACAGGATTTCTGATGAACATTCTTCTTAAAACGACTATACTGCCGATACCGAGGACGAGGTATAGAAGCGCAAAGAGCACAAGCATCGTCGGTACCTGACCACTAGTAGTTGCACCCTCAGACGTCCGCATAATATTACGTAATATCCACGGTTGACGTCCTACCTCTGCTAACCACCAACCCGCTTCGAGTGAAATGAAAACGAGTGGTCC
>NZ_JARIEA010000068.1 GCF_029267015.1 Sporosarcina ureae | reverse complement strand
TTCGTATTGGTACGTCATGTCGTCACCTCATCCTTCATTCGTTACAGTATAACAAAAAACGACGTGACGTGACATAGTACTCTATGACGGATTTTAAACGGGTGATGATGGAACGTGTTTATAGAAGAGAGTGACTTAGTGTCTAGTTCAAAAGCGAGTGGATTGAGAGTAGTAAGTGAATTTGTGAGTACGAGGGGATGGAAGCTCCAGTTGGCGGACGCTTTCCTATGGGCTCTCGGTGAGCCAACCAGGTCGCGAGCTCCCTTTTGGTTGTCTCACCTTTCGAGCTGATCCATCAGGAGCCGCCGCCAACTTCCGCTTCCATCCTACTTATTGAGTTGAGGTACTTAGAACACTCATTGTAGGTAGTGTGTGAGTTATTGTTTTGTCTTCACTTATTTAGATTCAAGAGCTGAAGTTCAAAACCCATTACAACATTAAGTTCAATGCACAACAAATAGTATCTTCTACTTACATTGCAAGGGATTGGAGCGGCAGGCGGCGACTCCCGATGGATTAGCGTGCGCCTTGAGACCCCGCAGGGAGCGCAGCGGACGAGGAGGCTCAAGCCACGCCCATGGGAAAGCGTCCGCTCGGAACGGAAATCCCCACCTACAACACTAATTTTATTTTCTACTTAATCTTTCATTTAATAAAAACAAAATACAATCCAAACATCAGAAGGGTAGTGTAGCACTATGCAACGCACACATTATTGTGGGAACTTATCAGAACTACAAATCGGAGAAGAAGTCACGCTTAAAGGTTGGGTGCAGAAGCGCCGTGACCTTGGTGGTCTAATCTTCATCGACGTCCGCGACCGCGCAGGTATCGTCCAGACTGTATTCAACCCGGACATCTCCAAAGAAGCACTAGAAATTGCTGAAACACTTCGTAACGAATACGTCATCGAAGTAACGGGCCTCGTAATCGAACGTCAAGAGCGCACAAAGAACAAAAACATCGCAACAGGCGCAATCGAAGTCCAAGTGGTTGAAGTGAAAGTCATCAATGAAGCGAAGAACCCACCATTTACAATCGAAGACGAAACGGATGTAGGCGAAGAAACGCGTCTGAAGTATCGTTACCTCGACCTTCGTCGTCCTGAGCTTGCAAAAGTGTTCAAAATGCGTTCAGACATCACGAAAACGGTTCGTAACTTCTTGGATGATGAAGGATTCTTGGAAGTAGAAACACCAATCCTGACGAAATCAACTCCTGAAGGCGCGCGTGACTATTTAGTGCCAAGCCGTGTTCACGAAGGTGAGTTCTACGCATTGCCACAGTCACCACAGTTGTTCAAGCAGTTGTTGATGGTGTCTGGTTTCGATCGTTACTACCAAATCGCTCGTTGTTTCCGCGATGAAGATTTACGTGCAGACCGTCAACCGGAATTCACGCAAATCGACATGGAAATGAGCTTTATGTCAATCGAAGAAATTTTGGAGCTTAACGAACGCTTGATCAAAAAAGTGATGAAAGACGTCAAGCAAGTAGATGTGGAAACACCATTTAAACGTCTTCCATATGATGAAGCAATGGGTCGTTACGGTTCAGATAAGCCGGACACTCGTTTCGGAATGGAATTAACGGATGTTTCGGAGATTGTTAAAGATTCTTCATTCAAAGTATTCGCAGGCGCAGTAGAAGCAGGCGGACAAGTGAAGTTGATCAACGTTAAGGGTGCTGCAGAAAAGTATTCCCGTAAAGACATCGATGCACTTGGCGAATTTGCAAAAGTGTACGGCGCTAAAGGAATGGCTTGGTTGAAAGTGACGGAAGACGGCTTTAACGGCCCGATTGCGAAATTCTTCGACGGTGAAATTGGCGAAGCATTGAAAGCGGCTGGCGACGGAGAACCTGGAGATTTATTCTTATTCGGAGCAGATAAGAAGTCAGTTGTAGCCGATTCACTTGGCGCATTGCGTCTGAAATTAGGAAAAGAATTGGACTTGATCGATCAGTCTCAATACAACTTCCTATGGGTAACGGATTGGCCGTTATTCGAGTACGACGAGGAAGATGGCCGTTACTACGCAGCGCATCACCCATTCACGATGCCTGCTGACGTGGAAGAATTGAAGACGAGCCCTGAAACTGTAAAAGCACAAGCGTATGACTTAGTATTGAACGGGTATGAACTTGGTGGCGGATCATTGCGTATTTATCAGCGTGACGTGCAGGAAGCGATGTTCAAAGCACTTGGCTTTACGGATGAGCAAGCACGTGAGCAGTTCGGATTCTTGTTGGATGCATTCGAATACGGAACACCTCCACACGGCGGAATTGCGTTCGGTCTTGACCGTATCGTGATGTTGCTTGCAGGATCTACCAACTTACGTGACACGATCGCGTTCCCTAAAACAGCTAGTGCGAGCGATCTATTGACAGAAGCACCAAGTTCTGTAGATGATGCACAACTGAAAGAACTCGGGATTAAAGTAGTCGCTGAACCAGTGAAAAAGTGAGTATCTAACTATTTTCAGAACACTTTATACAAATTGATTGAATTATAAAAACGTGTGTGATAAGATGAAGTTAGTAGAAATCCTGAAGTGTTCGTCATTTGTAAATTAGTTTTGACCCAACATCTTATCGTCGGGAGTTCAACGTTATAGCTTGGATGACATGCCTTTAATCGGGACGCCAAAAGAGTTATACAGGACACCCACCTGCTATTAGCGGGTTCAAAGCGATATTCAAAGACGGCACAGTCGGGATTTCACTTAACTTTAAACTTTCAACCTTCTTGCGGAAGCGAGGAGGTTTTTTATTGCCTAAAATTCAGTTAGTTGCGCGAATACAGGTGACTGTTTTAGGATAGAGATAATACAATTTACGATAAAGGATGCGGTATAAATGTTACATCAATTTTCAAGAAATGAATTGTCAATCGGTACAGAAGGCGTCGAGCGAATGAAAGGCAAGACTGTGGCCATTTTAGGCGTGGGTGGAGTCGGTTCATTTGCTGCGGAAGCATGCGCGCGCACAGGTGTTGGACGAATTATTTTAGTAGATAAAGATACGATCGACGTTACCAATATCAATCGTCAACTAGTCGCCTATTTGTCGACGGTCGGGCGTTCGAAATCAGAGGTCATGAAAGAACGTATCTTGGATATTAACGCCGAGTGTGAAGTGATCGATCTACATATGTTTTACACAGATGAAACAGCGGAAGAATTTTTCTCATATAAACCCGATTATGTCATCGATGCGTCGGATACGATTAGCTATAAGATTCATTTGATCCAGCAATGTCTCGAACGCGGTGTGAAAGTGATTTCGAGTATGGGGGCTGCGAATAAAACGGATCCGACGCGATTCCAAATTGCGGATATTTCGAAAACGCATACCGATCCACTCGCGAAAGTGATGCGTCTTCGTTTGCGCAAGCTTGGTATTCCAAAAGGTGTGCCGGTCGTATTTTCCGATGAAAGTCCGATTGTCGTGCGCGAAGATGTTCTTGAAACGGTCGGAAATGCAGATGCGTCCATTCGAAAAGCACAAATGCCTCCAGCTTCCAATGCATTTTGTCCGTCCGTGGCTGGTTTAATTCTTGCCAGTTGGGTATTAAATGATATAGTGGCAGATATTCCAGTAGAACGTGTCAATGATGCCAAATAAAGGAGAGATCGAATATGAAGACAACTGAAATGATCATTAATGGTAAGCAGATCGGTAAGGAGTTAGAAAAAATCGATGTAGTAAATCCTTCAACTGGTGAGACAATCGGTGCAGTACCTAAAGGAGGCAAAGCAGAAGCTACGCAAGCAGTCGATGCGGCTTCTGCAGCGTTTTCAGACTGGGCTGCGTTGTCAGCATATGAGCGCAGTGCCTATTTAATGAAATGGCATGCGTTGATTGAGGAACATGAAGAAAGCGTAGCCGACACCATGACGACTGAGCAAGGCAAGCCGTTAGCTGAAGCGCTTGGCGAAATGCGTTATTCGAATGGTTACATTAGCTGGTTTGCTGAAGAAGGTAAGCGGATTTATGGTGAAACGATTCCGGCTACCCAAACGAATAAGCGATTGTTCGTGCAAAAGCAACCAGTAGGTGTCATCGCGTCGATAACGCCATGGAACTTTCCAGCGGCTATGATTGCGCGTAAAGTCGCCCCGGCTCTCGCGGCAGGCTGTACGGTCGTCATGAAGCCGGCTTCTCAGACGCCGCTAACTGCAATTCGTTTAATAGAGCTAGCGCAAGAAGCAGGTATTCCGGATGGTGTTCTTAACATCGTAACAGGCAGTGCGAGTGAAATTGCAGAAGCGTGGCAGGAAGACGGTCGTGTGCGCAAGCTAACGTTTACAGGATCTACTGAAATCGGTAAGACGTTGATGAAAGGTGCAGCCGATACGATGAAAAAGATTTCGTTGGAACTCGGTGGACAGGCACCGGCGATTATTATGGCGGACTCGGATCTTGATAAAGCAGTAGATGGCGTTATTGCGGCGAAATTCCGTAATGCAGGACAAACATGTGTCTGTGCCAACCGTATTTATGTTCATTCATCAATTGTTGAAGAATTTACAAAGCGCATTGCAGAGGAAACGAAGAAATTGAAAGTCGGCGACGGCAAAGAAGAAGGCGTCGTTATTGGTCCGTTAATTGACCAAGATGCAATCGATAAAGTGGATGAGCATGTACAAGATGCGAAAGCTAAAGGGGCAACAGTCGTTACAGGCGGTGAACTCATTAAAGGCTTATTCTACCAACCGACTGTCTTAAAAGATGTAACAGACGACATGCTCTGTATGCAAGAAGAGACATTTGGCCCGGTATTGCCAATTACTACGTTTGAGACACAAGAGGAAGTAGTCAAGCGTGCCAATGATACAGTATTTGGACTAGCGTCATACGTCTTCACGGAGAATATCACAAAAGGTATTCAAATTTGCGAAGCGTTAGATTATGGTATCGTGGGACTAAACGACGGCTTACCATCTGCTCCACAAGCTCCATTTGGCGGCTTTAAACAAAGCGGTCTTGGACGCGAAGGCGGACATCAAGGAATGGATGAATACTTGGAAGTGAAATATATTTCACTAGGCTTATAATAAAAAAGGAAGCGAAAGGGAAGAGTTAGACTCATCCCTTTCGCTTCTTTTAATTGGTTTTGAACTCGCGTAAAATGCTATTTCCGTCTAGTACTTTAAAATGTGCAGTCATCGTCCGGTCGTTTACACTATCCGCTGATACGCGATGGCCGAATTTTGGAACATAGACGCGATCCAGTCCAAAATTCACGATATAATGATCATTCTGACGGTATTCCCGTTCCGTCGTTTGCGCCAACCATCCCATTAAATACACGCCTTCAGCAGGCTTTTTATTGCTCAATGAAACGACTTGATGCACATCTCCTTTTTGTTCCAATACGCCAAACACTCGCGTTTGACCTAAATCATCTGGTTTCATTAAAGCGGTTATCAAACTAGGAGTCATGCGCTCTTTCGGTACTTTTTCCACGTCATAGCGCAATATGACTGAGTTTTCGTTTGTGTCTTGTTCGGTGATGGTTTCTGATTGAAGATAAATATCCGTGCCGGTTTTGAGCGTAGTGAAGTAAGGAACCGTGAGACTAGCTAGGATGAGCAGGGGAATGATGAAGAGGATCGATATACTGAATTTACTATGCTTAGGGCCCATTTTAGAGTCACCGCCTTTCTGTAGTTTCATAAAAAAGATTCTTCTTATGTACAGATAGCATGTGCAGTTTATGTGTATTTTAGTAAGTATTTACCCAAATTTTTTATTTCAGAAACCTTTCACATGTGTTTGTATAGGGAGAGTGATTTTACGTTTTGTTTGCATAAGAGCGTAATATGCGGTGTTGTAAGTGTTTGGGATGCAGTTCAAACGCGTCCGCCTGGAATGCAGATCACAACGGTGTCCACCACTATCCCCTTCACTATTTACCACAAAAAAACTGCCGCATGCAGTCACTATGACTCTCGCGGCAGTACTTTTATTAAATCAATAATCCGAACAACGTACTATCCTTATTCACTTCTTTATAAGGGAAGCCGTTCTTTTCCATTCGTGCAATCAGCCCATTATAGTCTTCCTTGCGCTTAATCTCAATTCCGACAAGACCGGGACCGCTCTCTTTATTATTCTTCTTCGTATACTCAAACATCGTAATATCATCCTCAGGCCCAAGCACACCATCAAGGAACTGGCGCAATGCACCTGCACGTTGTGGGAAATCGACCAAGAAATAATACAACAAGCCTTCATAAATCATTGACTTCTCTTTGATCTCCTGCATTCGTCCGATATCATTATTACCGCCACTGATCACACAAACGACGCACTTACCTTTGATTTCATTCTTATAAAAATCAAGTGCTGCAATCGGAAGGGCACCTGCTGGCTCCGCGATAATCGCATGTTCATTGTATAGGTCAAGAATCGCGGTACATACTTTCCCCTCGGGGACACTGACGATGTTTTCAAGATATTCATTGCAAATTTCATAATTAAGCTCGCCCACGCACTTCACGGCAGCACCATCGACAAACTTATCGATATTGGCTAGCGGCACGATCTTTTGTGCATCAATCGAAGCTTTCATACTGGCGGCGCCTGCTGGCTCTGCCCCAATCATTTTCGTATGAGGAGACAAGTTTTTGATGTATGTGCTGATGCCGGACATTAATCCGCCGCCACCGATACTTGCGAAGACATAATCGATCGGTTCTTCAATATCATTCATAATTTCAACAGCCACTGTCCCTTGGCCCGCGATAATATCCTTATCATTGAAAGGGTGAATGAAAATACGTTTTTCTTTTTCCATTAATTCGACTGCACTTTCGAAACAATCATCGAAAGTATCACCGACTAAAATGATTTCGATCCGATCGCGTCCGAACATTTTCACCATATTAACTTTCTGTTTAGGAGTCGTTTGTGGCATAAAGATTTTGCCGTCAATGTCCAGGTTCGCACAAGCGAATGCTACGCCTTGTGCATGGTTTCCTGCACTCGCACAGACAATTCCTTTTTTACGAGCTTCTGTTTCAATGCGTTTCATCTTATAATACGCACCGCGCAGTTTAAAGGAACGGACATGCTGCAAATCTTCGCGCTTAATATACACGTGGCAATCATACTTTTCCGATAGACGATCATTCTTCTGTAAAGGCGTATGCGCAACTATGTCTTTCAGCAACTGGTTGGCAATTAAGATATCTTCTACTTGTACACTATGAGTTTCCATTTTTTTCACCTTCATCATTTATCATCTAACCTCCGTTACTGAGTCAACGTTTACTCATATTAACATGAAAAAAACTGATTGAACATAAGAAAGTTCTAAATTGTGTGTTTATTTTATGAAGTTTGATAAAAAGGGAAAAAGTCTTGTGGATGTAAGCGGTTACTTGCTTGATGAGATTTCTAACGAACCCATTTCATTATTCATTTAATAAATTCATGCAAAAATTTATTAGCTTTTTGTGGTGAATACTAGTAAGTACATTCACTAATAGGGAAGTCTTTTCTTAGTTATACGTAAATAAGAATTGTTTAATTCGCTGATGCAAGGGAAAACTAATATATGAAGAACTAACACATCAGAAAGGAAGCGTTTGTTCATGCAGAAATGGGATAGTAGACCAGAAAAGCCTGATAACATGCAATGGACGGTGTTTGTTATAACTCTCGTCATCATCGCTGCTGTGATAGTATACGGCCTGATGATGTAAAGTGAAAAAAGTGGTATGTCAGTACATTGACATACCCCTTTCTATTTTAAAGCACTGAATCTATCATTCGTCGTGCTCTTTTGGAATTCGTCGCGAAATAATAGCTTCTGTCTGAAATGAATGACAACTCAGACTACTCTGTTATATATTAATAACAAGAAAAGAAGCTGTATCAGTACAGAAGAATACTAACTAACCGAATGGAGGAATGAACGATGAAAAAGAACACAGAGCAGACGAGACAAATGGTGGAAAAGGTTTGTACAGAATGTGGTAACCAATTCAAGGAAAAGCAAGAGTCTGTAATGTACGAATGCGAGCGTTGCGTCGGACGACATGAACATTAATAAAGAATCCTATGCTTCTAATGGGGCATAGGATTTTTTTGGACGAAAGAGCATAACTATAGCCAAATACATAGCAAATACAAAATCCCTCGCCTGTAAAAATCAGCTGAGGGATTTTGTATTAAAGAAATACTCTATATTCAACACATCGTGAAATAGCATTCATTGTTATCAATTGGTCCATTCCTTATAAGATTTTGAACTTGTACTATCCAAATCCAGAAAACGACACTTAGTTGATCGTAAGTGGAAGGTGGCGACTCCCGATGGATCAGCCCGATCAGGTGAGACAACCAAAAGGAGCTTGCGACTTGGTTGGCTCACCGCGGGCCCATGGGAACGCGTCCACCTGGAACGTAGATCAACTTTTCTCTCCCCATCCCCATTTACAAAGCATGAAAAGTAAAATTCCTAATTCCGATTACAGAACTTTAGATGTTTAATGTTTTAGAAAAACTGAGAGTGGTATAGAATGATAAGGTGTATTTAGTCTGTTAGAGAGGAGGATGTATGTATGGCGTACATTGGTCTACTATTGATCGCAATCTCACTATTGATTGTCGCCATCTACCTTTCATTGTTACTGACGAAGTCTTCAAACTTATTGCTGACAGTCATGGGAACGGTAAAAGGGGTAGAGGCAGAGCTGGACAAAAGCATGGAGCAATTATATGGAACCTTAAATGAGACAGAACAACTGGCAACAGATGTTCAAGTGAAACTCGCTGCAACGACACCTTTATTTTCTACTATCGAAAATATCGGACGATCAAGCCAGTACTTGAGTGAAGAAGTAAACAAACGGACAAGACAGTTTGAAGAGGACGGTTCTCTTCCCGGAACAGAAAAGTTTGTTCAAGCCATTCAATATGGAGAGTTCGGCGCTCAGGTTTATAATTCATGGCAACGCGGCAAAAGAAGTACAAAAACTACGTAAAAGGAAATGAGGGTTGAGAATGGATCTCGTTGGAATTGGCGTTATACTGATTGGTATTGCCTTCGTCATTTTAGCTATCTATTTCGCTAAAGTACTACAACAAGTTGGAAACATCCTACACGATGTCGATGAGACAGTAGGGGCGCTTCCGAAACAACTTGACGGTATCTTGGATGAAACAGGAAACTTAATCAAAAACAGTAATGATTCATTAGCAGATATCAATACGAAAATTGAAAATCTTACACCATTGTTCCAAGTAATCGGGGACCTCGGCGAATCTACACATCAATTAACTTCTTCACTTGTGGACGTTTCATCATCTGTCCAACAAAAAGGAGAGCACACAGACACATCTGAGCAAAACAAAAAACTAGGCAACATCTACGGTTCAGCCATGCTAGGTTACTACATCTTCAAAAAGCGTAAACAATCCGTAAGTGCAGCAAAAGACCATGCAGAGCAGAACCCACCAACAAAAAGACTACCAGCGCCAGACTCTATCTAAGCGCTGGCAAAGACTGAAGACCAAACCTACCCAGGCTTGATCTTCAGTCTTTTTTTGCTTTTATAACCTAGTGAGTGGGGAAGTAGAGACGTCTTTGAACTCACTACGGCGCTAGCAGATGGCTTCCGTGAAGAGCCACGGACAGGTAAGAGCGCCTGCCCCTGTCTCTTCAATACGCCTACTGCTTGGGAGGCGCCTTCGTTTGGTTTAAGTAGGACAGATAGAGTTTCGTTTTAGAATAGAATCAGATTGAAAGTGGGAAATTGACTAATGTTTTATCTTTCACTATTTCTCAATGTTTTAACTGACAGAAAACAACACCAGTTTATCGTAAGTGCAAGGCGGCGACTCCCGATGGATCAGCCCGATCAGGTGAGACAACCAAAAAGGAGCTTGCGAACTTGGTTGGCTCACCGCGGGCCCGTGGGAAAGCGTCCGCCTGGAACGTCGATAAACGGCTTCTCCACGTTTGTTTCACCTATTCCATCCACAAAAAAGAGCCATTCACAAAGTCTCTGCAAGACTCTCTGAACAGCTCTTCCACTTACGGTCGCATCTTCTTAAGCTCTTTTCGCTGCTGCATCAAATAAAACGCCAGTGTCGCCACACCATACAAGCCTTTATACTCTTTCTCTCGGACAAACTCACCCGCATGGCCTACACGATCTTTAAAACGAATTGTCGTATCCAGTGCAGCCGTCGTTACCTCACGTGAAGCCTCGCCGACATCTCCAACAATCTGGAAAACAGGAGTGACTTCATAAATCTGCTTATTCACATTACTGATCGTATCATTTGTCGTATGAAGGATTTGCTGTGTCTGACCCGTAACTTCCGCTACCGTTGACGGCAGGGTATCGGTCGTCTTCTTGACACTCTCCAACACCTCGGTCAACTTCCCAAGCGGTTTGATCAACACGATTGCGACAATTAGTAGCGCGATGCCAATTAGCAGTACGCCTATTCCTAGTACCCAATCCATCAAGTTCACCTCTCTCCTTTATTCTGCTTCATCTTGTAATACATCTTGGACGCTACTTCAGACAATGCAGTCGTCTGCTCCATCAACTTGGCATACTTGCCAGGAGGCGCTGATACTTGATCCGCCATTTTAGCGATAGAGTTCTGCACGTACTCGGTGGATTCACGAAGTTCTTTCGCTGAAGCCGCCAATCCGTCAACCGATTGCAGTTTTGCATTCGCATCTTCTGCAATTTGGTTGGTCTGCGTCATGAGCTGATCGGCTTTATCCGTAATCCCGCCCACTTTCAGTTCCACACGTTTCATCGTTTCTTTTACATCTGTCATTGCTTCTTTGACCGCTTTGGCTGTTTTGATAATAGCAATTGCGATAACTACTAAAGCCGCAACGGCGACTATGGCACTAATATACAAGAGCACCTTCAATCTAGTCACCTCCACATAATAAGTGCGTTTCTAACCTTGAACGTCTTACTTACGTTTAAACGGGTAAACGTTCTATATCCTTGTCATTCCACAAATGAAAGTAATCTAAACACTGGCATGCTAATTAACTAGAAATACTCTACTTTTACATCGTATATGTGAGTAAAGTACCTCGAATATGATATAATTTTTAAATCAGACGTAGAAGGAGTGAAAAAAATGCCTTGTAAAGGTTGCATTGTCCGTGATATTGATTATGAAGTATCATTTGAAAATTGTCAGCAACCCGCACTCGTCGTTTCAGTAGAAGAGCATTTGAAACGAGCTCATATGCTGGTGCGCCAGGAAGACCAAACATTTCATGTGAAAGAACAAGGGATAAAAGAATTATACGACTTTTGCGTCGATCATGCAGTAGAAATGGATTCTATTCAGTTTCGCCTGGACCAAACCGACTGGCGACCATTCTCGGAAGTCATGCAAGTCGTCGAAATGCAGTGGATTGACCAAGTCATTAAAAATGAACAACTAACGAGCCATTATCAGCCTATTGTTACACCGGACCTTGAGATTTATGCCTATGAATTGCTCGCACGTTTCTACCATAAAGACGGTAGAGTGATCTATCCAAATGAAATCTTCACCGCAGCAAAAGAACGCGGTAGGTTATATGCTCTCGATAGAGTCTGTCGTCTGACCGCCGTTCGCTATGCAAAGCATATTACGCAAAAAGCATTCATTAATTTCATTCCAACGTCTATATATTCACCTGAGTTTTGCTTGCGATCTACTATTAAACTAGCGAACGATTTGGAGATTGATCCATACCGTCTGATTTTTGAAGTAGTGGAGTCGGAAAAAGTAGAAGACATGGACCATTTAAAAACCATTTTGGAGTACTATCATTCAAGAGGATTTGAGTATGCGCTCGACGATGTAGGGGAAGGCTATAATACGGTTGAAGTATTGTCTTTCCTTCGTCCGAACTATATGAAGCTCGATATTAAGTATGTGCAAGGTGTCGCTACTGATCCTGCAAAGCAAGTTATAGCAGTGAAGTTTCTTGAAAAAGCGCTGGCGGTAAATGCGATTCCATTAGCGGAAGGGATAGAAGAAGTAGAAGACTTTGAGTGGTTGAAAGCGAAAGGTTATCAATTATTCCAAGGTTATTTATTTGGTAAACCTTCAGCCGTGCCATTAGCTGAAATCTCGATATAAAGCATACGTGTGGACGAGGTTAATTAGTTTACATTGAATTTAGTTTAATGTTAAAATAAAATTAATAAGGAGATGATACATATGAAATTAGACAAAAAAGTGGCAATCATCACAGGTGGAGCAGGTGGCATCGGATTAGGAATCGCTACGGCATTCGTAAAAGAAGGAGCGACTGTTGCGATCGTTGACTTGAACAAAGAAGCAGGCGAAGCGGCGATTGAAAAATTGCAGAAAATCTCTCCGCAATCGATCTTTCTTCAAGCGGACTTAACTGCACGAAAAGAATTACCTTCCATTGTTGAGCAAGTTGTAACGAAGCTCGGTAAATTGGATGTCTTAGTCAACAACGCACATGCTTCACGTATGAAATCTATTGAAGAGATGACGCAAGAAGATATAGACCTGTCGTTCAATACAGGATTCTATCCGACGCTCTACTTGATGCAAGCTGCTCTTCCGCACTTGAAAGAGTCAAAAGGATCTGTTATTAACTTCTCATCTGGCGCAGGATTAAACGGTGATGTGAACCAAGGTTCATACGCTGCGGCGAAAGAAGCTATCCGCGGGATCACAAGAGTGGCGGCGAATGAATGGGGAGAATACGGTATTACGTGTAATCTCATTTCACCAATCGCTAAAACACCAGGCATTGAGCATTGGGGAAAAGAGAATCCTGAAGCTTATCAAGCGATTCTTGCGAAAAATCCACTTGGACGCCTTGGCGATCCAGAGAAAGACATCGGTCGCACCGCGGTATTCCTAGCGAGCGAAGACGCTTCTTACATCACCGGTCAAACGATGATGGTCGATGGCGGATCTATCAAATTACGTTAATACATTATTCAAAGCTGTCCTGATTTTATGGGGCAGCTTTTTTGTATGGAAATATGAGCAAGTTCGCAACAGCCTTCAGCAATTATTTAGTTACACGCTTACGAAAAAAAGCTGCTCCATAGTGGAACAGCTCCTCTCAAACAAACGTGTTATTTAACTTAGTGTAAATTTGGATTAAACTATTTCGTTCAGCTTCCGATAAGTGACTAAAGAACTCCGAGCGAACTTGCATTCCACATTTCTTCGCTTCGCCTAAAATTTCTAGGCCCATGGGAGTTATTTTCCAATACTTTGTTCTGCGGTCTTCTTCATCATTCCGCAACGTAATAAACTCGCTTTTAATGAGCTTCGACGACAAATGCGTCAATGAAGCGGGTGTGAAGCCGAGTGTCTCAGCCAAGTCAGTAGGACGTTGCTCGCCTTTGTTATATAACTCTAGCAGTACGAGAATATGGGAGATTCCTAGGGACAGCTTAGATTCTTGCTGGAAACGGATCAGCATTTTATTTGTCACTTGATCCATTAAATGTACCAAATTAAAAATTGTCTGTTCTTCATTCAAAAAGAACGCCTCCCTTTCCTTCAAGAAACTTTATGTTTATATACTATTCATCATACAATATTATATACGAAATGAAACAGTTGCGACACGATAATAATACCTACGTCTTGCTTATTATTTTATATTTAAAGAGTTTTTCATTTTCTTCTTTTTAAATGTAGATTGATAGCGTATGATAAAGACAACGAATGAACTAGATGAACTAAATAGGAAGGTGGGCATAAGGTTTGATGAAAGTTAAAGATTCGTTAACATTTCAGCTAGGTACGATTATAGCTGGAATCTTGGTGGTGATGTTAGCCATTACATCACTAGCTACATATAAGACTGCTTATGATAAATTATATGACGCTGCAGGAATTGAAGCGTATGGATGTGCCAATATTACTACTGGATTGATTCGACCGGGGGATATGGACAAGGCATTAGCTGGTGATACCGATACACAAGATGAGATTGGCAAGACGTTGAACTGGACAACCGAACACAAGAATATATTTGAAACACAATATATTGTGGATTTGGAAGGAAAACTCATTGCGCTTGACGATAATTTGATAGCAAAAGGGTTTTCACCGGGAGATCAGTTCCATTTGGACAAGGAAGCGATTGATGAGTTGCTTGAACACCAACATCCAACCTACTCTCAGCCTTACGAGTATGGCGACATGAAGCGACTTTCGGGTTATGCGCCAATTCATAAGGATCAGGATACTAGTAAAGAAATCATCGCAGTAAGTGTCATTGATTTTGATGCCAACATTGTCAAACAACGTACATGGGATGTCGTACGCGATGGGATTTTGCTCAGTATCATTCCGATGTTGCTTGCTTCAGTTGGAACAGGATTCCTGATCCGCCGCAAAACGAAGCCGATTACGAGTTTAATTGAGCAAGCGAAGAAAATTGCGGACGGCGACTTGGCGGTTCAACCGACAGAAGTGAAATCACAAGACGAAGTGGGCGACTTGGCTCGTACACTGAATCGGATGACGGTGAACTTACAAGATATGATTGCGACGATGAATACGACTTCGCAGCATTTATCCGAAAACGCGGGAGAAACTTCTGCATCACTTTCTGAAATGCGTGAAGCGATTACGATGGTTGCGAATAATATTGAAGAAGTTGTCACAGCGGTTACGGATAGCACGTCTACTGCGGAACACGCAACAGGTATTCTGACGGGATTAGCTAGTGGTTTGGACAATACGAAGCAAAGTGCCAATTCAATGTTAAATAATTCCAATGAAACGATGAAGATTGCACTAGAAGGCGCGAAACGTGCGGAAGAAATTCGTGACGATATGGAGTTAATTCGCAATGGTTCACAAGAAGTAGGAGACACCATCCAAAACTTGGTTGAATCTACGACGAAGATCCAAAACATCACGGGCTCCATCGCAGGAATCGCAGCTCAAACGAATTTACTCGCATTGAACGCATCTATTGAAGCGGCTCGTGCAGGTGAACACGGTAAAGGCTTTGCGGTAGTTGCGGAAGAAGTACGAAACCTTGCTGAGCAATCCAATCAGGAAGTACTCGAAGTAGAGAAGCTGGTGAAAGATATTTCGGATCGCATCCAGCAAGTCATTACTTCCACATCAGAAAATACGAAACACATCACGAAAGGTACAGAAACAGTGAAGTTAACGTCTGAGTCTTTGAGTAATATTTCCGTAGCAGTTGGAGAGACTGTCAAAGAAATTAAAAACATCTCGAACTTGATGACATCAGAAGCTTCGAAATCAACAGAAGCTGTTCAGTTGATCGAGCACTTGACACACTCTGTACAAAATATAGAAGATATGACGAATAATATTGCAGCAGCTGCCGAACAAACGACAGCGAGCATCGAAGAAATCTCAGAACGTTCCATGCAGACCAATCAAATGGCGCAGGAACTGGAAGTGTTTGTCGGTTCATTCAAATTACCTAAATAAACACTCGGCCATCGCTTTTCATGCGATGGTCTTTTTTACTATTGATTTTCGAATGTACGTTCTGTATACTACGAACATACATACGCTTAAGAAATGGGGAATACGTGATGGAAAGGAATCGGGATAGAGGGAAATTGAAGTGGACCTCGCTAATGCTGCCTGAACACCTCGAGAGACTGCGTGATTGGCAGCAGGAAGACCACTATATAGAACGACACGAGTTGACTGATTGGGAGCTACAAACGATGCAGGAGACGCTTGAAGTAGCTTGGCGCAGACGTTGCGAGACATGGATCAAGACGTGGCATGATGGGGAAGTCCGCTTTCATCAAGGGGTGATTGAAGCGCTTGATTTGCAGATGATGACGATTGTACTGCGCGACCCGTTTGGAACAGAAAGAATTCATGTGGCGGATGTGATGGATGTCCGGTTGTCAAAAGAAGCTGATGGATTGTAGACAAAAATAAAAGCCGTCTGCGAAGGCAGACAGCTCAGTCTCTGAAAAATGCTTTTTCTACGTTGTACTTGGCTTGCTGTGTGTTGATTACGTACGTTTCGTAGATTTCGCGTTCCATTGGATCATCAATGATAACAGCGGAAATTTTCGCTACTTCTTCACGGTGATTACGTAATGGAGACACTTGGTCTTCAAAATGCTTTTTCAGACGTGGACGTAATTTTCGTGCTTTTCCTACGAATAACAACTCGTCGCTTTGGTTGAAGAACAACAAAAGGCCGCCTTTATCCCGTGGAATATCATGAAAATCGATGAAACCATAGATTGGCTTGATCGGTGTTTCATCCGGTCCCATTTCTTGTTTTCTGCGAACGATCGTTACGTCCGGTTTAGGTAATGTAATATTGATCATTTTACTTCACATCCTCATATCAGTCAGTGTTTATCCTATCATATGACAGAAAAAAAAGCGAGAAACTTTCCATCCAGCCCTTGCATATAGTAGAAAAATGTCTGGGGAAGGATGAAACGATGAAAAATCCTGCTGTTATAGAGACGTATCATCTATCGAATACGAGGCCAAAAGTGGATGTATATTATCCTGTCATTACGAAACTGGATGATCCAAAAGTCCAAAAGAAGCTAAATGACGTACTCTTCAAGGAAATGAATAAATTACTTGTGGAAAATAACTATTATGAATCAAGTCTTGTGGAACTGGTGGCAAATTACGAAGTCAAAAATAACCAACGCGATATTTTAAGCATTAATTTAATCGTCTACTCGTTCACAGGCGGAGCGCACGGTATGACATACGTCAAATCGCTGACGCTCGATACGAAGACAGGAAGGCAATACAATTTGCAAGATTTATTCAAGCCGGGCAGTCCGTATGTCCAGAAAATATCGGAATATATTAGACGTCATATTCAGCAATGGAAAACGCCTGTCTTAGAACCATTTACTAAAATCCGTCCTGATCAGGATTTCTATATAGCCGATACTAGTTTAGTCGTTTATTTCCAATTGTACGAAATCTCTCCTTACGTGGCGGGGTTCCCTTATTTCCCGATACCGTTACTCGATTTACAAGAAATCATCAAACCAAATAGTCCTGCAGATCGCATGTTACCATTTATCGGATTTTGAGAATAAACTGAATAAACTATTGTATGGGCTTACATGACGAAATAGTGTTATAATTCCAATATACTAAATATATAATTGAGGTGGAAACTATGCTAAGAGATTTCTTTATCGGTTTATCTGAAAATCAACTATTAAATCAAGCTGCCCAAAAATACGGCTTCCAATTAGGAGCTCAACAAGTAGTGGCAGGAACCAACATCGAAGAAATGATCAAAAGTGTCAAAGAGCTCAATCAAGCAGGTATTTCATGCACGATCGACAATCTGGGTGAATTTGTATTCGAAAAAAGCGAGGCCATCGAAGCGAAAGAACAAATCTTAGCCGTAGTGGACGCAATCAAAGAACATCAAGTGGATGCGCACATCTCGCTCAAACCATCACAGCTTGGCCTCGATATTGACTATGACTTTTGTAAACAACAAATCGAAGAAATCGTTGAACGTGCAAGCCAAAACGAGATCTTCGTTAATTTCGACATGGAAAATTACGACCGACTAAACCCGACGTTTAAGCTACTCGATGAATTGCAAGCAGCAGGTTATAAAAATATCGGTACGGTCATTCAAGCGTATTTCCACAATGCGATGGACAATACGAAAAGATACGAAGATACACGTCTTCGTTTAGTGAAAGGCGCGTATAAAGAGTCGCCTGACGTCGCGTATATGGATAAAGCAGATATTGATGAAAATTATATAAAGATTATTGAAGAACATTTATTGCACGGAACGTTCACGTCGATTGCGACACATGACCACAATATCATCAATCATGTGAAGCGATTTGTGAAGCAGCATGATATTTCTCGTAATCAGTTCGAGTTCCAGATGTTATACGGTTTCCGCAACGAGTTGCAGTTGCAGCTGGCGAACGAGGGCTATAACTTCTGTACATACGTGCCATTTGGCGAGGACTGGTACGGATACTTCATGCGAAGATTGGCGGAGCGTCCGCAGAATATGAATTTGATCGTCAAGCAAGTGTTTAATAAGAAAACGAATACAGCGATTGGTTTAGTCACGGGAGCGTTTGTGCTTGGGCGTTTGAGCAAACGTGGGAATGGCGAGAAGAAAGATGGTGGCTGGGTTAAATATCGATGAGTGGATTTAGGACAAAGTGAGTGGGAGACGGGAAGGCGGGGGCGTGTCCGCTCATAGATTTGCGCCAGTGCTCATAGAATTGGGTTGACCGCTCTATCGCACGTGATATCCGCTCTATCCGAGTCCGCGAGTGCTCATAGATTCACCGCAAGTGATCATAGACGATCTGCGACCGCTCATAGACCACCGCGTCTTTAGGATCTAGGACTAAATGAGTCGAGATACCACACTTAGTTAGTCAATAACTTCAATTACATCCGAGCACATAGAGCGCGTAAACTTTCTATACTACTATCAAAAACACTGTTCTTTCCCGCAGTGTTTTTTTGTACTTACTTTACATAAAACATGGGAAATAGTAGTGTTATAGATAATTCAAAAAATCTTCAGTCTTTACCACATAATAGGCAGGAGGAGAGTTGATGAAAAAGCTTTTGATAATGGCTCTTTGTGCACTAGTGCTTGTAGGATGTAACACGAACCGGACGTTGTCTTATGAAGAAGTAGCGATAAAGGACTTGAGTAAGAGCGATCAGGAATTTTACGAACAAGCACAAGTTGATAATGGTGTGTACTTATTTTTCAACACGTCGGAAGATAAACTGATCATTTATTTCAACGCTTCTCATGAAAATCAAGAAGATTATGCCGCAGAATTTGCAAACTTTGACGTAGAAGGTGACGGAGATACATTGCGTATCATGTATGATAAAGATCAAGACAAAGGTGAATCGAAAACGTTTCAGGAACAGACACTCTATGAAGTTCAGTTAGACAAAGAGTATGAGACGATCGAGCTATTTGAGAATGGAGACATTGCAGCGTTCAGTTCTGTATTTTCATAAGAACACTAGAATGATTTGAAATGAGGGTGACAATGAACATTATCGAAGCAAAGTTATTTGACGCGCCAATTATCCATGACGTGATGATTCGCGCCTTTTTGAAATACGAACATGCTGAACCGCCAACGAGTGCGCTGAAAGAAACGGTAGAGAGTATTACAGCTGCATTGAAAGATGGGGAGCAGGCGGTTATCGGTTATATAGAGGAAGAACCCGTTGCGATGGTTCGTTTTCGATTAGAAGACGAGCGCCTCTACTTTTCTAGATTTTCCGTCGTGCCAGAAAGACAAGGTCAAGGCATCGCGAAAGAAATACTCCGCTTTTTAGAGGATTATGCGATGCAACAAGGGAAGAGAGTAGTAGCATGCAAAGTGCGAGCAGGTGTGCAGAAAAATATCTCGCTCTATCAATCGATCGGCTATCATGTGTGTGAAGAATCCGTATTACATAGAACTGATGGTACGTCCCTTGCTGTAGTATCTATGGAGAAATCACTCTCCTGAGCAAGGTCTTGCAAGTGAAGGAACCAAGTGATTATTGCAATACGTGGCTGGTATCTAATTAGTTTTTAAAAAAGTAGCAGTCCACATAAGTGATGAAAGGAGGAAGTACATATGCACAACAATATGTTTATATCATTTATATCTATTTTCAGCTTATTGATCTACATCATCCCAATCGTGTTCCTAATTTTCGCTGTATGGTTTGCGTTGAAATTTCTTAAGTTACAAGAACGTAAGAATGAAATCCTACAATCGATTGCAGACAAACTAAATAAGTGATGAACAATTTTTCAACTGAAGGAGAAACGTCTTGATAAAAAATATAACCGCACTTATAAGCGCAGGGGTGCTGCTTGCCATCTGTATGTTTTTATTTTTCCCCTACCCAAATAATCCGCTCATAGGGGCGACCATTACCTTTATGTCGTTTCCTATTCAAAACGAAGATGGATTCGTGTGGAAAGGAATAGTGGCTACTACTATATTCTTGATCGCGATGGCCTTACTGATTTATGGATTGAAGAAATTTTACGTAGTGGCGGCTGTACTGGTGTTGTTTTTGTACGCACTGCTTCCTGGCTACCTCGTGACAGCCTATCAGAAGACATTCGCGAGTGGGATTGGCGCGATTTCGTACGACCAGAACGGTGAATGTACATTTGATACAGTAGAAGATAATGTACGAATGAAGGGGGAGTGTGAGCTGACATTGAAAAACCACAGCAGCAAACCGGTAACATTCGAACTGGAGTTTATGGACACAGGATTTGGCTCAGAAGAAGCGAAAATGGAGTCATTGATGAATATAGCAGGGCCTTACACGATGACAGTGGAAGGAAATCGTACAGAATTCATTGAGCTCAATGAATTCTTGGATATCTCGGATGTGACTGATCATATCTATAGTGGATCGTCATCAGACGTACATTTCAAGCTGATCGAGAAAAACAAAGAACGTATTTTTTGATTAGTAGATTCTAAAATGAAATAATCATTGAATATAACCCGTAGTAGGGTATTCAATAAAATAGATAAGGAGAGGATCTTATGCTTCGGAAACTATTTTATATTACATTTTTGGCAGTTATACTGGCTGGTTGTCAGACTGCAGATAAGAACAGTACATCGAACACGCCACAAGAGGCACTCGAACAGCTTCATACAGAAGAAGGTTATGCGGAAGTTGTGAAAATGTACCGCACGTTGGAAGTCGATAATAATAAAGTAATCAGTGTCTATAAAGGAATAGTAGATGACAAAGAAGAAATATTTATCGCAAAGTTGAACAAAGAGAAAGATGATACGTGGACGGTAACGGATGCGATTGGAATCGGCATGCCTTCTGAGGAGAATCTAGGGGAGAGTACTAAAACTTCTTCGTTTGAAGCAGGCTTCACAAAGAAAAATAATGCACCGAGCCCTAATACTAAATTGGTTCAGACAGATGACAAAAAATATAGAGTCTGGGTGAAAGTAATCGAGTAAAACGAAAAGACCGCTTGCGCGGTCTTTTTTTCATTGTCTGTAAAGTAAAATAACAAAATAGACAACCATCGCAAGCATGCCAAGTGGTACACCAACACGCGCCCACTCCCCGCTACGGATATTGAGTTTACCGGCTGCAATAATATTCGGGATGTTTCCGGGAATCAACATTCCACCACTGATCAGCAAGCCGAGCAACAACGCTTGGATCGTTGACTCGTCCATCGCGGGACTGATTTCCGCGGCAGCCAGTGTTGCATTGTCAAGTACAGCTGAAATCATATTGATCCAGTATAGTGTCAAAGGCTGAAGGTCAAGCAAGTACAGCGTAATCAGCGGCTCAAATCCTGCGCCGAGTAATGTTAAAGCCAATACAAATACATATACTTTCACACTGCGTCCGAAAATACTTATGTACGACTCTGCCGCTTGTCCGGAAGAACGGGACAGCGAACGGTTGCGCGGACGAATGATTAGGAAAGCGAGCAGTCCGAAGACGAAGACACCAGCTAAGATATCTGTACCGAGTAAGTTCATTAGATAGTAAAAGTCCTCGTCGAGTTTATTCGTCGCAATCGTTGAAAGTGGCTCACCAATTGGCGTCAGAACTGCGCCCATGCCGATTGCGTAACATGCAAGTATTACAAAGCGGATTTCTGAACGTCGATCCATCTGCAAGACGGATGCAATAGCCACGAGAACTAGCGCTGCGATGATGGCAGTAATTACGCTGGAGATCAACCCTAACATCATAATAGTCAATACCAGAAAAAGTCGGAATGGTAGAATTCGACTTACTGAAAGCACAGTCTTCTCAAACGGTTTGCGTATCCAGCGAAAAAGAATTCCTGCTACGAGAACGGCAAGCGTGATATGCAAGGGATCGCGTACCGCCTGCATCCACAACTCCCATTGCAACACGCCACTAACAAATGCCGCAGCGCATCCCATAACGAATAAAAAAAATTCCAAATTACGTTCGATTCTCGGAACGGTAAACGGCAATAAAAGTACTAATCCCAAAATTATGAGCAATCCAGTGACCATACGTATCTCCTTTCGGCAATCTTTCTTCTACACTGTATGCAAACCGCCGATTCATCTTGCATACAGTCTGAATAGAATAGTAAAAAGAGGAGGACACGCATTGGAAGTTTCGGATATTGTATTGATCCCCGTGATTATCGGGTTAACGGAAATTTTAAAGATGTACGGATTGCCGAAGAAACTGATTCCGATTTTTTCTTTACTATTAGGCATCGGTGGCGGAATCTTCTACTTGTTTCCCCATGATTGGAAGTCTGGGATACTCGGAGGGATTATTATGGGGTTGTCGGCAAGTGGGTTGTATTCAAGTGGGAAGACGATTGTTAGGAAGCCGCCGTGTGAGGAGGAAGATGAACAGTAATTTTTACAAAAGTAAGCCCTTATTTTTGTCATGAATTAGGGGCTTTTTTTGTGTGAAATGAATTGCCATAGGTGCTGAATTTAATCAAGGACTCAACTGTTGTAGTTTACTTTTGATTCTATAAGTTTTACGATTATAAGTGAAGTGAAACGTCAAATTTGGGGCATTATAGCACTAACAGCACTCACATTATTACTCATTTATGATTTCTTTCCAAAGTTGATTCCTTTTATAAATATCCCCAAATCAATACTTATTGTACTTATACTAGTGATTGCTCTTATTGGCCTTTTTATGGATTATGTTTTTCATAAGTATTATTGCTAGTATGAAAAGATAAAGGTACGAATTGCTAAAGAAGTTGGTGTCGATCTTATAAGAGTAAAACGACCTTCAAGCAATCGCCTCGCGAGGAAGAAATGTGAGAGCGGCTTTCCGCTGATTTACGACTGTGGTATACTCGGCCTAGTTAAGCAGTTTCGGACTCGTGATTAGGTCGTAACATAAGGGGGGACTCGCATTGGAGATCGATAAAAAGCAACTGATCATAGAAGCAGCCAAACTTTACTATCAATTTGATTATACTCAGCTCGCCATTTCAAAAAAACTGGGCGTTTCGAGGCCGACCGTTTCGAGGCTTCTGCAACAAGCCAAAAAGAATGGCTATGTGAAAATCGATATTATCGATCCTTTTCATGATAATAATCAATTGGCGAAATCTTTGCAGCACAAATATCAAATCGAAGAAGTGAATATTGCGTACTCGGCAGTAGAAGATGAGGGCGATGTGATCCAAGCTATCAGCACGGAAGCGGCGGATTATTTGCATCGAATCATAAAAGACGGCGATATCCTTGGCGTGACGTGGGGGCGGACGATGTATCGGGTAGCCAACGCATTGAAGCAAAAAGATGTAAAAGGAGTCGAGGTCATTCAGCTAAAAGGCGGTATTGGCCTGTCGGACGTTAATACATACGATTCTGAAACGGTTTACAAATTTGCGGAAGCCTTCCATACCGTTCCGCGTTACTTGCCACTCCCTGTTCTGGTCGACACGCCTGAAGTCAAAGAGGTGATTGAGTCGGACCGCTATATGCACCGTCTCATTGGACTTGGAAGACAGGCGAATATCGCCATGTTTACGGTAGGTGCAGTCGACAGCGAATCGCTATTGTTCCGTCTTGGTTATTTGACGACCGAAGAAGAACAGCAACTCCATCAAGAAGCAATTGGCGATATTTGTTCACGCTTCTTCAAACGTACGGGGGAAGTTTGCGAGACCACTGTCAGTGACCGAACGATTGGGATCCGGCTGGAAGAGTTAAAGCAAAAAGAAAAATCTATTCTTGTGGCTGGCGGAAACCGTAAAGTAGAGGCCATTCACGGAGCACTTCAGGGTGGTTATGCGAACGTCTTCATAACCGACCAGTACACAGCACAGGCTTTGTTGCTCCATCAATAGTAATACATGAGAATCCACTTATTTAAAAGTGTGATTCTTTTTTTAATTCGGAATGAACAATGTTTCACTTACGTTGCACATCTGCTCAAAGTCTGTGATATACTATACATAAAGTCAGGTCGCAATGGTATCCTAAGGAAAATGGTGTGCAAGAAGCAAAGTGTAAGCGTAACCAACATGCGAGGGAGGAAGTATGATGAACTTTGTATTTTATATAACTGGATTGTTGCTCGTGTTAATCGTGGGCTTGATTGTCAGTGTGGACCGCAGGAAAATTCGCTATAAACCGATTGTGATCATGCTGATGACCCAGCTTGTCTTGACATTTATTTTGTTAAATACAAAAGTGGGCGTAGTCTCCATCGGCTTTGTTTCGGCTTTATTCTCGAAGCTAGTTGATCTTGGGGTAACAGGTGTCAATTTCGTGTTTGGCGGATTGGAAAATGAAGGAGAATACGTATTCTTCTTGAACGTCTTATTGCCAATCGTGTTCATTTCCGTGTTGATCGGTATATTGAATCAATTCAAGATCTTACCGTTCATCATTAAATACGTAGGAATCGTTCTGAGTAAATTGAATGGCATGGGGAAAATGGAGAACTACATAGCCGTATCCTCTGCGGTGCTCGGGCAGTCCGAAGTGTTCTTAACTATTAAGGACCAAATGGATGATATTTCAAAAAGACGTTTGTATACGTTTTGTACTTCCGCGATGAGTGCAGTCAGTGTTGCCATCGTTGGTGCATACATGGAAATCATCGAACCGCAGTTTGTCGTAGTGGCGATTGCGCTTAATATTATGTCGGCACTGATTGTCGCAAGTATCATCAACCCATATGAATTATCTGAAGAAGAAGATACGCTAACGATCGAGTCGAAGAAGAAGTTGTCATTTTTCCAGATGATCAGTGAAAGTATTATGGATGGTTTTAAAGTCGCGATTATTGTCGCTGCCATGCTGATCGGTTTCATCGCGTTGATGAACGGAATTGATTATCTCTTTGAAATGCTGTTCAACGTTTCCTTCCAGACCATTTTAGGGTATATCTTTGCACCAATCGCCTTTGTGATGGGCGTGCCTTGGGCAGACAGTGTACAAGCCGGTAGTATCATGGCGACCAAACTTGTCACAAACGAATTTGTGGCGATGTTGAGTTTCACGGAGATTTCGGCAGGCCTATCAACGAAAGCAGTAGGTATGATATCGGTGTTCCTTGTTAGTTTTGCGAATTTCAGTTCCATTGGGATTATTACAGGAGCTGTCAAGGCGTTGAGTTCAAAACAAGGAGACGAAGTGGCAAGAAACGGTTTGAAATTACTTTTGGGTTCAACATTGGCTTCAGTCCTTTCAGCGACTGTCATTGGCCTATTTTTATAATAGAAATGAGACATAAATTTAAAAACAGGAGTGGTGGATGCTATGCGTATGGTAGATATGATTGAGAAAAAACGAGATGGACATGTGTTAACAAACGAAGAAATTTCATTTGTCATCAATGGATATACGGACGGATCAATTCCAGATTACCAAATGTCTGCGTTTCAAATGGCGGTATATTTCCAGGGGATGACGTTGGAAGAAACCGCGCAGTTCACAATGGCGATGGTGGAGTCAGGCGATCAAGTCGATTTGTCTGCTATTGAAGGCGTCAAGGTGGATAAACACTCTACGGGCGGAGTTGGCGATACGACAACACTTGTACTCGCTCCACTTGTCGCTGCACTCGATATCCCTGTAGCTAAAATGTCGGGCCGCGGATTGGGTCATACGGGCGGAACACTTGATAAGCTAGAGTCCGTTCCTGGTTTCCATATCGAAATTACGGACAAAGAATTCTTCGATCTTGTCAATACGAACAAAATTGCGGTAATCGGTCAATCAGGCAATATCACCCCTGCAGACAAGAAGATTTACAGTCTGCGCGATGTCACGGCAACGGTCAGTTCAATTCCGTTGATCGCAAGCTCAATCATGAGCAAAAAGATTGCGGCGGGATCGGATGCAATTGTTCTTGATGTAAAAGTCGGAACAGGCGCGTTCATGAAAGATCTCGACATGGCTCGTGAATTGGCGGGAGAAATGGTGCAAATCGGAAATAAAATCGGTCGTCAAACGATGGCTGTAATTTCGGACATGAACCAGCCGCTCGGTTATGCGATCGGAAATGCTCTCGAAGTCAAAGAAGCCGTCGAAACGTTGCAAGGCAATGGACCGGAAGATTTGCACGAACTGTGCTTGACGCTCGGCAGCCATATGGTTCGTTTGGCAGGAAAAGCGGACTCTACGGAAGAAGCGCGAAAAATGCTCGAAGAAGTTATCCAAAACGGCAAAGCGCTTGAAGTGTTTAAACTGTTCTTGCAATCCCAAGGCGGCGACACATCCGTCATTGACGATCTATCGAAGCTTCCTACGGCCCAGTATACAATAGACGTGCCAGCTAAAGAAGCGGGATATGTCTCTGCGATTACTGCGGATGAAATCGGTACGGCTGCAATGCTTCTAGGTGCGGGACGCGCAACAAAAGAATCCGAAATCGATTTGGCGGTTGGGCTAGTGCTGCACAAGAAAATCGGTGACTCCGTGGAAGTGGGCGAATCACTCGTGACGATTCACAGCAACACGGAAGATATCAAAGACGTAAAAGAAAAGATCTATCATGCTTATGGAGTTTCGGCTTCTAAAGTACAGCCTGTAACACTCGTGCATGACGAAATTACAAAATAATTAAAGGAGTGGTTCATAAATGAATAAAGCACAAATGATCGACCATACATTATTGAAAGCCGACGCAACGAAAGACAAAGTCGCGGCGCTCATACAAGAAGCAAAAGACTATCAGTTTAAATCAGTATGCATTAACCCGGGCTGGGTTTCATATGCCGCTGAACAGCTAAAAGGCACCGATGTGTTGGTCTGCACGGTAATCGGTTTCCCTCTTGGTGCGACTACTTCTGCAGTCAAAGCATTCGAAACTAAAGATGCAGTGGCGAACGGAGCAGGAGAAATCGACATGGTCATCAATATCGGAGCACTGAAAGACCGGGATGACGAATGGGTCGAATCAGATATTCGTGCGGTAGTCGAAGCAGCTAACGGTACATTGGTCAAAGTTATCATCGAAACATGCTTGCTGACAGATGAAGAAATCGTTCGTGCATGCGAGCTATCCGTCAAAGCGGGCGCTGATTTCGTCAAGACGTCAACTGGGTTCTCAACAGGTGGCGCGACGGTAGAAGACGTGGCTCTTATGCGGAAGACAGTTGGCCCAGACATTGGTGTCAAAGCGTCCGGCGGCGTGCGCAGCGGAGAAGATTTCGATGCGCTAGTCGAAGCAGGGGCTACGCGTATTGGTGCAAGCTCGGGTATTAGCATTGTAAAAGGCGAAGTATCAGACTCGAATTATTAATAGTTTCGTTACAGGACTGTTCTGCATATATGCAGGACAGTCCTGTTTTTATGGAACTAGATGTCTATTATTTGGTGGAAAGTGGTAATATTTTCTTGAGTAGCAGTAGGAGGACTTGTGCTTTCCATTACTAATAATGATTTGGGAGATCGAGGTAATAAAAACAAGAATATAGTTGGTGCACTTATAGCCGCTATTCAAAAGAATTATGTCTGGAACGTACAGTTCTATCAATGAGTTAATCCACTTCCTTGTCTTCTTTTTCAAGCCGTTTAACAATTCTTTCTAATAATTTATTGAGTGTCTCCACATCATTACTTTGTGAGTTATTCTTTACTTGTTCTTTTTTTAAATCATCAATTTGACTTTGTAATTTTTCCAGTTCTTGCTGTTGTTGAATGTCAGAAATTCGGCTTTCTTCGATTGAAATAGCTCCACCAAGTGTTTGTAAAGCGTCCCCAAATGTAGAGATGGCTGAACCCAATAATGCAATTTGATCACCAGTAATCGTAGAACTATCATTATTTTTCAAGCCATTATTAAAAAATGAATCATTTGTTCCCAAAATCATCACTCCTTGACTATATTAACAAACGAGTATTTCCGTCTATTAGACACAATATGTTCATAATGCAGGATAGGGAACTTGTTGGAATACATTTAGAAGATATAAAATTAATCTTTATGAAAGAAAAGGCTCATCTATGGAAAGATTTTTAAAGCACTCACTTAGTGGAACTTTCACATAGGCCGCGATGCACTTACATCATCTACTGATTTTACCCCGCAAAAACTATATGTTTAGTAGCAGTTATATAGAGTATTTTCATTCTTCGTCGAGTAAATACGATGTTTCCAAATATGAAGAAATATATTTGGAAATTGATCTTGATTATGAGGAAGGATAGGATGAAAAAGAAAAGTTTAATGATGTTGATAGGAATAATAATGATTTTAGCTGCTTATTCAGGAGAAAATGTCAGTAAAGACAAAGAAGATCAAAATAAAGTGGATATTATTGAATGCAATTTAGGATCAAAACAATTTATTTATAGTAGGATTTAAAAAAACGATTGGACAACTGCCCAATCGTTTTTTTATTAAACTGTATTAATTACCTGAGTTAATTTTTAAATGAATAACTCCATCAAAAAAATTAAGCATATTATTCAGTTGTAATGCTGAAATCTCGACTGCGAATTAATGCAAAGAGAGCACTAAGTCCTAACAATGTTGCTGCAAGAACAAATGTGATCCTGACATCCCAATGCTCCGCAATCGCTCCAAAACTTATTGAAGAAATACCGAATAACAGTGATATTAAAGCACTTTGAACGGCATAAATTTTAGGGAGTTCGTCAGTAGTCGCGGATTTTTGAAGCATTGTTTCACTTACAATACCTTTTAATTGTTGAATAATTCCATTCAGAATAACAAGTAG
>NZ_JARIEA010000048.1 GCF_029267015.1 Sporosarcina ureae | reverse complement strand
CTGGTAAGGTGTTGGGGTTTCGAGTACAAAGATGTGCTCTCAACGCTTCGCTTATGTTCGCAAAAGCCGTACTTCGCTACGGCTTTCGCTCCAATCCCTTGCAGTGCAAGTGGTTGTTACTTTTTGTTGTGCATTAAAATAAGTATTGTAATCGATTTTTGAACTGTAGAACTTGACTTTAAAGAAGTTAAAACAAAACAATAATTCACATACAATCGACAGTAAGAGTTCTTAGTCCTTTCACTATAAAAGTAGGATGGAAGCGGAAGTTGGCGGCGAAATGCAAAGATGTGCTCCTAACGCTTCGCTTTTACTCGCAAAAGCCGTCCTTCGTTACGGCTCTTCCCGCAGGATCAGCTCGAAAGGAGAGACAACCAAAAGGGAGCAACGCGACCTGGTTGGCTCACCGAGAGCCCATGGGAAAGCGTCCGCCAACTGGAGCTTCCATCCCAACGTACACACTAAGTAACTCACTCTTCCCAAGCACTTGCACTTGCACTTGCACTTGCACTTGTCTTGTTCTTAAACTTAAACAAGTCCAAACAACACAAAAAAGATGCCCCGAAACCCCGGGACATCCTACTTGCTTATCACTTCATATTCTCAGACGTAATCTCCGCACAAGCAAATGGCGTTCCTGAGTCGCCTGCTGGATCCGTTACGTTATCATCCGGACCTTCATGGATAACCAACGCAGTACCATCCTCATCGATCAAAGAATTATCCATACCTGATTCAAGCGTAACTGCATCTGTCGTTATCGTAACTTTTGCATTGCCATCTTCATCCGCTACTAAATTCTCTAAATCACCTGCGTGGTGTCCATCGGGATTTTCCAAACCATGCTTTTTATCCGTCGGGTTAAAGTGACCGCCAGCAGACTCCTTAAAGTCTGGCGCTGTACAAACGCCCGTTTCATGGAAGTGCATGCCGTGTTCACCTGGCTCAAGGCCTGTTACGTCCACGTCCATTGCTACTCCGGACGGTCCTTGCGTCAGCGTCACCGTACCGATCTCTTCCCCATCTACATTCATGACCGGCGCCATAACTTCTGGCTCAGCCATTTCCTCTTCTTCCACGACAGGATCATCACTGCCATTCACCGGCTCCTTTTCCTCATCTGCCCCGCCACCGCAAGCTGCCATGAGTAACGCGGAGCCCAACACTACACTTGATAATTTCCACATAATTAAATTCCTCCTAATGTACGTTTTATACCGTCCCGTTCATTGCCGCTTGGCTAATGAACTCATAGTGTGTAGTGTACCCACTTTTATGGTTTTCTAACATGTCGCTGAAGTTCTATGAGCGGATTGCAAACTTGATAGAGCAGTTGTAGGGGTGCAGTGAGCACTTAACGTCCGGCTTTGAGCGGACCCGAGACTACATTGAGCGCTTAACGTCTAACATAGCGCACATAACCAGAAACTATGAGCGGATACAAAAAACACTTTTATTATCTAAAATTTACTACCTTACGCATTCATCCAACCAACGTTCCCACACTTGTGAAGAAGCTAAGTCAGTCAACGTATAGCCTGAGAGAGAATATAAAAAACCGGAAACATTTTTCGTTTCCGGTTGAATTTTATGAAAATAATATCTTTTCTAATTCCATTGGTGCAATATATGTATCGCCTTGATAGACGCGCATATTGCCTCCTGAAATTTCATCGATCAACATGATGTTTCGCTCAGGATCACGACCAAACTCCAATTTAATATCATATAGCTCTAAACCTTTTTCTGCCATCTCTGATCGGACTACTTCAGAAATTTGCTGAGTTAATTCTTTAAGAGTTGCGTATTCTTCATGCGTCAAAATGTGAAGTTGTGCCAAAGCATCTTCTGAAATAGGTGGATCTTGACGTTCATCGTCTTTCAATGTCACTTCCACGAAAGCATCGAGTACTTGTCCTTCTTCAGCATACGCACCGAATCTGCGCAAGAAACTTCCGACCGCACGGTATCGACAAATCACTTCTAATCCTTTACCAAAGACCGTAGCAGGCTTCACCGTCATCGTTACTTCGTCCAGATCGGCATCGATGTAATGTGTCGGTATGTTTTGCTCCGCCAATTTCTCAAAAAAGTATTGTGTCATGCGAAGTCCGGACTTTCCGGCACCATCAATTGTCAGGCCTACTGTGTTAGCGCCTGGATCGAAAACACCATCTTCCCCTGTTACATCATCCTTGAATTTCAATAGCACGTGGCCATCTTCCAAGCGGTAGACGTCTTTCGTTTTACCAGAATAGGTTAATTTCATCCGTACGATTCTCCTCTATTCATAAATGTTGTACTACTTATCCAGTATAAAGCACTTTGGTCAGAAGAAAAAGTCTTGTTTGACGAATCTTGACGGGTGTCAAGGCAGTGTACACAAAAATTTCTTATACTTAAGATAATAAATACAAACGAAAAGGATGAGAAGAATGAAAAAAGTCGTATTTTTAATGGAGCCATTCAGCTGCCCATCATGTGTTAAGAAAATTGAAGGTGCCCTATCCAGAGCGAAAGGCGTACAGCAAGTAAAAGTATTATTTCACTCTAGTAAAGTTCGGGTCGAGTTTGATGAATCCGTCGTAGAAGCCAATGAATTGCAGAAATTGATTGTCAAACTCGGCTATCCAGTTCTCAATCAAAAAGTTTCATAAAGAGGAGGTATTCAAATGAATGCAAAACAAACTGTGCGCATCACTTCCCTATCCGCGATATTGCTTGGTGCAGCGATCATCTTGCACTTCGCGGGCTTTCATGACGCGCGTCAGATTACATTAATCGCTACCACTATAATTGCGGGTACTCCGATTGCCATAAAAGCGTGGAAAGCTATTCGAATGAAAGCTTTCAGTATTGAGCTTCTCGTCACGATCGCAGTCATCGGTGCCCTATTTATCGGTGAATATGTAGAATCCGCAGCAGTTACGTTCTTGTTTTTATTCGGAGCGTTGCTTGAAATTCGTACAATGGAGAAAACACGCTCTTCCCTCAAAGCACTTGTCGATCTGGCCCCGCTAGAAGCGAGTGTCCTTCGGGATGGTAAACTAGTGACGATTGCTGTTGATGACGTAGAAATCGGTGATCGGGTAATCGTTCGCTCAGGTGAACAAGTTCCCGTAGACGGTCCGATTGTTACAGGAAACGCATCTATAAATGAAGCAGCCATCACAGGAGAGTCGGTACCCGCATCCAAAACACTAGATGATCAAGTATTTAGCGGTACATTAGTAGACAATGGCTATATTGAAATAATTGCAGAACGTGTAGGTGACGATACAGCATTCGCTCGTATTATCGAGCTAGTCGAAGAAGCACAAGAAGCCAAGTCGAAAACTCAAAAATTCTTAGAGCGATTTGCTAACATTTATACACCTTCCATCGTCATCCTATCGATTATCGTCTATATATTCACACGCAACATCGAAATGACATTAACCTTCCTGGTCATCGCTTGTCCTGGAGCTCTTGTCATTTCCGCTCCCGTCTCGATCGTAGCTGGAATTGGTAACGGAGCCCGTCATGGCGTGCTCATTAAAGGTGGCGACGTGATGGAGCAATTGGCGAAAATCGATACTGTCGTCTTTGATAAAACAGGTACTTTAACTAAAGGACGTCCAGAAGTCACAGACATCCATAGCTTTGGCATCGACAAAGAAGAGCTACTGCGTTTAACTGCAGAAGCTGAACTGATGTCTGAACACCATCTCGGTCAAACGATCGTTCGAGAAGCAAAAAAACGCTTGATTCATTTGAAACATCAAGCACAAGACGCACAAGTTATGAAAGGTAACGGACTTCTTGCTGAAGTAGATGGCCAGCAACTCGCAGCGGGTAACCGGAAGCTAATGATCTCACAAGGTATAGCTATTTCTCCAACTATAGAAGAGTATGCATCCAAGCGAGAAAAAGCAGGTAACACAGCCGTGTTCATCAGCATTGGCGGAGAAATCGCAGGTATTATTTCCATAGCGGATCAAATCCGTCCAGAAGCCGCAGCTGCCCTAGCCAAACTACGAAGAAATGGTATTAAACAAATGATTATGCTAACGGGCGACAATGTACACACGGCCCGACTCGTTGGCGAACAACTTGGACTCGATAGCGTCTATGCGGAGCTGTTACCTGAAGACAAAGTAGCTGCTGTCCAAAAGTTGAAAGCGCAAGGACATCGAGTAGCGATGGCAGGTGACGGAATCAATGATGCACCCGCAATCGCCACTGCAGATATCGGACTGGCAATGGGTAAAGGCGGAACAGACATTTCCATGGAAACAGCAGACATCGTCTTGATGGCGGATCGACTGGATCAATTCGCCCACGCCTATGCATTATCGAAAGCGACTGTGAACAATATGAAGCAAAACACCTTCTTCGCAGTCGGCACAGTAGTTCTATTGCTAATCGGTGTACTGCTAGGCAAAGTCTTCCTAGCATCCGGAATGCTTATCCACGAAGCAAGTGTACTTCTTGTCATATTGAACGCCATTCGATTAATACGCTATACTAGTGACAAAGTGTCCAATCGAAATGTAAGCGAGGTGAAAGTGAATGAGTCAGCAGCCCCACAATGACACGACCGATCATCGAATGTGTGTATCGCTTGTTCCACTGTTCAATCACTTGGAAAAAGATCAGATGAAGCACATTGTAGAACTTGCGCGAAGCAGCCCCTATCCACGTGGACAAATTATTTACAATGAAGGCGACCGCTCCGAAGGCTTGTATATATTGCACAAAGGAAGAATTAAAATATATCGCCTATCAGAAAACGGCAAAGAGCAGATCGTACGAATATTAGAACCCGGAGATTTCACAGGCGAGCTATCATTATTCGATGCCAAGCCTCATGATGCCTATGCAGAAACTCTTGAACCTGTGGAATTATGTGTTATTCAACGGAACCAAATGCAGCAACTTCTACAAAAGCATCCCGCGATTTCATTGAAGATGTTGGAAGAGTTCTCCTCTCGCCTCGCCCGAACAGAACAACGGGCGGCACGAATCGGTATGGAATCAGCAGAAACGCGAATCGCCCTTTACCTGGTAGACTTATCAGAAGAACAAAGACAATTGAAAGTTGAATTACCAATGAGTCGCAAAGACCTTGCCTCTCACTTAGGGACGACACCTGAAACAATCAGTCGAAAATTAAGCGCCTTCGAAGAGTCTGGCTGGATTCGCCAGCCCAGTATGAAAGCAGTAGAAATTCTCGACTTGGATGCTTTGTTACTGTTATAAAAGAAATGCTTTTCATTCTACCGTACACGTGATAGGCTAGTTCTGAAAATCAAATATTTTGACCATTAGGGGAATCCTTCACAAGGACTGAGAAAAGAGTGTGGCTCTGAAACCCTTATTACCTGAACAGGTTAGCACCTGCGGAGGGAAGTGGCGAGTCGCTCCATATATATTTCTGTCGACATTTCTACCACTTTCCGATTCGGGAAGTGGTTTTTTCTATTGGAGGGGAATGAATGAAGTTACTTGGCGTTACCGACGACCGTCTTTCGGTGGATGAACTGACACTACACTTGTTGCACATTAGAAATTTCCAGAGTTCACTCTCAGTTGCTCGATTCATTCACTGTAAGATCGTGGCAAGTTTGCTTGGCTGATTGTTTGATGTCTCTTATTCTCTTAGAGCGGTCGTGTGTGGTCTACGAGCGGTTAACTTGCTGGATAGAGCGAATAGCGAGTCACATAGAGCGGATAACTTTCTGGATAGAGCGGATAGCGAGTCATATAGAGCGGATAAAACGCCACATAGAGCGTTCAGCCAGTTGCATTGAGCGACCACGACGATTTTACGACCTAAACCACACAATCCACCAATAAAAAACGCTTCGGAAAGCCTTAAAACGGCAGTCCGAAGCGTTTATTTCATTAAAATTCTAGCACTATACTTACTCAGTCACATCCGCCTCAGCCGAACTCTCTAGCCTTAGCACACCATCCGTCATCTTATACACTTTATCTACGTACTTGATCAACCGTACGTCATGCGTCACGACAATGGTCGCCGTTTGATTGGACTTCGTTTCATTTCGCAACAACTCCATTACTTCAAACGCCCGATCAGAATCGAGCGAAGCTGTAGGCTCATCTGCCAAAAGAATCGCCGGCTTACTGAACAACGCCTTGGCAATCGCCACACGTTGTCGCTCACCGCCCGATAAATCGGAAGGATAATTCTTATGCAATTTGGTAATACCTAAATCCTCGTATAACTTACGTTGCTCGTCTTTTGACATATTGTCTTTCTTTACTTTATTCAGCAATTCCAGCTGCTCGTCAACAGTTAAGAACGGTACGAGGTTGGAAGCCTGCAATATAAAACCGATTTCCTGCAAGCGAATTTTAGAACGTTGCTTTTCATTCAGCTGCGATAATTCTTTACCATTGATGATCACTTGGCCTTCACTTGGAGTTTGCAGACCGCCAGCCACCGTCAGGAACGTACTTTTACCAGAACCGGATGGGCCAATGACTGCGACCAATTCGCCACGTTCGACTACAAAATTGGTCTCTTTCATCGCCTCGACTAGCGTATTGTCTTCACCGAACGTCTTTTTCGCATTTCGTAATTCTAGTACCATCGTTTATCCTCCTATCGCTTCGAGCGGATCAATTCGGATAATCGTCCAAACCGAAATGACGGCTCCGAGAATCGCCACTACTATTAAGACCAAACCATAAATAATCATAGTAGGTATATCAAACATGATAGGAACGGCATTTGGCAGGAAGCTTCCCGCAAGTAATGTCAGACCAAACGCGAGGACAACGCCGATTAGCGCAAGAATGAAAGTCTGCGCGATAACCGATCGTGCCAAATACGCACTGGAAATCCCCTGCGCTTTCATCAGACCGAACATGCTGATTTTCTGAACAGTCAATACGTACAAGAAAATCGCAACGATTGCGGCTGAGATAACGAATAAGAAGTAGATCATATACGTTAACGTCAAATTCTGCTCCGTGTAACCGGGTAAGTTCTCGATAAACGTTTCCGTTTCAATAATCTCTGTATTATCAGGCAATGAAAGTTGATCCCACTCTTTATCCTTGACGACAATCGCGTTGACAATATCTTTATTCATTGTATACGCGTCTCCAAATTTGATCTTCTGCATGTCATTTAACTTCATATAAAGTATCGGTGATGCATTAAAACGAGCCTTTTCCGTAAAGCCGACAATCGTCAGTTCCGTATCAGATGATGATAGCTCCAACGTATCACCGATCTTAAAGCCTTCATCTTTCAACACATTCGATGCTACCACACCGTTTTGAACATAAAACGTCGGATCCCCTTCACTGACTTCTGGCTTGATGAACTCATCCCGATCAATACCGAAAAGCATAACGTTTTGCTTAGTGTCACCATTGTTCGCGATGGCACCCATTTGGCTGACAACAGCTGTTTCTTTCGCGCCTAGCTCATCGGCTATTTCCTTGTTGAGCGCCGATTCGTACAAGCTCTTATCAGATTCCTCCGTCAGTAGAACAGCATCTACTTTCCATGTGTCGATCGCTTCCCTGTTCATACTAGCTAACCCATTAGCTAGACCTGATAGGAAGAACACAAGGAATGATACCAATAGCAAAATCGACGTAATGAGTAAAAACCGTAGTTTATTCTTTCTAATTTCGCTCCAAGCTAAAAACATTCGCGCTCACTTCCTTTTATAGGACATCTATCGCTTCTTCTAATTCATAAGAAGTTGAAACTACTTCTTTTGATACGCCGCCAATCGATGTAACAACGTCTTGCAGATTTTTCATATGGTCTGAAAAATGCCGGATATCATCAATCGTCAAATGGACTGTATCTGTTATGTTTTGGAATGTTTCTCTCGTTATTTCAGTCTCTTTCATGCCCATATCCGCAAACTTCGTGACCGTATCAATGGCAACATGAACGGCTTGCGTCTTTGCTTTTGACTGGGCGACAAGTTGCGCAATATTATCTGTCGACTGTTTCGTCTGATCAGCAAGATTTCGTACTTCATCCGCAACGACCGCGAAGCCTTTTCCATGAACACCCGCACGTGCCGCTTCAATTGCGGAGTTGAGTGCCAACAGATTCGTCTGATCAGCAATATTTTTCACTAGTTGTACAACCTCTTCAATTTGAATGGAAGCACGGTTCAATTCTTCAACCAATTCCGCCATGCCTTTCGTCTCTTTAACAATCGTCTCCGATGTTACAACCATCTGCGCCATCTGCTCGATTCCCGATTGCGCTTGATTGGCAGAAGTTTCGGAACGTATGATACTTTCTTGGATTTTTCCATCTAGAGTAGCGGATTGCTCAATCAAATCGTTGACTACTGCATACGTAGACTCAGACTTTTCCTCGATTTCAAGCGCAATGCTGCCGATTTGTTGCTTGACGCTATTTTTTATTTCTTGTTGGTTTGCACGGATTGCGTCATTCGTACTCTTCTCAAATGCTTCAAGAACCAACTGCTTTTCGAAATTCAATATTTTGCTTAATGCTACAATCATTTCTCGCTCTTCCGCACGATCTAATTCTAGATCAAATAATATGTCGAGCATCGTGGAATGCAAGTTTTGAAAAGCTGCGATATACCATTTAGGTTCCAATCCAATTCGCAAATGCGCATTTGCCACTTTACTGCGATTGATCATATACGCTTCGTCAATTACACCGTCGAATAAACCACCGAGATGTACGGCTAATGTTTTACTCAAATATTCCGTCGTACTGTTCTTTTTAATCATTTGGGACAGCGCAGGAACTGCGGTCACACTTGAATAAAATGCTTTTACGATTTCATCAATCCGAGCGCTCATCGGTTCTTTTAGTGCACGTAATAGTTGTAAATCCCGCTCTCTTAATTGAATAGCATCTAACTGCAATTGAACTTCTTTGGTAGGTACTTGCAATTTGACAGGGACAGAGGAAATAGGTTGTATTAATGATAGTGTCTTACGTCTTTTAGCGATCCACATAGTAGTATTCTCCTTTTTCTTCAACTGACACGAATAAATCGCTGTTTTTTCTAGGTTGTTTAGACTTTGTACAATGTTGTATACTAGTTAATTATACACATAAGTAATTCCAAATACTAGAGTTCGTCATTAGAATAGACCTATTCTATTCTTTCGGTTTCCTATTTATCAAAACCCCTACAACGAAACCGTATAATGCATGACCAGCGACCCACCACAACAAAGAAATTATGTTTGTAACACTTGGCGTTCGGTCAGAAAATGATGTCGTTGGATACAATAACAACCCTATGGCGACATTCACTAGAAGAGGGAACAGAATCGCATGGTTACGTATGAAACCCCTACTCTTATCATATAGGATCACAAGTATGATACAGAGCACGACTGAAACGATGAGATGAAAAAACACTTCAATAACTTCTGGAAATTGATACTCTTTTACGATGGGTATGTAATCTACGTTCAGTAACAGTGTATATACTTTGTCACCCGTTACCGCTTGCACCATTTTCAAGACAATAGCGAGCAGAATCCCTGTTACAATACCTATCCAGGTGCCTTGCACAATATATTTAGTTTTCATTTATACACCTTCCTACAATGTAAAAATAACAGATTTGACTTGTCTCGTCAAATCTATGTATAATGTTAGACATGTAGAACAAGGCGATTGATCATTGTTCATTCTAGTATAAAGAAAGGTTGGTTGCTTTGAAGCCGTCATCTGAAACCCCGACGTATACAATTAAACAGGTTGCAGATCAAACAGGCTTGTCGAGGCAAGTCTTGAGGAAATGGGAAGAACGTTATGATATTGTGATTCCACACCGTCTCGATAATGGATATCGAATCTATCATGACGACGACATTCGGTTATTTTTACTGATGAAACGTTACGCAGAAGATGGCTTTGCACTATCACAGGCGGCCGAAATGGCAAAATCTCAGAAGAAAACCGATATGCCATCGAATTCGGAAGATACGTATTTAGAGGATACATTGAGTGATTTATTGCTTCACGGTAAAAATTGCGATGAGTTAGAATTAAACTTCTCCCTTCAAGCCGCCTTTCATCGATTGGGTCTTGAGCACTACCTAAGCCAAATCGTCATTCCTTTTTTGAAAGAAGTAGGCGATCACTGGGCAAGTGGTGAGTGGGACGAGTATCAGGAAGCTTTGTCTAGTCTGGTCGTACGAGATCAACTCGTTCAGCTACGACGCAATTTCCAATACCGAGAGGACTCCCCTATATTATTAGGCGCGTGCCTTCCTCATGAATCGCATGAAATTCCGGTGCATATTTTTTTACTACAATTAATGCTTAAGGGCTGGCGTACAGCGATGATTGGTTCGTCGCCAGCTCCAGGTGCTATTCAGTCACTTATTGATAAGATAAAGCCCGTCAAAGTATTGCTATCAGCTTCCACTACTTTTCCGTTCGAAAAGAATCCACAGCTCATGCAGGAGTTGGATGAATTTGCAGGAAAACATCCTAATACCGAATTCTATCTAGGGGGATACGGCGCATTCATTTGGGCTGATAAGCTACATTTACAACATATTCATCTGCTTGAATCCATTGATGAAATTTAAGTGTTTTTGCATGTATCATACGCTGCCAATGCGCGCGCACGGGCAGCTTGATGATCCACCATCGGAGCTGGATAGGACGTACCGATTGTAACTCCCGCTGCTTTTAGTACGTCATCCGGCGCTTCTGCAGGTTCGAATACAAACTTAACTGGCATGTCCGTTAACTCGGGCAGCCATTTTTTTATATACCGTGCGTCTTCATCGAATTTTTTTGCCTGCAAAATCGGATTAAACACCCTGAAGTACGGTGAGGCATCAAAGCCGCTACCCGCCACCCATTGCCATCCCATCGCATTATTTGCTATGTCCAAGTCCACGAGAGTTTCTTCAAACCACGCCATACCTTCACGCCAATCGATCAATAAATGCTTAATCAAAAAAGAAGCTACAACCATCCGTACTCGGTTATGCATATAACCTGTTTCCCATAATTCACGCATTCCCGCATCGACTAATGGATAACCGGTATGCCCTGTTTTCCATATTTCCAACCGACTATCTGCGGGTTGCCACGGAAATTTTTCAAACTCCGGTCGCACAGGTTTTGTCATCATCTCAGGGAAATATAGCAACTGATAATTATCAAAGTCACGCCACGCCAATTGACGGATAAAAGCCTCTACTTGCTGATCACCGACATCATCTGCCGCAGCAATTGCCCCGTGCCATAACGAACGCACACTAACATTTCCCCATGCCAAGTAAGGAGACAATCGTGAAACACTAGCTTTTGCAGGAAGGTCTCGCCCGACTAGATAATCGTATAATCCACTGTCCCGAAACGTTTCCCAACGCTCCATAGCGGCTACTTCTCCAGGTTGCCAATGATTCGTTAACTTGTCATACCAACGATGATCCGATAAAAGCTCCCATTCACCTGAAGACAATGAATAGTATTTCACAGTAGACGGTATAAGTTCAGGTGTCGCAAGCGGTGCTGCTATCGGTTCTTGCCGTAGTCGCTTCCAAAACGGAGTAAATACTTTATACGGCTGATTGGTTTTATTAAAAATCACATCAGGCGCTACAAGGAGTGTACCTTGGAATGAACGGACTTGAACGCGCTGTTTCTCACAAGCTTCTGCCAATTCACGCTCTACTTCCCGGCTTTCTGGATCGTATAATTCATTGAAAGTAAGTTGATCCGCCCCGCTTTCTTCTATTAATTTCAGCAACTGTTCAACAGGGTGTCCTTCTCTGACAATAAATTGAATCTGTTGGTCTGCAAAGCGCTTGATCATTTCTAGTAAGCTGTGATGCAGCCACCAATCCGATGCCGCATGACGCACTTTTGGTAAAATGAAAACGGGCAGCACCTCTCCATGTGCCGCCGCTTCCACCAATGCTGGATGATCATGTAAACGCAAATCTTTTCGGAACCAAACTATTGTTTTGCCCATTCTATTCTCTCCTTTTACTCAGCTTAAAACGCACCCGAGCCACCGCCACCTCCACCGGTTCCCCCTCCGCCACTGCTGCTATTATCGCTACTTGGGGCGTTGTTTGACACATTCGATGAAGCTTGGTTGAATGATCCTGCAAGAAACACCGGATTGTAAATGGAGCCTTCATAGTAGCCACTTCCATAACTCGCATCTCCCGTATCGTGTCGGGATCTTGTACGATTTTGATCCAGTTGCTTCTGAGCGTTGACAAAGTCATTATAATACGCGTCCAATTCTGGATTCTTCACCCCTACACCATAAATCAACACACGAAATCGATCATCAAGTGAGAGTCCTTCCCACTTCTTCGTATCAAGTTCCTTCATCCACTTATCCACTCGTTCCCACTCAAGCTTCAGCAAAGTTCCTTCATAATTATACGGACTGTAAAACAACGCGAAGCCAAAAGCTACCAACGTCAAAACCCCTACTAGCACCAGTTGCGCGTACAACTCATAATAGACAAATGCGATAGCGAATCCGATGCCCATCGCCCCGATCAAACTGAGGATTATACGTTCCTTCGTAGTCTTTATCTTCACCTCATACTGATTCAATTCTTCTTTTACGAGATCTTTCCACATCGTAAACTTTTTATCGAATGCTTCATAGTTTTTCTTTTCTTTCGTATAACTATTCAATTCATTCAATGTGAATTTTTTCTCCTGTCCGATTTGGTAAAATAGTAACTGAATCAACTGCTTCTCATGCTCTAGTTTGACGTTCGCATCGATCAACTCAAACTCGTCATCGGAAACTTGCTTTACATGCCCTTTGCGAACGAGATCAAGCAACGCCGCGGACATCAGCTCTACGGAAGCTACGCCATTCTTGAAAAGAAGCAATGCTGGTAAGCTCATATTATTGGAAGGAACGTAGAAACCATTCGCATCCATTTCATATTGCGCTTCCTTGCTATACCTTTTCTTTCTGGCACTCGCAAAGAACCCAATCAGACCCACTCCTAAAATACCGACCGCTACACTGACACTACCAAAAATACCGGTAGTCCTTTGATTTTGAATGAACTCTTCACGTTTTCTAATTGCCGTTTCCTGATCCTCTTTCACTACTGGACGAATATCTTGATCAATTGCGATCATTCCTGGAAATAAAGACGGTTCATAGACAACGCGGATATCACCATTGTCCCCAGCATCAACTGCTCCCAACGAGAATACAACCGTTCCATCAGGCTGTAGCTTACCAGTCCCTTCCGCACTGTCGTATCCGATGAACAACACGTCAGACGCGTCAGCAGGCGGCACAATAGTAATCGTCATATTGCCATAATCTGTTTCATTACGACGGTCAAAAAACGGCCAAAGGAATTGTCCTCCATCATTATACTTTTCCATTCCATTGGTAATCGTATACTGCAAATCGAACGTTATGACTTCGCCGTCTCCTTTGCGATGTACTCGATATTCTGTACCGCGCTTTTCGATCTCTAATTCTTTACCCTCTTCATAAGCAGTAAAGCCTTTAATCGAAGCCCCTCTTTTCGGTTGAATTTCTCGAATGATTCCATTAAATTCACTGTCAAAATCATACGTATGCTTCTCCTCTACTCGAACAGTGCCATCAGGTTCCAACTGCGCATTGATTTTCACATCCGGAATGCTAAAATCCACGGCTCCTGCTGTCATCGGTAGAACTAGAAAAGCCAGTAAAGCGACAAATAATAGTTTCCATTTCATAAAAAATCACCTCTTATCATGAGTATACGATAAGAGGTAATTAATAGATTCATTTATTGGCAGAGTATTTGGAAGTTCGATATGGACATTCTATAATTTCATAGCTTTATAAAAGTATATACCCATTGAACCAAAAAGCAGTACCAAGATCATGATGAAAATGGGCATGTTCAACGTAGCGATTTTAGCCAAGGCAATGTCTGTCATTTGCCAGATCAAAAAGACAAACAACAGAGTTGAAATGTTTTTGATGACGTTCATAAACAGCACGCCATAACGATAGTGGATTTCTACGTTATCAGGCCGCAAGTTTATGTAGTTATACATATGCGGATACTTTTCCAATATCCCCAACCCAACCCACATGGCGATACCAATAATCGGCAACAGCAGTAATTCCACTCTGTTTCCATAGCGATCCACTTCACCGTCCGCACCAAAATGTGCAGGAATTCGTTCGGGTAATTGACTCCACTGCAGGAGTAAATAGACGAGAGCAGCAGCGAATAAAGCGATAACCAACACATCGAGCACTTTTGCTACAGCAGGTTTCTCTATGTCAAGCTTCGGTTTTTTCATCTCCATACTCTCGCCACCTAACTTATGATTCCTTTGCGCTCGTCATTTCAAATACATCAAAGACATTTTCTTTAATATTGAGCGACATGATCTTGCCTTGTTTTTCATAGAAATGAATAGATCCTCTACGGTCTTCCACCATTTCTGTCCATCCCCAGTCCTCAATCGTGCGTAAATAATGATCTGGTGGATTGCCCTCTGCGTCCCCGATTCCCTTCAGCTTATACTTCGCCGATTTAGAAATCTCTCCTATGCAATCTTCAGCCTTCACTTCATACGCTTCTTTCGGCACAGGGAATCCTTGATTGATGATGGCCATCCGGTAGCCGTCTTCCTGACTATACACGTTGGAACAACCAGTTATCCAAAAGACAGATACTAACACCAACAGCGCAAGTATTTGTTTCATATGTCTACCTCCCGTTTTACGACTTCGTTACATCCATCGTACTAGGAAATATTGACATTGTCACCAAACGTTTTTGTGACGAATTAACGTAACTTCTGCACAATAACTACTTTCAAATAATTAAATTCAGGATAGTCCCGTGGTGTGCGGAAATCTCTTGGTAACGAAGACTCTTCCACTACTTTATAGCGCATATCCATCTCTTTAAATGCTTGCTCAATGAATCCTTTGAACTTCTTCATACTGAAGCTTGCGTTATTCGTAGAAGCTACGATATAGCCATTCTTCTCTGTAACCGCGATCGCTTCTTTCATCAGCATAGGATAGTCCTTCGCTGTACTAAATGTATATTTCTTCGAACGTGCAAAGCTCGGTGGATCCAGCACAACAAGTCCAAATTTCATGTCATGACGCTTCGCATAACGGAAATAATCAAAGACATCCATCACTTTGATATCTTGCTGCTCATAGTCAATGCCGTTGACGCTGAACTGTTCAATCGTCTTCGCGACACTGCGCTTCGCCAAATCGACACTCGTCGTTTTCACTGCACCGCCTAAAGCAGCCGCAACCGAGAACGCCCCGGTATACGAGAACGTATTCAACACTTCGCGACCTTCCGAGTAGTTATCCCGAATCGCCTCGCGTACATCACGCTGATCCAGGAAAATCCCAGTCATCGCGCCATCGTTCAAATCAATCGCAAAGTTCATGCCATTCTCCTTGATGATAATCGGAAAATCTCCAGGCGTTCCTTTGACAAAATCGTCCTGCTCGACATACTGCCCCTTCGAATCAAAGCGCTTCTTCTCATAGACCGCTTTATAATCGCCACGCTTGTCCAACACATTATAGACGTGGTGACGGAACGCATAAATACCTTCACTATACCAGCTGACCATGTAATAACCGTCGAAGAAATCAATCGTCAAACCACCAATTCCATCGCCTTCTCCATTGAACAAACGGTAAGCCGTCGTATCCGGATCTTCCGCGTATACCTCACGTCGTTCAAAAGCCGTTGCCATTTTCTGATCAAAGAAATCAAAATCGATCTCTTCTCTTTCATTCGAAGTCAGCACCCAGCCGATTCCTTTATTTTGAATTCCATAATACCCCGTAGCCAAATATTTATGATACCGATCCGTCAGACGAATCAAACTACCTTCCTTCGCCTGAATCTCACTACTCATCACAGCATCCTTCAAAACCAACGGATACCCCTTCTTCAAAGCCACCGTGCCCTGTGCATTCAACTGTATTTCAACTAATTTACTCATATCGTCATCCTCAAAGTGTATTTTCTCTATTATCGCATGGATGACACAAAAGTGAAAGCGGCTCGATAGGATCGACAGGCATAAGGCGGGCTGGACTTGAGGCGCTCTTTGCCTCACGACCAGCACGACTTATGACCCGAGATCCTAGCCGCTGGAACTGGATGACACAAAAGTGAAAGGTGGCGCTTAGAGTCGACAGGCATAAGGCGAAGATGCGAAGCGGCGTTTTTTGCCGCACAGCAGCTTTGACTTATGACCCGAGACTCTGCCACCTGGAACTGGATGAACCAAAAGTGAAAGGTGGCGCTTAGAGTCGGCATCCTCAAAAACACATACTTTTACGACATTTACTCATCCTTCACTTACAATGAAAATACTAAAACAACCAAACAGGAGGAATTCACATGAAAATCATCCCATTAGGCATCTGGGGCGGCTATCCGAAAGCAAGTAGCGCCACCTCTTCATTTCTAATTGAACACGAAGGGTTCCATTGCCTTTTCGACTGCGGTAGCGGCGTACTATCTTCCTTGCAAAACTACATCGAACTCGACCAACTCGACGCAGTGGTCATCAGCCATTATCACGCGGATCACATCGCAGACATAGGAAGCCTACAATATAGCCGATTGATTCAATACTACTTAGGACAACCTTCCCCACCATTACCGATTTATGGTCATGCGCGAGATAGGAAAGAATTTGCGAAGTTGACGTATAAAGAACAAACGCTAGGTATCGAAATTCAGGTAAATGAATCCGTTCAAATCGGTCCATTTACGGTTACGTTTTGTCCAACAATCCATCCGGTCTACTGCCTCGCAATGAAGTTCACAGTGGATGACAAGTCAGTAGTTTTCACGGCAGACACAGAATGGTCGGACAAGCTCATACCTTTCGCACAGCACGCGGACATTCTATTCTGCGAGGCCAACCTGTACGAAG
>NZ_JARIEA010000071.1 GCF_029267015.1 Sporosarcina ureae | reverse complement strand
AAGAAATATAAAAAGTGCTGTGAACGAAATGAGGCTGTGACAGTTGAAGATTTACTGACAGATGAAATGGAGAATATACTACAGACGTTTTATGATATTCATCCAGAGCGACCTGATGTACCGGCGTTCGTGGAATTTGCAAATACATGGAAATCTTCATTAAATAGTTATTTACCACAAGAAATGATCGAAACGATTGCGCTTGATGAATTCTTCTTCCATCAACGGAGAGATATTTGGGACGACTATTTGGCAAAGCAGAAGAAAAAACATATTCGCCCATCGATTCTAGAATTGCTTGATAGATGGTCAGAGCCGAGGGTATTTGTCGGTGAAGTAACTGCTGTAGGAGATACATATTTAACAGCTACAAGTATTCTTGGTGATGAAACGATTGAATTGTGGAAAGAAAGCGATAAGCCTGTTCCCGTAGGTGTCCACTTCTATTGCTTCATACTTTCCGACGGTACGTCTAAAGGTAATTATCTAGCAGTCTCAAGTTTAATCTTCTTCCCGACTGATCATTCGGAAGCGATCAAACAGTTTGCTAAAACACTTGCGGACACGGAAAACCCTTCACTCAAAGAGTCCATCATGAAATTCTGGATTGCGCTTGGTGAAAGTGGTTATACGGGAGATGAGTTTACCGAATTTGAAGCAGGCGTTATAGAGTCGGCTAATGAATTTTTAAAGCAACATGACCGAGAATCGCAAGCTTTGCTTGAAGTGCTTGAAGATTTCTTAGTAGATGAGCAGCCAAAAGCGCGAAAGAAACTAGCCATTGCGGCGGGTGCAATCCGTTATGGTTTAGACAATAAATATTTTGAACCGCTTGATATGACATTAAAAGAGATCGCAGAAGCATTCGATGTTTCTACCTCTTCGATGAGTAAATATGCGAAAGACCTAGCAGAATATGCTAGTGATAAAAATTAATTGAAATAAGGAGTTACGAACATGGTACTATCACATTCCCGTTTATCAGATGCATGGGAGGCATATCAAGATGTAGATTTGCACGGTAAGCAAGTTCTATCCAGCATAGAATTCACGACGACCTATTTATGCAATATGCGTTGTGAACATTGTGCGGTTGGATATATGCTACAACCGAAAGATCCACATGCATTACCAATCGATCTGCTGTTACAGAGGTTGGATGAAATCCCCCACTTGCGAACGATTAGCTTAACAGGTGGCGAGCCGATGTTTTCGAAGAAATCTGTCGAGCAGTATGTCGTACCGTTATTGCAGTATGCACATGCGCGCGGAATTCAGACGCAGATGAATTCGAATCTAACTATGCCTATTGAACGTTATGAATTAATTGCACCGTATTTGAACGTCCTGCATATTTCACATAACTGGGGTACAGTGGATGATTTCATCGATGGTGGATTCGCTCGGATGGAACGCAAGCCGCCACGTGAGCGTCGTGCAGCACAATTCGAACGAATGATCGAAAACAGCCGCGCATTGTCTGAAATGGGTGTTATGGTGTCAGCGGAAACGATGTTGAACCGCCGAACATTACCTCATTTACAGACCATTCATGAACAAATTGTCCATGAAATGAAATGTGGTCGCCATGAAATACATCCTATGTATCCTAGCGATTTCGCTTCTTCATTGGATGTACTAACTTTGGATGAAACACGTACAGCAATGTTCGATCTTCTCTCATACCGTGATCCACAAACTTGGATGCTGTTTGGGACATTGCCGTTTTATAATTGTAGTAGCGACGCAAAAGATCAAGAATTATTTGCGAAACTTGCAGCAAGTGAAAACGTCACTGTGCGAAATGATCCAGACGGTCGCTCTCGGTTGAATGTCAATATGTTTACTGGAGACGTAATCGTGACAGATTTCGGGGATGTTCCCCCACTAGGAAATATTGAATCCGATCAGTTGACAGATTTATATACTAAATGGCAACAACATCCTTTAGCGAAAAGCGTAGGCTGTCACTGTCCTGCAGTGCGTTGTCTTGGACCGAATTTACTCGTAAAAGATGCCTATTATCCAAATGTCGACTTTTTGAAGCGACAGCAAAAATAAGGTAGATGAAAAAACCACGTATGGCTCATAGTCCATACGTGGTTTTTATTTTCCGAAGCCCTGGAAATGTTTATCAATAGCTTCTTGGAACGTCTCTGATGCTACTGCTTCTTTAATTGCTATAGCAAAATCCTGCTCACGATCTTCTTCTCTGACCGCAACGATATATTGTAGTTCTTCACCAAGCTGTTCATGCGCTAGAGCGTCTTCCAATTCCATTTCATTGACCATGACATAATTGTCTGGAATGATGGCTAAATCACCACTTGCCATAGATGGGATCAGCTGTGCGATCAAGATCGGCTGGATGTTCAGGTTTTTCGGATTACTATCAATTTGTTTTTCTGTAACTGCATAAGTGGGTGCACTTGGATCCAATGAAATTAATCCCTGTTGTTCAAGGAAACGTAGGGCTCTCGCTGTGCCTAGTTCATCATTCGGAATAGTAATCCATGAACCGTTAGGAATATCATCCATCGACGTCAACGAGTTAGAATATAAACCTAACCCCACGCTTGGAACTTCCGTCAAAGCCACTATAGGCAAATCATATTCTTCGTTAAACTGTTGAAGATTAATTTGTTGTTGGTTAATGTTGGCATCTATTTCACCATCTGCCAACTCTTTATTCGGTTCAATTAAATCTACGTATGATTCCACTTCGACTTTGTATCCTTGTTCTTCAAGTGCCGGTTTCAATGCCTGATCAATTACTTTTGCATAAATACCTGCTGTCGTACCAATTTTTATTGTTTCATTACTGCCTGTAGGACTGCATGCCATTAACAGCATTCCAAAGATCGTCAGCAGACCGACTAGTTTCATTTTCATCTTAAATCGTTCCTTTCAAAAAACGCTATCTTCATCATATTCGCTGCAAATTTCACTGTCAAACCAAATCCTGCAATTAAAAAGATGTGCAACTATGTACACATCTTTTTACTCGCTATGTAATTTTACCAGACTGCCGGTTTTTGTACCATAAGCCAAAGCATTACCATAAGCAATCCAATATAGATCCAGGCAGTGCGTTGTAACTTATTGACTACTACTTCCCTGTCATTGCTTGGTTCATGGAATCTTTTCAATACAGAAGAGAAACCAGTTGCCAGGAAGAACCCGGACAGCAACATGACGCCTATTGTGAGAATAACCCACGACGTGTTCCATGGCCAGGGACCAAATAAAATTAATAAGATACCAGTCACAACTAGCACATGGCCTGAATGCATAACGAGTCGTATAATGACTCGGATAATCGCCAGATAGATGTCTTCTGCTTCTGCTTCTGCTTTAGCAGTACGTAGCCGGCGTATTAATGGCAGTAGAATAAATAAAGGTCCTACTGAAATCACAGCCGATACTACGTGCACAAAGACGATCGCTCCGTAATAGTAATTCATCTGTCAGATTACTTCTGAACTGGGCTGTATTCATGTACCCAAACTTTCATTTTAGGAAGCCAAGGCATTTTATCATGAATCGACAACATCGCCTCTTTGTACTCTTCAACCGTTTTATGACCTTCTGATTTAGCGTCTTCGTCTGTTAGTTCTCCGAGTGTTTGTTCATATAGCTTTTCAACTTTATACTCTTTGCCTTCTAAAGTCATTATTTCGCCTGGATATGCATAGACACCATTACGTCTAGTCGCCCATTTTTCACCGTTAAGTACTTTTTGTACATCCTCAGGAATTGTTACAAGTCTTTCTATTGAACATGTTTTTTCTGGATAATTAGTCATAATAGCACTCCTCTTGATTTGTTAATCCTTACTCTTATTAGTGTAACGCTTTTGACGGTTGAATTACAGCTTTTACATTCCAATAAAACACCTCCGCCACAAGTGTGACGGAGGGTGTACTTAATTCACTTCTACTATATGTTCTTCGTGCTCGTGAATGTCTTCATTTTCGATATGAATAATCACTTGATAGCTGCCTGCTTTAGGGAATTGATAGTTTGCTGTATACTCACCCGGCTTGGATTCTTCTGTATCTACCCATGTAGTTTCTTTATCGGCCGAGATGATTTCATAACGGACTTGTGCCTTTATTGCTTCGCCGTCGAGCTGCGCATGCGTCATCAACTCTGTGTCTGTTGCTGCTTTTGCTCCTTTAGGTTGCATAAAGTGAAGAGCAAGCCCCTCTACTCCTTCGCCATGTTCATGATGTTGACCTTCTTTGGCACTTTCGTGTCCATCCGATTGGTGAGTAGCATCCCCAATTTGGATTTGCTTTTCTGGCATAACATGCATATCACGTGCAGTTACATGTACTTGAACGTGATACATACCGTCCGTCTCGAATGTTGTTTCTGCTGAATAAATACCGTTTTTTTCATTTGTTGTTTCTACAAGAATACTGTCTTCTTTCTTGCCTTCTTCCCAGATCTCATATTCCACTTCGGAAGCATCATCTACTTTTTCTTCCCCTTGTGTTACGAGTGTTGTAAGAGTTACCGGTTCATTGGCATTTCCTTGTTCTGGCACTGTAAGTTCTACATCAATTACTTCAGGTAAAACAGCCTCCGTTGGTACATCATCGTCTTGTCCACATCCAGCAAGTATACCTATCATAGCTGTACTCATGACTAACATTGACAGTCGTTTCATGTTTTCATTCTCCTATCTATTCGTTTAACTGTTATGATTATAAAATATGATTACGAAATTTCAATGAAGTTTTAACAATTTCTCGAAACTTCATGCAGATTTCACATCTTTTACGGAAAATTAAACTATAAGCGTTTATGAAATGAGGCGTAGTAAATTGAGTTACCAATTATTAGTCATTGATGACGAACAGCAAATGCGTGATTTGATTCGTGTGATACTCGAAGATGCGGGATATAGCGTATTCGAAGCCAGCGACGGTTTGCAGGCTCTGTCGATCGTCAAACAACATACGATAGATTTATGCATTGTCGATGTGATGATGCCCTATATGGATGGCTTCACATTTGCAGAGGAAATGAAACGCACTTCATCGACCCCATTGATTTTCCTATCTGCGCGAGGCGAGGAATGGGATAAAGTTCAAGGTCTAAAACTTGGTGGAGACGACTACATCGTCAAACCTTTCTTACCTGGAGAACTGGTCGCGCGGATCGAAGCCGTCTTGCGCAGAACATACCGTCATAATCCTGAACCGATTGTATTACAAGCTGGTCCACTTACTATTAATGAAGACTCATATACAGCACAGCTTAATGGAAAACCTTTAAATCTGACATTGAAGGAATTTGGCTTGCTATTGTTGCTAGTAAAGCATAAAGGACGTGCGTATTCACGCGAACAATTACTTGAATTGGTGTGGGGTGACGATCATCAAAGTAGCGAGCGGACCATCGATACACATGTCAAAACACTTCGTTTAAAGCTAGGAGACGCAGGTAAAATGATTGAGACCGTATGGGGGATCGGCTATAAGTTAGAGGATCCTGAATGAATAATATAAATTTAAGCAAGAAGATGTTGATTGTCTTTTTAGGCAGTATTACGTGTACGATTTTATTTTCATTCTTCTTCATTCATTACTTGTATACCGAATTATATAAAGAACAAATTAAAGAATCGATCATATATCAAGGAAATCGAACAGCTTCCCATTATCATTACGGTGAGCTCAGTGATTCGATCATCGAAAAGATTCAATGGTATAACATCGTCTCAGAGTATGAAATCATCGTCGTAGATCGCTTAGATGATTTAACGTCTTATTTTCCCTATCAGATTGATTATCAATCACTCATCAATGATAGTGATGAGAAGATACTAGAGACGGGTAAGCCTGTTATGAAAGAAGGCTATGTAGATGAACTAAATCGGGAAATCTTCGGTGGGATTTTCCCTATTAAAGGAGAAAACGGACTGATTGGTTTCATATATATATATGTTCCGCTCGCTGCAATCCAAGATGTTTTTCATGACAGTTTACCCATTATGATACTCGTCGGGAGCTTATTCTTCCTCGTTTTATTTTTGATTTTGCAGCGTGTGTGGCGTTCGTTATTCGAACCGTTGCAAACATTGCAGACCTATTCGGAAGAAGTGTCTAAAGGTGATTATTCGAATCGACTCAATACAGGACGGACAGATGAGATAGGTAAACTGGCGACCGCATTCGATTCGATGAGCCGTTCTCTTGAAGAGCAAGATCAGCGCAAGAAAGATTTTACGTCAAATATTGTACATGAGCTTAGGACACCATTGACATATATTAGCGGCTACGCGCAACTTTCACGCAATAAAATCGATTCGTCTCCTGAGGATGTAAAACACTACTTATCAACCATCGAGAAAGAAACCGAACGCTTAAAGAAGCTTATACATGATTTAGTCGAGCTAAACCATTTGGAACAGGATATATATACACTGGAAACTGAACCGATTGCGATTGCGCAATTACTATTGGATACGTTGGAATTATTTGCGATTCGGTTACATGACAAAAATATTCAGTTACGTACATCGATTGATGAGGAATTGATTTTGGAGGGTGATCCTAAACGATTGCAACAAGTCTTTTACAATACAATCGATAATGCAGTAAAATATGCTGAGCAATCCATTACTATTCATCTGACCGCCAGTAAGCAAGGTGTACAATATCGCATCGCCAATGACGGCGTGACCATAGATGAAGAGGACGTAGAGCGAATCGGAGAACGCTTTTTCCGTACCGATAAAGCACGAACTCGCACAACAGGCGGTACGGGACTTGGTCTATCGATCGTCAAAGAGATTGTCCGGTTGCACGGAGGTTCATTGACAATTTCCAACGAAAGAACAGAAACTATTGTGGTCATTGAATTACCTGAGCAAATACAAAGGAGTGATAACAGTTGAAACGTCTGATTCCTTTTCTATTGATGCTCGTACTATTCATCAATGGGTGCAGCCAACCTCTTGAACGCGGAAAACAAGTCCGTGAATTCACCTTCACGGATCAGCATGATCAACCGTTTAGTTCCAAGGAGCTTTCTGGTACCCCATGGATTGCAGATTTCATTTTCACAAATTGTACAACAGTTTGTCCGACATTAACGAGTGAGATGGCAGATCTACAAGCAGAACTGAAAGATCAGGACATCGAAATGAACTTCGTCTCTTTTACTGTAGATCCTGATACCGATACACCTGCAGTATTGAAAGATTATATCGCAAACTTTACTGATGATGAATCAAACTGGCATTTCCTGACGGGCTACTCACAGCAAGAATTCGAAGCATTTGCTCGGGAAGAGTTCCAGACTTTTGTGCTGAAACATAAATCTTCTACGCAAGTTGTCCATGGTACAAATTTTTATCTACTGGATTCGGAAGGCTATATTCTTAAGGAATATAATTTCTCAAATGAATCCTATAAAGAAGAGTTATTGGCGGATCTAAAACGCATGAAATAACAGTCGGGTTGCGTGACGAATTTCGTCGATTCCGCTATACTAGGTAAGGAAAGCAGGTGTACGTGTTGGATTCTCGTTATTGGAAAGCCGGTTTTTTTACTGGGCTGACTTCATTTGTTCTACTCATTTTAGGTGTACGGACAGTTCTTGGACATGACTTGATCGTCAATAACTATTTGACGTTTGCCGTATTCGGTCTGATGGTCGGGATTGTCACTTCTCTTTTATTGTTCTATCAGCTATCGATTGCATTTAAAATGTTCATGGTTGTCCTTGTTCTAGCGTTTGCTGAGATGTTCCGCAGCTTTATCATGATGGACAATGAGTTTTCGGAAGCCATTGGTATTTTATCGCTGTTCATTATTTCATCATTCGGACTAGCAATCTCTGTGATCGTTCAATTTATCGTAAAATTAGCGCGTAAAAAGTAAAAACCGGTTGGAGAATTATTCTCCGACCGGTTGTTTTTTTGTTTTTTTGATTTGTTTACTTCGTAGTTGACCGCATGCCGCATCAATATCTGTACCATTTTCAAGACGTACTCCACCGTTGATCCCTTTGCGTCTAAGTGCTTCGTAAAACGATTTAATTGCTTCCGGTTCACTCCGCTGATACTGGCCATGTTCATCTACTGGATTGTACGGAATCAGGTTGACGTATGAAAGGTGACGCTTATCCGCAAGCAATCGACCCAACTCTTCCGCTTCTTTGACGTGGTCATTCACATCACGCAATAAAATATACTCAAATGTGATACGACGATTCGTTTTTTCTAAATAATAGTTGATTGAATCCATCAATTTTTCAATCGGGAATGCTTTGTTGATCTTCATGATGGATGAACGCAACTCATTATTTGGCGCATGTAATGAAACCGCCAAGTTCACTTGTAGTTTTTCATCTGCAAAGTCTTTAATCTTCTCTGTCAGACCACTTGTTGAAACCGTAATATGACGCGCACCGATTGATAGACCTTTTTGGTGATTTACGACATGAAGGAAATCCATCAGGTTCGAATAGTTGTCGAACGGCTCGCCTATACCCATAACTACAATATGGCTTACGCGTTCATCTTCGCCTTTGCCATCAAGATACTCTTGTACCTTCATGATTTGACCCACAATTTCCCCTGCATCTAAATCACGATTTTTGCGCAAAAGTCCGCTTGCACAGAAACTGCAACCGATATTACATCCGACTTGTGTTGTGACACAAACAGAATGACCATAAGGGAATTTCATCAAAACCGTTTCGATCAAGTTTCCATCATGCATTTTAAACAGGAATTTCACAGTGCCGTCTTGTGAAACTTGCTTAACGTTTTGTTCAAGTGTTTGAACCGAGAAGTTTTCATTCAATACATCAATGGTTTCTTGATTAATATTATTCATTTCATCAAAAGATAAGACACGCTTTTTATAGAGCCAGTCCCAAACTTGTGCTGCACGGTATTTTTTTTGTCCGTTTTCTATAAGAAAGTCTGTCAATTGTTCAATTGTCAAACCGTATATCGATTTTTTCATTTGATTTCTAGCCTCATTTCAAAAATTACAATCTTTTTATTATACTACAAGATTGTTGAGAAAGGAACAACTGATTCGTTTTATAGTTGTTTTTTCTGAACATTTTTGTCAGTTCTAAGTTTCAGGAAAAATGCCAAAAGGTTCAATGCTGCAAGCACGGCGAAAAAAATACCCATTCCTGTATGTCCTGTCGCGATTCGATCATATGCAAAATAACCCATGACAACTCCAATGACTAAGTCAATGATTTTTGAATTAAACAAGATGCTTCCCCCTTACTGTACTACTCGTAGTATAGCAGAAAAATGCACCTGCAACCGAATTTTCATCCGTTACAGGTGCTTGATTAGTCATTTTTCTTACACATTTGTTGTGGAGAGATTATGCTTCTTGATGAATTCTGTTAGTACAGTTTCAAGATTTGGAGTACCGATTTCATCTAAGTCATAATAAACACGAGTACATGGCTTGTTGATATTGATGACACGAGAAAGATCCATTGGTGTTCCAATAATCACAGCATCCACATCTGCCGCATTGATAGTAGCTTCAAGGTCTTTTAACTGCTCATCACCGTATCCCATAGCCGGTAAGATGTTTTCGATATGCTGATACTTTTCGAACGTTGTGATTAGGCTTCCTACCGCAAATGGACGCGGATCAACAATTTCAGCTGCTCCAAGACGTTGCGCTGCGATAACCCCAGCACCTAGCTTCATTTCACCGTGAGTTAATGTCGGACCGTCTTCAACAATCAGTACACGCTTGCCTTTGATGATTTCAGGATTGTCTACAGAAATTTTTGATTCTGCTTTAATAATAGTACTATTTGGTGCTGCAAATTTAATGTTATTTTCCACCGTTTGAATCGCTTCTTCCGATGCACTGTCGATTTTATTAATAATTGATACGTCTGTTGTACGCAAGCAAACTTCACCTGGATAGTATTTCAACTCATGGCCTGGACGGTGTGGATCAAGAACTGTGATCGCCAAGTCCGGCTCGTAGAATGAAAAGTCGTTATTTCCGCCATCCCAAAGGATCACGTCACAGCCGTCAGGATCATTTTCAGCTGCGTCAAGAATGTCTTGGTAATCTACCCCTGCATAGATGATATTACCACGGTCAACGTGCGGCTCGTATTCTTCCATTTCTTCAATCGTACATTTATGTTTTTTGAAGTCTTCTACTGTAGCATAACGCTGTACACGTTGTTCAGCCAAATCGCCATAAGGCATTGGATGACGGATCGCTACTACTTTTAAGTCGTGCTCAAGCAATGTTTCGATAATTTTACGTGACGTCTGGCTCTTCCCTGTTCCTGTTCTAACTGCACAAACAGAAATAACAGGTTTATTACTTTTGATCATCGTTGCTTTTGATCCAAGCAATGTAAAGTTCGCTCCAGCCGAGTTCACAATCGCGCCAATTCCCATCACTTTATCGTAGCTTAGGTCACTATAAGAGAATACACATTCATCTACTTCTAGTTCTTTGATTAATTCAGGTAGCTGATCTTGTGAGTAGATCGGAATTCCTTCTGGATATAATTCGCCAGCCAATTCAGTCGGATATTTACGTCCATCGATATCCGGTATTTGTGTCGCTGTAAATGCTACGACATTGTATTCTTCTTTACCGCGGTAATATGTATTGAAATTGTGGAAGTCTCTTCCTGCTGCACCAATAATAATTATATTTTTTGTTTTCATAAGTTTATCTCTCCAATCAAGCTTCTTTTTATTATTATAAGTCATAATGTATAAAAATACAATAGATAAAGTTTAAAATACATAAATTCGTATACATATACATTCAAAAGTTATGTCACATATTGTCACAATCGTTCAGATAACAACGTTTCAAGTGACTTTTATATCATGACGACAAGAAAAAAGCCATTCAAAATCGAATGGCCAATTTTAGTTTATTCATGTAGTAAGTTGTTTAAGCACTTCAAACAGTGTATTCATCTGGTTGTCAGTACCAATGGAAATACGTAAATAATCACGAATACCTTCTTGATCAAAGTGACGAACTAATATCCCACGGTCTTTCAATTGTTGATATAATACTTTCGCTTCCTTGTGTAAAGGCTTTGCAAAGACGAAATTCGCGTCTGAAGGTAGTACTTCGAAACCTAGCTCTTTCAACATGTGGACTGCAGATTCACGAGTGCGGATGATTTTATTTGTACTTTCCGTAAAGTATGCATGATCTACAAATGCTGCCGTAGCACCCGCCATTGCCAAACGATCAATCGTGTACGAATTGAACGAATCTTTAATACGCGTCAAACCAGCAATCAATTCAGGTTGTCCTAATGCAAATCCGACACGTAGTCCTGCTAGCGCACGAGATTTAGACGTAGTTTGAATGACTAATAAATTCGCATAACGATCGATCAATTTCATGGCGGATGGACCTGCAAAATCAATATATGCTTCATCAATGATGACAATCTGATCAGGATTGTTTTTCAGGATATCCTCGATTACATCCAATTCTGCATAAATACTCGTAGGTGCATTGGGATTCGGTAAAATGACTCCGCCTGGCGAATTATAAAACTGCTTTTTAGGAAGTGTAAGATCATTATTCAGTGGCACTTTTTCGAATGAAATATTGAATAGCTTGGAATAGACCGGATAAAAGCTATAGCTGATTTCCGGAAATTTAATAGTTTTTCCTGGTTCGAAAAATGCCATGAAAGAAAAAGCCAGCACTTCATCAGATCCATTACCTACGAAGACATTTTCTTTCGTCAGACCGTATGTTTCCGCAATCGCGTGACGCAATGGGTCCACTGTAGGTGATGGATAACGCTGCAATGTATTTCCATTCAGTTCCGATTGGATTGCTTCTAAGACTTTCGGACTTGGCGGATAAGGATTTTCATTCGTATTCAATTTAATGATATCTGGCTGATTCAACTGCTCACCCGGAACATAAGGTTCTGTACGGCGTGCAACTGTGCTCAGAAATCTACTCATTTCGCGGCACTTCCTTTTTCGGTCGTCTTTCACGCAACACTTGCTGAACGTCCGTCAGATCCACATCAAGAATATTCATCAAAACGAGTGTATGGTAGACAAGATCCGCAATTTCATTGGAGACTTCTTCTTTGTCTGCATTTTTTGCTCCAATTACGACTTCTGTAGATTCCTCTCCCACTTTTTTCAACACTTTGTCGATACCTTCATTGAATAAATAGGTCGTATACGAGCCATCTATCGGATTCGCTTTACGGTCTGCAATTTCATCTATTACTTCATAGACTACTTCACGCAATGATTCTTCTTTTTCCATTACCGTTGTAAAGAAGCAAGTCTTTTCGCCTGTGTGACAAGCAGGGCCTTGTGGTGTTACTTGTAAAAGGATTGTATCTTGATCGCAATCTACAGAAATACGTTTCACTTGTTGTGTGTTCCCCGACGTTGCGCCTTTATTCCATAGTTCTTGTCTTGAACGGCTATAAAACCATGTTTGATTTGTTTCGATTGTCTTTTCAATGGATTCTTTATTCATATAAGCAAGCATTAGGACTTCCCCTGTGCGATCGTCCTGTACAACTGCTGGGATTAGACCTTTGTCGTCGAATTTTAATGCATGGATGTCTAGTGTCATTTTAGTCATTCCTAACTGCGATATTTTCTTTTACTAAGTAGTTTTTCAAATCGCGAATATTAATTTCATTAAAGTGGAATACGGATGCAGCAAGTGCTGCCGTTGCTTTACCTTCTGTCAGTACATCTTTAAAGTGTTCAGGTTTTCCTGCACCGCCACTAGCGATGATCGGGATATTGACTGCATCAGCCATTGCGCGATTGAGTTCAAGATTATAACCATCTTTCACGCCATCTTCATCGATGCTATTGACGACGAGTTCTCCGGCACCAAGTCCTTCCATCTTTTTCGCCCATTCGATTGCATCAATTCCAGTCTCTTCCATACCACCTTTTGCGAATACAGACCACTTTCCTTCGCCAACTTGTCGAACGTCCATAGACAGCATGACACGATCAGAGCCGTATTTATCTGCAACTTCTTTAATCAAACCTGGATTAGTCAGGGCTGCACTATTGATCGAAATTTTATTACCGCCCAGGTCAAATACTTTATCTACATCTTCGAGCGTACGAATGCCGCCACCTACGATGAATGGGATCGGTACTTCCTTTGCAATTTCCTCAATTAAATCGAGGAACATACCACGATTTTTCGTCGATGCCGAAATGTCATAGAAGACGAGTTCATCTGCACCATCTGCAACATACTTTTTTGCTAATGTTAGGGGATCTGCTACTTCCTGAACATCTAGAAATTTCTTTCCTTTTACAACTTTACGATTATCTACGTCTAAACACGGAATGATCTTTTTAGTTGTTGACATGACTGTCGTCCCCCAATAATTTTTTTAAGGATAGTTTACCTTCGTATAATGCTTTACCTATAATAGCGCCGTACATGTCTGAAGCAGCAAGCTTTTTGATATCTTCTTCTGTAGATACACCACCTGAAGCGATAATGTCGATGGAAGATGCGTCATCCATGATTTTCAGTTCTTCAAAGTTTGGTCCTTGGAGCATACCGTCTTTCATAATATCCGTGTAGACCACTGTTTTGACGCCGATTTTTGCAAGGTCTTGTAGTAGATCGACTGCTTTGACGTCACTTGTTTCTGTCCAGCCGTCTGTTGCGACGAAGCCATTACGTGCGTCGATCGATACAGCAATCTTGTCGCCGTGTTTTTCAACAGCTCTTTTAAGAAATTCCGGGTCTTGAATCGCTGCAGTACCGATAATAACACGTGCAACACCATTTGCGATGTGTGAGTCGACAATTTCCATGTTGCGGATTCCGCCGCCTACTTGAACGGGTACGTTGATTGCTTTGGCGATGGCTTCGATAGCTTGTTTATTGGCGGAATTGCCTGTTTTTGCGCCGTCTAGATCTACGATGTGGATGTATTCGGCTCCTTGACTTTGCCATTCTTGTGCCATGTTGGTTGGTGAATCGTTGTAGATTATTTCTTGTGCGTAGTCGCCTTGAATGAGGCGGACGCATTTGCCGTCTCTAATGTCGATTGCTGGGAATAAAATCATCAACTAGTCCTCCTAATAAATGAAATAAGCGTTAAGCGCCGTTGCTCTAAAAACAAAGAAATTTTATACTCTAAACCGATAAACACATTAATTACAAAGACCCTTTAGTAGAAGGAACACCTTTTATTTCTGGGTTAATTGCGCTGGCGTCGCGTAGGGCGCGGCCGAAGCTTTTGAATACGGATTCGATGATGTGATGTGTGTTTTTTCCGTAGTTCAAGTTAATGTGTAATGTGATTTTAGCGTTGTTTGTGAATGCTAAGAAGAATTCTTCAACTAGTTCTGTGTCGAATTCGCCTACTTTGTCTTTCATTCCTTCTACGTTAAAGACGAGGAATGAGCGACCGCTAATATCGATCGATGCAGTGGATAGAGCTTCGTCCATTGGTGTGGATACAAGTCCGAAACGTTCTATTCCTTCTTTTGTACCGATACATTGGTTGAATAATTGTCCGAGTACGATACCTATGTCTTCTACCGAGTGGTGTTGATCTACTTCAATGTCGCCGTCGCATGTCACGGATAGATCAAAACGCCCGTGTTTTGCGAATGCCGTTAGCATATGGTCAAAGAATCCGACGCCAGTATTGATATTCGTCTCTCCTGTGCCGTCTAGTGAAAATTCCATTTCAATTGATGTTTCGCCTGTCTTACGTGTGAGTTGTTGTTTTCGCATTAGAATCCTGCCTTTCGTACTTTGATCGAATTGGCGTGTCCTGTTAACCGTTCGGCATCTGCCAATACTATGATGTCATTTGCCACTTCTGCCAAAGCATTCTCAGAATAATAGATAATACTCGACTTTTTCATGAAATCATACACACCTAACGGAGAAGAGAACGCTGCGGTTCCGCTCGTTGGCAATGTGTGATTGGGTCCTGCCATATAATCCCCCAACGCTTCGGGTGAGTGCTCTCCTAGGAATATGGCGCCTGCGTTTCGTATAGCAGCCAAGTGTTCCATTGGATTATCGATCATGAGTTCCAAGTGTTCAGGTGCCAATCGGTTGACGATATCAAATGCTTCTTGCAATGAATCGACAATAATGATGCGTCCGAATTGCTCAATAGACTGTGACGCAATTTCCTTACGATCAAGTTCAGCAAGCTGACGTTCCACTTCTTTTGAGAGCTTGTCCGCAAACGCTTGGCAAGTAGTGATGCAAACTGCTGCTGCCCGCTCATCGTGTTCCGCTTGAGATAGTAAATCTGCTGCCGCATAAACTGGGTTCGTATTCGTATCGGCCACCACACAAATTTCACTTGGTCCTGCAATCATATCAATGGCTACATCACCGAACACCCATTTTTTTGCACGAGCAACATATGCATTACCAGGTCCAGTAATTTTAACAACCTTTTCAATCGTCTCGGTACCGTAGGCTAACGCAGCTATCGCTTGTGCACCACCTACTTTATAGATACGGTGAACGCCCGCTTCTTTCGCTGCGACCAATACATGTGGATTGATTCTGCCATCGCGTTGTGGCGGTGTCACCATGGTAATCTGCCCTACTCCTGCAATCTTCGCTGGCAGTGCATTCATTAAAACGGTTGATGGGTAAGCCGCCTTTCCGCCTGGAACGTAAAGTCCCACGCTGTCGATCGGAGTAACTTTCTGGCCGAGCATGATTCCTTCGTTTGGATTTAAAAACCAAGATTGTTCTTTTTGTGCTTCGTGATATGTCGTAATTCGCTCTTTTGCTGAGCGCAGTGCACGATAGAAATCCTTTGTAACGGCTTGTTCTGCTTCATGGATTTCTGCTTCTGTGACCAATAGACTTTCTAGCTTTACTCCATCAAAACGTTCAGTGAAATCTAGAACGGCTGTATCCCCTTCGGAACGAACTTTATCGATAATATTTAAAACATTACGATCAAATTCCAAATTAGGTTGACTAGAATCATCGCGTTTTAGCAGTTCCTCAGTGAATTCAGCTCCACGAATAATCTTCATGAACGCACCTCCAAGCCTTCCTTCATATCTTTGATAAATTGCTGTATATCTTCAGTTTTCGTCGCATAACTCGCCTTATTTACAATTAAACGAGCACTGACATCAGCCATCTCCTGCAACACGACTAGACCATTTTCTTTTAATGTTGTACCTGTCTCAACAATGTCGACAATGACATCTGACATGCCGATTAAGGGTGCAAGTTCTATTGATCCATTTAACTTGATCATTTCTGTACGAATACCTTTTTTATCGAAATATTCTTTCGCGACTAATGGATATTTTGAAGCAACCGTCAAGAACGGTACATTTTCAACTGGCGTATTGGGATATCCCGCTACGGCAAGCTTACAACGCCCGATTCCCAAGTCCAGTAATTCATAGACATCACGGGGGTCTTCCATCATGACGTCTTTACCTACTATCCCTACGTCCGCCGCACCTTTCTCAACGTATACAGGGACATCTACTGCTTTGACAAATATTAGTTTAATCTTTTCTTTATCATCATAAATGACAAGCTTTCGGCTCTCATCGGTGAATTCAGAGAAATGTACATCCGATTTCTCGAGGAACTTCATTGCGCGTTCCGCTGTCCGTCCTTTTGCCATTGCTACTGTTAAATAATCCATTCAGGTACCCCTTTCTTGCTAGCGATAAAATCAAGCAACTGCTTGAAGTCGATGAACTCTTTTGCTTCTTGTTGATCTACTAGTTTATTTTGTTGTTCTGTTAATTGAATAGTATAAAGACTATCTGTCATAATTTCGGCTTCGCTCATAGGCTTTGAAATGACACGATAATCACGTTCTCTCAACTCGTTTGTAATATCAATTGCGTATTTGATACGACTCTCTTCATACAATACTGTCACATCGATGCTATATCGTTCTTTCTGGCCTTTGTTAGATGAAGCTTTCACTAATGATTCGATTTCACATGCAAAACCAATTGCAGGCAATCTCACCCCAAATTCTTCACTTAATGCATCATAGCGACCACCCATCAGTACCGGCTTTCCGAAATTCTCTACATAACCTTGGAAAATGATCCCTGAGTAATACCCCATATGATTGATTAAGCCTAGATCGATCACGATATGTTTTTTCAAGCCGTATAGTTCAACGATATTGCACGTTTGTTGAAGATAATCGATTGCTCTTTGTGCAGATTCACTAACCTGTAAGTTTTGTAGTCTTTCAAACACTACTTCGGGCGCTCCATATAATAGAGGCAATTGCTCGAGTACTTCTTTAATAGATGAATCAATCGATAATCTTTGCAGGAAAGGACCTATTTCCACAACGTTTTTCGCTTGAATCAACGTTTTGAGTTCAGCTGTTTGTTCTACTGTAATGTCGGAGTCCGCAATCAATTCATTGAAAAATCCTGCATAGCCGATCTCGATTTTCACATCTGAGAAGCCTACATCACGTAATGCGTGACATGCTAGCATGATCGTTTCTGCATCTGAAGCGGGTGAACTTTTGCAATAGAATTCGACTCCTGCTTGTGTCTTACCGATACGCTCACTTTCCTGGAATGTCTGTCTGAAGACTTCTTGGACGTAATAATAACGCATTTCTTCCGGCAAGTTATCATGCAATTGGACGAGTTGCTGAGTCAATGGGATTGTGACATCGGGCCGTAATACAAGTACTTCACCCGTATAATCAATCACTTTGATCATTTCGTTTTGATTGATTGAGGTACGTACATTAGAATACAAATCATATTGTTCAAACGCGGATGTTTTAATGCGTTTATAGCCATATGTAGTAAATCTTTTTCCTAATGTGTTAATAATCTTTTCATGCTTTTCATGTTCGTTTCCAAGAATTTCAGAATACAAAATTTCTTCAACCGCCTTCCATGTGTTCGTGCACTTCACTGCTTTACCACGATAAAGTTAATTATTACTATAATGGGTATGTAGAGTATTGTCAACTGTTAGTAGCATCATTCATCTGCTACAATATGTACTATAGAAAAGGAGACTTGAGACTATGTTTGATTATCATATGCACAGCGCATTTTCAGCAGATTGTGAAATACCTATGGAAGAGATGGCAAAAGCATCTATAGCCAAAGGACTTACTGAAATCTGTTTTACCGATCACATCGATTATGAATATCCCGATGAAACAATTCATTTCGATTTCGATAAACTAGAATATGCTCAAAAGATTATTCAGTTGAATGAACAATTCAATGGACAGCTTACAATTAAAAAAGGTGTGGAAATAGGATTGCAACCAGACTTACTCCACCTCTATGAAGAATTAATGGACGAGCATGAATTTGACTTTGTGATTTGTTCACTGCATACAGTCGAAAATAAGTCCCTACATTATCGTGAGTTGTTTGAAGATCGTTCAACAGAGGCAGCTTTTGAGACGTATTATAAGGAATTACTATATTGTGTTCAGCATTATAAGCGCTACAGTGTGCTAGGGCATGCAGATCTGATCAAGCGTTATACTGATCAGCCGCCAGCCAATCTATTTCATGACTATTTAGAAAAGATCTTCAATACCATTATACCAGAAGGCAAAGGGATTGAACTGAATACTTCGGGAACTCGTTACGGACTGTCGCATAATATGCCAAGTGAAGATATTTTGCGTTTATATAAGCAATGTGGCGGCGAAATTATTACTTTAGGTTCTGATGCGCACAAAACAAAAGATATTGCACATGAATTCAAAGAATCCCTGGAGTTATATCAGTCGATTGGCTTTAATTATTTAGCTACCTTCACAGAAGGCAAGCCTGAATTCCATAAAATTTCATCATTATGAGTAAAATAAAAAAGTGACGAAACTTCAATAGGTTTTCGTCACTTTTTATTTCAAGTAAGATTCACTTCCTGAAAACCCAAGTTTTCAATAATGCCAAACGTTCACGAATCAATACTTTCGCTTTTACAGATTCAGGTGTCTTTGCCGCAACAATATCAGACTTCCATCCAAGCTGTTTTGCAAGAAACCTTGCCCTAGCCAAGTGATAATCACTGCTAATAATAGTGACACCGGACACTTCGGGAATGATCTTCTGGCTGAATTGCAGATTTTCATATGTAGAAGTGGATTGATCCTCAATAAGGAGACGATCTTCCGTAATCCCATGCTCTTTTAGATAACGATACATCGCTTCGGCTTCGCTAATCCCCTCGTCGTTTCCTTGTCCACCTGAAAGCACAAGCTTTACATGTGGATATTGAATTGCATAGTCTACAGCACTTTCTAATCGATAGCGTAATGATAGTGAAGGAATTTCTCCGTTCACTTTGGCACCTAGAATTATCACATAGTCATAGGATCCGTCCGCTTTCATTTGCTGCGCTTGCTTTATTCGCTCCCCTGGTAACATCCAAAACATCCCCAGTCCCGAAATGATCAATACCGCCACTATTGTCATACCCCAAAACTTCTTCATTCAGTCGCCCCTCTTCTATATTCATAAGACGGAATTAAATGAAAAGTAGTTCCAAAAAAAGCAACGAAGCTTTTGGCCTCGCTGCTCTTCACATACAACTTAGGGTGTTTTAACAATTTGTTTTTTATTAACCATACTGTGCACTTCTGTAGGTAGTCCCCAAAGTTTGATGAATCCTACTGCCGCTGCTTGGTCAAATTCATCATCAGATGTATACGTTGCTAGTTTCTCATCATATAAGGAGTTCGGTGATTTACGACCTTCCACTATAGCATGGCCTTTGAAGAGCTTCACACGGACTGTACCGTTAACATATTGCTGTGTGTCCTTAATGAACGCTTCAAGCGACTCACGCAAAGGAGAGAACCAAAGACCGTTGTAAATTAATTCACCAAGTTTTTGTGAAATAATCGGTTTAAAGTGCGCTAATTCTTTTACAAGTGTCAAATCTTCTAATTCCTTATGCGCTTTTAATAAAGTAATAGCCCCTGGTGCTTCATAGACTTCACGAGACTTGATACCGACCAACCGATTTTCTACGTGATCGATACGACCGACACCATGTTTGCCAGCTACTTCATTCAACTTCGTGATCAGATCACTTAACAAATACTTTTCTCCATCCATTGTGACAGGAACACCTTGCTCAAAGCCGATCTCGATGATATCTGCTATATCAGGCGCATTTTCAATAGATACAGTCAAACCAAAAGCATCTTCTGGTGGTGTTGCCCAAGGATCTTCTAGAATTCCACATTCATTGGCACGTCCCCATAAATTTTGGTCCACTGAGTACGGATTATCTAAGTCTATGGGAATTGGAATATTATGTTCTTGTGCATAATGAATCTCTTCTTCACGTGACCAGCTCCATGAACGAACTGGCGCTACAACTTCAAGTGAAGGATCTAGTGACTTGATCGCGACTTCAAAACGTACTTGGTCATTTCCTTTTCCTGTACATCCATGAGCAACTGCAGTTGCTTGTTCCTTGTGTGCAATTTCCACCAACTTCTTGGAAATGAGAGGACGGGATAAGGCAGAGACCAATGGATATTTATTTTCATAATATGTTTGAGCTTGCAATGAAAGAAGGACAAAATCCTGTGCGAATTCTTCACCTGCATCAATAACATAGCTGCTAACCGCGCCAACTGTAAGAGCTTTTTCCTTAATGAAGTCAAGGTCTTTCCCTTCGCCAACATCTAAGCAAACCGCTATTACGCTATATCCTTGATCTGTTAACCATTGAATCGCAACTGATGTGTCTAAACCGCCTGAATAGGCTAAAACGACTTTCTTCTTTTCCATGGGTAAATCCCCCTTCATGCAAGTGCATGTATGTTTATTCAACTTAATGTATTTTTATAATAACATATTTCATTTAAAACACAATAGAAAAGCACAAAAAAACAGACACATTATGTAAATAAATATGTCTGTTTTATATAACTTATCGAATTCCGTGCGCAACCATTGCATCGGCTACTCGTAGGAAGCCTGCTACGTTAGCGCCCATTACAAGATTGCCTGGTTTACCGTAATCCACTGCTGCCGCACTACAGTCTTTATAGATATTCTGCATAACTTCTTTCAAATGCATATCCACTTGTTCTTCTGACCAAGATAGACGTTGGCTGTTCTGGGACATCTCCATAGCAGAAACAGCTACCCCACCCGCATTGGCAGCTTTTGCCGGTGCGAATAATACATTGTGCTCTTGGAAAATTATAATCGCTTCAATTGTACAAGGCATATTCGCGCCTTCACCAACTGCTTTAACGCCATTTGCAATCAGCATATGTGCTGCAATCTCATCGATTTCATTTTGCGTGGCACATGGAAGTGCAATATCACATGGAATAGACCAAATTTCTGAACAGTCTGCATGATACTCTGCATCAAGATGTTCTTTCGTATATTCCCAAATACGTTTATTGCCGAATTCTTTAAGTTCTTTGACTAAGTCTAGATCAATTCCATTCTTGTCGTAAATATAACCATCAGAGTCACTACATGCTACAACTTTCGCTCCAAGTTGCATCGCTTTTTCCATCGCATATGTGGATACGTTACCGGACCCTGACACTACGACTGTCTGGCCTTCTAACGAAAGATTGTTTTCCTTCAGCATTTCATCTACAAAGTATACTGTACCGTAACCCGTTGCTTCTTTACGGCCGAGGCTACCACCATGGTCAGGGTTTTTCCCTGTTAGGATACCTGCTTCATATCCACCTTTAATACGATTGTATTGACCAAATAGATAACCGATTTCACGTTTACCAACACCAATATCCCCTGCTGGTACATCAATATCAGGTCCAATATGTCTGCTGAGCTCTGTCATGAAGCTTTGTGTGAAACGCATGACCTCACGATCAGACTTACCTTTAGGATCAAAATCAGATCCACCTTTACCCGCACCAATCGGCTGCCCTGTTAAAGCATTTTTGAAAATTTGCTCGAACGCAAGGAACTTCATAATACTATTATTAACGGATGGGTGGAAACGAAGTCCACCTTTGTAAGGACCGAGATCACTATTAAACTGAACACGGTAACCTCTATTCACCTGTACTCTGCCTTTGTCATCTTCCCAAGCCACCCGGAATGAAATAATTCGCTCCGGCTCTGTGATGCGCTCAAGAATTCCATTTTCCATAAATTCGGGATGCTTAGCAAAGACTGGACGAAGGGAATCAAAGATTTCTCTTGTCGCTTGTAGGAATTCCTTTTCATCTGGATTCCTCTTTTTCACCAACTCATATACATTATGAACGTAATCATTTGCTCGTTTACGATTGTTGTATTCTACCTCATCGACCTTTGTCATTTGCGACCATCCCTTTCCTTAGTTGTTAATTAAAACTGTCGACTGACCAGTCGCTCACTTATTCAGTAGTTATAAATCAAAATAACGGTCTTAAAAGATTCAACTCTACTGAATAAATTGAATTTTAATTGTTCGAAATATTTCTTTGTATTCCAATATTATCACTGAAAAGATAGCAAGTTACAAGATTTTTTTAGAATATCTCTGTTTTCTCTTAACTTTTGTGTCAATTTTATGTATTATTTCAAACTTTATTATTTACATTTGACAGAATTCAGAGTATTATTAATCTATTCAAACAAACTATGTGAAGTCATAAATGTAAGCGCATACACATACTAGTGAGAACAATACGAAAAGAAAGAGGCGAAGCGCCATGACAAAGAAAACAAGTACATTTCGATCATTCCTGGGAGCTAATTTACTCCTCATCATGACTTTTGCTTTCCTACCTGCTTTACTCGTAAATCCAGATATGGATATGTTCCAAAGTGCTATGAAACTGTTAAATAACGAATGAGCCACATATGACAGAGCCTTTCCTATTCTAGGAAGGCTTTTATTTATTGAATTTCAAGTTTAGTTACTACATTCACATCTCGACATCCACTCTTTACATCAAAATAACGAAACTAGTTAATCGTAAGTAAAGAGCAGCTCAAGGAAGATTAACTCGACAGATGAAACAACTAAAAGGAACGAAATGACTAGTTGTTTCACCGCGAGCCCTACCAAACTCTTTAAATTTATCGCTTTCTAATAGTAAATCGATCATCTAACAACAACCAATTCTGTGGGAATGCAAGGCCTAGTTTCCAGTACATAATGCCTCGCAACTTAAACTTTTTAAGCAAATCAAACTTCGCATTGATACTTCGTGCATCTTCAAACCACACTTCATGTTCGATTCCTTGTTCATCGTAATACGTATAATGTGGCGCCTGAGCTAATGCGTCGTATTCAATTGCAGCATTTTGTTCGATCGCTAGATTAGTCGCCATTCTCGGACTCAGTGCCGTTGCGGCTTTGCTGTCTGGCTGACCAAACGGAGCCATCCAGTCATACCCATACAGATTTTGACCTAAAAATACTTTTTCTTTCGGAATTTGACTAACAGCATATTCTACTACTTTCGTGACAGGACCAATTGGGCTAACAGCTTGCGGTGCACTATAAGTATATCCCCACTCATACGTCATCAACACCACGAAATCTACAATCTCACCATGTACTTTATAATCATGGGCACCATAAATTCCAGTTGTTACTTCACCAGCTTTTGGCGCCAGTGCCGTAGAAATCGTAAGGCCGGCATTATGAATTTGCTCGGTAGCATTGCGTAATAATTCATTATATAATTCTCGATCTTCAGGGAACAATAACTCAAAGTCGAAATGAATATCTTTATAACCAATTTCATTCGCAATTGAAATGGCACTTTGAATCATTCGATTTTGAGCTTCTTTATCGGTGAATATTACATGCGCTAGCTCTGCACTAAATGTATAGTTTTCTAAGTTGGTCAGCACCAGCATATTTAGAACGCCTGCATTTTGGGCGGTCGTTGGAATATCTGCTATAGCAGGCATTTTGAGCGAACCATCGCGTTGCACTTCATAACTGAACATAGCCAGATACGTCAAACCATCCACACGTTCACGAACTTCAGCCAACATAGCCTGACTGACTGGATTACGCGTTTCTACATATAACAAAGAATCAATCAGTGTTTTCACTTCTTGCGGTATATAGAGTCGCTGTCCAACCAATAGTCTTGCAGCAGGATTAATTGCATTGATTCTTGCCAAGCGTGCGACCGAAAGACCGTATCTCTGTGCAATTGTATATAAACTATCTCCAGGTCGCACCCAATAGTACGAGCCTATAATTGGTATAACAAGCGCTTGTCCTACTGCCAGTCGCGTATCACTTTCCAATTCATTTGCATCAGCGATTTGTTCGTACGGAACACCATATATTTTACCGATTTCATATAAACTCTCACCTTGCGAAACCACATGGATCTGCATGCATTCCCACTACCCTTCTTGAGTTCTATCCTTATGTTATGTTTGCACGTAACGAACTATGCATGAATCATAAATGCCATTTCACATGTATAAGATTTTGACGACCTCACATGCTACTCTCGATGTACACGACTACTAAAGGAGGAATTATATTTGACCAATCAATTCGAAACATCTCAACACATGCAAGGCGGAGCAGTCCCCCCATCAATGAATCATGGCGGACACGAGTTATTTGATGTCAAAGAAGTGCTAAGCGCGACTCTCGGAGCATTGAACCAAGCGATGATTTTACGTCCACATGTCCAAGATCCAGAACTTCTCGATATTCTCGATCGACAATACCGATTCACGCTGGATGAATACAATATCCTTGTCGAAAGTTTTAAGACCGGCAAAGACCCTTCACATCCTACACAGAGCTATCAAATGAAAGCAGGCAGCGATTTCATTTACGGCATGAAAGAAAAAGCACCATCTAAACCGATTCAATCTACAGGTGAAATCACCGATGAAATCATCTCCGGTTTGCTGCTAGGCGCTACAAAAGAAGGCGCTACAGGCAAAACAGCTGCTTCATTAGAAGTATGTAATCCAGTCGTCCGCCGTGTACTTGCAGATTCTGTGCCAAACTGTATAGAAATGGCATACGAATTATCTATTTATCAAAATAAACACCAATATTACCAAGTACCACAATTAAATGATCAGGATATGAATTTATTGCTGAATTCATTTGCGCCTTCACAAGGCCAACCTGCTTTACCAAAAAACATTCAATAAGTCATGGCTACAAGCAGATGGAGTATTTGCCCATCTGCTTTTTTGCATTTACACTCGTTATATTTGTATACTATATAGAAGAATACAATAGAGGAGTGTCTATATGAAAGTTGCGATATTTGATTTTGATGGTACGTTGTACACGAAAGAAACCTTTAAATTACTTATGGAGCAATTAAAGAATCATCCTAAATACAAGCAGTACTATGGAAAATTCTATCGCTCGATATTACCGCTATATATTCGTTATAAACTCAAAATTCTACCTGAATCTGTTATGAAAGAACGTTCTATGCGTCTTTATCTCCAAGCTTTGGATTCATTGTCAATGACAGAACTACATGAGTATTTTAAAGGCATGCATAACGTAATGTTGCCTGACTTCAATGAACAAGTCGTTAATCGGCTAGCCGAACATAAAAAAGATGGATACCATGTCTTGCTCGTCTCTGGAGCTTATACTCCTTTTTTGAAAGCTGTTACAAGTCATCTAACATTCGATAAGATTATTGGCACAGACATACCTTCAAATGGAGATGAACTAGCGATGGATCAGCCTTTTCTACATATTCAAGGCACACGAAAAAATGAACAAATCGAGCATGTACTGCAAGGGGAAACTGTGAATTGGGATAATAGCTTTGCTTATGGTGACAGTATTTCAGATCTTCCAGTCTTAGAGAAAGTTGGGTACCCTGTAGCAGTTCGTCCAGATGAAAAACTTACTGCAGTGGCTAAAAAAAGAAAGTGGGAAATACTATAAAAAACGTGAAGAGCTCTGACGATATCAGGGCTCTTCACGTTAAGTTGATTTTAATGTATTAATGTATAAACTGCCATCTGTCTGAATTTCTGCATAAAGAACATGCTCTGGCTTGGAAATTCCTTGCTTTTTCAGTTGTTCTGTTAGCCAATTATCAGTCAATTGAAGTTCCCGCATATTTTTCTCTTCTACTTTCCCATTAGTAATAATTTCAGTCGGAATATATTTTGGCGTCGGTGATGGAGCTTTGACATCTTTCTTCGTCGCATATTTCTCACCCGTATTTAACATGACACTTAAATTACCATTCGTTTCAAATATCGCGTAATTGACATCTTTCACCGAAAATACCGACTGCTCTCGTAGCATCATATTTAGATCATTGAAACTCAACCGTAATTTACGCATGGAACCTTCTAGGATTTTTCCATTCTGAATGACAATCATTGGTTTATCATCGAGTAATACTCGAAGTTTGATGGATTTGAACGATAAAAAGTTGGCAAGTATCGTTAACACCGCCCACAAAATCATTCCATATAAACCATTCAAGAACGGAGTTTCAGACTCCCCTGCCAAATTGGCTGCAATCGAACCAATTGTAATACCAGTCACATAATGAAAGAACGTCAATTGAGACACTTGTTTCTTCCCCATGAAACGCGCTAAAATCAACAGCACAATAAATGAGATCACCGTTCGTAACGTCATTTCCCAAAAAGCCAATTCCCAAAATTCATCTATGTTCACTGCATACACCTCCAGTAGTCGGAGTATGTGCAAACTATAGGAATTTATACAACAATTCTTTTAACTCCAGTTGTAAGGAGTTTTTTGGTAGACGTAGTAATTGAGCCAATTGGAGAATAATAAATGGGTATGAGAACGCCAAGTATTTAAAGGCTCATTTGTCGGATCATCATTCGGATAATAGTTTTCCGGAACATCAATATCCGCTCCTTTTTCTATATCACGCGTGTATTCATCCCCTAATGTGTGTGCATCGTACTCTAAATGTCCCGTGACCATAATATGCTTTGCATCATTTGAGATTACAATGAATGCACCTGCCTCTTCAGAAGCAGATAGTAAAGTCAATTCGGGATGACTCTTTATTTCTTCTAATGGCACTCCTGTATGACGTGAATGTGGCGCTACAAATACATCATTGAATCCTCGTGCCAAGTTCACTGTCGGATCGGTAATGTCATGTGAAAACACTCCAAAACACTTCTTTGGCAACTCGAACTTGTCAATTCCATAATGATGATAAAGCGCTGCTTGTGCCCCCCAACAAATATGAAGTACAGACGTTACATTCGTTTTTGTCCACTCCATAATTTCCTCCAACTCTTTCCAATACACTACATCTTCAAATTGTAGAAGTTCGATTGGGGCACCTGTAATGATCATACCGTCAAAACGACGATTTTTGACATGTTCGAAGGTAGTATAGAAAGTTTCTAGATGATTCTGACTGACGTTTTTTGAAACGTAGGTAGCCGTATTAAGAAATGTAACATTTACTTGTAATGGTGTATTACCAAGCAATCGAAGTAATTGTAATTCTGTCTTTTCTTTTTCAGGCATCAAGTTTAAGATCAATATATTAATTGGACGGATATCCTGTGTAGTCGCACGTTCTTCATCCATAATAAAGATTTTTTCTTCTTTCAATAATTCCCCTGCTGGTAGATGTTTTGGTATGTTAATCGGCATGCTAATTCCCCCTTGAAGATCTATTATTATTATTATTATTTCTATACAAAAAGCCCTCATTTCTCTTGGATAAGAAAATGAGGGTTGACCGTTCACCGTTCTTATCTCTCAAGACAACAATCTTGTTGGAGGTAGCACCTTCCTGTTTGCACAGAGGTTGCTGAAGCTTCATCAGGCCAAATCCCTCAGCTTCTCTTGATAAGAAATATTTAATTACTGACTATTATAGCATTAATAATTTAATTGTATAGCAGAATTATCGAATTGTTCTGCGCATTCAAGTTTTGTAAATTGTAGATAGTATATTTTTGTGTATAATAGAAATTACCAACTACATTTCTTCGAGGAGGAGCTTATGAAGTCTTTAGGTATTGTTCGTAAAGTAGATCATCTCGGTAGGATTGTGATTCCAAAAGAACTTCGAAATTCTCTGTCAATCGATAAGGGTGATCCTATCGAAATTTTCGCAGAGGACGATAGAATAATTTTAAGAAAGTATCAAGTCAACAGAGCATGTTTCATCACGGGTGAAGTGATGGAAGAAAATAAACAGTTGTCAAACGGTCTATTCATTAGTCCACGGGGCGCAGAAATCCTGATGGAGCAATTGAAAGATTACACAAAATAAAACACATAACAACTAATGGAGCATGTGGCTCAATAGAAAAGGACTGAAAACAACTTTTATCGTTGTCTTCAGTCCTTTGTTTAGTTGTATCCATGATCTCAATTATGGATACAGTAAATTACGCCAAGCTATTAATAAATTCTTCGATTTCTTCTTTAGTTTTACGATTTTTACTAACGAACCGGCCTGTTTCTGTCCCTTTGCTGAACGCTATGAAGCTCGGAATACCGAATATATCCAACTGACTGCATAGATCAATGAAATCGTCACGATCAACAGAGACAAATTCGTATTCCTTAAATTCCGTTTCCAATGTCGGTAAGAATGGTTCAATCACTCTACAATCCGGACACCAATCTGCAGTGAATAAGAAAATGACTCGTTCTCGTTGTTTAAGTTGCTCAAACTGCTCTAGAGATTCTAAATTTTTCAATTCCAAACACTCCTTTTTACGAATAGTATAAGGTCACTATAGCACGCTTACTAGTACATCTTCTCTTCAGACGACTTATGCCATTTCCATTTACTAAATCGAAATTAGGATATATCTTTATAATTAACGTCCAAAACACGAACGTTCACAAATAATTCACTATTTACGTTCGTATTTGACTGTTTTCTGTTTTTTGCAGGAAAGCAATTGACAATAGTTTTTGACGTGTTATGATAAATCTAAATTAATAGTTGATTAACAATTTCGACGAAGAGATACCTTCCTTTAACGAATTTTCTAGAGAGCTGATGCAGTGGTGAAAATCAGCAAATTCCAAGGTTGGAGGCACTTCCGAATTGATTGGCTGAACTTTTTTAGTAGGCTGGTCCGTCACATGTACGTTACGCATGCTGAATGAAGGCTGCTTTTGCAGCAAAACAAGGGTGGTACCGCGTTAGTTTATCGAGCTTTTCGCCCCTTACTTATATGTAAGGGATGGAAGGCTTTTTTATTTTAGCTAAAAGGAGGTAACCCGTAACATACATATACGGTCAATCACACATAGTTTTTTCACTAAAAAATCCACTACAAACAATTGAAGGAGAGAATGAATACCATGGCTTTTAAAATACTTATTAGTGACCCACTTAGCGAGGACGGAATTTTCCCACTACGACAAGCAGAAGGTTTTGAAGTTGTAATGGAGACAAACTTAACACCTGATCAGTTGAAAGAGCGAATCAAAGGCTTTGACGCACTATTAGTTCGTAGTCAGACAACCGTTACTAAAGAATTGTTGGAATCAGCAGATCAACTAAAAATCATCGGTCGTGCAGGTGTAGGTGTCGATAATATCGATTTGGACGCAGCAACTGAAAAAGGAATTATTGTTGTCAACGCTCCAGACGGTAACACGAACTCCGCTGCAGAGCACACAATTGCAATGATGATGTCTATGGCACGTAAAATTCCTCAGGCTTTCAACTCATTAAAAAACAATAAATGGGATAGAAAATCATTCCTAGGTGTGGAATTGAAAAATAAAACTTTAGGAATCATCGGACTTGGCCGTATCGGTGCTGAAGTGGCAAGACGTGCAAGAGGACAGCGTATGAATGTAGTAGCATATGATCCGTTTCTAACTGAAGATATTGCGAAGAAGTTAGGTATTGAAATCGGAACAGTAGATGAAGTACTCGAAGCAGCAGACTTCATTACAGTTCATACCCCACTACTTAAAGAGACGCGCAGAATGATCAATAAAGATGCTTTTGCGAAAATGAAAGACGGTGTACAAATTATCAACTGTGCACGCGGTGGAATCATTGACGAAGATGCTTTATATGACGCAATTGTCGCTGGTAAAGTAGCGGGTGCTGCATTGGACGTATTCGAGGAAGAGCCATTCGTAGGTCACAAATTATTAACTTTAGATGAAGTGATCGCAACTCCTCACTTGGGAGCAAGTACATTCGAAGCACAGGAATCAGTCGCAGTTGACGTAAGCCGCGATGTAGTGAACTTCCTGACAATCGGATCTGTTCGTAACCCAGTGAACTTGCCATCTGTTTCCCGTGATGTGTTGGCGAAAATCGAACCATTCTTCGATCTTACGGAGAAATTGGGCATGTTCTTATCACAAATTCAAAACTCGGTTATCCATGAAATCAACATTCAGTATGCTGGAGAATTGGCAAACTACGATGTACGAGCATTAACTCGTAATACGGTTAAAGGTATTTTGAAGCGTAATCTTGGCGAAACTGTAAATGATGTAAACGCGAAGCTATTAGCTGATCGTTACGGCATTAAAGTGAATGAACAAAAAACAACTACAGGTAAAGGCTTCTCGAACCTGATTACAGTAGAAATCGTTACAGAAAAAGGTGTCCGCAAAGTAGCAGGTACACTTCTGAACGGTCTAGGAGCACGTATTGTAAAAGTCGATGATTATGTAGTGGATGCGATTCCTAGCGGTCACTTATTATTCATCCGCCACATGGATCAGCCAGGTGCAATTGGTCGTGTAGGTACACTTCTAGCAAATGAAAACATCAACATAGCAGCGATGCAGGTTGGACGTTCTACTGAAGGTGGATATGCAATTATGATGTTAGCTGTTGACCACCACGTTGAGGCTGATTCGATCAAGCGTATTAAAGAAGTTCAAAATATTAATGATGCTAAAGCAATAGATCTATAAGAATAAAGAAATCCAGCTGATCATTTTATCAGCTGGATTTCTTTATGTACGATTAACAAAAAAGTCGAATCCCATAGCGGTCAGAATACCAAACACTAAACACCAAAGTGCAATACTGACTGCAGACCAAATCGCCGTATTCACTTTCTTCGCGCCGAATACAAGACCAATAAAGGCCGCGATATGTGTCCCAATTAATATTGGACCTGCAAGTGCTAAAACAGGTAGTCCATATGTATTCATAATTTGTTTTGCGCGTTGTTGGCGTTTCGATTCACCTTTTCCTTTCTTTTGCTTTCTGCGTTCCATCCATTCTTTAATAGGGTGGAAACCAATAATCAAAAGAAGGATAGTTGACATATTACCAGCAAATGAAAGTAGCATTACCCACATAGGCGATAACCCTCTAATAATACCTAAAGGAATGACAATCATGATTTCAATCCACGGTATAGCCGCTCCTAAAAACACCAAAAGATATTCTAGCATGATGCACCTCCTTGCTATTTAAACCAGTAGCTATGAGTAGAAAAGAATTAAAACCGATGAGATGATCTCATCGGTCTTCTAGTGTTGTAAGTATAGGAAATAGCCCATGTAAATTGTCAATCTCATAAGTAGGTTTTACTTCATCATTCGGTGGCTTATTCTCACGATTGATCCACACATTATGCATATTAACACGGCTTGAACCTAAAATATCTGTCATTAGGTTATCACCAATCATCAATGCTTCATCCGCTTGAATGCCGCATAAATCAAGAACATATTTAAATATAGAAGCATCAGGCTTTCCTTTTCCGAATGCGCCAGAAACAATTATATGATCAAAGTAACCAGGTATTTCAGGCGATATCGTTAATTTAATTTGCTGTAGACTCGGTGATCCATTTGTCAGTAGGACCAGCTGATAATCTTCCTTTAACTTATCTAACACTTCAAACGTTTCTTCATATATATAAGGACTATTTTTACGCTCTTTCGGAAACATTTCAGCCAGTTCTCTTCCGAATGCCTCATCATTAACCCCTAATTTCTTTAACCCTCTAATCCAAGCCTCTTTTTGATAGCCTGGAACAATCTCTTTCATTTTCTGGAATTCTTCCCCTTCATCGTCAAAGACACCCCATAGTCCTTCAAAAGGATTAATCCCGATGTTTTGAGTATGTGGAAATGTTTCGTATGTAGCATACAAATCTCTTGCTTCCTGACGTACCGCATGCTCGAGTTCAACTGGATTGACTCCTGTTTTCTTTGTCGCATACTCACATGTTTTTTGAAATGCCATTGAAATACTCTTGGCATCCCAAATCAGTGTGTCATCTAGATCAAAAATCAGTGTTTTAATCATTTTGACATCCCCTTTCTCATTACAATGATTGTGTTATATCCCATTCTCATTATACACATTACTCAAGTAATTTGTTAGTACGTTACAGAGGACGATGAACTATACGAAGATTATCATCGAAATATGCATATTTTTCTGAGAGTAAGGGAACCTACTAAATAGGAGGTGAGCTGGAATTGGCACAACATTATTTTATAGGCATCCCTACTGCTCATCCAGTCGAAGAAATAGCCCAGCAATTTCGTGCTGAATATCAATTGATAGAGAAATACAAAGTGATTCCACACGCAAAAGATCTGCATCTAACTATGCGCTATATCGGTGAGCTCGATGAAGCCAAACTCCCATGGCTGAAATCTTGTCTACAGAAAATTGCTCTATCGAATAAAGAATTCACAATGTACGTAAAAGGCATGTCTTTCTTCGGATCTGCAAGTGGACCACGTGTCGTTTTTCTTGCAGTCCAGCCTTCAAGTATATTAAGTGAATTACAAAGACAAATCGCCAGACGGGTTGAAAATATTCTGGAGCTGGAAAAAGATACACGTTTTGTTCCGCATATCACAATAGCTAAAAAAAGAAAAACGACGGATAAGCTGCAATTAGAAAAAAAGATGATTGAACCTGTGCCTATTACAATAGAAGGTTTTTCTTTATTCAAGATTCATCCGAATGAAAGTCCCTCATATGAAACAATTGCTTATTTTCCATTTAAAAAGAGTTGATTGCATAATTTGCAATCAACTCCTTTCTGTTTATTAGACTTTAAACCGTGACATATCATGTTGAAGTTGTTCCGCAAGTTGAGCCAAAGATTGTGCGCTTGAAGTGATTTCCTCATTAGCCGCCAACTGTTCTTCTGTTGCAGCGCTAGTAGACTGAGCTTCTGCCGCTGCCTGAACAGCCAATTCTTCCACTTGTTTGGCTCCTTCTGTCACTTCATCGGTCATCGCGCGAATTTCTTCAATCGCTGCAGATACCGTTGATACCTTTTCACTGACGTCTGAAGTAGCATGCTCGATATCCATGAAGATAGAATTTGTTTTTTCTGTGGATATTAGGCCTTCAGCTACACGCTTTCCGCCTTCCTCCGTGCTCATTACTACCGTTTCTACATCGTGAATGATTGTATCAATCATTCGGCCAATTTCTTGAGTAGATTGCTTGGACTGCTCCGCCAGATTCCGTACTTCCTCAGCTACGACAGCAAAACCTTTACCATGTTCTCCTGCACGCGCAGCTTCAATCGCCGCGTTTAGTGCAAGTAAATTAGTTTGTTCAGCAATCGCTGCGATCATCGATGTGACACCACGGATACTTTCGGTGTGCTTAGACATTTTATTAATAGTCGTCATAGAGTCCCCGATGTTTTGACTAATATTTGTCATCTGATTGGTTGTTTCCCCCATGAGTGCAGAACCTTCCTTAACCAATCGCGCCACATCTTCAGAAGAATTCAGCATTTCTTCGTTATCTTGTGTAATGACATCAATTGCAGTTACCATTTCACCCATCGAGACGGTAGATTGATTGACAATGTTTGCCTGCTCTTCACTTGTTTGCAAATTCTTTTCTGAAATTTCCGCTACCATCTCAGACGCTGCTAAACTTTCTTCAGCACTTGCGGACAATTCTTCTGATTGTGCTGCCAATTGCAAAGCTGAATTTTTCGCACGATCGATGATCCCTCGCAAATCAATAACCATTACATTCAGTGCAGTAGACATATCACCGATTTCATCATTGTTTTTAATCTTCACTTCATCTATCGCAAAGTTTCCAGCCGATACTTCAGTAAGCGCTGAAGTCATTCGCGCAACTGGACGGCTAATCAAACGACTGATCACAATCGTGATGATTATACTACCAATGATGCCGAATATGATTAAGGAACCAGCCAATAAAAATGCACTTTTTGTATAGCTCGCTACATCTTCTTCCAACTCTTGTTGCTGTTGTCTTTGATATTCAGTTATTAGATTGATATTATCCGAAATTGTCTCTTGATAACCAGCCCCGTTTGTTCCAATTGCAAGTGCTTGTTCATCATTCCCCGCACGTTTCTCTTCTATAATAGATAGAAGTACTTTATCGTATTCAGTACTCGCTTCTTTAATAGAAGATAAAGCTTCCTGCATAGAGTTGTTTGATATAATTCTCCCTAATTCAGTTAAGCGTTCTTCTATACGTAATTGAGTTTCTTCCAATTCTTTTATGTAAGATTCATTGCCATATAACATGTATCCTCTAATATCTTTAGCTAAATTATTTTGATCACTTTGCTGTTGCTCTAATAAAATCACTTTATGCATCCGATCATTAATTAAAAACGAATACTTTTCATTGACACTTTTTAGCGACAGGAATCCGATAACACCGATAATAATCATGATGATAACCACACTCATAAAACCAAACCACAGCTTTTTACCCACTGTAAACTTCATGTTTTCCATTCTCCTCTATTAAATTGTCAGTACAACTTAAAACTTTATATCCAGTTATTATTATACATCAACATAGTTATTTCAGTATATACTTTACCATAATATTCTTAAAAACATAACCTTTGACATGATATTCACTCATATTTTATAAAGTTATGCCATTACTAGGTATTTAGTTTTCCGAGACTGAAGATCAACATACATATCGTGACTTTATGGTATTAATATATAGTTAAAAGACGCTTTTTATAACGGTTTTTAAAAATCGAATTTTAAAAAACGTAAGAATTCGTCAGCAATAAAAGTTGATGAACAGAACGTAAATACACTAACCTTTCTCCATCATACGACACGAACTTTTTTCTTTCGTCAGAATGGTATTTTTTTTGTTTTTCTAGTATACTAGAATTTCATGACTCTTGAGAGAAGCACTCAAGGTAATCTTTCATTTCTACATATATTTACAAAATAATACACAAATAAAAGCAGTATTAGACTGAAGTAGTTAGGACGTGTTACTCGTGTCGACAGAACTTTTTATCACAACGGACTTTCAACGCCGATGGGTCAATGAATTGACTGAGGCAGGTCCGTTTTTCAGCAGCTTTTCAGAACGGTCTGATCAGCTCTCAAAATTCCCAAAAGAGAATATAGAAAAACTTGTGGAAATGGGCTATACGACGCTTACCCTACCTAAAGAATTCGGAGGCGCGGGTAGCACAGTGACGGACATGGTACTTTTCCAAGAAACTATAGCTCGCTTCGATAGCGCTACCGCTCTTGCAATCGGCTGGCATCAAGGAGTCGTTGGTGAGCTGTACGAGAGCCGTAAATGGTCGGAAGAACAACTGGCACAGTTTAGTGAAGCGATTCAACAAGGCGCGCTTGTTAATCGCTCGGTTACAGAAGCACAGACTGGGAGTCCAACTCGTGGCGGCCGTCCACAAACAACCGCGGTACGCACTGAAAATGGTTGGGTGATTTCAGGAGAAAAGACGTTTACAACTATGGCACCCGCCCTTACTCATATCCTGGTATCTGTTTGGATTGAAGAAAAACAAAAAACAGGTTTCTTTTTATTACCAAGTGAAACGACTGGTCTTTCCATCAGAGATACTTGGCATATGATTTCAATGCGCGGCACAGAAAGCCAGACGCTCGTACTAGATCAAGTCCAAGCAACAAACGAACAGTTAGTAGAAGTAAATGAAGAGCCACGCGCTACTAAACAAAATGGCTGGCTTCTACATATTCCTGCATGTTATATGGGAATTGCCCAGGCGGCTCGTGATTATGCAGTGCACTTTGCGGCTACTTATCAGCCAAACAGTCTCAACGAACCTATTGCTTCCCTATTCAATATTCAAACGCAAATCGGAAAGATGGATTTAGAGCTGATTAAGGCACGCCACTTACTTTATGATATAGCAGGTATTTACGACGATTCTGCACGTCGGGTTCACTTACAAAATGAGCTTGGAGTAGCGAAATCGATCGTGACAAACAGTGCAATTGAAATTGTTAACTTAGCGATGCGTATTGTAGGTGCAAAGAGTTTGGAATTATCGAACCCTCTTCAGAGACATTATCGCGATGTACGGGCTGGTCTTCACAATCCACCGATGGATGATATGACGATTACAAAACTTGCACAAGCAGCAATAAGTGGTCAACAATGATTAAACGTCTACTCGTGAGCGGTTACAAAGCCCATGAACTAGGAATTTTTAATGAAGACCATCAAGGAATACCTATCATCAAAAAAGCATTGACGGATCAATTATTAACTCTTCTAGATCAAGGTCTTGAATGGGTTATAGTCAGTGGACAGCTCGGTGTTGAAACGTGGATTATTGAATGCGTGTGGGAATTACAGGAAGACTATCCCCAATTACAATACGCGGTCATTACGCCATTTCTTGATCAGCAATCGAATTGGAATGAACGTAAACAAGAAACATACGAGCAAATCATAGCACTAGCCGATTATTCTGTAAGTCTGACGAATAAACCTTATGAAGCACCTTGGCAATTTGTCGAGAAGAATAAGTTCCTACTTCGAAATTCAGATGCTTTGTTGCTTCTATATGATGAAGAAAATGAAGGTTCACCAAAATTCCTGAAAAAAATGGCGGTACAACTAGCCGAGACAACCAACTATGAGTTATTGTCTATAACCGCTGATGATCTACAACTCATCGCGGAAGATTTACAGCGAGAACAATGGGAATAATAAAAAGCGAAATGCCGAAAATAGGCATTTCGCTTTTGTCTATTTTGATTTACTTAATTACTTTTAACACTTGTTTAAATTTATCTGTCCCCGCCTCACCAAGCAACTCATATAAAGCGGTTTCTACACAAGTACCTGAGACTCCTAGATGCTTCATCTTTTGCAAACCAATCATTTTATTGGCTTCGGTTCTGGAGGTCACAGCATCTACGACTACTTCTACTTCATAGCCCTGCTTTACAAGATCAGCTGCTGTCATATAGACGCATATATGGGTTTCTATTCCCGCAATTAATACTTGCTTTCTTCCCAGTTTCTCCAGTTGATTAACAAATTCTTCATTGCCCATTGCGCTGAATGTCATTTTCGCAATCGGTTGCTGACCTTCAAGCAAGTTCGATAACGATTCAGTAGTCGGCCCTAAACCATCAGGGTATTGTTCTAGCCATAGAATTGGAACATCCAATACGTGTAATCCTTTAATCAGTTTTTCCAGGTTATCATGCAATTCCTTACTTCCATTGACGATTTGTGCGAGCTTTCCTTGAACATCTACTAATACGAAAACTGTTTGATTGGTTTGCAACATATTTTATTCATCCCCTTTTCAACATTCCTGCTAGTATAGCATGTTTACAGATTTATTAGAAAAATATCCACCTCTATTTAATTACGTAAAAGACCGCCTCTCTTTCTTTAGAGAAAGAGAGGCGGTTCGGAATGGTTATTAGTTTTGTACAGTCGCTTTTTGTTTTGCTTTCGCTTTAGCTTCAATACGTCGAGCATGCAAGATAGGCTCCGTATATCCACTCGGTTGTTCCGCCCCTTTAAAGATCAAGTCGGATGCCGCCTGGAACGCGATAGAATCATCATAATTCGGAGCCATCGGTTGATACAATTCATCTTCCGCGTTTTGCTGATCTACTACTTTTGCCATCCGCTCCAAAGTTTCCTTTACTTGTTCTTTCGTACAAACGCCATGACGTAACCAGTTTGCAATGTGCTGACTCGAAATACGTAAGGTCGCACGGTCTTCCATTAATCCCACATCATTGATATCAGGAACTGTTGAACACCCTACTCCTTGGTCGATCCAGCGAACTACATAACCTAGGATTCCTTGTGCGTTGTTATCTAGTTCCGATTGTACTTCTTCAGTAGACCAATCTGCATTAGGCGCCAATGGAATATCAAGGATACCATCGCGGTAATCGATTGAACTGTCGATTCCAGCTTGTACTTCTTTAACATTTACTTCATGGTAATGCAATGCATGCAAAATTGCAGCTGTTGGTGACGGAACCCAGGCAGTGCTCGCTCCTGCTTTTGGATGAGCGATTTTCTGTTCAAGCATTGCAGCCATTAGGTCCGGCATAGCCCACATTCCTTTACCTATTTGCGCGTGACCTGGTAGACCCGCTCCAATTCCGACTGCCACGTTTGCAGCTTCATATGAAGATAGCCACTTAGATGTCTTCATATCTGCTTTGCGAATGACTGGCCCCGCTTCCATAGATGTATGAATTTCGTCACCTGTACGGTCAAGGAATCCAGTATTGATAAATGCAATACGCTCTTTTACTTCATTAATTGCAGATTTCAGATTCAGTGACATTCTGCGCTCTTCATCCATAACCCCAATTTTAATCGTATTGCGTTCAACACCTAGTAGATCTTCAATACGATCAAATAGTTTGTTTGCAAAGGCCGCCTCAGCTGGACTATGCATTTTCGGCTTTACGATGTAAATAGAATTATGAAGTGAGTTTTTAAACTCTGCGTTTTCTTTAAAGTTATGCGTAGCAATCAAAGATGTAAGAACACCGTCCAAGATACCCTCCGGTACTTCATTGCCATTTTCATCTAGGATCGCATTGTTAGTCATTAAGTGACCTACATTACGTACGAACATCAATGAACGACCACGCAGTGTCAACTGCTTGCCATCACCACCAGTATACGTACGATCAGCATTTAGTTTCCTTGTAACTGTTTTACTACCACGCTTGAATGTAGATTCCAAGTCACCCTTCATTAGACCAAGCCAGTTACGGTATACGCCAACTTTATCTTCGGCGTCCACTGCAGCAATCGAGTCTTCACAGTCCATCAACGTAGAAAGTGCCGCTTCAAGTACTAGATCTTTCACACCAGCTTTATCACTTTTACCGATTGGATTATTTTTGTCGATTGCGATTTCGATATGCAATCCATTATTCACTAACAATATAGCAGTAGGCTCGTCTTCTCTGCCATTATATCCAACAAACTTGGACTCATCTTGTAATAGAACCGTGTTACCGCTTTCAAGCGTCACTTGAAGTTTACCTTCTACAATTTTATAAGCTGTTACCTCTGCATGAGAACCCTCAGCTAAAGGCGCCGCTTGATCTAATAAATTCTTCGCAAAATCGATAACCTTTTGTCCACGAATCGGATTGTATTGAACACCAGCTTCAGCACCCGCTTCATCACTAATTACATCCGATCCGTAAAGTGCATCGTATAGACTTCCCCACCTAGCATTGGCTGCATTTAAAGCATAACGAGCGTTATCAATTGGAACTACCAATTGTGAGCCTGCTTGGTTTGCGACTTCATTGTCAACGTTAGCTGTTGTTACTTTAAAGTCTTCAGGAACTGGCTCTAAATAGCCAATCTCTTGTAAAAACTCTTTATATTTAGCGAAATCAATTTCGCCTTTATTATTTTGGTGCCATTCGCTAATAGTCTTTTGCAATTCATCACGTTTTTCTAATAGCGCTTTGTTTTCAGGAGCAAGTTCATGAATGAGCGAATCAAAGTTTGCCCAAAATTGATCTTTTTGGATTTCTAAGCCTGGTAGAACATCTTCGTTTACGAAGTTATACAGTTCTGTCGCGACTTGCAGTTTACCTACTTTTTCATAATTTGTCATGGAAAAAAGCCACCCCTTAATATTTTTTGCGCCACTCTGTTGTATAACATGTAGCGATGAACACTAATTATCATCGATTATTCAGCAATACCCCATAGCCTGCTAATTAAAAATTAGCACATAAAAGATGATCAATTTCTTCATTTGAAGACGTGTTAGTACATATCATACCTAAAGTCTAGTTAACTTTCAACTGAATTGTGAAAATTTTCACATCTCGATAAAGCAGACGTGATTGTAATCATCTACAACAGTTATATAACAGTTTATGTAGAGAAGTCTTCCCTCCTCTCGCCCCTATCTTTCTACTCAATAATTGTTCTATAAGTAGTAATCATTAAATATAGATAGCAAGTTGACACCTGTTTTTCCATATGATAGCTTTAAAGACAATCATCTGAATTGAATAGTTTGAAAAATGGGTGAAATGAAAAACCTTTCATTTCTTAATAGGGAATCCTTTCTTGGAGCGGTCCCGCCACTGTGAAGACGCCCAGCGTCCAGCCAGACACCTGCCTATTTTTCACAACGCTTAATCCTACGGTGAATAGGGAAGTGTTAGACATACGCAGTCTATAAATATATGCTTTTTTATGCATGTGTTTTATACATACGCGATCTTCTAACATTTCCCCGAGAAATGTTTTTTTAATACAAAAATTTCAAGGGGGAATAATCAATGGTTAAAAGTAGTATCACAGGCTATCCTGTTATAGGTGAAAATCGTGAATGGAAACGTGCACTCGAGGCATTTTGGTCGAACAAGATCTCAGAAGACGAGCTTCTTCAAACAACGAAAGAGATTCGATTGGCCAACTTAAAAAAGCAACAAGAGGCAGGCGTGGACTTAATTGCCGTGGGTGATTTCACATTGTATGATCGCGTACTAGATACATCCGCAATGTTCGGCATCATACCTTCACGCTATAACTGGAAAGGCGGACAAGTTTCCACTTCCACTTACTTCTCAATGGCTCGCGGCAATGACGAGGCAGTTGCCTCTGAAATGACCAAGTGGTTCAATACGAACTATCACTATATCGTACCTGAATACGAGGGACAGCGTTTTGAGTTGACGGAAAACAAGCCACTTGCTGCCTATCGTGAAGCAAAGAATGAACTAGGTATTGAAGGTAAACCCGTTCTTCTTGGCCCCTATACATTATTAAAATTATCTAAAGGATACGCGGACAAAGACGTACCATCCATCATCTTGCAATTGATTCCACTTTATCAAAAAGTGTTACAGGAACTACAGGATGAAGGTGTGCAATGGGTGCAAATCGATGAGCCAATTCTATCTACCTCCATTAGCTCAGATGAAATGAAAACTGTCACTGAAATATATTCACAGTTGACGAAAAGTCTCGATGGGCTAAATATTCTCTTGCAGACTTACTTTGATTCAGTAGAACATTATGTAGAGACTAGCGCATTACCAGTTGCAGGAATTGGACTTGATTTTGTCCACGGAGGCGAGAAAAACTTACAGAACTTGGCGCAATACGGTTTCCCTGAAAACAAAGTGCTTGCAGCCGGAATTGTAGACGGACGCAACGTATGGCGGTCAGATTTGGAGGATAAACTAGTATTGACTGAAACAATCCAGAAGCACGTTTCAACTGATAACTTGTGGATTCAACCATCTTGTAGTCTGCTTCACTCACCTGTTACGACTCGTTCTGAACAGAAGCTTGATGCAACAATATTGAATGCTTTAGCATTTGCTGATGAGAAAATCGAAGAAATCAAAACGATTCAAACGTCTTTACTACACGGAAGGGAAAAAGTCGCCTCCGAATTTGCAAAAAGCGAAGCAGCATTGAACGCATTTAACGCACTCCCCGCTCGTAACAATAAAGAAGTGCGTGAAGCAACGTCTGGAAGTTTACTTTCCGACAGTAAACGAAGTTCATTATTTGCGGCACGTAAAGTGAAGCAGCAGGAAAAATTCCAATTGCCACTGCTTCCAACTACTACAATAGGTAGTTTCCCACAAACTCCAGAAGTACGCGCTACACGTAATAAATGGAGAAAAGGTGAAATTACAGATCAACAGTACAAAGACTTCGTAAATGCTGAAATTAAAGAATGGATTGATATTCAAGAAGACCTAGGGCTAGATGTGTTAGTTCATGGTGAGTTCGAACGGACGGACATGGTTGAATACTTCGGAGAAAAGCTAGATGGCTTTGTCTTCACTGAAAAAGCCTGGGTTCAGTCCTACGGTTCACGTTGTGTGAAGCCACCAATCATCTTCGGAGACGTTGCATTCATTAAACCGATGACAGTCGAAGAATCCGTTTATGCAAAATCTCTCACAGATCACGAAGTAAAAGGAATGCTTACAGGTCCTGTCACCATTTTAAATTGGTCGTTTGTTCGTGATGATTTGTCAAGAGAAGAAGTGACAAACCAAATTGCACTTGCTTTACGCAAGGAAGTTGAAGCACTTGAAGCGGCAGGTATTCACATGATTCAAGTGGATGAGCCAGCACTTCGTGAAGGTCTTCCATTGAAAAAAGCTGAATGGAAACACTATTTAGATTGGGCAGTCAATGCATTCCGTGTATCTACTGCATCTGTAAAAGATACGACGCAAATTCACACGCATATGTGCTATTGTGATTTCAACGATTTTATTGAGGCGATCAGCGCACTTGATGCAGACGTCATTTCAATTGAAACTTCACGTAGTCACGGCGACTTGGTGGAAGCTTTCAATGAGTATCACTACGACAAAGGAATCGGCTTAGGCGTCTACGACATCCATAGTCCACGTGTTCCGGCTGTTGAAGAGATGACAGAGATTATCAACAAAGGCCTTGAAGTCCTCGAGCCCAACCAATTCTGGATTAATCCCGATTGTGGTTTGAAGACTAGAAAGCGCGAGGAAACAATTGCTGCATTGAAGAACATGGTAATCGCTACTGTACAGGCACGTGAAAAGCTAGGCGTAGTTGCAGTTAAATAATGAATTTAGAGCTGTCTAAGAAACTATATTCGTTTCTTAGACAGTTTTTTCTTTAAAGGTTTTTAAGTCACCTCTCCTAAAAACCAATCCCTTGCAATGCGAGTGGGCGATACTCTTTGTTGTGCATTAAGGTTATGGTTGTGATTAATGTTTAGCTTTAGAGGCTATGAGCGGTTATGAAGGTTCTATGATCACTTAGATGAATCTATGAGCACTCGTGGCGTCTGATAGAGCGGATTGTGCGTGCTATAGAGCGCTAAATGTGTTCTATGAGCGGAAGCTGGACACTCTAGCTTCCATCCCCTCGTACTCACAAACTCACTCACTATTAATAAACTCTTGCTCTTAAACTTAACAATGCAAAAGGATACTCCCTGAAGTTAGTCATTTCAGGGAGCATCCTTTTATTTCTACTCACTAATCAGTCAAACTGCTTCGCTAAGTTCGCCATCTCAATAGCAGACACTGCTGCGTCCCAGCCTTTGTTACCCGCCTTAGTCCCTGCACGCTCGATCGACTGCTCAATCGTATCCGTCGTTAGCACACCAAAGATCACCGGGATCCCAGATTGCATACCCGCTTGAGATACACCTTTTGCCACTTCATTGCAGACAAAGTCAAAGTGAGGTGTCGCGCCACGGATTACTGTACCGAGCGTAATGACTGCATCATACTTTTTAGAATCCGCCATTTTCTTCGCGATCAACGAAATTTCAAATGCTCCTGGTACCCATGCTACGTCTACGTCCGCTTCATCTACACCATGTCGTTTGAATGCGTCCTGTGCACCTGATAGTAGCTTCCCGGTGATGAACTCATTGAATCGACCTACAACAATTCCTACTTTTAACTCCGTACCTACTAAATGTCCTTCGAATAAATTACCCAATTTTACCTCTCCTTATAAAGTTAATAAGTGACCTAATTTTTCCGCTTTTGTGTGTAAGTATTTTTCGTTCGCTTCATTAAAAGGTAGTTGAATTGGAACACGTTCGACCACTTCCAACTCATATCCTTTTAAACCAGCAATTTTCTTCGGGTTATTCGTCAACAGACGCATTTCTCGAATACCTAGTTCTCGCAGAATTTGCGCACCGATTCCGTAATCGCGCAAATCCGCTACAAATCCAAGCTTTTCATTCGCTTCTACTGTGTCAAAACCTTGTTCTTGGAGTTCATAGGCTTTCAGTTTATTGATCAAGCCTATACCTCTACCCTCTTGGCGCATATAAAGCAATACGCCCCGACCTTCTTCTTCAATCTGAGAAAGCGCCGCTTGAAGTTGCGGACCGCAGTCACAGCGACAAGAACCAAAAACGTCGCCTGTTAAACATTCAGAATGAACTCTTACCAAAACCGGTTCTTCTGTCGTGACGTCCCCTTTTACCAACGCCACATGTTCTTTACCTGTCATCGTTTCAGTATAGCCAACCATGCGGAACTCTCCGTAATCTGTAGGCAACTTAATTTCCGCTTCACGAATTACTAATTGCTCTCGTTGTAGACGGTAATGAATTAGATCCTGAATCGTAATTAATTTCAAATCCAGTTCTTCGGCCATTTGACGTAATTCAGGCACACGCGCCATTGTTCCGTCTTCACTCATAATCTCGCAAATCACCCCTGCCGAAGCACTTCCCGCTAATCTCGCCAAATCTATAGCTGCTTCAGTATGTCCAGTACGTTCAAGCACACCTCCTGACTTCGCTATAAGAGGGAATACATGTCCAGGGCGTTTGAATTCACCTGAAGTTGCAGTCGACTCCATCATTTTAACGATTGTATCAGCTCGTTCAAATGCGCTAATGCCTGTATGTGTAGATTGATGGTCGACACTGATTGTAAATGCCGTGCCGTGCGAATCCGTATTATGATCAGTCATCATGGATAAGCCCAGTTGCGTAGCTTTCTGTTCCGTAATCGGCACACAAATCAAACCGCGACCTTTCGTTGCCATGAAATTGATAATTTCTGGTGTGACTTGATCAGCTAGCGCGACGAAGTCCCCTTCATTTTCTCGGTCTTCATCATCCACTACGATGACGACTTTTCCTTGCCGTAAGTCTTCTAATGCTTCTTCGATTGTATGAAACATCCTCATTCACTCCTTCACATAAATCCGTGTTGTTGTAAAAAGTCTTTCGATAACGTTTGACCATTGTCCTGTCTTTTTTGCAGCATGTTCTCAACATATTTAGCGAGCATATCGCATTCGAAATTGACCGTCTCACCTATTTTCTTTTTCGCAATGACTGTCATTTCCTGTGAATGCGGGATTAAAGAAATTGTAATATCTGGATCTTTCACTTCAAAGATTGTTAACGATGTACCATCCAATGAAATAGAGCCTTTATGTACCAAATATTGGCCATATCCTTCTGGTAGTGATAAGCGGATATATAATGCATTATCCACTGTTCGCTTGTCACGAATAGTCGCTACACCATCTACATGTCCCGTAACAAAATGGCCGCCAAGTCTGCCATTCGCAGCAAGGGCACGTTCTAGATTCACAAGGCTTCCTGATGTCAATTGCCGTAAAGATGTTGAGGTTACGGTTTCAGGCATAACGTCTGCCGCGAATTGATTTTTCGTAAAGCTTTTGACTGTCAAGCAAACACCGTTCACCGCAATGCTGTCGCCGATACTTACATAGGTCAACACAACAGATGCAGCTATCGTTAATGTCATGGACTGAGCACCTGGTTGTATATGTTTAACCGAGCCGATCTCTTCGATTATTCCTGTAAACATCGTTTAATCACTCTCTTTCGGTACCGCAATGATTTTTATGTCAGGTCCAATCATTTCTACACTTTCAAATGCAAATGGAAACGCATCATTCATCAATTGTGGATCAAGTCCTCCAATTGGCGTCAGAGATCCTGTTCCACCCAGTAACTTTGGCGCTACATAACAAATGACTTTCTGCACCGCACGGGCTTTGACGAATGACGCATTAATGGCCGCGCCACCTTCTACTAGTAACGTCATAACTCCACGTTTTCCTAATTCTAATAAAATATCTTCTACAATCAACTGAGGTTTCTGCATGCGAATGATCTGAACGTGCGGCTTTCTAAGTAACTTTTCTTGCGATAGTTCTGCATATTTACCACAAAAGATCCATGTCGGTGCTTCTGCGTTTTGAATAACTTGACTAAACTCTGGTGTTCGTAAAGATGTATCTAAAATAACTCGAATAGGATGTTTTCCACCTAGGGGCAGTCTGGTGGTGAGAAGAGGATTATCGTGAAGAAGCGTTTGGACGCCTACTAAAATTGCATCTTGCGTATGGCGAAGTTGATGGACATCGAGTCGCGCTTGCTCACTCGTCACCCATTTACTATCTCCTGTTGAAGTTGCAATCTTGCCGTCTATCGTCATAGCTGTTTTCATTGTCACATGAGGTGTTTTATGTTTAATAAAATGAAAAAATGGTTCATAGAGTTTTTTAGCGCGTTCATTGTATAGACCTTCTGTGACTTCCACTCCCGCTTCAAGCAGTTTCGCTATACCTTTACCCGCGACAAGCGGATTGGGATCCGTTGTGGCGATATAGACATGCTTGATACCTGCTTGAATAACGGCATTTGCACAAGGTGAGGTTTTACCAATGTGTGAACAAGGTTCAAGTGTTACATACAAATCAGCACCTGTTGCTCTTGCTCCCGCTATGTCTAGCGCTACGCGTTCCGCATGGCGCTCCCCCGCTTCTAAATGCGCTCCCATCCCAATGATTCTACCGTCTTTTACTAAGACCGCACCTACTGGTGGATTGGGGGAGGTTTGACCTGCTACGTTCTCTGCGAGTTGTAAGGCCATTTCCATATACTCCTGATTCACTCTGCAACACTCCAACTTACGGTATTCCTCTAGTGACAATTCTACATACAAAAAGCCCCGCAATATTTTATGCGGGGCTTGTAACCATAACAAAATAAACGTTATACGTAGCAATGAAAAAACCATTACATGTAGTATATACGCACTGTTCCTTCTCTCATCCAGACTTTAACTGTCGGCTTTGGAGTTTCACCAAATCCACCTTCTGCTTTATACAAAGCATCCGGGTCACGGACTAAGAGCTTGTTAGCTCATCACCGTCGGTAGGGAATTACGCCCTGCCCCGAAGGAAACATATTCGATTAATTAAGAGTCTAGCATACATATTCCGAAATTGACAATACTGAATATTTATTCAGCCGTAAATACCCACTTATCAACTGTGAATTTTTCAATGGCATTCATATTAGGCGAATAGCCGATTCCATCGTCAGTCGGAACGGTGATATAGCCGTTCTCAGCAACTACTTCAGGCGAAATGATATCCTGTTCCCAGTAACGTGAAGATCCTGCTGTATCACCAGGTAAAGTGAAGTTTGGAAGGGTCGTCAATGCTACATTTTGTGCACGTCCAATACCCGATTCCAACATGCCACCACACCAAACGTCAATTCCTTTTTCTGCACAATAATCATGGATTTTCTTCGCTTCTGTCAGTCCACCCACTCTACCGACTTTCACATTAATAATTTTGCAACTACCCATCTCGATTGCTTTCCGAGTATCTTCAAGTGAATGAATACTTTCGTCAAGACAAATTGGGGTGTTAATTTGTTTTTGTAGCGTTGCGTGATCGATAATATCATCTGATGCAAGCGGTTGCTCTATCATCATCAAATTGAACTGATCTAATTCCTTTAACAACTCTACATCATCTAACGTATAAGCGGAGTTTGCATCTGCCATCAAAGGGACATCCGGATACACTTCACGGACAGCCTTGAGGACTTCTATGTCTTTTCCGGGTTTAATCTTTACTTTAATACGCTTATATCCTTCATCGATGAAGTTTTTGATATTCGCTAGTAAATCTTCTACATTTTCTTCAATGCCGATACTGATTCCTACTTCGATGCGCTCGCGCTTTCCACCGAGTGCAGCGGCTAACGTCATATGATGATGCTTGGCATACGCATCCCAAATAGCTCCTTCAATTGTTGCTTTAGCCATATTATTTTTACGTATATGTCCAAATAATCCGGTTACTTCATCAGGATGTTCAATAGACTTACCAAGTACGGCAGGTATTAAGAAGTCACGGAGCATATGAATCGTTGTTTCCGTCGTTTCTTCACTATACCAAGGTGCTGTGAATGCGACAGACTCCCCCCATCCCTCGTGTCCGTCCTCGTCCGTTACAGTTGCTAGCAGGAAATCTTTCTGCTGCATCGTTCCAAAACTCGTTGTAAATGGATGTTTCATCATCATATTTATTCTGCGTAATGTAACCGAATTAATTCTCATTAGATAAGCTCCTTTGATTAGGCAACGGTATGATAGATCGCTTGCAGAATCGATAGTATGCCACCGTGTCTTCAGTTCTACATACATCAATCAAAGCAAATCCTTCCTCACACAGTTGTCGAAATATGGTTCTCGTCTTTATTCGCCATTCATAGGCTAGTTCTGGTTTTTTCTGCTTTATCAATTGTATATTCTTCGGCACAGGCACTTCTATTTCTTCTGCCAGTAGCCATTTATTTGTATCAGGCATGCGTAAGATAGGAAATGAATCGTTGTCTACATTAGTCTCAAAAGGACGACTGTATTGTAGATCGGGCTGCCATTTACTCATGACACGCACACTATCAATCCACCAAGCTACTTGGAAGCGGTCGGTTGGCAAACCTTTGTTCAGCCCATCATCCATTTTGCCATAACAATCCACTATATAGTCATAGCACACTCCATATAGCTTGGAAGTATTCAGATAGGCGTTGCGACTTTCGAGGGGATCAAATGTCCAGACTATTAGCCTGTATCCCATTTCCCGTGCAAGACGAAGTTGTTCGTCTTTCAACAGCTTTCCAATTCCCATCATCTGAAATTCTTTGTCTACTGCCAGCATATGAGAGCATAGGTATACCTGTCCTTCTGTATAACCTGTAAAACTGTAGGAATAACCGACCATTTGCTCTTTTAGAAATGCCCCGACAATTAACCCGCCATTTTTGACAGCAGTTATTGTTTGATGGACAGGGATAGGCTCCATTCCCCAGATTTTCTTCTCGAGTTTTTGCATCGCATACAAGTCTTCAAGTTCGGTCACTTTTCTAATTTTAATATCCAGGGTCATGACATCACCTTCTACTTTTTTGATTGAAACGTTAATTCTAAAGCAGTCGTTAAGATTTCAACTCCTGTTGCTAGCGCGTCTTGATTGAATGTCATATGCGGATGGTGAAGTCCTGGTGTTAAGCCACATCCTAAACCGAGCATAGTGCTTTTGACAGTAGGACGCTGTACAGAATAAAAGTGGAAATCTTCCCCACCTGGTGTGACAACGGTACGAGTAGCTTTGTCTTCTCCCACTACACTGACAATTGCTTGGTACATCAATTCTTCCGCTTCAGCATCCACTTCCGCAGCTACCATTTCCGCCATTACATCATAATCAATAACTACATCATATTGCGCAGCCACTGCTGAAATGACACGTTCTACATGCTGATATAACTCATCCATTACTTTATTCTCTTGTGCTCGCAAGTCTAAACTAAACTTCGCATTGCCTGGAATAATGTTTGCGGATTCTCCTCCGGCCTGGAACATCGTCATTTTCGCCGTGTGAGAAATAATCGGATCACAATGAATGGACTGCAATCCACTGACTAGTGATGCGCCTACTTCAATCGCATTTTTCCCTTGGTGAGGACGCGCGCCATGCGCTTCGGTTCCTTTTATGATACCATTTACCATCTTTGCCGCCCCATGACGTAAAGAGGCCGCGGAGCAACCGTCATTCATTTCATCCGCTGCACGCACATGAACGCCGAACAAGTACTCAATATCATCAATAATCCCCTGATCAACTACAGCTAATGCACCTTTTCCTTTTTCCTCTGCCGGTTGAAAAAATACTTTCAATGTACCTTTTTCAGGAATCCCACGTTCTTTCGCCATTAGCAGTGCACCAATACCCATCGTCATATGTCCGTCATGACCGCATGAGTGATTTGCTTGATATACGCCGTCCACTTCTTGCCACAGCGCATCGATATCTACACGTAATCCGACTACCGGCTTGCCTTCACCAATTGTGACAGACAAACCTGTAATTCCGTTAAACAAATTGACATTGAATCCTTCACGCTCAAGAAATTCTTTCAAATAACGTGTTGTTTCTGTTTCTTTCCAACTGACTTCCGGATGCTTATGTAAATGCGCAAACACTTCGTCTAATTTTGGCTTTAGCAACTGTACTTGCTCTTTCATTAAAGCGCCCCCCTAGTGTGAATTCCATCATAGCGTCTAATAGTTATTGCTGATTTTTCAAACTTCTCAATAATTCTAACATAAAAAAAGACTTCCGTTTCACACTGTGAAAGGAAGTCTTTTCTGTATTTATCAAAACGTCCAAAGAATCATCATACCGAACAATAACGTCATGTAATTGACTGAGTATAAGAACATAAAGTTAGCCCATTTATAATCATCTTTTGCATAGAAACCGTAAATGCTAGCTGCAATATATCCAATATTCATCAATGTAGCGATGACAATGAAGGTAGTACCGAACATTGTTAAGAGGAACGGTAATGGCAAGAGACATAATACATAATAAAGCATTTGACGCTTTGTAAAAGCAAAGCCGTAAACAACAGGGAGCATCGCAACATTCGCAGCGCTATAGTCATTGTATTTCTTCATAGCAATTGCAAATGTATGCGGCATTTGCCAAATGAATAATATTGCCACCAATACAATAGGTACAATATGATCCGCTGACATAATAGCTGCCCATCCAATGATAGGAGTAACAGCACCCGATACACTACCAATCACTGTATTCAATGTGTACTTGCGTTTAGACCACATAGTATAGGGTATTACATAAGTAAACCATCCAATAAATGCATAAATTGCTGCTTCAAACGTAGTGAATACTAATAATAACATTCCAATTCCCGATAATACCAAACCAATATTCAACACAGTCTTCAAAGCGAAATTACCTGTCACAGTAGGACGGTTTTTTGTTCTCTCCATCACTGTATCGATATCAGAATCAAACCAGTTGTTCATTACAAGAGCACCTGCAACAAGAAAAGTGCTACCTATCATGGTGAGTAGGAATACACCCCAGTTTTGTGCGAGTGACATGCCTGAAAAATACAACGCCAACCAAAACCCTACAAAAACCGGAAAGATATTCGCAATTAGGACAGGTCCTTTAACTAATGATTTAATATCCGAGAAGAAGGTAGATGCCGAGCGGCTTTGACTAGTACTCGAAACAATATGGGCTTCTTTCGTCATATGGATCCGTTCTCCTTTTACGTTACATTTCAATGATTTTTCTATTCGTACATATAACTATATCATTTTCTTAAAAGCAAAATCAAAAAAACAAGACAATTCCTTATAAACTGTTACAAAAATTTGTCCGGCGTTACTTAATAAGAGAAATGTCGATAAAAATCAACATTTTTTCACATTATTGTACAACGAATTATCTAATAGCACATTCCCCTATTTTTCGACAGAACGCGAACCTATACCCCCTATAGGTTATAACACTTGTTTACCCACCTGAACCAACCCTGTTTGATTTACCATATTCATTATAAAATACGATTTATATATACATATAAATCGTATAACGGCAAATGTTTTCTCAATATTTAAATTGATATTAATTTAATTATCCTGTAAACTTGCTTAATAGTATTGCGAAAAAACAATGATGATTTTTCTCTGACCTCTTCAACTGCCCATTTCTTTTTCCTGTGGCTGATTTTAAGAGATTCAAGTAAATAACAGTATTTCGTGATGAAAAAATTATAAAGAGAAGGGATTTGATTTTTTGAGAAAGTTTATGTTGTTTTTCTCCATCTCCACATTATTGCTTTTAACAGCCTGCGGTAATAGTGCGAGCAAAGATTCTATCAGTAAAATTCAGCTGGCTGACGCTGGTTGGGATAGTATCCGCATCCATAATAGTATTGCACAAATTATTTTAGAGAACGGCTACGGATATGAGACGGAAGTAGTAAACGGCACGTCTAGTGCAACATTGCAAGCGCTACAACAAGGTGATTTGCAGGTTTATATGGAAGTTTGGTCCGATAACCTAGGTGAAGCATATACAAAAGCAGTCGACAGCGGTGATATTGAATCCGTTTCAACAAACTTCGACGATAATGACCAAGGTCTTTATGTACCGACTTATGTAATTAAAGGTGACAAAGAAAAAGGTATTGAAGCAGTAGCTCCAGATTTAAAAACTGTGAAAGATTTAGAAAAGTACCCTGAACTATTCCAAGATCCTGAAAACAAAGACAAAGGACGTATTATCGGTGCACCTTCAAGTTGGTTGATAAGTAAACACTTGGATGAAAAAATCACTACGTATGGCTTGAATGAAAAATATACGTACCTATCTCCAGGTTCAGATTCTTCTATCGTAGCCGACTTGGCTAGCGCATATAAAAAAGGCGAGCCGTGGGTTGGATATTACTGGTCCCCTACCTGGGTAACTGCAACATACGACTTAACTCTTCTAGAAGACGAGCCATTTGACCAGGAAGCATGGGACAAAGATAAGTCTGGCGCATTCCCTCCGAATGATGTTTTCGTCAGCGTTCACAAAGACTTAAAAACACAAGCTCCTGAAGTAGTAGAGTTCTTAAGTCACTACGAAACAAGCAGTGCATTAACAGAAGAAGCATTGGAGTATATGGGTGAAAATGAAGCAAGCCCTGAAGATACTGCAAAGTGGTTCATGAACGAACATGAAGATCTTTGGACTTCATGGGTACCTGAGGATGTAGCCGAGAAAGTAAAGGCTGCACTGTAAGTAATTATAGATCTAGGGGTGGACGCATTCCGCTCCACCTCTTTTTTGTTTGTGTACAGATTAAAATTAGAGAAAGAGAGGGACAAGCTAGTACGTCCTAGCTTATTGCCTATGATGAATGAATTCCCGAACGTCAGAATACCTATAGGAGATTATGTAGAAAAGTTTATTGATTTTCTAGCGATGAACTTTGGATGGCTATTTGATTTCATTTTCACAATCGCCTCGACTACAATCCGTACTATTGAATCCGCTTTACTTGCCACGCCTTGGTGGGCCATCATGATTGTAGTTTTCCTACTTGGCTGGTATTTAAACAACATATTAAACGGGCTAATGTTTGCCGCCTTTATCTTTTTAATTGGATCCTTCAACTTATGGGAGGATACGATGACAACAGTTGCGATTATACTTATATCTGTTGTATTGTCCCTCGCGATTGGTATTCCGGTCGGTATATTGATGGCATTTAGTAAGACCTTCTCTGTCATCATGCGTCCTATTTTGGATGCTATGCAGACTATGCCAACATTCGTGTATTTAATACCAGTAATATTCTTCTTCCCACTTGGGAACGTTCCCGCAATTATTGCGACAATCATTTATGCGTTACCACCTGTGATCCGTTTAACAGAACTCGGTATTCGAAACGTCGATTCTGAAGTGATTGAATCAGCAGAGTCATTCGGATCTTCTCGAAATCAAATGTTAGTGAAAGTACAACTACCACAAGCCTTGCCTACTATGATGGCAGGAATCAACCAAACTACGATGATGGCTTTATCCATGGCTGTTGTAGGTTCGATGGTCGGTGCTCACGGATTGGGTGAACGGGTACTGTTCTCAATTAACCAAATCAATATTTCATTAGGATTTGAAGCAGGAATCAGTATCGTATTCTTAGCAATTATTATTGACCGCTTAACAAACGGTGTGGCAGACCGCCTACAAAATACAGGGAGGAGATCAGCATGACCGTTAAACTCAAAGTAGAGAATGTCACCAAGATCTTTGGTCCTCGTCCTAAGAAAGTCATTCCCATGATTGAAAAAGGAGCGTCCAAACGGGAAATCCTTGAAAAAACCGGACATACAGTAGGTGTCTATAACGCAAACATGGAAATCATGGAGGGCGAAACTTTCGTCATCATGGGCTTATCGGGAAGTGGTAAATCGACACTTATCCGTTGCTTCAATTTATTGAACAGGCCAACTTCAGGTGCAATCTATGTAGATGGTGAAAATATCGTCAAATACAATAAAGAACAATTGAAGTTTTTCCGTCAGAAGAAAATCGCGATGGTCTTCCAGCACTTTGGTTTGTTTAGCCATAGAACGGTTATGGAAAACATTGAGTACGGTTTGGAGATTCGGGGTTTGCCGAAAAGTGAGCGTCGCGCTATTGCACAAAAGCATATCGATACAGTCGGTCTGAAAGGGTACGAAAATCAATATCCTGATGAGTTGTCAGGCGGTATGCGTCAGCGTGTAGGTATCGCTCGAGCTCTGACGAATGATCCAGACATTTTATTGATGGACGAACCGTTCAGTGCACTTGATCCACTTATTCGTAGAGAGATGCAGATGGAACTTCTAGATATTCAGACACGTCTTCAAAAAACGATTATCTTCATCACGCATGATGTTAACGAAGCTTTCCGTATCGGTGACCGCGTGGCAGTTATGAAAGATGGAAATGTCGAACAAGTAGGTACCCCAGAAGAGTTATTGGAGACACCGGCAAACGATTATATTATTGACTTCACTCGTGAAATTGACCGTTCTAAAGTGTTGCAAGCTGAGAATATCATGTCAAAACCATTAAGTGTCATGAACGGCAAAGATGGTTTACATGTTGCAATCAAAAACATGGAAGAGCACGGCATTTCAAGTGTCTTTATTACGAATCGTGAACGACAGTTACTTGGGTTAGTTACAATTGATGGCGCAATCGATGGTGTAAAGAACAAAAAGACGTTGGAAGAAGTTATGATATCGGATGTATTGACAGCTACTCCTGAGGAATATGTGCAAGATATTATTCCTCGTGTATTAGATTCTAAATATCCCCTCGTTGTTGTAGATGAGACGAACCGAATTGAAGGGATTATTTTACGGGTTCACGTACTTTCAAGCATTATTAGTAACACGATTCACGTTGATGACCAAGAAGTAGTTCATACACCTGTCGAAACAGTTGAGGTATTGAAATAACAAAAAGGAAGAATGGGCATTGTTGTCCACTCTTCCTTTTTTATTAATTTTTTCCCGAAACGCCTGCACTTTCAAAAGTCGCCATTTCATTGACCATCCGAACAGCCGATTGAATGATACTATATGCCACAGCAGCACCAGTACCTTCACCAAGCCGCATGGATAGAGAAAGAATTGGTTCTTTTTCTAAATATTGAAATGCTCTTTGATGTCCTGGTTCCATCGATTGATGACCTAGCAACATATATCCTGACGCCCCTTCACCTAAAGTTTCAGCTACACACGCTGCTGCTGTTGAGATAAAGCCGTCCAGAATGACAGGAATACGTCTAGATGCTGCGGCAAGCATAGCACCAGTCATTGCTGCCAACTCTAAGCCACCAACCTTGCGCAGTACATCATAGCCGTCTGTAGAGTTCGGTTTATGAAGCATCAATGCGTCTCGAACTACTTTGATTTTATGTACGTGCTGTTCAGAGGAAATCCCTGTGCCATATCCAACAAGTTCTGCAGGGTCAATTTGTGTTATTGCCGCCACAACCGCACTACTTGAAGTAGTATTGCCGATGCCAACTTCTCCTACAACGAGACAATCTACACCTTTTTCAAAAAGGTTAAGTGCTTCTCTAAAACCAATATCGATGGCTTTTTCCACTTCATCTTGAGTCATGGCCTCATTACGTAAAAAATTCTTCGTACCTTGACGAATCTTGCAATCTTTAACAGGTGATGAAAATGATTCACCTATAACCCCTACATCTACTAATGCAAATTCGGCTTGTTGTTGCCTACCAAACACATTGATTGCCGCTCCACCAGCAGACATGTTGTGAACCATTTGGCGTGTAACAAGTTGAGGGAAAGCAGAGATCCCTTCCTCTACTACTCCATGATCTGCAGCAAATACCACTATTCCTAATTGCTTGATGGATGGCTGTTTCCGACCTTGTATTTCAGCTAATGTGATGACGATTTCTTCCAACTTACCTAAGCTTCCGACGGGTTTTGTCAGGATATCCAAATGCATTTTTGCTTCTGCTCCAGCTTGACTATCTAAAGCAGGGATCGTAAACATTTTCAAGTGATGACCTTCTTTCTTATCCATTCAATATATAATTATGCTAGCCCTACTAGTATATCAGGAGATACGGGCTGCTATCTAACGAAAGAACTATTATGCAATTATTGTCGATTGCAGGTATACTGTAATTAGCGCAAATGCTACATGCTGCGCTGACCAAATACTACTAAAAAGGGGCGATACAGATGATCAGTGAAAAATTAGCACAGGCATTAAATGAACAAATGAACAACGAGTTTGCTGCAGCACAAACGTATTTGTCTATGGCTTCTTATTGCGAATACCGAAATTACAGCGGCTTCGCACACTTTTACCTTCAACAAGTTGAAGAAGAGCGCCATCATGCCATGAAGATTTATTCTTACTTGAACGATCGTGGCATCCGTGCAATTATTACCGCGACGCCTGCACCTACTACTTCATTCGATAATCTAGTTCATACGTTCGAAGTAGCACTACTACAAGAAAAAGAAGTCACAAAATCATTCTATCAAATCATGGATATGGCTTGGGAAGAAAAAGAGCATGCTACGATTTCTTTCCTAAACTGGTTCCTTGACGAGCAAGTTGAAGAAGAAGCAACATTTGATAGACATATTGAGTACTTGAAGCGAATCCGTGAAGATAAGAACGCTTTGTTTATTTACGAGAAAGAGCTTTCTACTCGTTCATTCGAAACTGAATAAAAAAATAGGCAAGCTAGCGGTTCCCCAACCTCTTGCTTGCCTTTTCTATTTCAGTAATGCGATGTAAACACCTTTCACAAACACACTGTTTGTACAGTTGTTCTTCAGGGATTTTCCGAAACACTTCATCTGTAAATACTTTCTTTGTACACCAGCAAATCTCTGGTTCCGCGGATAAGTTCGAACACTTATTTTCGCCTTGGCAAATCGGACATTGATTCATCAAGTAATCCCCTTCTCTACAAACGATGTTTATCCAACTCAGCTGTGTTTTTCTTCTCTAATTCCACCACTCGGTCTTCCAATTCTTTATTGCGTTTCATACTCTCCATCGAATACAAACCAGCCAGTAAAGCGACCACAAACGTTGCGTAGTTAAACCACTCCATACAACCGTCCCCTTTTTACTTTTGTTTTTTCAAAAATGTTTTATATACTTTTTTCAATGTTTCAGGTGTGAGTTCCATATTATTCTCATACATGTATTTCACTGCATAGCCTAGCGCAATCGTCATGGATCCCGCAACACTCGCGGCAACGACCATTCCCGCACCCGGAATTACTTTCACGATTTGACGGAAAGTGGTTTTACCGATATTCCCTACAATGGTTGCGATGATCAATTCCTTGGCGTGATCTTTCGTGATAGGCTTTCCATATAATGTCGATAACTTCAACATAAGGCCCACTTGCAAAGTTGTCAACGGGATAAAATCAGCACCTGGGATAGGAGCTGCTCCAATTGCGGCTGCTGATGCACCGCTCGCAAGAATCCACCGCTTGGCAATAGATGACTTGTCTGCCATATTCGCAGCCAGTAATAGATCTTTATTTGCATCTTTTAAGTGTTGGAGGATCTCTTTTTGTAAGAACTCCATCTGCTCTCCTGTCTTTGAAGATATTGGTATAACCGGATAGGCAAACCCAGTATGCTCCAAAACATAGTTCACTAAACTTGGAACGTCATCTGCTGCATCGATTTTATTGAGCACTAGAATGATTTTCTTATTAAGCGTGGCAATCTTATTTAATGATTTTAGTTCTGTATCAGACAAAACGGTGCCTGCTGCATTTAGAAAGAACAGAATAACATCTGCTTGATTATAAAACTTCAATGTCTCATTGGAATGTTCCTGATAGATATCATCAAGACCAGGTGTATCAACAAATAATATTTTGTCACTGTAATAAAACTTCTTAACTTCCTTCGTTTCACCCGGTTGCGCTCCTACTTCCGCTACATCTTTTTGCATGAGGCGATTCAGTGTAGAAGACTTCCCTGCATTGACGTCTCCAACCATCGCAATCAATATTTCCTTTTTTAATTGTTCATTAATTAGTTGCGATTCAGACTTAAAAATCTCATCAAATGATTCATCCGACATAAATTTAGTTGTTTTCATTATAGCACTTCCTTCCAATGATTTTGACTATTCAGATTATCCTATTGTGAAAAAGAGCATCAGTCATTCACTCTCTTTTGACTGATGCTCTACGCTATTTATCTGGTTCGTTAATAATAAGGTGAAATCAAAATATACACAAGTACTCCGGTGAAACTAACATATAACCAGATAGGCATTGTCCAACGTGCAATTTTACGATGACGCGGAATTTCCATATTCCATGCTCTTGCAACACTTGTCAATGCGAGCGGCACGATGGCAGCTGCAAGCAAAATATGTGTGATCAAGATGAAATAATAAAATCCTGCCAAGAAGCCACTACCACCAAACGGTGTGGATTCTGATAAAAAGTGGTACGAGACGTACGTCACAAGAAATAAAGCGGTTGTGCCAAATGCGGCGTATATAAAACGCTGATGCACTTTGACATTCTTCTTCATAATAGCGACTAGCGCACCGACAAGAAAGACAAATGTGAAGCTGTTAAATATAGCATTCAATAAAGGTAAAATTGTAATATCAAATGCAGTGAAATTCTCTACACCTGGCATTCCAGCTAAGACACCGATTGCACCGATGAGAATGATCGAGATCGCGATGATCGCCGGACGATAATTACGTTTCTTAAAGTTTGCAGGTGGTGTTGTCTGATTCGAATAATTCATCTAGTGACACTCCTAATTCTATAATCATAACTACCCTACATCGTACCATACGTAACACGTTATGCAGGCTAAATTTGTGTCGATTTTTGAAATTGCGCTGCTGCTTCTTCCCTAAACTCATCAATCACTTTAATAAACTTCGTGATAGTCGGTGTTAAATATGAATCTGCACGACGGACAAAGACCGTTTTAATGTGACTATATTTTGGTGGTAGATGATAACAATAGACGACCCCTTGATCCAGTAGGTGCGAAACTGTCGATCTCGGAACGAATGTTACCCCTAATCCCGCTGCCACACTTCCAAGAATTGTCTCCAATGTTCCGAACTCCATCATTTTCGTAGGCTTAAATTGCTCGTCCTCAAGCCAAGATTCCAAACGTGCCCGGTAACCGCATCCCTTACTGAAACAAAGAATGGGTTCATCTTTAATATCTGCAATGGATTGGAATGGTTTACTTGAAAGTAGCACTAGTTCTTCTTCCAGTACATCGTGTACGGCCAAGTCTGGATGCGTCGTCCCTTCCGAAATAAAAGCCCCGTCAAGTTGATGATTTAGAACTTTTGCTTGTAATCGCTCTGTTACTCCTGATAAAAGTGAAATATCGACTTGGCTATACCTTTTATTATATCTCGATAGAATGATCGGTAGTTTGATGACGGTTTCCACTGAACCAAGCTCTAGTTTTCCGGAAGGCTCTTTGTCGTTCTGCACAACTTTTCTCATCTCATTCGTTAGAGATAAAATTTTCTCGCTATATACAAGAAGTCGCTTTCCTTCAGGAGTTAGGATCATTCCACGATTATGGCGATTGAATAATGGCGTCTTTAGTTCCGATTCTAGTTTTTGAATTCGGGACGTAATATTGGACTGTACATAGCGTAATTCTTTTGCAGCTGCAGTAATAGTTCCTTTTTCCGCTACCATCTGAAAGATTTCCAAGTCTTTGAATTCCATAGCCATCCTCCTAGTAATATTCTGTTATTTCTATGATATCAATAAAATCGATAGTAGTCATCATTATTATTCGTTTTACGTGATGTCTGAAATAGTGTTTACTAGAAGTAGTACTTCAAGGGGGTTTCGTTGTTGAAAAACAAAATTATCTGGGGAGCGCTTCTGTGCTTTATAGCGAGTGCATCGTGGGGTGCCATGTTCCCGGTTGCTAATAGCGCGTTCAAAAACATTGATCCATTTTACTTCACATTAATTCGTTATGTATCCGTAACTGTTCTACTCGTCGTTATATTATTATTTAAAGAAGGAACAAAGGCTTTTCGTTTTGAGAAAAGAGGGTTATCTCTTTGGTTCTTCGGAACGATGGCGTTCGTTGTCTATAATCTCTTTATTTTCTGGGGGCAAGACTTGATGGGACAACCAGGCACTATGGTAGCTTCCGTTTCAGAAGCCATGATGCCCATGATTTCCATAGTGATTGTCTGGATCATCAGTCGACATAAGCCACATGGTTTTACACTCACATGTGTGTTCACTGCATTTGTCGGTGTCATGCTTGTGATTACAAAAGGTGATTTACGCACGTTCTTGACGGCGACCGATGATATTGTACCTTCATTATTAATTTTCCTGGCGGTAATCGGCTGGGTGATTTATACGATGGGTGGAAATCACTTTAGTGAATGGTCTGCATTGCGTTATTCTACATTGAGCTGTTTGCTCGGTACACTAACTGCCTGTATCGTGGTATTCTTCGTAACATTGACAGGTTATATTTCCGTGCCGACTGTGGAAACGTTGCAAATAGTAACACCACATATGCTGTTTATGATTGTATTTCCAGGTATTATCGCATTAGTAGGTTGGAATGTTGGCGTGCGAATTCTATCTCCATTGAACGGTTTATTGTTCATTAATTTTGTCCCTGTTACTACGCTAGTCATTTCATATATGCAAGGATACCAATTAACGATTTTCGATTATGTCGGAACGGCGTTTATTATTGCGGCCCTTTTAGGAAACAATATATTCTTACGCCTACAGCAGAAGCGCAAAGACGAGTCACGTCAATATAAGAAACATAATATGCAACCTAGCGTTTAATTTACATTTAGAAAACAGAAAGACACATTCCACGTATTGGGAATGTGTCTTTCTGTTTGAATTGCTTCATTTTAAAATTTGAAGCGATGAACGATACGACTCAGTGCAGCCGCCTCATCTGTTAGTTTGCTAGCATCACTTGCTAACTGCTGAATCCCCTCGACTTGTTCATCCATGCCCGCTACAGTTTGTACCACATCTTCCGTAAATAGTTCAGAGATTGTAGTGATTTGCTCAATAATTTTTTCTATTTGTTCACCATCTCGAATTAATTCTTCCGCGTGGCGGCTATTGCTCGTAACAGCGGATTTTGTATCGATCACGGCATCATTCATAAAGTGGATGGATTGACCTGCCACTTTTACGATTTGTACGCCTTCTTCTATAGTGTCTGTATTCGATTCTACATGTTGCACCGCAATTTTCACCTCATTATTGGTCTGTTCGAGTGTTCGCACTACATCATTGGCGAAAGCATTCGTTTCTTCTGCCAATTTACGAACTTCATTGGCGACGACCGAAAATCCGCTACCTGCCTCTCCAGCACGTGCTGCTTCGATAGAGGCATTTAGTGCTAATAGATTCGTTTGTTCAGCAATTTTTGTAATGAGTGACACTTTTTGAATGACTTGATTAATATCATCCGCCACTTGCATGATCTTTTGTGAGGACATATGAACCGCATCATTGATTTGTTGCATCTTTTCTTCCGTTTCCTCAATAGCTTGGCTACCTTCTGTTGCAGCAGTCGATGCATTTTCAGATTTGGATAGCGTTTGCTGTATACGTGTTTCCATTTCTCGAATTCCTTGCATCATCGTCTGGATCATTGCGTTGGCAGATTGCAGTGAAGATAATTGTTGCTCTGTCCCACCTTGGAAACTTTGCATTGTTTCACCATAGGAAGTGAAAACATCCGATAATCGATTCGCTTCAGATGCTTGCACCTCACTAATTCTGTCCACAATTTCAGACGAGCGGTCTAGTTCTGTAACGATATTTTTTGTACCGATGACAATCTTATTAATTTCAAAACCAATTTGATTAAATTCTGATCTAGATCGTTCCGTTACTTCAGCTGTCAGATCCCCGGATGAAATTTTTCTAGTGACTTTTCTCCAAGACCTTACACCTTTCATGACAACCTTATAAAGCGCAGTAGTGAAAAAGCCTGAAAGAATTAAAGATGTAAGAACAAATGCTACGCCCTGTTGGATAGTCAAATCAAACGTATATGCAAGTACTGCCATAGCCATAGCTGGTAACAGAACAGCTGCTGTCGCTCCATATAGAATATATTTCTGATGATTGATGCGTCCTAATCGGAGTGTGAATTGTCTACCAGCTACTCGGATAATTGGCATCGAGGCATCGATAAGTCGCTCACCCGATTTTCGATCATATACTTGCAATAACGGCTTAGTTGTATTAGCAGCACGCAATCCGACTGTATCGGAAAATACTGTACCTTCCCATAATCGATTTGTATGGATATAACTCCGTCCCGTTTCATCGACAATCACAAAGTATTCGTCATCATGTAACTGTTCGTCTAATACTTGATGAAGTCGTTGATAATGTAAAGTAAATGATTGTTCATTTTCTATGAAAGGCTGAATACTTTTCGTCACTTGTTCCACTTTAGTCAATGCTTTTCTCGCAGAAGATGTGCTTAATATTTTTTCCACTAACAACACCTCTTTAGGTTCTTTTATACTATATACAGAATATAGCATAAATTGTGAGAAAGGTCACACTCTATTTTATTGATAGCCATCAATCCGCATGGTCAGGAATTAAAAGCACAGCGCATTTAGCTAACTGCAATACTTGTTTGCTGACACTGCCGATTGCTTCCGCTTTTCCTTTCCCTATTGCCATTGCAATATAACGAACTTCTTTATCATTAGACTCTGCGATAATTTCCATAGCAGGTATACCTGTACGTACTTTTGCAGAATACATGACATCTTGTCCATGCAACATATACCCACCTTTTTTAATGGTTGCCAGGCCCAGTTCTTGTAGTGTTGGTTGAATATTTAATAACACTATTTCGTCATCGTATAATTTTGCCAATTCTATTGCGTGGTGCACAACCTTAAATCCAGCATTTGATCCATCCAATGGCACAACAATCTTCATAACGATTCCCCCTGAATTAATAATTAAAAGCTATATTCTAACGCATAAACATCTTACTTTACTCATTCTATTTTCACAGAAGTATTTCCTCTTTATCCTGGGCATTACAATCAAGTCATTTGAATTATGCTAGTGAAACTTTTACACTGTGTACACTTAAAAAATAATTAGGAGTGAATGCATTTGAAGAAATGGTGGCTTTTACCCACACTCGCTGTATTTTTAGCTGCATGTGGTAACGACGGGGAAGCAAAACCTGTAGAAGATGAGAATATATCGGTTGATGTGATCGAGCCTGAAGAAGAATCGGCAGAACTTGATGAAGCAGAACCTACTGAGTCTGAAACTACTGCAGAAGAAACACCTACTAAAGAAATACCCCCTGAAGAACCAAATGCCCCATACGACCCTGCTAATTCTAACTTGTTGGGACATGAAGAGGCTGAGATATTGGCAGAATATATTCCGATAGATGAGTTAACTGCTCAAGTGGAAGTGGACAATCAAAACAAGCGTATTACTCTATTTGAAAATGAAAGCGGACAGAAGGTTTATAAAAGTATTTTCATAAAACATGAAAATCATTTGAAGATTATTGATTTAAACACCGATGATTTATTATTTGAAGGTCAGCTGTAAAATAGTAAAGCGCACAGACGTCAAATTGTCTGTGCGCTTTTTCATTTCAAATACCTTCTGGCTGAAACATACTCTGAGTTATATGGCTCTACTGTCATCGGGATGATCTCCACTGTACGTTTTGGGTTAGGTGCATGAATCATCTGACCGTTTCCTGCGTACATTCCTACATGGTGGATGATTCCTTTCCCCTTATTATAAGCAAAGAACATTAAGTCACCCGGTTGAAGATCTTTCTTCTGCACTAACTTTCCGTTTAGCGCTTGTACAGAGGCATCGCGTGGTATATCTATACCATGATGGCGATAGACAGAGTACGTGAATCCTGAACAGTCTAAGCCGAATCCTGAAGTACCTGCCCATAAATATGTTAATCCGTCAAAAAGCTTTGCTGTATTCATTATTTGCTGTGTCGTTGGTTTTGGCATAATACCGTCCCCCCCAACTATCTTCACTGCATTTTTATCAATATATTTAATGCCGTCTGCAGGCGTTTGGACAGCGAGCTTGTGATCCAATACATGAACAATAGGCAATGCGGTATTAAAGCTAATTGAACGGAATAATTGTTTTCCATTCTCATCCATTGACAATGCCGCTGATTTCTTCGTCACCATAGCTGTATCGCATGTCGCATAATTAGGATATAACGTTGTCAAATGGTTTTTCAACATCCAACCTGGGTAACCTTCTGCGTTTTTAGGCGAGCTTTGATCGATTACTGCTACTTGGACCCAGTCTCCTTTTGTTTGTAAGACCTTTACTGTTTGACCGTAAAGTGCTTGAGTCTCCAGTTTACCTACTAACCACTGCTTTTCGCGTAAACTCATCGCTGCAACCCATTTCGTAATATCAGGTGTTTTGGCTGTAGAGAAAGCATCTACTTTCCGAGTCTTGCCTGGTTCTTTCCAAAGTGTCGTAACGGGTACATTTACTGTTTGCACAGGGGTATTGTTCGGTTTATAACAGGCGGACTGCTCTCTGAAACTAGGCTCCAGAATTCGTGCGAGGAATACCGCAAAGTGTCCACGAGTTAATGTTTGATTCGGTTTGAACGTGTTATCGAGATACCCTGTCGTAATGGCGTTTACAGATAACTTTTGTATGTCTGATAAACCCCAGTACGTTGCGGGCACATCTCGGAATCGATACGTAGACGTACCTGCTAGATCGAATGCGCGAACGAACACCGCCGCCATTTGGCCCCGCTTCAAATTTCCATAGGGTTGGAATTCTTTTTTCTCGTTCCCCATAAAGATTCCTTCATCTACCATTGCAGCAATAAGTGCATAGTGCGGATGCGACGTTTGAACGTCGGATAATTTGGCATCTGGTCTATTGCCTACAGGTATGTTTAATGCACGCTGGATCATTCCTGAAGCTTCAAGCCGTGTGATTGGTTCGTTCACACGGTATGTAGTGCTTGGTTTTTCAATGATGATTCCTTTTTCAACTAGGTATTGTATTTCAGCAGCTGCAGAGTGTTGTGGACGTACATCTTGGAATATGGCGGCAAAAGAAGCGACTGGGAATGCAGAGACGACCAGCATTATCGTCAGCACTATTCCACAAATTTTTTTCAAGTCTAGGACACTTCCATTCTCTTAAATTGTATTGCCTTAACTATACCTGAGCGATAATTCTTTGTATAGAAATAATTCAAAAGAGTGTCTTGGGGGTAGGGTAGCTGGCAAAGGTTTAGGGGTTGGGGATTTGCGCTACTGAGGGGACGCTTTCCGGAGGGCGGTGAACCACACCACTAGTGCAAAGATGTGCTCCTAATGCTACGCTTTTGCACCAATCCCTTGCATTACGAGTGGGCGATACTCTTTGTTGTGCATTAAGGTTATGGTTGTGATTTATGTTGAGCTTTCAAGGCTATGAGCGGTTATCAAGGTTCTATGATCACTTAGATGAATCTATGAGCACTCGTGGAGTCTGATAGAGCGGATTGTGCGTGCTATAGAGCGCAAAACGTGTTCTATGAGCCCTCAAACGGATTCTATGAGCGGAAGCTGGACGCTGGAGCTTCCATCCCGAACTACTCACAAACTCACTGCTACTAAGCTCTTGCTCTTGCATTTAAACCCACGCAAAAAAGGATCCCCCTTGAAGTACTGTGACTTCTGGGACATCCCTGATTAACTGAATAGCAGTTCGCTGACTACCTTAATTCAAATATTCATCACAACAATACATTCTTCAAAATTGCTACTGCTTCGTCGATCTCTTCTTTTGAAACCGTCAACGGCGGCAACAAACGGATCACGTTTGTTCCAGCAGGTACAAGCAACAACCCTTGCTTCTCCGCCTCTTGTATAAATGGACCAATCTCCTGACCCGAATGAATTCCAACTAACAAGCCATTACCTCGAATAGAATACTTTCCTGCAGGTAATTCTGCTTGAAGCTGTTGCTTCAGATAAGCTGACTTTTCTTGAACATCCTTTAAAAATGCAGGATCAAATACATGATCGATTACTGTCTGTGCAACCGCAACGGCTAATGGATTACCACCGAATGTAGTGCCATGTGTGCCAGGGCCGAATGTATCGAACAACTTTTCTCCTGCTAACAACGCACCAATTGGAAAACCACCGCCAAGACCTTTAGCTAGTGAAACGATGTCAGGCTTTAGAGCGGTTTGCTCGTAAGCATAACGAGTTCCTGTGCGTCCAATCCCTGTCTGAACTTCATCAATGAGTAGAAGAATATTAAATTCTTTACATACTGCCATGACTGCCTCAGCGAACGCTGGTTCAATAGAGTTGACGCCACCTTCTGCTTGAATCACTTCTAGCATGATGGCCGCTACACTACCATTCGCTGCTTGTTTTAGAGCTTCTACATCATTAAAAGGTAATGCTTCAAAGCTTTCAAGCATCGGGCCAAAGCCTTGTTGGATTTTATCTTGTCCCGTTGCCGCCATTGCACCGAATGTCCGACCGTGGAATGATTGTTTAAAAGTTAAGATATGATGCTTGCCTGTATGTTTACGTGCAAGTTTAATCGCCGCTTCATTCGCTTCGGCTCCGCTATTACAAAATAAAGCATACGATAAATCCGTGTCTTTCGTTAACGATTCCGCAAGCTTTTCTTGCTCTGGGCTTTCGAATAGATTCGAGATATGCCAAAGTTTCTCACTCTGTTCTTGCAATGCCTTGACGATTGCAGGATGGGCGTGTCCTAGACTAACGACTGCGATGCCGCTTGTAAAGTCCAAGTACTCCTTCCCCTTATCATCTGTTACTACGGTACCTTGCCCTTTGACTAGATGCACCGTACGTCTTGCATAGTTGTTGAATAAAGAAGTCACGCGATTGCCCCCTCATTGGTAATGACCGTGCCGTTTAGTTTTTGACACACAATCTTTACAGATGGAATTCCCGCCTCTAGGCAATCAATCGCTGCCATTACTTTAGGAATCATTCCTCCGTAAATATCTTCTGTTTTAATCCATCCATAAATAGCTTGTGGCTCCACTTCTGTTTGAGGTTGATCTTGAATTCGGATACCTGATGTATCTGTCACTAGTAATAAACTTTCCGCTTCTACAGCCAATGCGATTCGACTCGCCACTGTATCTGCATTCACGTTCAATGGTTCTCCTGATTCCGTCTTACCGACACAAGAGATGACAGGAGTAATTCCTGCATCCAATAACGTATCCAAAATTTCTGTTTCAACGGATTTAATTTTCCCCACGTAGCCATACGTATCAAAATCAAGTAAATCACATGTAAATAAGTTTGCATCATATCCACTTAGTCCAACCGCCTTGACTCCTTCTTGATTGAAACGATGAACGAGCGAAGGATTCACTTGACCAATCATAATCGATTGAACAATACCGATTGCTTCAGCGGATGTCACACGAAACCCCTTTACCACAGACGAAGTGACTCCACGATCTGCAAGCTCTTGATTGATACTTGGTCCCCCACCATGAACAATAACTACTTGGATTCCGTCTTGCTGTAACTTTTTCACACCCTGGAAAAAGGTATCACTTAATTCATCTAACATACTGCCACCTAGTTTTATTACTTGTCGTTTACGTACGATATGTTGCGTTGATTTGGACGTAGTCATATGTTAAATCGCACCCCCATGCCATTCCCTGACCAGTTCCCTGGTTTAATTCTATTGCAAATTTAACTTCATGCTGCTTTAGATAAATCAATAACTTTTCTTCTGAAAACGGAATTGGTTCGCCACCTTCCACTACTACTGTGTCACCAATAGAGATCTTGATGTCTTCCGGATCTATTGTGGCTCCGCTATATCCAACTGCCGCAATAATTCTCCCCCAGTTTGCGTCACAGCCAAATACTGCGGTCTTAACGAGCGGTGAACCTACAACGGACTTTGCAATTTGACGGGCTTGTTCATCGGAAACTGCACCTGTTACTTTAGCTTCAATTAGCTTCGTAGCACCTTCTCCGTCTTTAGCAATCATTTTCGCTAAATCACGTGATACAGCATGCAATGCATCAACGAATGATTGCCACTCAGGATGATCTGGCGTTAATGAGCGATTGCCTGCAAGACCATTCGCCATGACAAGTACCATATCATTCGTCGATGTATCACCGTCTACTGTAATGGAGTTAAACGTAACATCTGTAATTTCTTTTAATGCTGTCTGTAAATGTTCAGATTCGATAGTAGCATCGGTTGTGATGAAGCCTAGCATCGTCGCCATATTTGGTTCGATCATGCCTGACCCTTTGGCTACACCAGCTACCACAACTTCTCTCTCATCGATTACTGTCGCGTATGCTGTGTTTTTTGTTACAGTATCCGTTGTCAAAATCGCTTGCGAAAATTGAATGGAACCTTCAAGTGTATCCATAGGTTGAAGCTTTTCAATGCCTGAAAGTAAAGGCACCATATTCATTTGTTCACCGATTACACCTGTTGAAGCAATTCCTACGAGATTGGATTCAATTCCCAAGTGCTCAGCAGTTTTTTGTTGCATAGTCATAGCATCTTGCATGCCTTGCTTACCTGTACATGCATTCGCATTACCGGAGTTGATAACAATTGCCTGCATCTTTTGAGTTTCATAGACGACTTTTTTTGTGACTTGAAGTGGAGCTGCTTGGATTACATTCGTTGTAAAGACACCCGCAACACTCGCTGGCACTTCGCTGACCAATAGAGCCAAATCATTTTTCTTATGTTTTAGCCCACAGTGAATCCCGACTGCCTTAAATCCTTTTGGTGAGATAATATTTTTACGCGAGATGCGCTTCATGCTTTCGATAGTTTCCATAGTAGTGCTCCCCCTCAATTCTTGTGTTCAAATTAATAGTTCAAATCCACAATGGAATGATATCGATTCCTGTTTTTTCATCAAGTCCATATTGGATATTCATGTTTTGTATCGCTTGTCCAGCAGCACCTTTTACGACATTATCAATAACTGCTATAATCGTTGCCTGATTTGTACGTGGATCTACTTTGACATGTATATCGCAATAGTTGGAGCCATATACCTGTTTCGTGCTAATTCTTTGTACATCTGTCAAAACACGAACGAACGGACTATCTTTATACGTTTCTTGCAAACAGTTTACGAGTTGTTCTTCAGTTACTTGTCCATTCACTTTTGCATAGCTTGTAGTCATGATCCCTCTTGTCATAGGTACGAGATGCGTAGTAAACATAATGGGTTCCGGCTGATTAGCGAATATATTCATCGCCTGTTCAATTTCCGGAATATGTTGATGCTGATGAATCTTATAGATAGAGAAGTTTTCATTCGTTTCACTGAAATGTGTTGCCTGACTTGGCTTATTGCCCGCACCAGATACTCCACTTTTCGCATCGATAATTAATTGACTTCCATCGATGAGTTTATTTTTCAGCAACGGCAGTAAAGATAGAAGAACCGCTGTTGGGTAACAACCCGGATTCGCAATCACTTCTGCATCAGCAATTTCATTCTTATTCCATTCAGGAAGCCCATATACACTCTTCTGTAAATAATCAAGCGATGGTGCATCTTTTTGGTACCATTGTTCAAATGTTGCTTGATCTTTTAGTCGGAAATCTCCTGATAAATCAATCAATTTTGCACCTGCTCCTACTAGCGGAGGAAGTAATGTGGTCGTAACGCCAGCTGGTGTACTGAAAAATACAGTGTCTAATTTACTAATATGTTCAGATTCAATAGCATTCATCTTTTGGTCATGAATTTTCACAAGATGTGGATATTTTTGAGAAAAGACCGTCCCCACTTCTGAGGAAGTGAATAAATCTATCTGTTCAATTTCCGGATGGTTTTGCAGTAACCGAATCAATTCTAGGCCACCATATCCAGACGCTCCTACGATTCCAACCTTCAACGCCCTCACCTCTTTATTCATTAAAGACAAGTATACGTATGTATAATTATAAAGTCAACTGTATTTTTATTTATTAACAGTCAATTCGAAAATTCTCTTTTCATTCTTAATAGAAATTCTATAACTTCCCCTTCACTATATGTTATTATTATGGAGAGTATAATATGATCAAATGAATAAGAAACTTTCAGGAGGCTATTATGGTAGATTTATTAAAATTATCCGGTAAAAACATTGTGATTATGGGTGTGGCAAATGAACGTAGTATTGGTTGGGGAGTAGCAAAAGCATTATTCTCAGTTGGTGCGAATGTCATTTTCACATACCGTAAAGATCGCTCTCGTGATAAATTGGAAAAAGCTTTAGCTAAAAGTGAATTTACAGCTACACAAATCGTGCAGTGTGATGTGAATAGTGATGAAAGCATCGAGCAAGCTTTCAAAGCAATCGGCGAACAAGTCGGTGTTATTCATGGCGTAGTCCACTCTATCGCATTTGCACACCAACAAGACTTGCATAATCCATTTGTGGAAACGACTCGCGAAGGATATGCATTCGCACAAGATTCCAGTGCCTATTCATTAGTTGCGGCAGCACGTGAAGCCCGCCATTATATGACAGAAGGCGGAGCGATCATTACGATGAGTTATTTAGGAGCGGAACGAGTTCTTGAAGGCTATAACGTAATGGGTGTTGCAAAAGCAGCTCTTGAAGCATCTGTACGCTACCTGGCATCTGAGCTAGGTGAACAAAATATTCGTGTCAATGCAATCTCTGCTGGAGCAGTTCGCACATTGTCTGCAAAAGGTGTTCCTTCCTTTAATACTATCCTTAGTCAAATTGAGGAACGCGCGCCACTAAAACGTAACGTCAAACCTGAAGAAGTTTCAGATATGACGGTAGCAATGCTAAGTAATTTGTCGAGCGGTGTGACAGGCGAAGTAATCTATGTTGATGCTGGCTACCACATTATGGGGTAATCTTATGAAGGATTCTCTTAGGAGAATCCTTTTTTATGGACACTTTTATTATTGTAGAATTAATTATCTAAATACATACGCTTTTCCAAGTACTTCAGGAGGAATACCAAATGAATAGATTTACAAAATTCGATACGTTCAAATTGGGGCTGACGATGTTTGCTCTCTTTTTCGGTGCAGGAAATATGATCTTCCCACCGCTGCTAGGTCAATTAGCAGGAACACAAACATGGATTACACTGGCTGGTTTTTTAATAACAGGAGTCGGTCTTCCCTATCTTGGCATAATTGCAGTCACTATGAGTGGCAATCAATTAAGTGATTTAGCTGGAAGAGCATCGCCTGTATTCGCTATAGTTTTCCCATTGGTTATATATTTAGCACTTGGACCGTTCTTCGGTGTTCCACGTACAGCGACTGTTTCGTTCGAAATTGCCGTTTCTTCATTTGTACCGGATTCGTATTCTAATTTAGCATTGGCGCTCTTCTCCATTGTATTTTTTGCAGTGACCATTTGGCTTTCACTTAAGCCGAATAAAATAGTCGATCGCTTTGGAAGTATTCTAACTCCCATATTGCTAGCTATCGTAATGTTTATTGTCGTGATTGGTATGATCAATCCAGTAGGCAAAGCGGGCGCGCCGCAAGGATCTTATGCAGAAGATTACTTTTACAAAGGATTTATTGAGGGGTATGGAACAATGGACGCAATGGCAGCGCTAGTCTTTGCCATTATCGTCATTAATGCCGTGAAGGCGAAAGGGATTACAGATAGAAAGACGGTAACTTCTATTACGATGAAAGCCGGATCCATTGCTGTCATCGGGCTGAGTTTTGTCTATGCTGGATTGGCCTATTTAGGGATGACGAGCCGCTCTGTAGCAGAAGGCGCCACGAACGGCGGAGATATTTTAGCAAAACTTGCATATGCCTTGATGGGTAATAACGGTTTATATTTACTTGGACTTGCAGTAACACTAGCTTGCTTAACGACTTCGGTTGGATTGACGACTGCTAGTGCGACCTATCTTTCTAAAGTCGCACCTAAGATTTCTTATAAAATGTTCGTCTTTATTATTTGTTCGTTTTCTGTGCTAGTCGCGAATGTCGGCCTCACGCAATTGCTCGCAGTGATGATTCCAGTACTAGGTGGAGTATACCCTCTAGCCATAGTCTTAATTACTTTTAGATTGTTACATCCGTTATTCAAAGGCTACCATGAAGTATATAATTACGGATTGCTAGCAGCAGGTCTTATTGGATTCTTTGATGTGTTACGAGCATTTAATATCGATCTGGTACCGGTTACATATATATTGGAATTCTTACCTTTATATGAGCAAGGCGTCGGATGGATGTTGCCTGCAGTTACGTTTGGTGCAATAGGTTTTATTGTCGCTTCCATTCAAGGCAAGCCTCGCGTTGAATAATAAAAAGCCTGCGGACATTCCGCAGGCTTTTTATGTACTTATTACATTTCTTTCATCAATCCTTTATTCCCTTTTGTAATAATGGATTCGTAATCGATATATGCGTAGATGTCTTCTTCCATCTGGTCACTGAAGTTTTTGAGTTCACCTACTGTCAGGTCCTCGATCGCTTTGTTTTCCTGTTCACAATAAATAATGATTTTACCAACGATTTCGTGCGCATCGCGGAATGGCGTACCTTTTGCGACCAAGTAGTCCGCCACTTCTGTCGCATTCAAGAATCCGCCTTTAATTGCAGCTTTCATATGCTCTGCATTTACTTGTAGAGTATCGATCATTTTAGACATAATTTCCAAGCAGTCAAGAACAGTATCTAATGCATCGAAGAATTGTTCTTTGTCTTCCTGCATGTCTTTATTATACGTTAATGGCAAACCCTTCAACGTCGTCAGTAAAGCGAATAAAGAACCATACACACGGCCAGTTTTACCACGGATCAGTTCTGCCGCATCTGGATTTTTCTTCTGGGGCATTATGCTACTTCCTGTTGAGTAAGCATCTGAAATCGTGATAAAGCGGAACTCTTGGCTACTCCAAAGAATGAGTTCCTCACTCAATCTACTCATGTGCATCATGATTAACGAGAAGTCGGACATCAATTCTAGTAAATAGTCACGATCGCTGACTCCGTCAAGAAAGTTATCTACCGGCTTATCGAACCCTAGCAGTGCGGTAGTTACTTGACGATCAATATCATGCGTCGTACCGGCAAGCGCACCACAGCCAAGTGGATTTTCATTCAAAATCTCGGCCGCATTTTGCACACGTTTTTTATCACGTTTGAACATTTGTGCATAAGCACCTAGGTGATGTCCGAAAGTAACGACCTGCGCACGTTGCAAATGTGTGTAGCCCGGCATAATAACGTTGTTTGCTCTTCCTTTTGCTTCAAGTGAATCAATTAAAACCTGTAGCGCATCCATTACAACAGAAGTTTGATTTCTAGCATACTGTCTCATATCGACTGCTACTTGATCGTTCCGGCTGCGGGCTGTATGCAATTTCTTACCCGTCTCCCCTACTCGCTCTGTGAGATTCATTTCAATAAACGAATGAATATCTTCATAATTGCCTTCGATTTGTAATTCGCCCGATTCGATATCCGCCAAAATCGACTGCAAACCATCTACTAGCAATTCACCTTCTTCAGGTGACAATAAATCTGAATGAACTTGCATCGTTACGTGTGCGATACTACCTGCGATGTCCTCTCTGTATAAACGATAATCAACGGGTAAAGAGCTATTAAATTTCTCCATGATTTCATCTGCTTTACTACTGAAACGACCGCCCCAAAGCTTCATTATTCATCAAACCTCTCATTTTGTATTTTTATACGTATCATTGTATAGAAATTATGTTCATCATGATCTTGTATCTTTTCTATTCTTTTATTTTGACACAGTAGACGACATTTTTCTACTTTGAGTGATGTAGTACATTCTTGCATAAACTGTATAGCTATGGGATAATAATTGAACTACAAATGAATGAGTGATGACAATGAGAAACTTTGTCCCAATCCAACAATTAAAATCATGTATGACCTCGCCCAAATTAAGCGAGGTTTTTTTGTTGCTTCGAGGAAACACTGTTAGAGGAGGGAAACATTTATGACTATTCAAGTACGTGAGCATTCCACTTCTGCAATCATGGCTATCTGGATCAGTTTATTGAGTAATGTAATCTTAACTATATTAAAACTGGTCGTTGGATTTGTTTTTAGAAGTCCCGTTTTACTTGCAGACGGTTTCCACAACGCAGGTGATGTGGTAGCTTCTGCAGCCGCACTCACTTCCATGCAAATTTCAAAACGTCCGGCAGATCAAGATCATCCGTATGGACACGGTAAAGCGGAAGTGATTGGTTCAAGCATCGTCGCTATTATTTTAGGTTTAGCCGCAATCTATATTGCTTTCGAAGCGATCATGGCATTATTTGAAGATCCCGCTACAGCAAGTAAAATCGCTTTACTCACTGCCGTCGTGTCGTTAATTTGGAAGTATGTACTTTATATTTATACAATACGTATAGGTAAAGCAGAAAACAGTAAAGGGCTAATTGCGACGGCATATGACCACTTAGCTGATGTCTATGCTTCACTTGCTGCAGTAGTAGGTATTGGACTTGCCTTAATCGGAGATGCTTACGAATGGCCGCTACTCACGTATGGAGATCCCATCGCGGGTATTATTGTCTCTATTCTGGTCTTTAAAATCGCTATGGAGATCGGTAAAGAAAGTATTGATATATTGATGGAAAAAAGCGTCTGTGATGAGCGTTTAATCGCATTTGAAGAATTGATTCATTCTATTCCGGAAGTAAAACGAATTGATCGCTTACGCGCAAGAGAACATGGACATTATGTATTGGTTGATATTCGAATCGGTATAAATGGTGATTTAACGATACAAGAAGGCCATATTATCTCAAGTAGATTACGTAATTTGATCATGGCGAAAAATGAAGACGTGGATGAAGTATTAATTCACTTAAATCCGTGGTATCCCGAAAAACAATCCGGTATACTTACTAACGAGGAGTGAATAAAATGAGTACAGTAACAATCAAAACAATTGAAGTATGTGTAAAGGAAACAGAGGAAACCGTACGCTTTGCAGATGAGCGTTTTTTACAGGAACCCATCTCTTACTTGAAATCGAATATAGCTGAATTTCTTTTTGTCGAATCGCCTGACTTCGATGAGATCAAAGTGGATTCGCTGGCACTTGAAGTAGATGACATGTTCAAAACGTATATGGCATTATTTGGTTTGCAAGGCAAGAAAAAAGAAGGCGAAACTATTCGTGCATGTATTGAGGAAAAACTTCAGCATAATTTACATGGCTTTAGTATTTCTTTTTCTGACAACGAAGGCTTCTGGGAGTTAAATATTCCGCTTGATTCTCTCAAAGGATTTGACGAGACGATGTCTATTCAAAATGCGCTACAACTTCTGTTTGAAGTACTTGGCGATTTGCATAAAATGAGAGCAAATAACTAATGGCTTCGCAATTTATATATACGTATATTCGGCACCGCGATGAAAAGGAATTATGTCGAATGGAAATGCGAGCTTTTTTCGGTTATGACGTAGAAGACAACGTGATTATAAGTGATATTGGCGTTGATCCGTCACGAAGCCCGTTCATACAAACTCGACTTGAAGTCTTACTGGATGCAGACAATTTAGAAATGCTGGCAGACAAAGCTTCTAAGCTGGAGACCGATCAATTATTTAAGACCGTCTGCTTGAATGATATGACGCTATCAACGACAGCTAAAATTGGTCATGATACGCGTCGTGAAATTGAGCGCACGATTGGATTACAGATCAAAGGCGAGCCTGAACTTGACCATCCCGAAGTATTTATCGGCATCATGCAATTGGACGGTCGTTGGTACGCAGGAAATGTGCTTTACAGTTCTTCTGACTGGCATGTTCACCAACAGAAGCCCCATATGTATTCCACTGCGCTTGGTACACGTCTCGCCAGAGCTGCCGTCAATATTGCAGTACCGCACCCTGAAGGAAAACGCGTCATCGATCCTTGCTGTGGAATCGGTACCGTTCTTGTTGAAGCATTATCTATGGGAATCCCTATTGAAGGTCGCGATATTAATCCGCTTGTCGTCTATGGCTCAAGAAAAAACATAGACTACTTCAATTTGGAAGGCAATGTTACAATAGGTCCAATTGCTGAAGTAGAAGAAGAATACGATGTGGCTATTATCGATATGCCGTATAATTTATTTACGCATATTACAGCAGAAGGCCAACTCGAGATTTTGAAAGAAGCTCGACGTTTTGCCAAAAGCTGTTTAATTATTACGATTGAAAATATGGATGAAATGCTCGAAATTGCTGGATTTGAGATAGCGGATCGGTGCCTTGCACACAAAGGTACGTTTTCGCGTGAAGTTGTCCTATGTAAATAATGAAAGACGAGTGAGCTTTTCTCTCACTCGTCTTTTTATTGTATATATCTATTTTCTGAAATATGATAAAGACAGATTGGAGGTACGATTATGAAACGTTTTATATCAGCAGTTATAGCCGCTATCTTATTCGCAATCATTTATTCAGCTATTTCCTATGTACCTGAATCACAGCGCGAATCGAGTACCTATTATTTGGGGTTCTCTGAAGCAATGGTATTCGTTATGTTATACGCAGGGCCTATCTTTTTACTGATTGGAATTCCCCTATCTATCATGATTGATACATTAATGAAAAACAAAAAGTCGCAGTATGTAAAGAAGCTAGTTTTCTATTCAGCGGCTGGACTTCTAATTGGTGCGCTGTTCCCTCTGATTTTACTGCCTGGACTGAATTCAGTGTCACTGATTGTCTTATATGCCGGTATTGGTCTCATGGCAGCGAATATTTATTTTCACACATTTCTCTTATTGCCTCCTCATAATAACATTTCAACAAATAAGGAGAAATAATACGATTCGTTTACGTATACGAAAACAGTAAAGAAAGTATAATAGTTTCTACTCACTTGGATACCCTACTTATAAATTTTTTATTGGAAGAGTGTGAATTTTGTAAAATAGGGAAAACAAAAGTATCAGAGCATTTATCTATCACGTCATTCTTTTTACAGTGAGCTCTTATTACTATCCAAGGAGTGTAGTCTATGTTTATTAGTATTATGAAGCTTTTGAGTGTTCTCTATCTATGGACATGGTTCGTCTGGCCATTCGTTTTTGTTATTTCTATAATTTATGCCATCAAGGAGCTCGTGCAAGAAGAGCCTGCATTTATGAAGCCAGCCATTATTGCGTCGGTATCCTTGCTGATCATCCTCGCAGGAATCGCCTCCCCTGCTTTGTTTTTATGAGTCTTTGAAAAAAAGTGATCGAAATCTTGGTTTGATGACTACGATCACTTTTTTGTTCTTATTTTTTGATATGGAAACTGTGCGTCAAAAGGAGCTTCCATCCCCTCGCAGACACTATTTAGCTCTCCTCTTCCAATACTCCCAACCAACACAAAAAAAGGACGCCCAGTTAGGACATCCTTTTAAATATTACTTATTTAGTCAATGACACCGTATAATCCGCAAGCAAACGTGCTCCGTAGCCCGTTGCTGACTTCGTATAATAACCTTTTGACTTCTGCTTATCCATAACGCCCGCCATGTCGACATGCAACCAGTTGGTCTTCGGTGCGAACTTACGCAAGAAGAGACCAGCTGTGATCGAACCTGCCACAGTTAGAGAACTCATATTGTTACAATCTGCATAGGCGCTATCAAGTGTTTCTTCATACTCATCAATTAAAGGAAGTGGCCAAACGAAGTCACCGTTTTGATCGCCAATTTTCTTCAGTTTATTAGACAACTCTTCGTCACCAAAGACTCCTCCGACTTCCGTACCAAGCGCCGCCACAACTGCGCCAGTCAATGTCGCGATATCCACAGTGTAGTCTGCGTTTAATTCACCTGCACGAATCAATCCGTCAGCCAAAATCAAACGGCCTTCTGCATCGGTATTACCGACTTGTACACTAATACCATTCTTGTATTGGATCACTTCGCCCGGCATAACAGCATCAGGTCCTGGTGTATTCTCAACCATTGGAATTAGCACGACAACATTCACTTTGGCATCGGAATGAGCTAGAAGTGATAAAGCACCGCTTACAGCAGCTGATCCGCCCATATCCATACGCATGTCACTGTCGTCACGTCCGCCTTTCAAGCTGATACCGCCCGAATCATACGTTACGCCTTTTCCGACAAGAGCAACGAGTGGTTTTGATGCATCCGTCTGCAAAGTCATCTCTACGAATGAAGGCTCATATTTACTACCGCGGCATACCGTTAATACACCATTCATTTCGCGTTCTTCAATCTCTTTTTTACCAAGAACATCGATTTTCACTTTTGTCCCTTTGAAATGATCTTTTAATACTTCTGGATATGTCTCTGGATTGAGCACATCGGAAAGTTCATTCATTAAGTCACGAGAAAATGCCATAGCTGCTGCACGCACTTCTCCTGATTTGACTGCTGCTTTGTCTGCACCTTTAACATCTAACGTAGTGACAGGGTCCGCTTTTTTAGATTGATAGCGGTCAAAGTTATAGGCACCAAGATGCCATCCTTCGACGAAAGCTGTTACTGCTTCATCTTGAGACGACCACTTTTGTCCTAGCTGATCTGCTTGAATCGAAGCAGAATCTACTTTTTGTGCCGCAAGACTGCGAGAGATTTCACCTGCAATACTGCGAATTGCATCTGCTGTTTTCCATTCTTTATCTTTTATAACGACTAGCTGTTTTCCGTCATGTACAAACGTGGAAAATCCTCCAGCTTGATTGTCGACAAATTGTTTCACCAACAGGTTCTTCGTTATTTGTGCATCAGTTGCGAATAAAATTTCTACATTAATTTTCATAGTCATAATAGCTCCCTTCACTATTTCGGTTTCCTAAATAGTTTATCACTTTTTACCTGATAGCGCTAAGAAGAGAGTTGCCAGCGGTCCTAAAAACAAAGAAAGTATAAACCAGTTCAATCCACTTCTGTTTTTCCCTTGCGCTAATACTGCATTGATTAAAGCTAACGTGCCCCATCCTACGAAATAGCCTTCATTCATTTTCCATCACTCCGTTACCTAGTTGTATAGTATGTATACGATATACCTAACAGGTTGGTTTCATTTATAGTTTTTAACGCAAAAAGGAACATCTATGATGTCCCTAGTTTTTCTCATAACTTTATTAGCTCCCTATTGATGTAGGCGCGCTATCATCAGTCGCATTTTTGAAGTTCTGATTACCGACTTTTGCTCGCACTTCTTCTTCTGTTAACGGCGGTGGAATTTCGTGATCTGCCAACTCTCTGTTTTCAAGTGGAACTTCTATGTTCTCCATGGCAGCATTCTTCGCATCCATTTCACGCCCATATTGCTCACGTTGCTCGGCAGTCGTTTGTTGTTCTTTTGATAAATCAGCCATTTCATCACCTCAGTTGTGCATTTTTACTTATCTTTCCCGTTATTTGTTATACTAAACCTATTAAGTGTAGCGGAAGGAGAGGTACTACGTGACAACGATTTTAGTGGATGCAGATGGCTGTCCAGTAATCAATGAAACGATTGCGATCGCCAAAGAGTACGACCTACCTTGTGTGTTAATATGTGACACTGCACATGAAATGCACCGGGAAGGCGCAGAAACAATTACTGTTTCCAAAGGTGCCGACGCAGTCGATTTTGTATTGGTGAACCGTATAAAAAAAGGAGACATCGTCGTCACTCAAGACTACGGATTGGCCGCTATGGCATTGGCCAAACAAGGATTACCACTTGACCAGAACGGTAGATGGTACACAAATGACAATATTGATCAATTACTCGCGGCACGTCATAAAGCTCAGAAAATCCGCCGGGCAGGAGGTCGTTTACGAGGTCCAAAAAAACGAACTGCTGAACAAAATGAAGGATTCATTACTAGTTTGCGTGAATTATGTAAAACCATTCGACCTTAAATTAGTTCAAATCATACAACAAGAGATCGCAAGGATTACGTGCGATCTCTTGTTGTATGAACTTTACGGCTTTACTAGAATAACTAAAACATCAGAGTCTTCTACTGCATGTAAACTATGTCTTTCTAACGGCACCATATGCAAGACATTATCTGGTGTGACATCAACTGGCTCGCCTTCCACTATGAACCGTACTTTTCCTTTACGCACGATGATGAATACTTCTTTATTCGCATCATGCTCAGCTACTTCCTCTCCTGTACGCAATTGAATATTCATGAAAGTTGCATTATCGACATTCGCTACTTTCTCCACATGCTTTTTCTTTTCAGACAGCTGATTTTTTGTATCAATCAAATTCATTCGTCTTCTCCCCTTTCAGAAATTCTTGCATAATCAGTTCATACGACTTTAGTTTATCATGAAAGTTATATGTAATTGAAACAAGCATGATTTCTTCTGCTCCAAAATCTTGCGCTACTTGTTCCAACTGCCTACGAGCTGATTCTGGTGTCCCTATAATCATACGCTCACGGTTTAATTGAACTAATTCTCTTTCCATTTGACTATATGGATATGCTGCTGCTTGTTCTGGTGAAGGTGTACCCTCTACTTTCATTCCTTGTTGTTGCATAATCATTAACAGATCCAACGAAGACGTAATCCAATCTGCTTTTTCTTCCGTCTCTGCACAAAATAAAAATACCGCTACCGCTTGTTTAGGGAAAGATGTATGAGCAGAAGCTTGAAAATGCTCTTGATAAAACTTCGCTGCTTCGCTCCCCCCTTCACTATTGATAAATTGTGCAAACATATATGGTAAACCTTTTTGAGCCGCTAAACTCGCTGACTCTTTGCTTGTGCCTAACATCCAGACGGGTGGTGCACTATTTGTGAGTGGGGTTGCTTTCAACCCTTCATATGGATGGTCTTTAGGCAATGCGTCGTGAAGATACATGTGCAGGTCGTCAATTTGTTGAGGATATTGATCACGATTTGGATATTCACCGTTGTTGAGAGCATAAGTTGCTCGAGGCATTCCCGCAGGAGCTCGTCCGACACCCGCATCAATTCTCCCAGGAAACAAAGCTTCTAACACTTTGAAGTTTTCTGCCACCTTATAAGGGGAATAGTGAGGTAGCATGACACCGCCTGACCCGATTCGGATCGTCGAAGTGACTGTAGCCAAATGCGCCATCAGAATTTCAGGAGATGAACCTGCTAGGGTTGGAGCATCGTGATGTTCAGACACCCAAAAGCGGCTATATCCTAATTCTTCGGCTTTCTTCGCCAAACAGGTAGTTTGCTGAAAAGCTTCATGGGCATCACTGCCGGATGTAATGGGAGATTGATCCAATATACTTAATTGTATCTTCAAGACAAGTCCTCCTCTTCTATTGCATATAGTCTACAAGAAGCCACGGCATAATTCACTGCTCAAGCTCATCATTAATTTAAACGGAGGTTACCCTATGCCATTCATCCAATCTGTTAGTACAGTTAGTCCGCCTGTTGATTTGCCACAAGAAGAAGCTATGACATTTGCTCGTTCTTTATTTTCGGATTCATTCAAAGATATCGACCGCTTATTACAAGTGTTTCAAAACGGTGAAATTGACTCACGACAAGTATGTATGCCGTTAGAATGGTACGCGGAGCCACATGATTTTGAAACGAAAAACAACTTATATATTCAGCATGCTATTACACTTGGTAAGCAGGCGGTCGAACAATGCCTCAACAATACGACAACACTGGAGCGTCCCGTGAATGCTGCTGAAATTGACGCGATATTCTTTGTTTCGAGTAGTGGAATTGCCACACCAAGTATCGATGCCCGTCTTATTAATCAATTACCATTTCGACATGATATTAAACGTATCCCTATTTGGGGTCTCGGTTGTGCAGGTGGAGCTTCCGGTATGAGTCGTGCTTTTGATTACTGTAAAGCTTATCCTGAATCGAATGTTCTCGTCCTCGCTATAGAGCTTTGCAGCTTAACGTTTCAACGAGACGATGTATCAAAAAGTAACTTGGTCGGTGTATCGTTATTCTCTGATGGTGTAGCTTGCGCACTTGTTTCTGGAGAGCAATCTACCGTCAAAAGCACACGTCCGATGCCTCACATCCGTGCCACATCTTCACGATTTATGCCTGACTCAGAGGATGTGATGGGCTGGGATATTAAAAATGACGGCTTACATGTTGTATTTTCAAAGAGTATTCCAAACGTCATCAAGAGTTGGTTAGGACCATTTGTCCATCAATTCGTGGAAGAACATGATCTTTCAATGGAAGATGTACAGCATTTCGTTGCGCATCCTGGCGGTAAAAAAGTGTTAGATGCGTATCAAAAAGCATTGGATATGGATCAAGAGCAAACCGCTACATCGAAAAAAGTGTTGCAATATCATGGAAATATGTCGTCTCCTACTGTGCTCTATGTACTCAAGGATTTTATTGAGCAACAGCCTGTTAAAGGAGAATACGGTTTAATGGCAGCACTTGGACCAGGTTTCTGCGGAGAATTATTATTGTTGGAGTGGCAATAAGATGAGCAGGCTTTTCCTGTTTGTTTTTATTATCGTCGTCATTCAACGGTTAGTCGAACTGGTCGTAGCTAATCGCAACGAGCAGTGGATCCGCAATCAAGGTGCAATAGAAATTGGCGCGTCTCACTATAAATGGATGGTTTTAATGCATACTGCATTTTTCATTTCCTTGCTAGTCGAAGTTTTAGTATTCGACCGTCCACTCTCACCATTCTGGAGCATATTACTCGTAGTCTTCCTATTGATGCAAGTGCTGCGTGTCTGGTGTTTGGCATCTTTAGGAAAGTTCTGGAACACTAAAATTCTTATTTTACCTGGAGCAAATGTACAGAAAAAAGGACCTTACCGCTGGATCCGCCACCCGAACTATGTCATTGTAACAACTGAACTAATTGTATTGCCTTTACTATTCAGTGCGTACTTCACGGCGGCACTATTTCTATTGCTGAATATATGGATGCTGTCTGTCCGGATTCCTACTGAAGAGCGCGCACTACGAGAACTGACAAATTATAATGAAGTGTTTTGATGAAAAAAGAATGAAGACAAATCCTGGATAACGAGGATTTGTCTTCATTCTTTTCATTTTTTCATTAGCGTTAGCCTATAGGAATCCTTAAGTAGTTGATCGTAAGTACCTGCATAGGATCAACGGTATCTTGACTCTTACTTAGTCTTTATTTTATTCACAAGCTCGTCCATCTTTATTGCCATCCATCTGTTCTTTATATGCGGGGTGACCTTTTTTAACGCCCTTCGGATATACTTTACGAAGCTCTGTACAGTTCTTGAAGTCCTGTGTTTCACCGTATACAGGGATCTTCACAGAATCTGCAGGATATTTTTCACTGTCAAAACCTCGGTCTGTCGTGTAGTCTTCCAACGTCCAAATTCCGATACCCGACTTCTTCGCTTGTTGCTCAGCTTTTTCAAACGCATCCAAATGCCGTGTGTTCGGTGGATACACATAAGCGACTCTAGCCAATCCTTCTTTCAATAACTGTTCTTGCACACTCTTGCCGTCCACGTAAATATACGCCAATAACCTGTCGTATTTATCATATTTTCCGCCTACATCAAACTCGATTTCGAGCTGACCTTTTTGCAATAGTTCCTGATTTCGAACCTTTGCTTGTTGTCCATACGGCTGCTTGCCAAGACGTGGATGGTTCGTTTCCGGTGTATCAATTAATAAATACCGCACATTTTCTTCTTTACCTTCATACATAATCTTGATCGTATCGCCATCAATTGTTTTAACTAGTTCGACAGGAATTAAACCTTGACGACTCGGTTCTTTTTCTTCATCATCAAATAGTTCTGGGAAATATATAGCAACAATCGCAATTCCTATTGCGATTACGAATGAAGTAATCATTTTCTTACGTTTATTTCTTGTCGTTTTTTGCGTTTTTTTGTTATTCATCCGAACCTCTTTTCTATAAGCTAAAACCTAAAAAGGCCAAGCCTATTCCTACTGTGAACGTTACTAGTGTATAACCGACCGCTCGAATCTTCTGACCTTCAGTCCAGTACGTCCAAATTTCTTTCATTAAGGTAGAATAGGTCGTTAAAGCACCTGCTACACCAGTAGCCCCAAATAACGTCCAACCGTATGAAAGGTTTGAACCGATGATCCAGCCAATGAAGAAACTGCCAATAGAATTAACAAGTAGCGTTCCATATGGTAAACGATCACGATTAAGCTTGGCGGATACTTCAAAACGCAAAAGTGCTCCTATAAATCCGCCACAACTTACTGCGATAAGATGCCAAATTATGACGATCGCCTCCTAGCCAAGAAAAATCCAAGCGCCGCCATAGCTAATCCACCTACTACACTACTACCTACGTAGACACCGGCAAGTACAAGAAATCCATCACGTAGCAATTCAACCGTTTCTACACTAACTGCGGAAAAAGTCGTGAATGCACCGAGGAATCCTGTAGTAATTACCGTCACTGCTAGGGGGCTAAGACTTCCTACAAGACGTGCACGTTCCACAATATAGCAAAGGATAAGCGTCCCTATCATGTTGATCGTGAAGGTCGCCACAGGAAAAGAACCACTGATGATCAATAGCTGACCAATCAGCAGTCTCGTGCTTGCTCCAATAGCTCCAGCCACACCTATGTACAGTCGTTCACGACCGGCATTCATTCGATAATATATCCAAGAGAATGAAGCACATTGTTGATGAATGATTGTGTATATAAATAGACCCCTTCTTGTTCAGGTGCCTGGATGACGTCGTGTTGAACGTCTTTCCATCGCATCCATTGAAGTTCGGATAAATTTTGTGCGAATGCCCACTTACGTGTGTAATCGGTATTGGTGATTGGATCTGCTTCTCCTGTATGAAGTAACATAGGTACATCTTGAATAATTAAATCTGGTTGCATGACGGATTTCATCAGTGTTTGTAACTCGCGATACCAACCACCTGTAACGATCGGCACATACATCGGATCTTCCGCATATTGCTCCAAAAATTCGGGATTACGCGATAATAGTTCGGGTGTAATTTCATGATCTAACGTCATCGATTGAGACCATTTCGTAAACATTTTCGCACGAATTGGCGGATGATGTTCTAGATGTAGCCAAGGTGATGTACAGATCACTCCAGCGCATTCAATTCGTTCCATTTGCAATAAACGAAGTAAAAATGTTGCGCCTAATCCATGCCCAAATAAAAACACAGGCAGATTATCATCTAAACCACTACGGATCATTTTCTTGATAAATCTACGATAATCTTTAAATGCTTCAGCATGTACTTCCAATCCTTCTTTGCCATGACCCGGTAAGTCTCCTGCTACGACATGGAAACCATCGCTTTGAAATTTCTGTATAAGCCACGCATATCTTCTATGATGTTCATAAGCGTTATGTACAAGTACAATAACACCTTTCGCCTTACCTTCTGCTTCCCATTTCCACAAAGATATCACTCCTAATCAGACTATCTTATTCTATCTATTTCATTCTTATGTTTCGCAATAACTAAATGTTTGTTAGGATAAATTATACATGATTATTTAGAAAAGAGGAGATTTGATTGATTTATCCATACGAAGGTAAATTACCTAAAATTGATCCATCCGTTTATATTGCCGACTACGTAACGATTTCCGGTGATGTAACGATTGGACCGGAGTCATCTATATGGTTCAACACGGTAATCCGTGGGGATGTATCCCCTACTATTATTGGAAAAAAAGTAAATGTGCAAGATTTCTGCTGTTTACATCAAAGCCCAAAATTCCCACTAATTCTTGAAGATCACGTGACAATTGGTCATAAAGCGATGTTGCATAGTTGTACGATCAAAACTGGAGCACTTGTCGGTATGGGGGCCACCGTACTCGATGGAGCTGAAGTAGGTGAAGGTGCTTTCATCGGTGCTGGTAGTTTAGTGACGCCTGGCAAGAAAATTCCTCCGAACACGTTAGCCCTTGGTTCACCGGCACGTGTTGTCCGTGAATTGACTGATGAAGATCGCGCAGACATGACAAGAATCGTAAATGAGTATGCACGTAAAGGTCAATTATATAAAGCGTTACAGGAAGAGATTTAATCGTAGCGCCCGTGACAAGCGGACGCCTTGTTAAGTACATCCTTTTGTCCAATACATACTTCATTAACATATCATAGATTAACAGAAGGTTCGCATGACCCGCCTGTTAAACTGATAAGAAGTTTACTTGATGTAATCTAATCAATTACAAGTTTTCACTATATATATGACTTAGGATCGACTCGAAATGTTTCTACTACTTAAAAAACCAGTAATTTAAATGTATTTTTAGAAACAAAAAAGCAGCCCAAGAGCTGCTTTTTTGTTGAACTTATTTCCAGCCTACTTCATTCATCAATTCTACAGCTTTCGGATTGTACTTGCCATAGTCTGCGAAGTCCACTTTTTGTGGTGTGAATGTACCCCATTCAGCCATTACTTCTGGTAATTTAGCTTCTTCGTTCACAGGGAACTCAAAGTTTTCTTCTGAGACTTGTTCTTGTGCTTCGGTAGCCGTTAAGTACTCTATCAACTTCACTGCATTTTCTTTGTTTTTACTGTGCTTAATTAAGCCAGCCCCACTAATATTAATATGTGTTCCTGTTGTTTCTTGGTTCGGGAAGAACACGCCGATCTGGTCGAACACCTTCACATCTTCCGCTTCGTCTGAAACCGACATACGACCTACATAGTAACTATTCATAATCGCTACGTCACCAACACCCGCAACGATTGCACGCGCTTGGTCGCGGTCTCCGCCTTCAGGTTCACGCGCTAAATTATCCGCAATTCCTTGCGCCCACTCTTTAGCTTTTTCTTCGCCATCAATTGCGATCAATGACGCCATTAATGATTGGTTATACAAGCTGTCAGATGAACGAACAAGTAATTTGTCTTTCCATTTGTCTGTTGCAAGATCTTCGTAAGTAGATAATTCTTCAGGCTTCACGCGATCTTTTGAATAGACAATCACACGTGCACGAGTAGATAATCCAATCCATTGGTTGTCTGTGTCGCGAAGCTCGGCTGGTACTGTTTTTTCAATTTCTTCAGATTCAACCGGTTGCAATAGACCTTCCTCTTTTGCAGTGTTCAAGATCCCGCCATCAACCGTGATAAATAGGTCGGCAGGTGTATTTTGCCCTTCGCGTTTTAAACGCTCCATCAATTCCGGTGCTTTTGCTTCGATCACGTTTACTTTAATGCCAGTTTGCTTTGTAAAATCTTCATAAAGAATGGCATCTACGTCATAATGTCTAGCTGTATAGACGTTTACTTCTCCACCCGTTTTCTCATCTTTCTTTGCATCTGTTGCATCTTCAGCAGGAGTTTCCTCTTTTGCTGGGTCTTCCTTTTGTTCCTCTTTATCTGAACTTGCGTTACATGCGCCCAAAATTGCTGCAAGCATTAATAGAGCGAATGCCCATAAAAACTTTTTCAAATGTATTTCTCCCCTTATTATCTCACTTATTTCACATGTTAATGAGAATCATTTTCATAGCTAAAGTGATTGTAATACAATTCCGAGTATAAGTCGAGCTTTCATCTTTCTTTTACTTCTGTAAATCTAAAAAGAGTGCCAGAAGTTTATCTGGCGCTCTATAAGACGACGTTATAAGGTTACAGTCTCTTTATCGGAACCAACATAGGATGCACAATCAATATAAATTGTTCGATCACAAATTGCGTCTACATCCGCTTGATCATGGGAGACGAATAGACACGTGATATTCGCTTTTTGTAAAATATCTCGTACTTCCATTCGGATCAACGATTTTAGATTCGTATCCAAATTACTGAATGGTTCATCCATCAACAGAATAGAGGGTGAAGGTGCCAATGCTCTGGCAAGTGCTACACGTTGCTGTTGTCCCCCGCTTAGTTCATGGGGATAACGCTTTGCGAATTCACGCAATTGGACTAGTTCTAACATTTCATCCAAGCGTTCCTTTCTTTCGGCCCGCTTCAATTTATGCAAGCCAAAGCAAATATTTTCGCTTACTGTCAGATGAGGAAATAGTGCATAGTTCTGGAACACCATTCCCACACCTCGCTTTTCTGCTTCTATATACGTGTTGTCTCCTACTATGAGTCTGCTATCGAGTTCAATACTGCCCGCCGTAGGATCTTCCAAGCCTGCAAGTAATCGCAATAATGTGCTTTTCCCGCTACCGCTCGCACCTACAATCCCTACAATCTCCCCTTTTTCAATCCTAAATGAAAAGCGATCAATAACTGGCGGCTGTTTTTTTGAATACTGAAATGATAAGTTTTGAATGTCTACGAACATATATCTCACTTCTCCTCAAATTTCAAAATAATAATCACCGACACGATGCTTAAACAAATTAATAACAAAGAGGATGGAGCTGCTTCATAAATCCGTTCATCAATCGCATATTGATACGTCCGTGTAGCTAACGTGTCAAAGTTGAACGGTCGCAATAATAAAGTTAATGGCAATTCCTTCATTATTTCAAGGAAGGCCAGAGCAAATCCAATTAAAATCGAACCACGTAATAATGGAAACTCCACTTTCCAAAACGTGTACGTTAAACCGCGCCCTAATAAGAATGATGCTTCTCGATAAGACGGTGGAACTTTCGTATAACCCGATTCAATTGCATTAAACCCTTGTGCCATAAAACGTATAACGTATCCTGTGATCAACATAGCAATCGACATGCTTAAAACGAGGGTGCCCGATTCTACACCAAATAACTTCGGATAAATAAATGCTAGTTTCTCATCTAACGTAATGAATAACGCAAGGACACCTATTGCGACGACCGCACCCGGTACTGCATAACCGGATGTCATAATACGCGCAAGTAAATTAGACGAAGCCGATGGATACAAGTTAATCGTACGAGCAGCCAAGATTGCAAAGAAGCTAATAATTAATGCACCGACGAAAGCGGCTAATAAACTATTGGTTATTAAACTAATAAAGTCCGAGCGCCATACTTTTTCATATGTTTTTAGTGACCAATAGATCAGTTGAGCAAAAGGAATGAGAAAGGCACTCAAGAAAATAATAGAACAAGAAAGGAATGCTAGCCAAGCAGTCCATCCACGTAGCTTTTTGCGTGCGAGAGGTCTACTTTGTGTCACGTTCGTATCGTACTTTCGACCTTTGCGTAAAAAACGCTCGAGCATGAAAATCCCCAATATAATGACAAGCAACCAAGCAGCCAATCGCATAGCCGCGTTAATATCATACATCCCGAACCACGTCTGGAAAATCGCCGTGGATATCGTTCGCACACCAAAGAAACTGGCTACACCATAATCACTTAATACTTCAAAGATGACTAACATCGATCCTGCAATAATTGCAGGTCGTGCGATGGGGAGCGCCAAACGGAAAAACATTTGTATACCATTCAAACCAAGAGTTTTAGCGCTCTCAATATAGGAAGCGCTTTGTTTTTCAAAATAATTGAGCGCAATCATATAGACATAAGGATAAAGAAATAATGTGAGAACAAAAATCGCTCCACGCAGTGACATAATCTCAATTGCGCCAGGTGTAAATTGATAATCAAAATGATTACGGAAAAACGATTGGATGACGCCAGTATAGCTTGTCATCGTACTATATGTGTAAGCCGCTATATAAGGCGGTATAGCTAAAGGTATAATTAATAGCCATTTAAACTGCTTACGAAATGGAAATTCATATGCTGCAATGATCCAAGCTAGCACCAATCCGATAGTTGTCGAAAGGATTCCGACAGAACCAACTAAAATAACTGACCCTTTTATATAGTCAGCAAGTAAAAACTCTTTAATATGTTCCCAATTCTCGCCAGTCGGCTGGAAGAAACTTAATACGACATAAGCGACAGGCATAATAATAACGAGTGCGCCAAGCATAGTAATGATGAACCAGCTATTTGCCCGACGTCGAAGCTCTCTTAGCCATATAGATGTTTTCATATACGATAATACCAACTTTACTACGCACAGTGGCGGTTATGATGTTAATTAATTATAGCTTACATAATGATAGTCACTCTTAAGTATATACAATATCCGTACGCTTTCCAATGTTTCCACAAGAATTCAATAAATCTACACTGTTTAGGCTCAATCATATAAATATTCTTTACTTAATATTTCTACAGTATAATCTCAGTATATAAAAATGAAGACAAACTCATTTTTTGGAGTTTGTCTTCATATAAAATACTACAGATAAAATTTACGTTAGATATTTTAAACTAAGCCAGCTTCTCATTTTCTTTTCTAAAGAACCCGAAGATCCCTACTGTTTGTACGATATTCGTGAAGGCCTGAGGATCTGTCTCATTGATAATCCGTTCCAAATCATATAGTTCATATCTTGTAATGACAACATACAGCATATTCTTATCTTCTTTTGAGTAAGCACCTTTAGCGGGTAGTATGGTGATTCCTCGTACCATTTGACGATGGATTGCTTGTTGGAGTTCGTCAGCTTTCCGCGTGATGATCATTGCGGTTACTTTCTCATGTCGCGTATGAATCATATCAATCACTGACGTCGTAACGTATAGGGCAACCATTGTGTAAAGTGCGTTTTCCGGTTCATATAAAATACCTGCGAATACGATAAGAATACCGTTTAGCAATAAAAAGTAGACACCAATTGGTTTATCCTGCATACGGGATAGAATCATCGCCACGATGTCCATTCCTCCAGTAGATGCACCTAACTTTAAGGATATCCCTACACCGACACCTGCTAGTACTCCACCAAAAACCGCATTCAGCATAATGTCATCTGATATAGATCGAAGTGGCAACAATTCAAGAAATAGTGTTGCAAACGCAACGGATAATATACTGTAAATCGTGAAACCTTTCCCTACTTTAAACCAACCGAGAATAAAGACAGGTATGTTGAAAAGTAACAATAAAACACCTGTACTGACGGTCATATCCAAGTGGTCCTTTAGAACACTTGATACTAACTGGGCTGCACCCGCAAACCCACTAGCATAAACATTTGCATTGATTAGAAAGAAATTTAATGACAGAGCCATAAGTAGCGATCCTATAATTACTACCGCCACCCGTTTTGCTTCAATGAAAAACATAGCAACCTCCTATGGTAAATAACAATTTAATGCACGAACTAGATTATATCTATTCTTCCCTCATAATGGTACCCCTAAGCAACATTTAACACAAAAACAGCCGTTCAAGACGTAATTCTTCTCCTCACTGTCATTACTATGCCACCGAACCACGATTTGCTCTACTACTATTACGGTTCACAAATGTCACGACTGCCAAAGTAAATAATGAAGCAATCGATGCTACTTCATCAGTTTCATAGATTCATTTCGTAATCAGACAAAATACGCTTCCGACCGAATGATTTTGTCATTCAGCGTCGTATAACAAAGCATTCTTCCTTAATTCTTTTGCTATTGTAAATCTACTATAAATCACAAGTCCCTATTACACTACCCCAATTACACAAATCAATTATTCTGACAGTCCGAAAGTTCCAACTATGGATTATACGGTTTAATTCAAAGAAATATCGGCTATATTTAGAGGGGGAATCAAGGAGGAAATGTACGATGAAAACAAACAAAAAGGTAAGTGAATCAAAACGAGACAAAATGATTGAAGAGCTCGTTTCAAATGGGGTATTTAAAATTGATGGGAAACAACTGTACGAATTACCGCTTCAATTATTAAAGCAAGAATATGAAGCTTTCGGACAAACTGACATTCAAATGTAAAGAAAAATGAGACGCGTCCCATTGGACACGTCTCATTTTTCTTTACGCTTCTATCGCCGAAACTTTAGATTTTCTTAAAATCTTATACAGAATGATGAGTAAAACCGAAATCCCTAGCGCAATTCCTATCACGGAATACTGGAAACGAATTGTCGGAAAGCCAGCTAATTTAGCAATCCCGTCCAATATTAAAGGCGAACTAAACTGACCTATAAAAATAGAACTGGATACTATGGCAATCACACGGTCACTATGAAGTGGATTGACCAAACTTAATGCTTTAACGTTAATCATCGGGAACAAAATTCCTTGCCCAAAACCAATTACGCATGTACAAGCTAAAATTAGTGGGACAGAATGACTTAAAGCCAAACCAGTGAATGCAACCCCCATTAAGAATATACTGATCGGCATGATATAGGATTTCAAGATATCTTGTAGCTGAATCAATGTCAGGCTAGTAATCATACCCCCTACAGTTGTAAAAGAAATCACTGTTCCAGCCAATGCTGAGCCACCTATATTGCTTTGCTCCAAGTAGAGTGCCATGTTCGTGGCAACCGAATAGTAAACTAGCATAATACCTGCGGAAGCAGCTGCATAGCCAAAAACAGTCAGCGGCATTTTCCGTTTCTCTACACTCTTATCTTGTTTAACCGGTGTGTCTTTCGGTAAGAATATAAAGACCAGAATGAAAATCACGACCCCCATTAAATACACATTAAACGGAGCTCTCCAACTGATAGCTGCTAAGTAACCTGCTAGCATCATAGTGATGATTCCACCGAAGTTACTGAATGCAGAATTATACCCCATCATCTTCACTTGTTCACGGCCTCTAAAATGATCACTAATTAACGTAATCCCAAGCGGCATGACTAAGCCGACACCAGCTCCTAGCACGAATCGAAAGGCTAGTAACATTTCAATCGTATTGGTAAACTGTGCGCCTACCCCCGCCAAGACATATATGAATAAGCCGATTAAAGCAACTGTACGTTTCGGTATCCTTGACGTTAACCAACTAGATATGAATGTAAATGGAATGATCAATAATGAAGGTGCCGTTAATATCAACTTGATAAATACGGGACTGGCCTCTGGGAAGTTTGCGGCAATCAATCCAAGGGCTGGAGATATAGCGGCTCCTGCCATAACCGTGGCCATCGAGATGGATATGATCGTTGGTTTCAACATGCGGTTCATTGGTCATCCCCCTGTTCTGGATGACGTTTTAGTTGGCGTAATACTTTTTCAGCTGATACTTTAATTGGTGAAATCTTGCGAGCATTTGTTAATAATAAGCCATGCACTAATGATAAATGATACACTGCTAATTCTTCTGCATCCCCTTCAATAAACTCTCCGGCGATTTGTCCTCTTATAATAATACGTTCAATTCTTTCGACCATAAATCGATATTTTTCCACAATTTCTTCTTTTACTTCTTGTGTTAAATAATCAGAATACAAAGCTTGCATAATCAGGATATGGCGGTGCACTCCATCACGCAATGAGCCGGAGTGAGTTGCTTCAGTAAGCCATTCCAATTGCTTTAAAGGACTGTCATGTTTTTCCTCTGCTTGATCCACTGTATCAATGAGTAAAGTAAGTAACTCAAGAATTACTGTGACGTATAGGTCTTCTTTTGCTTTGAAATAGTGATAAAACAAGCCATGACTTTGTTCAGCTTTGTTTGTGATGTCACTAATCTTTGTTGCTGCATATCCTTTCGTACCAAATAATACGATAGCGGCTTCTTTTAAATCATGTTGCCGAGTATCGCGAATCTCTTGAATCTTTTCATTCTTTCGGGGTGACATAAAGGATTTTCAACTCACTTCTATTTATTGATTGACTCACGAGTCAATGTTGAACAGTTTACTGTCTTACTGGCATCTTGTCAACATCCAAATCCAAATGACGCGGAATCATTTTTAATAGAATAATCTGCTTAATCCCTATATTCATCACATATCATTTTCTTTTAAAAAACTGAAGAACAAACCCTATTGGGCTCATCTTCAGTCTAAGATATCATTATCCAATTATTAGCGATGTAATCTCTTTTCCACATCTTCTATGATGTCTTGTACAGAGTTCCCCTCAATGCTAACTACTGGGAAGTCGAATTGGTCGATGTTGACATCACTCAACGCGCGTACAACTCCCATATCGTATCCACTTAAATTCTCATCACTTTCAAACATCTTTACTTCGTGACCCTTTTCCTCTAGTGCTTGTTTCACGTCATCAAATGGTACTTCTACTGCGATTTTCGCCATGTTCTATTCCTCCTCTGTTCATAATTGTGTTCGTTAATACTTTGTATTTCCCCACCTACAATTCAACTAAACATAGCGTCTAATGCAATGTGTGTTTGACTGGTAATAATTAGACGATTTGTTTTGTAGGAAGTGGGTATTTTACTATTACAGTCTTAGAGTTATTATATGAAATAGATTTTATAGAAGGAGTCGACGTGATTATGTTCGGTTTATCAGATCTCATTGGCTTAGTTATTTCTAGTTTCATCATTTTACCTGTTGTTACGTTTCTAAGAGAATCTGGTTATTTCCTAATCAGTGGGCTCTTCGGCGTGAAAAATGCCAGACTTACGATTGGATCTGGACCCAGACTTTTTAAATTAGGCGTTTTAGATATACGTAAATATTATCATGTCAACAGCTGGTTCTCCTTCGATTCAGTTAAAAGAAAGAGTAATTTTGCTTATATATGTATTTATGCCGGTCCTATCTTAATTAACGTAGTAGTAGCTCTCACGATGAATGCTTTGATCGCAAATGGATTCTTTGAAGACTCCAAGACATTCTGGAATCGATTTATTTTCTACGCATTCTATTTTGTGCTATATGACTCCATTCCAATGAAAACGGTAAATGGTAAACCAAATAACGGTATGATTATTTATGAACTTCTGCGATACGGCAAACGTGTCGACTTCAATGAAGAACCTATCATTCCAGGGACAACTGAAGCAGATGAAATGTATCAAGAAGAAGTGGAGAAAATGGAGCGAATAGAAGAAGAGATCAAAGAAGAAATTATACAAAATGACGGCGTTCCACCTGACAAGAAAGGATGAAGTACTATGATTGTACGTGAACACGAGAAGTCATTTAACTTCGTACAACAACATCACCACGGACACCTAGCCGAAGAGTTAATGAAACACTGGAAAAAGGATATGTTCCCTTCAGATCAGTGGCGCCATTCTGTACTAATCGCCATTAAGAACCACGACATTGGTTGGGCTCCTTTTGACGAACAACCTTTTTGGAATGATGCGACGTCTGCACCTTTTCAATTCACCGATTTCCCTCTTCTCCCAAAAACAGTACTTTATCGACAAGGTATTGATGAGGTAGAAAAGATAGATCACTACGCAGCTATGCTTTGCAGTTTTCATTATGAACAGTTTATGCAGAACAGCAATGAGAAAGCAGCACACCTTTTTATCGAGGGCGAACAAAATCGTCGGGAACGATTATCTAGAGAAGTCGAGGGTTATACTAAAGAATTATTTGAAAAACATTTCGCTTTGCTTCAGCTTGGGGATAATTTTTCTTTATATTGTTGTGTGAATGATTCTGGGGTGGATAAAGCGAATGAACATGCATTTTTTCGTAACGGCATTCCTTCCCCAGGTATTTTCCATTCGCTACCGATAGGACGAATTGGGATATACTTTGCAGATCAACACACTATTAAGGTAGAGGATTATCCATTTTGCTGTTCGTTTGATGTGGAAGTGAAGCAAAAGAACGTGTTAAAACAAGATATTAAAGATAAAGGATTGCAAGTAGCTTATGCAGAGGCAGACTATGAAGTAATTACTTATCATTTTTCGCCTGCAACCAAATAAAAAGTGCAGAAAGAGGTAATCCCCCCCTTTCTGCACTTCATGACTTTATTGTTTCACGCTTACTTTACTAGCAAGTTCTTTCAATGCTTCTACTTTATCTGTCTGCTCCCATGGCAATTCGATATCAGTGCGGCCAAAGTGACCGTATGCTGCTGTTTGTTTGTAGATTGGACGACGTAGGTCAAGCATTTTGATAATTCCTGCTGGACGAAGGTCAAATAATTCACGTACAAACTCCACTAATTGCGTTTCGGATAGTTTACCCGTATCGAATGTGTTGATCGAGATAGAAACTGGGCTTGCTACTCCAATAGCATACGCCAGCTGTACTTCACAGTGCTCGGCTAATCCTGCTGCCACGATGTTCTTTGCAACATAGCGAGCTGCATAAGAAGCGGAACGATCCACTTTTGTAGCATCTTTACCGGAGAACGCTCCCCCACCATGTCGTGCATAACCACCGTACGTATCAACGATGATTTTACGTCCAGTTAGACCGGAATCTCCTTGAGGTCCACCAACAACAAAGCTGCCAGTAGGGTTAATAAAGTATTTTGTCTGTTCGTCCAACAAGTTTTTTGGAACGACTGCATCAATGACAACTTTCTTTATATCCTTCTCAATTTGCTCAAGTGTTGCTTCAGGATGATGTTGTGTAGAAATAACGATTGTGTCGATTCGCACAGGATTGTTATCTTGATCGTATTCTACTGTTACTTGCGTTTTTCCATCAGGACGTAAATAAGAGATTAGTTCTTCTTTACGTGCTTGTGCGAGGCGTTGTGCCAATCTATGGGATAAACTGATAGGTAAAGGCATTAATTCCGGCGTTTCATTACATGCATATCCAAACATTAGACCTTGGTCTCCTGCACCGATTGCATCTAATTCTTCATCTGACATAGAACCTTCACGTGCTTCGAGTGCCACGTTGACACTTGCAGCAATTTCAGGTGATTGCTCATCAATCGAAGTAAGGACAGCGGACGTTTCATAATCAAATCCGTATTTCGCACGGACGTAGCCTATTTCTTTAACTGTATCGCGAACAACTTTTGGAATATCCACATACGTTGTCGTAGTGATTTCTCCCATTACTAATACGAGTCCAGTCGTGATACTCGTTTCACATGCCACACGCGCATTTGGATCTTCCGTTAGAATCGCATCTAAAATTGCGTCTGAAATCTGGTCGCACATCTTGTCTGGATGGCCTTCTGTAACTGATTCTGATGTAAACAGTCGACGGTTTGTCATTTTGTTTCCCCCTATATTAAGCATCATGATACGGTACTCTCATAAGTCCCTGGTAAAGTTCCACGCCTAGACGTCAAGCATATACCATAAGGATTCAGGGCTAGACAATATAAAAAGCCCTTCACTCACATTCAATCCATGAGTAAAAGGCAAAATTTCACGCGCAGCACCTTTCACTCTTATCGTCCAAGGAATTAAACCTTGCTTCAGGTTTGGCACCTTCGCGCTAGACTACTGTCTATTGCAGGTTGCCGGGTTTCACAGGGCCTGTACCCTCCACCAACTCGGGATAAGAGTATCCGTTCATGTCACATCTTATTAAAAAGTTTTGATTTTGTCAATTTTTTTATTCTAAATCACTTGAGTTTTCCATTAGTATAGATTAATATTCTTAATGTGTTATACTATTTACGAATTAGGATATTCTTATCAAGATAAATAAATCGACTACGCAAAGGACGGTATGTAAATATGATATCTGCAAAAATTGATGATAGTTTAAAAAGCCTTCTTAGTGGAAGCAACGTGACGATCCAAGCGTCTGTAGCAGAATTAACGGAAAAAGCAGCAGCAAGAGGCGAGGCAAAGCTTTCAGCAGACGGCGCAATTACTGCACGCACAGGCAAATACACAGGACGTTCACCTAAGGACAAATTCATCGTTGAAGATGCAGTGTCTAAGGATAAAGTAGATTGGGGTAGCACGAACAGTCCAATTTCAGAAGAGATCTTTGATTCATTATACACGAAAGTCATTGATCATTTGAAGGAAAAAGACGAGCTCTTCGTCTTTAAAGGATTTGCAGGCGCGGATAAAGACTCCCAATTGTCTATCCAAGTAATCAATGAATTAGCTTGGCAGAACCTATTCGTTCACCAGCTATTCATCCGTCCAACAGAAGAAGAATTACAAGCACACGAATCGCAATTCACAATTTTGGCTGCCCCTTCATTTAAAGCGGATCCAAAAGTGGATGGCACTAACTCGGAAACTTTCATCATCGTATCACTCGAGAAACGTATTGTTTTGATCGGTGGAACAGAGTACGCAGGAGAAATGAAAAAATCTATTTTCTCTGTTATGAACTTCTTGCTACCAGAACAGGGCATTCTTTCTATGCATTGTTCAGCAAACGTTGGTGAAGAAGGCGATGTTGCTTTGTTCTTCGGACTTTCTGGAACAGGTAAAACTACTCTTTCAGCAGATGCTAACCGTAAACTAATCGGTGACGATGAGCATGGCTGGTCTGATAATGGCGTATTTAACATTGAAGGTGGATGTTACGCAAAATGTATCAACCTTTCTGCAGAAAAAGAACCTGAAATCTTCGGAGCAATTCGTTTCGGTGCAGTTTTAGAAAACGTTGTATTGGATGAAGTAACGCGCATTCCAGATTATGATGATAAATCATTGACAGAAAACACACGTGCCGCTTACCCTATCGAAAATATCGATAACATCGTGACACCGTCTGTTGCTGGTCATCCTAAGAATATTATCTTCCTAACTGCAGATGCTTCCGGAGTACTACCTCCGATCTCGATCCTTACAAAAGAACAGGCAATGTACCACTTCTTGAGCGGTTTCACTTCCAAGCTTGCTGGAACTGAGCGTGGAATTACTGCTCCTGAACCAACATTCTCTACTTGCTTCGGCTCACCATTCTTACCACTTCCTGCAGCAACATATGCAGAGATGCTTGGCAAGAAGATCGATGAGCACGGCTCAAAAGTATTCCTTGTGAATACAGGTTGGACTGGCGGAATCTATGGTGTAGGTTCACGTATGAACTTAGGCTATACACGTTCAATGGTACGCGCTGCAATCGCTGGTAAATTGGATAATGTAGAAACAAAGAAAAACGAAATTTTTGGATTGAATATGCCTCTAGAAATAGAAGGTGTGCCAAGTAATGTTCTACACCCTCGTTATGCTTGGGAAGATCCGAATGAATACGATAAAGAAGCAAACCGTTTGGCTGATGCTTTCCGTGAGAACTTCAAGAAGTTCAGCCACGTTTCAGAGGACATCGCAATTAAAGGTGGACCACCTGTTATTAAGTAATGATAGTTGAAAGAGGCTGACCCAGAATTTAATTCTGGGTCAGCCTTTTTTTGTTTGAAGTTTATTTAAGCTTTGGTAAAGGCAAGTAAGATGCGACAATAATGTAAGTATGGCGATCATTGGCCCCAATTCGGTGGTGGTGGATGGCTTCCGCACGTTAGATTGGGTGTAGGGCAGTTCGGATTCTTGTTTTTCTATGTGTTAGTAAGTGCATGGAGTAGATATTCGTACGAGTAAGTAGGATACAATCTTGGGTAGTTATTTTTGCAAACCCCTACTCTTCCTAGTTTTGTGCAGAGGTAGTGGTTTGACTGGAAGTGTAAGTGGGGCGATCATTGGCCCCACTACGGCGGTGGTGGATGGCTCCCGCAATGAGCCAGACAGGAAGTGCGCCTGGCTGTCTGGCTCATTGCTACGCCTACCACTGGCAGCCGCCTACGTTAGATAGTGTGTAAAGCAGTTCTGATTCTTCTTTTGCAAGAATAGGAACTAGTACTACCAGGTCACTGGTTTTATCTACTATAAACCACAACCTGACTTGGTAAGTACTTAGTAGCGCAGGCACAACTGCGGGGTAGGCCGTGGCCAGGAGACAACTAGCAGCCCTACCGCTAGTTGGCTCATGGCTGGAGGCAATCCCCCACGTGCCTGCGCGAGTCCAAAGCAAGACCCTCACTAAGTTCCATGCACAATTAAAAGTCGAGCAACGCCCCCTCCACCTAGGTCCATCGCCTATTCATTAGGCACTTTATATCACTGACTTCAATTTGTAACTATTTATTCAGTTTACGCACTATCCAAAACTACTATTTTTGAGTATAATTTAGGTAATTCACAGAAGGAGCTGGAGCTGACCTTGAAGCCTATTACGAAATTAGCATCTAAAATTTTAGTCATAGTCCTCTTTATCACGGCGATCGCTGCAGGAGTCATTTGGAACTACTTACAACCAACTGGTGGAAATGAGATAACCTTTGCCCAGATGGAAAAACTAATAGCAGAACAATCAGGTGGTAGTGTTTTATTGAATGAAACGGCTGACGGGAAGTTATCTATAACTGTAGATAACACTACTTACAGCACAATGGTCCGTCCACAAAGTACACTAGTAGACGACTTAGTACAAAAGTATAATGTGTCTTATAAATATAAAGCAGCAAGTTCAGCTAGTGGCTGGATTTTCGGAGGGCTAGTTTTAGCTGCCCTACTAACACTGTTCATCCTTCACAAAAAAGGGAAGCTCAATATCGGTGCATCGGGTATGAAGCATCAAGCCTCAAAAGCTACTCCTCTTCCGGACATTACAATGGACGACATTGGCGGAATCCCTGAAGAAATGAAAGAGGAAATTCTACAGACATTAGAAGTATTTAAAAATCCAGGAGTTGCGAAAGATATGGGCATTGCATTGCCTCAAGGGATTTTACTGTACGGACCTCCTGGAACAGGAAAAACATTATTAGCTCAAGCGATCGCAAATGAAATAGGCGCACTTTTCTATTCTTCAAGCGGTGCAGCTTTCACCGAACTATTTGTCGGAGTCGGCGCTTCACGTGTACGTACACTTTTTCAAAACGCCCGTAAACAAGGTCCTGCTGTTATCTTTATAGATGAAGTGGACGCGTTGGCTGGTAAACGAAAAGAGCACGGCGGTGAAGAATCGGAGAAGACATTGACGGAATTACTCGTTCAACTCGATGGTGGTAATGACAACGATGGGATCTTATTCATTGCGGCGACAAACAGAAAAGATATGTTGGATGATGCATTCTTGCGTCCTGGACGTATTGACTTCACATTTAACGTTCAACTACCAGATACTAAAGGACGTCGTGAAATTATCGACATCCACACTAACGGTAAAGCGCTAGGTGCAAATGTAGCCGCTTCTCTCGACACCTTAGCGGAAAGCACATCCGGCTTCTCTGGGGCAGAAATCAGTGGCTTGTTTGAAACAGCTAGTCGTCGTGCTATGAGAGAAGGACGTAAACTCATTGAAAAGCATGATTTAGATTTTGCAATTGATCGGACAATACTTGGAAATACTGCTCGTACGTTAAACGATCAGGAAACGAAACGCCGGGTAGCCATTCATGAATCGGGCCACGCTATCATAGCCGCTATCACTAAGCCGGGGTCTGTGAGAAAAGCAACCATCATTCCACGAGGGCAAGCTCTAGGCTATGTAGCCCCTATTCAGAAGGAACTGCATCTTTCGACAGCTAGTGAATTGCTTGATCAAGTTAGCATGATATTAGCGGGCGGTATTGCAGAACGGCTCTATTTAGGTGAACACAGCATTGGTGTGGGCGGCGACGTCGAACAAGCCAAAGAAATTCTTGAGCGTATGGTGAATACCGGGTTGTTCCAAGAAGGTTTTTCATTAATTTTCAATAAAGCGGAAAAAGAAGAAAAAATGCAGATGTTATTTAATCAGGCTGCAAAAAAAACCGAAACTCTTATTAAAGAACATGCTTATCAATTTGAGGAACTGGTCAACGCGCTTTATAAAGAAGAAACACTTGAAGGTGATGAAGTACAGCGTATCGTTGAGTTGCCAACTCCGAAAGAAACGGTAGTATTTATATAAAAAATCGAAAAAGAGAGGTCCTGAAAGTCATAACGGGGCCTCTTTTTGCATGAGATACAGGTTTGAGAGATACGTTAAATGGATTTACGCAGGGGTGAATGAGTTGGTGAATATGATGATATGAAAGCTCCAGTTGGCAGATGCTTTCCCATGGTCCTCGGGAGCAAACACTAATCCTTCCCCCACTGTTCGTTGCAATACTGTCGTTGTTCGTCCTTTAATAAATGATTGATCTTGACGTACTAAAATTTCACGAATAGCTTCCGGGCTGTTTACAACAAACGTCGGGGAAATTCCTGTCTTCTATGAGATCACATCACCAAGCGGTTGAACACGTGTAAAGAATCTGATCGGATCACGTACAAACTCCAAGTAATTTTGTAAACGTGGTGTCGCAATACCTTGTACAGTAACCATGAACTCTCCTCCAAAGTTAACATAATGTACTACTTCCCCATCTCCTGTATGCATGCAGTGTTTCTGGATATGCTAAGAAAAAGGAGGTGGATCCATTGGCAAAAGACGTATTATGTGAAGTCACGAACTGTCATTTTTGGGAATCAGGTAATCAATGTGGTGCAGATGAAATCAAAGTGGTCTCGCGAAAAGGTAGAAAAGCGAAAGATATTGCCGAAACAGATTGTGGTACGTTCATTCCAAAAGGATGATCCACCAAGTAGCAGCCTCGCTTTTTATGCTTGGCTGCTTTTTCATTATAAAACTGGACGTCTACGCATCGCTTCCCAGTTAACTGCAATCACACTCAAAACCGCAATCAACCCGCCCAGTGTAGATAATCCACTAGGTAATTCTTGAAGCCATATCCAGGCAATGATAATGGCAACGACTGGTTCTATATAGAGTAGACTCGAAACCGCGCCCGCGTCTGCAATCGACAGTGCTGTAGCCCAAGTCACATACGCAATGGTCGCAGGAATGACTCCCATATAGATCGTTGATAATGTAGCTTCCAATGTAGCGCCTTGGATTTCATTGAAAAGACCGGGTATAAAATAAAGAAACGGCAACGTACCTGCCCATGTGAAGTAAGCTGTCAATTCGACAGGCGTGTACTTTTTAAATAAAGGTTTTTGGAAGACGAAAAATATAGAGGTGGAAATAACAGCTACTATTATAAACCATGCGCCTACTGAAACTTCTAGTGCGGCTTCTGAACTTCCTATCGTAATCAATGCCACACCCGACAAACCGATTGCCATACCAATCCAGCCCAACCGACTGATTTTTTCACTTAAGAAAATCACTGCGATAATAGAAGTGAAAATTGGAACCGTCGCAATGAACAGACCGGCAGTTCCGGCCGATACGGTTTGTTCTCCATACGTCAGGCCAAAGTGATAAATACTAATTCCTGCAAAACCTAGCAACATAATCTTCCATATATCTTGTTTTGCGGGTACACGAATTTTCGTTCCAGGCCATAGTGCATATAAAATAAATACTAATGAGGCTACTAAAAACCGTGTCAACACCAAGTGTCCTGGAGAATAACCGCCTAACAAGCTCACACGTATGGCCGCGAAACTTGAGCCCCATGCAATCACTGTAAACAAACCTAAGTAGAATGCTTTCTTATTCATATAAAAACCTACTCTGTGCAGAAATTACATAGTGAACGTAACTCATTTCAACTTGAACGTAGCAGTACAATGGGCTACTAATTCATCTTTCTCATTGAATAACGTCCCTTCAACTAAAGCAGTTGAACGAGTCCTGTTGATCACAGCTGCTTTTGAATACACCGCTTCTTGAACGACTGGCTTTAGAAATTGTGTTGTCATCTGAATGGTCATGACATCATTTGCACCCATCGAGCGGCAAAGCATTCCCATAGTCGTGTCAAGAATAGACATGTACATCCCACCATGAATAGTTCCGCGTACATTGTCATAGTGTTGACGATAAGGTAAATATAATTCTACATGACCTGCTTCTAATTTTTGCGTTTGCAGACCTGCAAATTTCCAAAAAGGACTCGTCTCGAAATCTTGTCGAACTTGTTCCAAGTATTCCACTGTCGTATCGTTCATTTCATTACCTCCAGAAAATGTAGTCATTGTTATTTATACCATATCGTAAAGACGATCTATCGACAATTCAAATTATTTCTTTTTAAACATAAAAAACCAATTCGCTGAAAAATGCGAATTGGGTTTTTATGTTTTTATACAAATAAGTAAAGCGTAAAAGTCTATATTAAATCAAGATCTCATTAGGTTTATCATTCAACTACTTGATGTTTTTTATATTCCGTTCCGAGTTAGAATAGTAAAGATACATTCCTTCCTTTGTCCCGCTCTTAAAACTACTACTCACCACTCACAGTAAGAAGAATCCAATACCCATAATTAGATAAGCTGAGAACAGCACGAGCCCTTCAAACCAGTTTGACTCACCATCCTGACATATGTTGACGACTAGCAAGGTGGCGGTAATCATGGCAATTAGCTCGGGCCAAGTAAAGACGAGCGGCATTGCAGTTGGCATCATCAAGGAAATCAATACAAGAACCGGCGCTACAAACATTGCCACTTGCAATGTAGAACCAATAGCGATTTCAACTGAAATATCCATTTTATTCTTCATCGCCATCGTGATCGCAGATGAATGCTCTGCTGCATTTCCAACGATAGCAACAATGATGACACCGATAAATAACTCCGTCCAGCCAAACTTCTCACCTAACGTCCCAAACGTATGCACTAGCTTCTCTGAAACAAATGCGACCGCTACTGTCGAAATCATCAATACTAATATAGCTTTCTTTTTCGTCCACTCCGGAACTTCATCTGTTTCGTGATCTTCAGAACCGTAAACACCACGGTGAGTAAATAATTTAAATACTAGGCCTGCTAAATAAATCAGAATAAGTATGATTGAAATACCAATACTCAGATTTAGTTCAGTTTTCGTATCCATCGTCATCGAGAATACTTCCGGAATCACGAATGCAACAACTATTGCAAACACTAGTAGTGCAGAGTTAAAACGCGCATCATAAATACTGAAATTCTGTCTTTTATGTTTCAGACCTCCCGCAAAAAACGATAGCCCGAGAACCAATAATAAGTTTCCTAAAACAGAACCTGTCAACGACGCCAGTACAATTGCAATCAATCCGGCTTTTAACGTAAAAATGGAAATGATAAGTTCTACCGCGTTACCGAATGTCGCATTTAACAAACCACCAATTCTTGGACCACTAACAATTGCCAAGCTTTCTGTAGCTCTTCCTATGAATGCAGCCAGAGCAACAATACTATAACAACATAGCGCAAACATCCATAAGTCTGACCAATTCAAAAAAGACGCTATAAATACTAAAGGTACACCAGTGAACGCCATTACAGTAAATACTTTATTCAGTGTCTCCACCTCGTTTCAAAATCAATTTGTTATCATCTTTCCCTTTTACTAGCGTAAATAAACTGGTTAAAAAATGGTTGATCATCGGAATGAAGATCAACTAAATAGCGCATATATAAATGATCACTTATTAGAACCAAAAAAGATGGAGGAGAGTCTCTAATTAAGACTCTCCTCCATCCACTATCATAATCTAGATTATATCAGTTAAAAAACATAGCTTAACTTTTCATTTTCGGATCCAATGCATCACGTAATCCGTCACCCATCAAGTTAAACCCTAAAACTGTAAGCATTATGGCAACTCCAGGGAAAATCATTGTCCATGGAGCATTTTGCAGATAATCCTTAGAGTCAGCTAACATCTTCCCCCACTCTGGATAAGGGGCTTCCGCTCCTAGTCCTAGGAATCCAAGTGCTGCCGCTTCTAAGATAGCTGTAGCAACCGCCAATGTACCTTGAACGATAACAGGCGCCATTGAGTTAGGTAAAATATGCGAAAACAGGATCCTGAAATCTTTCATTCCAATTGCCTTTGCAGCTGTAATATATTCATCCTCTTTAATACTCAATACTTTGGACCGTATCAATCGTCCAAAGTTCGGTACGTTAATGATCGCAATTGCAATTAACGCGTTACGTAAACTTGGTCCTAGTACAGATACAATCGCAATTGCCAATAAAATAGACGGAAATGCGAGCATAATATCGAATACCCTCGAAATAATAGTATCAATCCAGCGACCATAATAACCCGCGATAATTCCTAGGAAACTCCCCACTACAATCGAACCTACTACCGAGAAGAATCCAACAGTTAGAGATATTCGTGCACCGTGAATAATACGCGAGAAAATATCACGGCCGAAATCATCCGTTCCGAACCAGTATTCTGACGAAGGAGGTTGCAGTCGATCTGTCATTAATTGTTCATTGATGCCTTCTTTCGTGACAAGGGGTCCGAAGAGTGCGAGCAGTATAAAGAATATGACAATGACTGCGCCCACGACCGCCACTTTACTTTTACGAAAACCTACCCAAGCTTCCCGCCAAGGTCCTGTTGTTTTTTCTAATTCTGCTTCTACTACTCCATCTACCTTAGGCGTAAATTCTGACATGAACTGTTCCTCCTTCCTCAATCATACTTAATCCTCGGATCGATCAGTCCATACAATAAGTCGACGATGAGATTGATCATGACAAAGATAAATGCGACGATGAGTATGCCTGATTGAATTACAGGATAATCTCTAAAGTTGATTGCGTCATAGATGTAGCGTCCGATTCCAGGCCAAGCGAAGATTGTTTCCGTCAGAATAGCTCCACCGAGCAATAAACCTATCTGCAAACCAATAACTGTCAATACAGGAATGATCGCATTTTTCAACGCGTGCTTATATACTACCCAGAACATTTTCTGACCTTTTGCTCGCGCCGTACGAATATAGTCCGAACGCATAACTTCCAACATGCTCGAACGTGTCATTCGGGCGATAATCGCCATTGGAATGGTTGCGAGCGCTAATCCAGGTAAGATCAAATGTTTAATAACTTCCCATAATTGATCAAACCTGCCCTGGATGAGCGTATCAATTATGTATAAATTGGTTATAGCGGATACGGGGTCTCGGACATTTTCACGTCCAGTTGTTGGCAACCATTGTAATTCGATCGCAAATGCCCACTGTCCCATTAGTCCTAACCAGAAGATCGGCATGGATACTCCAACTAGTGCTAGTACCATTGCTGAATAATCAAACCATGAGTTTTGGAACCAAGCAGAAATAATACCGGCGTTAATTCCTACAACGACCGCGATAATCATCGCAAATAATGCTAATTCTAATGTAGCTGCTAAATAAGGCCAGATTTCATCCGCCACAGGAAGGCGCGTACGCATGGATTCTCCTAAATCACCTTTAAAAATACCACCTAAATAACTGAAGTATTGTGTATACCACGGTTGATCAAGACCTAGCTTGATCGTCAAAGCTTCTACCGCTTCTTTAGTCGCTTGTTGTCCTAATATTACTTGTGCTGGATTACCAGGAATTGCACGAATCAACATAAAAACTAAAAATGTCATACCAAGCAGGACAGGAATCAGCTGTAAAAGCCTCTTAATCGTATAGTTGAACAACTCTTTCACCCCTCCGGCTCTTATCATTTATTAATCAAAGAGAGGGAGAATGCTAGCTTCTCCCTCTACTTCGATCATACAATTTACTTGTAACTTATTTGAACTCTACGTTTGACAACAAATCAGAACCTGTAGGATGTGGAACGAAACCAGTTAATTCCTTCTTACCGCCTAACAAAGGAATGGAGTGTGCAAGTGGTACCCAAGGCGCTTCTTCATGAAGAATTTCCTGAGCTTGCTTATACAACTCGATACGCTTGTCCTCATCTACTTCTGATTGTGCTTCAATGAATAGTTTATGTGTTTCGTCGTTCTTAAAGTACGTGTAGTTATTGCTTCCAATATTATCTTCATCTAACAATACATATAGGAAGTTGTCCGCGTCACCGTTATCGCCAGTCCAACCTAGCATGAATGCATCTGCTTCTCCCTTGCTTGCTTTATCAAGGTAAGTTGCCCACTCATACGAAACGATTTTCGCTTTAATACCAACGTCAGCCAAGTTGCTTTGGATCGCTTCTGCTACTTTCTTGCCGTCTGGCATATATGGACGTGGAACCGGCATAGCCCATAGTTCCATTTCGAATCCATCTTCAAGACCTGCTTCTTTCAATAATTCTTTCGCTTTTTCAGGATCATATGCATACGCTTCTACATCATCGTTATAACCTGAAATTGATGAAGGCATAGCATTTTTCGCTACTTCTGCACGTCCTTCAAAGAATGAATCGACGATTGATTGTTTATCGATAGCATAGTTCATTGCTTGACGAACTTCTTTTTTATCAAATGGCTCACGCGTTACTGTTAATCCAAGGTATCCTACGTTCATGGAAGGACGCTCGAACAACTGCAATACATCGTTGTCTTCAATCTTTACTCCATCGGCTGGATTGATTCCATCTGCCAAATCAATTTCACCAGATAGTAATGCGTTCAGGCGAGCAGAGTTATCCGGAATTGCTTGGAAAATGATGCGATCCAATTTCGGTAATCCTTCTTGCCAATAGTCTTCGTTCTTTTCAATTGTAATTGTCTCATTTGGCTTCCACTCGACAAACTTGAATGGACCTGTTCCTACCGGGTTACGCTCATACTCGTCATTGCCCTTTTCGAAAGCTTCAGGACTAGAGATAGCGAACATACTCATCGCAAGATTTTTCAAGAATGGTGCTTGCGGACGCTTCAAAGTAATAATCACTGTAGATTCTCCGTCTGCTTTAACAGATTCAATTACGTGATCTTCATCGTCTTTAAACCCACCGAACATAGAGTTATAGTATGGGAATGTATCTGAATCTCCATTAGCCCAACGCTCAAAGTTCTTCACAACAGCTTCTGCATTAAAGTCTGTGCCATCATGGAACTTTACGCCTTCTTCTAATTGGAATGTATACGTTAATCCATCTTCACTTGTATCATATTCTTTTGCAAGACCCGGTTGAACCGTAGTATCTTGCTCCCCAAAGTTTAATAACGTTTCGAATAAATTCACTGTAACTTTAAAAGTTTCCCCTTCTGTTACACGGGATGGGTCAAGAGATGTTGAATCTCCACCTCGTCCAAATACTAACGTCTTGTTTTCACTGCCGCCTTTATCTGCAGCGTCTTTGTCTTTGTCCCCACTGCCTTCTTTGTCATCGCCACCTGAACAAGCTGCCAGTGCAGTCGATAATACAAGAAGCATGATCAACGCAAACGACCACAATTTCCCTTTTCTCATACAGATCCCTCCAATTGTTTTTTTCTTTCTATATCATCGTTGCCTTCATCTGTATACAGATGGCAAGCAACAGAATGACCAATATTCTCCTCTGCTAACACAGGGGTTACTTTCGTACACACATCCATTTTGAACGGACAGCGAGTATGGAATGCACAACCACTTGGAGGATTCGCCGGGCTAGGCATGTCCCCTTCAATAATGATTTGCTCCTTTTTGTAATTTGGATCTGGTACAGGAACCGCAGACAACAAAGCTTGTGTGTAGGGATGGAGTGGGTTTGCATAGAGTTCTTCACTTTTCGTAATCTCTACAATTTTCCCCAAGTACATAACTGCTACACGATCACTAATGTGACGTACAACACCGAGATCATGCGCAATGAAGATATACGTTAAGTTAAATTCTTTTTGCAAATCTTGCATTAAGTTCAATACTTGCGCCTGAATCGATACGTCCAGCGCAGATACCGGCTCATCTGCAATAATCAATTTAGGATTCGTCATTAACGCGCGAGCAATTCCGATACGCTGACGCTGCCCTCCACTAAATTGATGAGGATAGCGCTTAGCATGATATTCACTTAAACCAACAATCTTTAAGAACTCTACAACCTTTTTACGACGGTCTTTTGCATTGTGACCACCATGGACAATCAACGGCTCCTCCAAAATTTTTCCGATTGTATGCCGTGGATTCAATGAAGCGTAAGGATCCTGAAAGACCATTTGGATATCTCTACGAATCTTACGTACTTCATTAGCAGGTAGTTTAGCTAGATCTCTACCCTGAAATTCCACTATTCCCTCTGTAGGTTCAAGTAACTGCATAATCGTTCGACCAGTCGTCGATTTACCGCAACCACTTTCCCCTACAATTCCAAGCGTCTCGCCTTCATTGACATGAAAAGAAATATTATCAATCGCCTTGACGTGACCAACTGTTTTACCAATTAATCCTTTACGTATGGGAAAGTACTTTTTCAACCCTTCAACCTTTAGCAGCGGTTTGCTCATTTGCACTCGTCACTCCTTCTTGCTCGTCATATAAGAAGCATCTAGTTTGATGATTTTCGGAGTTTCGGTACAATTCCGGCGTTTCTACCCAGCATCTCGAGAAAGCGCTTTCACATCTTGCTGCGAATCTACAACCCGTCTCGATGGATCCCGGTTTCGGCACATTGCCTGGAATGGAATAAAGACGGTCTTTTTTATCCCGCATATCTGGAACAGATTGAATCAATCCGCGAGTATATGGGTGACAAGGATTTTCAAAAATCACATGAGTTGGTGCTTCCTCAATAACTTGCCCTGCATACATAACTACTACGCGTTCACAAGTCTCAGCTACTACCCCTAAATCATGCGTAATAAGTAGGATCGCTGTATTCATACGTTCATTTAGATCCCGCATCAATTTCAGGATTTGTGCTTGGATGGTTACATCAAGTGCTGTTGTAGGTTCATCTGCAATAAGAACTTTTGGATCGCATACAAGCGCCATAGCAATCATGACACGCTGTCGCATACCACCTGATAGCTGATGAGGATATTCTTTCATAATTTCTTCAGAGCGAGGCAATCCGACTAATTTCAACATTTCAATTGCCCGTTCTTTAATCTGCTTTTTTGACCACTTTTTCTGATGAAGGGAAATTGCTTCAGACATCTGATTACCTATTGTGAAAAGAGGGTTTAGTGAAGTCATAGGCTCCTGAAAAATCATCGCGACATCGTTTCCGCGAATTCCTCTCATTTCCTTCTCCGATTTTTTTAGGAGATCCTGACCTTCAAACAAGATTTCTCCTCCAGTGATTTTCCCGGGCGGACTCGGCACCAACTGCATAATAGATAAAGAGGTTACACTCTTCCCACAGCCAGATTCTCCAACAATCCCCAAGACTTCTCCTTCTCTCACATAAAAGTCCACATGATCTACTGCTGGAATTTCTCCCGAATCCGTGAAAAAGGTCGTTTGCAAATCTTTAACTTCAAGTAATTTCTTTCTTTCGTTCATTTGCTCACCTATTTCCATTTTTCTGAAATAACTCATTAATCATTATTATACTTTTATTCTGATTAAACGCAAGAAACTTTTTTTAAAGAATAATATATTAAGAGAATGTAGTAATGAAAAAAGAAGTGCGTTAGGAAAGTTGATACCTACGCACTTCTTAAAAAATCTAGTTTTTCTAATGTTATGCTTACTCTTTTAACTGCATAATTATTTCCCTTACCAAATGGCCTGACCGTCTACAAATTCTGGCGGTTCTAAATCTAGTAGTTTGTATAGACTTGGTGCAATATCGGTCATCGTTATTCTTTCACTAATTTCTCCACTGCTAATCTTAGGACCTGCTGCAAATAGAATAGGTCGTAATGGCAAACGCTCAGGATTACCACCATGACTCCCCAATTCTTGGGTTGGTTCGACAGCAATTTCCGCGTCTTTTCCCATCAAATATCCCGGAGCAGCAGACAGGAATACATCACCACTATTATCATTATTAAATGTTACATACTCTTCTTGTTCTTCTGTCCAAACTGCTTCATACGGTGAAATTTCACTATTTTTCTGTTTAGATAAGACTGAAGGTGCCGGGTAAGTATAGGCTAGGTCCGCTTTACCAGTGAGCCAACGCAAAATAGGATGAGCCACTTTTTCAGGATCTTGTGACAGGGCAGAAAAAACGGTCTTATCGGTAAAGACTGATACAATTTCATTCTTTACTCGTTCATATTCCTCTTCTTTTACAATTCCTTTTTTCTCTCTGCCCTTTAGATTTACATACACATGCGCAATCGTTCCACTCGCTTCCGCATACGCTTTCGTCTTAGATGTATCCACATTTCCTTTTTCGTCTTTTACAAGCAGTCCCGCTTTCTCAAGCTCTTTATTCGGTGAAAGCCTCGTATGGATTGGTTCTAAACCATGATCCGAAACAATCAACAAGTGATCTTCAGGGTTAAGATTATTTTTGATTCGCCCAATCGCTCGGTCCGCTTGCCCAAATGCCCAGCTAACATATTTCTCTTTTTCCAACACATTCGATAATTCATATCCCGGCTGGGCAGGTTCTCTCAATAAAAAGTTATGCAGTTCAGTATCTACGACTGGATAATAATAAAATAATAAGTCTGGTTGATAGTGATCTTTAATATATAAGCTGACATCCGTCACCCAATTTGCAAAACGTTCGCCTACTTGCTCATATTCTTCTCTTGTAATATCTCCATTTTTGAAGGCATCTATCTCATCAGCCGCGGGATAAAATCCAAATTCAGATTCAATCTCGTCCGTGAATTGATCAGGACCCTTGTACAACCCTCCCATTACAGTACCTTGAAATAACTTTAGCTTCTCTTTATCTTCAGGATCTCCTTTCAGTTTTATATAGAATCCTGCACTATCGAAGTCTGGTAGGTCCAGCACGATACTGACCCAGTCATTTACTGATACTTTTTCTCCTATTTGTTTAGGATCCATTGAAATATAAAGTTCCGGTTTTTGCTCTTCTGTTCGCAACACATATAACTGTTGGGAAGGTGAGTTTTTTATATCTAATGTGATTACAGCTTCTTCTACTTCTGTCGTTGTGGTTGCAGTTAATTGTTTAACGCGTTGATCATCTATAGGTAAAAATTTCAAATGATGAAGGTTCGAATCCGCTAAGGTCCCGCCTGAATACACAGCGTACGTAGCAGCAGAAGCATTTTCAGGATTCGAATCGGGGAAAGAGACCGTCGCTGTTACTTTCCCTTGATTTCTCGCTTCTTTCCATATAGGTGTAACGCCTAACGTTTGTGCAAATCCACTTTGATCATCTTTTACTTTTTCACCTGACGAGTGAAACTGATTACTCACAATCCCCGTCTTGGAAGGTGCTGCACCGCTCGCCATTGTCGCATGTGATGGCGCAGTTAGTGAAGGTGTAACTGTAATGAAATCCGTCGCATAAGCAGCCTCTTTTTGAAATCCTTCTAAATTCAACATGATTCCTTTATCTATATATCTCTGTGCGTCTTGATAACCCAATCCATCAAATGACACAACACTAATTGTACCGGTTGATTGTGCTGCTTGAACAGACGAAGAGGTAGTAGTACTAGTCATGCTACATAAAACTATAGTTATAAAAACAATCAGTGGCTTAAACATTTGGCATCCCTCGCTTTGTAGAACTATTCCCTTCCTAAAATCATGTAAACTTGCTAACTACAAATATGTGCTGAAAAAGTCTTTTAGCATTAATTAATTAATTAAAGCTTTAAACTTGAATTCACAGCAGTTCTTTCGACTCATTTACTAGTTCTTTAACAAAAAAGCCTTGCAAAACTTTCATTTCTTTATTAATGTTGCCTTAAGGAAACATTATTTCCTTAGGGAAACTTTTAACGTTTTCTATAGTTTCTTTGGAGGTGAAAATTTGAAGCCATTTGTTCTTCCTGCTTTGCCTTATGCAGTAGACGCTCTGGAACCGTATATCGATGCACGTACATTGGAGATTCACCACGGCAAACATCATCAAACGTATGTCAATAACTTGAATGCGGCATTAGAAAATCAAGAAGAGTTGCAATCTCAATCTCTTGAAACCATATTGACTGATCTCAGTCAGGTACCTGAAGAGATACGCACTGCTGTTCAAAACAATGGTGGTGGACATTACTGTCACAGCTTATTCTGGGAATCTATGACGCCAAAAAGCAAAGGTGAACCTTCAGCAGATATCAAGAGAGAAATCGATAAGTATTTTACTACATTTGATAATTTTCAAGATATCTTGTCTAAAGCGGCGATCAGTCGCTTCGGCAGTGGATATGGCTGGTTAGTGCTAAATGACGGAGAGCTAGAAGTCATGAGCACGCCAAACCAAGATACGCCATTGAAGGATGGTAAAACTCCATTACTCGTCATCGATGTTTGGGAACATGCTTATTATTTAGCGTATCAGAACCGCCGCCCCGAATTCGTACAAAATTGGTGGCATACTGTGGACTGGGACGTTGTCAATGAGCGTTTCATCCAAGCTGGTAAAACAGCGGCAAAGTAAATTTTTTCTTCTTTCCTTATCTCCAGTTTTATCCTACATTCCAATTTAGGGCTGCTTATCCGCGGAAACGGGTAAGCAGCCCGCCTTTTATTGATTAAAAACACCTCCCGCAATTCTCTTAAGCGGGAGGTGTTTATCAATTTATAGTTGCAATGCAAGCTGCTTTAGTCTATTTCTTTCAAGCCACGTCAAGCTTTTATCAAACAATTCATTTTCAAAAGAATAGCTTGAAAATGTATGATCAGCCTGTTCAATATATTGTTCTATTACACGCTCTCCGTTCAAGCGCTTATTGAGTGAGTTGACGTATCGTCTCGTATGTTCTATTGATATTTGTTCATCTTCTTTTGCATGAACAATATGCACTGGTCCCATAAATGAACGAATTGCTTCGATAGGCTGATGCCTTTTCAAATCTTTAAGGAAAGTTTGGCTGATCATAAATCCGTGATAGTCATGACGGCCTTGCCTTGAGATTTCATGAACCGCTTTCGGTCCAAGAATTCCCGCTATGTCTTCGTATGGTGTACCTACCGGTGACCAGAGAATCAGTTGTTTAATCCGTGAATCGCTCGCTGCCGTCAGCGACGCAACTGCCCCTCCCATACTGTGTCCTACTAATGAAATTCGTTCTTTATCTATACCGCGAATCGAACTTAAATAATCCACGACATCCTGTACTTCTTTTAATTGATTAGTCAAGGTTACATCTGCATAATCTCCGTCACTTTCGCCACACCCACTAAAGTCAAAGCGGAATACCCCATATCCACACTCTGTGAAATATCGGGCGGCTTTAACAAATAGACGATGTTCCCCTACTTTACTACCTACAAAACCATGTATAAATATAAGCAACGGTATAGCTTCTTCTCTATATTCAGGCAAATGCAACGCACCCGACAAATTATTTTCCCCAGAACGAATCGTGATGTTTTTTTGCATTTCTTCCACACTCCAGTCAAAATATATTATTCCAACATGTTTAATAGGTATTATACAATTTAGATACCTTTAAGTCAAATCAATCCATTGGAACTTTAATTTTTACATAGAAAAAGACTCCCCTAGTAGGAAGTCTCGATAGTATATTAAAATGAGGAATTAGTGAGTGGATTGGCATTTTCGTTTTAGAGCAAACACATCCGCTTAGAACGCATATCAACGGTGCCCATTCACTTACTTCACAATCCCAAGCGTATTCAAGAACACTACAATAATCGTCAATGGCACTATCCACTTCATCAAAAAGTGCCAGAGCGGATAAAAACCTTTAGACTGCGTATGGTACTGTGTGAACTCATCACGTACCAACACCTGGTCCATCTTGCGAACAATAAATAACGCAATCAACAAACAACCTGCCGGAAGTAAAATATTACTGACCAAATAATCTGTCGCATCAAAAATACTCTTATCAAATATCAAGAAACCTGACAATGTACTGGATGATAAGGCAGAAGGTATAGCTGCGATGAATACAACCGCACCTATCAACCATGTCACGGATTTGCGCGTTCGCTTACCACTCGCCGTCATCGCCGCCACAATAATCTCATACAAACTAAATGAGGAAGTCAATGTAGCAAAGAGGAATAAAATTAAAAACAATGCTAAAAATACTTGACCGAGCGGTAACTGAGAGAACACTGCTGGCAACACCATGAACAATAATTCAGGTCCTGCAGCTGGTTCTTGACCAAATGCAAATACTGCTGGAAAAATGGCCAGACCCGCAAGCAAAGAAACAAATAAATTCATGCCAACAACAGAAGTTGCAGATGAAGTCAGGCTAACGTCTTTTTTCAAATAGGAACTATATGTTACCATACACGAAAATCCTACTGCCAATGAGAAGAATGATTGTCCAAGTGCATACAATACGGAATCTCTAGTAATACTGGAGAAGTCAGGCTTCAGGAAGAAAGATACCCCTTCCATTGCACCCGGCAACGTCAACGATCGAATAACTAAAATAATAAAAAACACAAATAATAAAGGCATCATATACTTATTCGCTTTTTCAATACCGTTTTGTACACCTGAAGAGACGACCAATATATTAATAATTGTAAAGAGAAGCAAGCCGATCAAAGTTGTTAGTGGTGAACCAACGATCGAGCCAAATTGTTCTGAGTAGGAAGCACCTTCACTAATAATTTTACCGCCAATAGACAATCCGCTATACACGAACACCCAACCACCGACTACACTATAGAAAGATAGTAAAAGAAAACATCCTGCTACACCGAGCTTACCTATCCAAGACCAGGCACCAGTCGGCGCTAGCTTTTTATACGCGCTAATTGCTTCTTTACCTGAACTGCGTCCAATAATGAATTCAGATATCAACATAGGTAAACCGATTAAAATCGTAAACACGATGAATAACAGGAAGAACGCTCCGCCTCCACTCATACCTGTAACGTAAGGGAACTTCCAAATCGCCCCTAGACCAATTGCTGCACCAGCTGAAGACATAATAAACCCAAGCTTAGAAGACCATTGTTCTTTTCGTTGTTCCATATTCTCACCCATTTCCTTTACTTCTGCATATAACAGTTATACTGTACTGCTTCCTTAGAAACAAGAGTAGATTTATATAGTTTATAGTTATACACACTAAAATAGACATACCCGAATCGAAATGACCGCTTCGGGCATGCCTTTTTTTATTGAATATCTTCCTGTTCATTTATTTAACTCATACTTTTATTTTGCTGGGCTCTTGCTTCTCCACCCTTACGTCCAATTTTCTCATAGAAATTTTTATCGTGTTTCTCAGAAGTTGCTTTTCCACCTTTACGTCCGATTTCTCTGTAAAACTCACTACTATGTTTCTGGGCTGTGGCTTCCCCACCTTTACGCCCTATCTGTTCATAGAATTCTTTATCGTGTTTTTTAGAGGTTGCTTGACCGCCTTTACGTCCTGCCTCTTCCAAAGACATTTTCTTTTCCTGTTCGGTGTTTTGTTGGTTAGCCATATATAGTATTCCTCCTACTAGTCGTTTTACGAATCCTGATGCTTAATGCATATATTCCCAATCCGCTACGTACTAAACACCAGACGACTAAATAAGCCGTTTTTCGATAGAAAGGCTTATGGAATAGAATTCATCAATTTTTATAGTTATCGACTAAATTGATCTTCATCTATGCGTATAACTTTTCAATTTTGATCCAACTTACTTGAGAAGGTATCAAGAGAAGGGAGAATCAGATATGGGAAGAGATGAACACAAAAAAGGAAGTAATTCTGCCGGTTCATTACCACAAACTCCAAAGAACCAGACGATTGCCCCGAAAGACATGAAAGAAGAAATGTCGAAAGAACTTGCTGAATTACGCAAAGCTCCTACTCAACAGAAAAAACGTAAATAATAACGGCAAAAAGACCGGGAAAATTCCCCCCGGTCTTTTTCATTTTCGAAGAGGAGCTTGTTCATCGATGATCTTCTCCAAACATTCGTCCCACTCTTCCGTTAATGTATTCCACACCCTAGTAAAGTGCTTCTTTTCTGAACGATCATATAGATAAAATTCTACACAAGGAATCAATTGACTATCTAAAATTTGTGGTATCTCTATCTTATCAATAACCTTCTGAAGCATGCCTTCAGCTGTTTCAGCATCGACCGCGAGAAGTGCTATGCGCAACTGATCATCAGTTAACGCTTGCGCTTTGCTTGAATACTTCTTGGCTAATCGGAATTCTTTAACTTTTGCTGTAAAGATCTTTTCAGGTTGCTGACATAAAATCGAATCATGATACGCACTATAGTAAAACTTGTTTTCTTCCTTTTTAGGTGGATGTTCGTAAACACCTGCTTGCAATTGTTTTACACCGATACTCGTCAGCTCAACACTTTCTTTTCGCCATTCGATCATCCGTGAAGCTTCCATTTTGCTAAATAAATTCTCGACGAATAGCGGCTCGACCGCAAGAAATTCTGCGATCTTTTTTGATTCAGACACTTCTAGTCGTTGAATCGTCAGCAATATCATTTTCATTAATATGTCCATAGTTGTACGCTTACTCGTTGTGTAGGGTATATTGATGAGCTCAACCGGCAATCCCCAGCTGTCTGATTGTTGTATTTGGATATCGGGCTGTCGTTGCAATTCTTGCTGCAACTTTTTTCGAATCGAATCCATCTACTCACCCTCCTTGCATCTATTCTATTTTACGAAATCCACCTTGATGTTCTACTACTTCCCTCAACTGTTTATACATATCTCGCGTCGTGGAATTCTTTGTTCTGACGGTGAACATCTCGGAACTACCGACAATAATCAGCAACTCTCGCGCTCGTGATAATGCCACATTCAATCGTCGATAGTCTTTGGCGAATCCAATATCTCCACTTTTTTCTCCATGATTTCTGACGAAGCTCAATATAATAATGTCCATTTCCATACCTTGAAATTTATCTACCGAACCGGTGCGACAATGCAATTGTTTCGGACGAATCTCTTGCTGAATAAGTCGGTCAATTCGCTTCACTTGTTCTCCATAAAAACTAATTACACCTACACTTTTCTTTTCATCAGGTTTCATCAAGCCATCTTTTTTAGCATTTTCCGTAGCCTGTTCAATATCGAGCAATGTTTCTTGAATGACAGTCAGTTCCGCTTCATTGAAACGACTTGTTCCGCCTTTGACTTGCGCTTCGAAAAATGACGGGGTATTAGGTGTGTCCAACCATAATAAATGATCTTTTCTTGTGATGTTCTTGCTTTCTAGAAGGTGATCCCGTAATTCATCTGAGTTGGGAAGTCCACATTGTAATTGATAGTTACCTTCTTTATAGAACGGTGCAATTGTAGCCATAATTTTTTCATGCATACGATACTGAATACTGAGCATCGTTTTATTTTGCTTTGGCAACGTTCGGAATAGGCGTTCAAATAATGATTCATTGAGCAATTTCTTCATTTCTCGTTGCACTTCTGGATCTTTTTGTTGATCCACTAGTTCGTCCATCGTTTCTTGCCCTACTAGCGGCGGCAACTGGTGATGGTCGCCTACCAGAATAATTTTCTTACCTTTTAACATCGGCAATAGTAATTCTGGCGGTGTTGCTTTTGATACTTCATCAATAATGACTACATCGAAGACCGGGTATTCATCCATAAACTTCTTGGAAGCCGATGCGACACATGTGGTACCAATTACATTTGCATGATCGATATAAAGCTTACGGATTTCATCTAGATCATAGTCATTGGCCTCTTGTAGCAACTCTTCCCACTGCGCTTGTAATTCTTGGAGGATAGGTAGCTGTTGTTGTTCTTTCGCTACTTCTGCTTGCTGCGGTTCGGTTTGCGCTAGCACTTTTTCTACTTTTTCAAGTTGGTCTTTTATATCCGGTTTTAATTGAACCGCAAGCTCTTCTATTTCCTGCTGTCGTTGATGTTGTTCATCTGTCAATTGCTGTGTTTTTCGCTCTACTACTATAACTTCTTCTATTTCTGCTTCTAACTTTTGTTTCGCCTGCGAACATTTTAGTTCTGATGTAGTGATAGTTGCAGTTAATTGTGTTACTTTTTTTATTTGTTGTCTGCATTCACCTATCATCGTCTCCAACTGATTAATTTCCTCTATTAATTGACTTTCTTCCCACTGCTTTTCAGGCAGCTCATTTTTTTGCAACCATTCTTTGATTCGCCCTTCTACTTCTGTTTGCTTGGAATGTAGTTCTTGGTTATGTTCGTCTTTTCGCTGTATCTCCAGTTGTGTTTTTTGAAGTTCATGCTGCAAAAAACGTAGAATTTCATGCTTCACCTCTGCAAAAACTTCCTTTACGGAGTGGACTTTCTGTTGCTGAAGTTCTATTCCTTTTGCCCGAACGATTTCTTCTTTACCGTAAAACAGTGACATACCTTGTGCAATCTTTTGTAGTACTTCTGTTTTGGCGGATGAAATTTCTTTGTTTTGCAGCACCTTTTTCGTCGTAGGATTGATTAAAAACTTACCTAAACGATCAATCATGTCATGCATTTCCTGAATGGTTTTGAAGTTTTCGGTTGACCGCTTATCAATAGTCTCTACTGGGTAACGATGCGTTTGTAAAAGAGACTGTGTTTTACTGATAGCCGTTTGAAAACGCTCATGAAGTTCTTTCCATTCTTGAAACTCATAGGAATACTCTCCACTTTCAATCGATTTAATGATTTTCTGTAAGTCGTTATTTCGTAGCGTAATATGAATAGGTAATTCAATATGATTTACAGATAGTATCGTTTGAATATCTTTCATTTTCGTTTGTGACAGCACTTCACTATAGGTTTCTTCTAGCATTTGTTTCCTACTAGGTAGTTCTTGTTTCTCTTCCTCACTTTTTTGTATAGCTTCAGTATTACTTTGTAATTCGGATTGCAATTTGATATATGTTTGTGCTTGTATTAGTAGCTGCTGTTGGTTCGACCACTTTTCTACTTGAGCTAATAATTCCACTTTACTTAGCTCTGAATGTAATTGGTCTCGCAATAGTTCTATTTCTTCTGTACGTTGCGCTAGATCACTTTCTATTTGCTCAACTATCTGTTGTTTTTGAGATAGCCGACGAATGGCTTGATCGAGCAGTGATTTTCGAGAGAAGTATTCAGATTTCAGCTTTTTCAACTTCTCTTGTACTATATTTTGTACTTTTAGTTGTTCGGTCAATGAAAGTTTTAATTCAGTGTTTTGTATGATCAGTTCTGATAATTGATCTGCTCGCTTTTGTAATTCTATATCTTTTGTTCGATAAACTGCACGTGTCGCCTGTACCGTTTCAATCGTTTCATTTCTCCAATGTAACGCAACATTTTCTTCCATGAAGCGTTTTCCCTCTTCTTCGATACTTTCTGATCGTCCATAGCGTAAAATACGTGTCGCTGGATCTGTCAGTAATCGCCCGAGTGCATTATCCACTGCGAGATTTGATTGGGAAGCGACAAGTGTCCGCAAGCCAGCTTTGACATTCTGATAGCAAATCTCGGAAATTACTGTCGTTTTTCCTGTGCCGGGTGGACCTTGGATCACAAATAGATCATGTGCTTTCATCGCACCCGAAACGGCTTCTTGCTGGAACTCATTTAAATTATTATGGAATTCCAGTTGTGGCTGCTTATTATTAATCTGCACGACAGGCCGTTCTTCAAATAAAACCCTCTCTAGATTCCCATTGGCGGCAAGTCCATCCTGCAAATCCTTGAAACCTTTACGTAACCGACGAATCTGACTCAATTCAGCAAAGTTCGTCAGCACTATACTTTTATTACGCGTAGGCAACCATTGTTCAGATCTAGCTTTCTTTTGAAACCGCTGATTCAATTCCACTACAATGATTTTTTGCCCCTTTTGCGTATCAACAATTTGTCCGATATCAGTAGATAGCTCGTTCATTTTCACACTAAATCCACGAAGTTGCTTCCAGTTTTTCGTTTGCAAATCATTACATTGAAGACGTAACTTTGTGAAATCACTAGTGAAACTAGCTTGGGTAAATGTACAATTGATATCTTCTACATCCGCATTTTTCTCTGCTATTTGCAGATATCCTTCCCAGCTTTCAATTCGCTTTTTTACGTATTCTGAGCGTTCTTCTGCAACGGGTAATTGGCGCAATTTCGTATAGAATTCGATTGGAATTGCTACTCCAGATCTATTTAATCGGAACTTAATTGCTGTATGTAGTCGACGATTCGTCTGAACTGGCTCTCTTGCACCTCTGACATGAAATCCGGTTGCTAGCAGACCATCCGGTTTCAGTACACATTCCATGACTGCCACACGTTGTTGTACTTCTTTGGCAAATCTTTTATTTGTTTTCGGATCAAAAAACAACGCATAGGATTGGTTCCCCATACGATTCTCAGGCTTCTTCTCAATATGTATATCAAAAGTAGACTCTGAAGAAACAAAAGCCTCCTCACTTAAAAACCACTGTTCTAAACCTTTTCTTGCATTTTTCGTTATTTCAAGACTGCAAGGTATCATTTCTATATTTTGTACTGGACTCATAATAGTAAATTCTCTTTCACATAGGGCTTTACTTCAGCAAGATCTTTCATCGTGCTTCTCCCTGTTAATCCCTTGTTCAAAGCTCTCACCTCAGTCCTCTATTATAGATCATAAGTACATTAACCGCGAGTTATAAAAAACTTTAAAAAGATTTTAAATTAATTTTAAAAAAGATGTTTAGGAATGGTTTACCTGGGTATACTATATATACAAGGCAAACTGAAGGAACTAGTTAGAGAAGTTAAGCTACTAGATCTGGAAGAGATGCACAGCCTTGGCGGAAAATTTTTCTTTACTGGCAATCGGTACACTCGGTTTGGGAATCTGTTTTTAAGGTTCCAACAGAAGGACAGGTTTACCAGGCAATACGAAAGAAGTTTTTTGTGTAAGTGCAAGTGAAATACCTGCTTCAAAGAAGTTAAGCAGTGTAAGATGCAACATGCATACGACGAGCGTACAATTTTTATTTCGTCAGTATGGAGTAATCGCAACATAAAATTTTCCGCATAGTAAGACAAGAACAGTCAGCAGTCGAGAGTTTTCGATTGCTGGCTGTTCTTGTTTCCGCCCCTTTACATTGATTTGTTTAGCATGAATGGAAACTGGGAAAACAACATAATAAGAAACGATAACGAGGAGGAGCACTTTATGAAAAAGAGAATGGCTTTAACAGCAATCGGTTTAGGTGCAGCCTATTTAATGCGCAACAAAGACGCACGCGACAAATTATCACGCCAATTTGACGAATTCAATGACACACCCATGCGTGGTGAACGTAAAAACCACAATCAAAAACCCGCACCGAATAAAGGATTATTAGGTCGATTTTTAGATTAACTTAACTAGACAGCAGAGGAGTGGATCGTCATGAGTAAAGAGAAAAAAGTATTTACAGAAAAAGACCGCCAAGATGCAAAAGGCGGCTATATGGACAATCCTGAAAATTTAAAGACTGATAAAGAAAGTATTTACGATATGCATGAAGACATGCAGACTGTAGATGCTATTCCATTGGAAGATGTGCGTATGGAAGAGGAAGAAGAAAGAAATCATCGCCAGACGAAAGACAATTCATCTAGCGAAGAGAAATACGATAATAAATAACTGTATTGTGTATGAGCAATACTTTAATTGTATAAAGAAAAATGGCGCCCTAATTAATTAGGCGCCATTTTTCATGTCATTTTCAATAAGGCTTCTGAACCGATCATACCTGCTGAAATACCATAGTGTTCAGCTTCAAGTGTTACGGATTCTAAAGGTGCAGCGAGCAGCTGTTCAATCGTTTTCACTCCTACCGCGCGTCCCGCAATAATTTTACGATCCGCCAAGACACTGTTTAGCAAACCTACATCTAGGGCACCACACATAATATACCCTTTGTCATTTGAAACTGTAAGTAGCGTAGTTTTAGGCAACTTCACTGTGACTGCTTGAAATGACTTTCCATCAATAGATATACTTTGGTGTTCAATCAAGACACCCACCCCTTTCTTTATCAGCATATGTAGAATCGTTCAAAATGTGAAAGTAAAAAAGACACCTCACGCACTAAGCACGTCTGGTGTCTTTACGTCTATAATAAATCGCACAAGCTGTATTTCCTCTTCAAAGCCATTTAGTTTTTCTGTAAAGAATTCACTTTTCAGATCAGCAATTTCAGGTCGCTCATTAATTAGTCTTTCATATACATCATGATGAATGAGTAAATCGCCACCGGTACTCTTGTCTTGAATGCGAGCAGCTTTATTAACAGTTCCTCCAAAGTAATCCAATAAATCATTTGCGTTTACTGCAATAACAGAGCCTGTATGGAAACCAACTTTGATTTGGACTGGCTGTGATAACTTTTCATTTAAATTGTTTATGCCCTGTTGTATGGCGAACGCTGCCTTAAACGAGTCGAATTCATTCGTAAATGCGCCCATTACTGAATCCCCTATAGTTTTGACGATCGTTCCTTTGTGTTCCCTTATACACTTCATCAAGTATTCAAAATGCTTTTGAACATCAGAGTAAGCTTTTGCATCTCCAACCCGTTCATATAGCTTAGTAGAGTCCTTTAAGTCGGTGAATAAAATAGACATATGTCCAACGCCAATTTGAAGACCTGGGGCCAATACTTCTGTTCCAAGTAAATCACGGAACAACTGAAGAGAAGTAGCTTCCCGTGCAGTTAGTGCATCATCATTCCAGTTACGTTTTTCGAAGACGACTACAATTTCTTTATCGGTTTCATTTTGAATTGTAAATTGCTTTGCATAGGAAACTGATTCTTGAATAAATCCTTCTGATGTATAGGTGATGTCCGCAGATTCAGACCTTTCATCTGTTATCTCTAAACTGTCATTATATTTCAGTACCCGACATCTAAGTTTTTCATCAAATTCCGGCCAATGGATTGTTTTATTGGTATGGGGAGAAATTCTGAATTGACCCAGCACATGAGGTGTCTTGATAGGACCATTAATACAATAAATTGTTTGATCAACTTTTCGAATAGCTGCATTCACATGGAATTTCATTTCGACATAGCGATCAAAGTCCAATTCATAATCGACACCACATAATTCACAGTGAACCGTGTTTGTCATTTGCTTTAACGCAGCAGCTTTTCCTTTGGGCACACGGCAATTCGGGCACATTAAACTCCAGTCATAATCCAACAGCCCTGCTGCATTTGCTAATAAAAATAGCTCAACTGATGAGAATCGGTCAAAATGATGAATTCTCGCCCAATGATATGGTTGCATTTCGGTCACCATTTCATCCGAACCATTGCGAATTGTTTTTTCCAATGCATCAACCATTTCTTTAGTAGAAAACGAGTCTCTTAATAATGAAATGGCGTGATCTAAGCGTGTCGATTCAAGATCAATCTTCATTTTCCCAAGTGGTTTTTCTTTCCCTTTGTATTTTTCAAACTCCATAGCGTACGTAATCATATTTCGCAGTTGCGGATAGACTATGGCTCGCAGTGCTATTGGACCGAGAATATTTTGACAAACGAAATCTCCATGTAAAATGATTTTCGTCTTCTCTTCAGGTAACGGCTCGAGTCGAATGCTCCAAAAAACGGTATCAAAGGGCCCTTTTATATATTTACGCACTACCGAGTAATGTGAATATCTAACCCATTCAAAAACGTATTCTTTCCATTTCAACGGTATCACATTAAAAACAGAGGCATCCGCATAACGAATGAGTTGTTGATCTTCTTCAATAAATTGATTGAAGTTAACTGGAAACATACCTGCATACTTATTTAACTCATTCGTGTTAGCTAACAACTCCCATACCACGCTAGGCGACAAATCCACTACTTGCTCATCACGAAAATGCATAGTTTTTCTCATAGTAACTCTTCACTTCCATCTACAAATTCATTACGGATGGCGATGAATTGATCTAAATTCTCTAAGAATATATCAACGAGCCGCCCATCAAATTGTTTATACCGTTCTTCTTTCATATATGCGATAATTTTTTCAAGTGGCCAGGCCTTTTTGTACACTCGATCACTTCCCAATGCATCAAATACATCTGCCACCGCAGTAATACGCCCATATATATGAATGGCTTCCGCTTGTTTACCAGCAGGATAGCCTTTGCCATCCCATCGTTCATGATGTTCATTCGCAATAATCGCAGCGATTTTCAGTAATTCACGTTTTGACTTTTTGAAAACATTATGACCAATTGTCGTATGCTGTTTCATCAATTCAAATTCTTGTTCAGTTAATTTCCCAGGTTTCAATAAGATACTGTCAGGAATTGCGACTTTCCCAATATCATGCATCGGCGAAGCGTATTTAAATTTTAATGCTTCCGTTTCCGAGATTCCTGAAAGACACGCCAATAAATATGAATATTTGGCCACTCTTTTTACATGAAAGCCTGTTTCCTGTGAACGACTTTCCCCTATTTCCCCCATGCGCACAATAATTTCTTTTTGCGTTTCGACTAATTCGTTTCGCAAAATGAAGGCTTCTAGTGATTTTCCTGTGAAATTCGAAGCAATCTTTAGTACTTCTAAGTCATTATGTGAAAAAATTTGTGATTCTGTTTGTTTATTGATGGCTTGAAACGCACCAATGATTTCTCCTTCTGCATTATGAAAAGGAATACAGAGAATAGAAGTCGTATGGTATCCTGTTTCTAAATCAACTGTACGATTAAACCGATGATCTGAGTATGCATCTTCAATTATGAGCGCCTCCCCAGTCTTCACACAATGGCCAACCAATCCACTATCGTCTGGGATACTAATTGTCTTAACGCCATGACCGCCGACAGTCCATAGTATTTTTTCGTTGGCTTCATGTAACCAAACAGAACAGCGATCTGCTGCTACAAGTTCTTTGCCTAAATCCGCTAGATTCATAACCATCTTTTTTATATCCGTTTCAACTGATATCTTTGTCATATATTCAAAAATGACCGCTAATAAGCGATCTGAATTTGATCCATTTATTTTATTATTCGTAAATGCATTGGATGAAGCCGGCAAATTTACTGCCCCCTTTAGAAAAATAATTGACTTATCTTTCCCCTATATATGTTAATATTATCATGATATAGACATAAAACATAGTTACTTTGTTTCATATTTAGTATTGGAGGGCCACCAAATGAATCTATTTACTTACTTACTACTTGGTCATCTAGTTGGAGATTATCTATTGCAGAACACGTGGATGGCCATGAATAAAGCGAATAAGTGGATTCCTTTATTAACGCATTGTGTACTTTACACACTTTCATTGGTGGCGGCCATGGTCGTTGGTGGGTTCTCATTAAGCTATTTAGCTATAGCCATGATCTTTGTCAGTCATGTTTTTTTGGACAAACGTATTTTTGTCTTATGGTGGGTCAGAACGATTATGGGGGTCCATAAACCAGAAGGAAACTGGCTGACGATTGTAGTCGATCAAGTTTTTCATTTACTAGTTATAGGTGCAATTATTCATTTTCTATATTAGGTAAATAGTAGTTTTTTACAAGTTCTCAAATTGAGATCTTGTTTTTTTGTCTAAAACAAGAACTTAAGCCTTATATTTATTTCAATATCTAGTTAATAACTCTTGTAATCTGTCTTGCTGCGCATTATTATAGAAAAATGTTACGAAGAAGATTCGTTTCAAACAATCATAAGGAGTGTGGTTAGATGGGAAGCATTACAAGAGAAGACGTTTATCGATTCGTGAAAGAGAAGAATGTAAATTTCATCCGTCTTCAGTTTACTGATATTTTTGGCATGATTAAGAATGTAGAGATTCCAATCAACCAGCTCGAAAAGGCATTAGACAATAAAATGATGTTTGACGGGTCTTCTATCGAAGGTTTTGTACGGATTGAAGAATCTGATATGTATTTAGTACCTGACTTAGATACATGGATGGTATTCCCATGGCCCTCTGGTACGGGGCGTGTAGCCCGCTTAATTTGCGATGTGTACTTAGCGAACGGAGAACCATTTTCTGGAGATCCTCGTGGGAATTTAAAGAGAATCGTAAATGAAATGAAAGAACTCGGCTTCACTGATTTCAACTTAGGACCTGAACCTGAATTTTTCCTTTTCAAATTGGATGCTAATAAACAACCAACGATGGAGCTTAATGATCATGGTGACTATTTTGATTTGGCACCCATGGACTTAGGTGAAAACTGCCGACGTGATATTGTATTAGAACTTGAGGAATTAGGATTTGAAGTGGAAGCTTCCCATCATGAAGCGGCGCCAGGACAACATGAAATTGATTTTAAATATGCAGATGTATTAACAGCTTGCGATAATATACAAACCTTTAAACTGGTTGTCAAAACGATAGCACGTAAACATGGTCTACACGCTACGTTCATGCCTAAGCCTTTATATGGTGTTAGCGGTTCTGGAATGCATTGTAATGTTTCCCTATTTAAAGATGGAGAAAATGTCTTTTTTGATGAAGGAGGCGAGCGCAAATTAAGTGAAACGGCTTATCAGTTCATGTCTGGTGTTCTAGATCATGTCCGCGGTTTTACTGCTATTACAAATCCGACTGTTAACTCTTATAAACGCTTAGTTCCTGGCTACGAAGCGCCTTGCTATGTTGCTTGGTCTGCACAAAATCGTAGCCCTTTAATCCGTATCCCTGCATCACGTGGAATGAGCACACGTGTGGAAGTCCGTTCTGTTGATTCGTCCGCTAACCCCTACTTAGCGTTAGCCGTTATTTTAAAAGCAGGACTCGATGGTATTAAGCGAAAACTTACTCCTCCAGCCCCTGTTGATCGCAACATTTATGAAATGAAGTCTGAAGAGCTTAAAGAACATGGCATCGACACATTGCCTACCGATCTCGATCATGCGCTCATCGCGTTATCTGAAGATCCGATTATTCAAGATGCACTGGGTTCCCATATCTACGCGAACTTTAGTGAGGCTAAGCATCAAGAATGGGAGAGCTATCGTATTACGGTACACCCTTGGGAACTCGAACGATATATGAAGATGTATTAAGTTAGTAGCACGATAATAGAATATGAACTAAAGTAAACGGCTGTATGTACAGCCGTTTTTTAATTGCATAAACTAGTTAAAATCAGTTCTATTGTTCATTCATCCTAATCGGTTTACTATAGAAAGAAAAGGTGGTTTCTATATGACAACAATTTGGTTTAATGCACTCTTTTACACTATGCAAAATGAAGGACATACAATAGATGCTTTACTAACGAAAGACGGAAAAATCATAGCAACTGGTTCCTATGATGAACTAAAAGGGCAAGCTGACGAACAAATAGATTTGAACGGTGCATTTGTATATCCGGGGTTTATCGATAACCATATGCACATTATTGGGCAAGGTGAGAAGTTGTTACGCCTTGATCTATCCGATACGATTTCTTCAGAAGAGATGATGGAGCGACTTTTGAATGCCTATAAAGGATTGCTAGAGGATGAATGGTTCATTGGAGAAGGTTGGGATGAAAATGTGTTTCCTGACAAGAAGATTTTTACTCGCTATGAGTTAGATGCTGTAACGAATTCACCTATGCTATTGAAACGTACTTGCTGGCATGCTGCTATTGTAAACTCCAAGGCGCTTGAACTAGCTGGTATCACCAAAGACACACCCGATCCTGATGATGGCGTTATTGAACGAGATGAAAATGGAGAGCCTACTGGATTGCTAAAGGAAGGCGCCATGCAACGAGTACTCCAGTTATTACCGAATCCTACAGTGGACTATGTAACAAAAGCATTGGAAACTTCTGTGGATCACTTACTATCTGTTGGTTTGACAGGTGTTGTAACGGATGACCTAGGATATTACGGACAGTATCAAACACCTTTAACAGCTTTTAATACCGTACTTGGTGGTGATCGTAAATTTCGCGCTCACTTACTGCGTCACTTTAGCGTGTTTGCAGAGTTAATGGAAGATCAAGCTTTCTATAATGCACCATGGATCGAACCGGGAGAGATGAAGTTCTTTATTGACGGCGCTTTTGGTGGCAGTACTGCGCTGTTGAGTGAACCATATGCCGATCAACCGGATAATGTCGGCACAGCCGTCCTAACCGACGAGGAGCTAGAGAACCACGTTAAAATGGCACGACATTACGGAGAAGCTGTTGCAATACATATGATTGGGGATCTGGCAGTTGAAAAAGCATTGGATGTCATTGAAAAGTATCCCGTACCTGTAGGTAAAAAAGATCGATTTATACATGTCATCTTGTTACGTGATGATTTAGTAGAGAGAATGCAAAAACTTCCGATCGTTTTGGATATACAGCCTGCTTTCGTTCCTTCCGACTTCCCGTGGATTGGAGATCGACTTGGCATGGATCGTCTAGAATGGGCATATGCTTGGAAAAAGCTTCTCGCCAAAGGGTTTATTTGTGGCGGAGGATCGGACGCACCTATTGAAGATCCCAATCCTTTACTAGGCATACACGCAGCCATCACAAGAAGATTGCCGATTGAACAGCACGAAGGGTATTTACCTGATGAAAAACTTACTCGTTTTGAAGCAGTACAATTATTTACTTCAGGCGCTGCAGCTACAATAGATAAGGCTGATTCCCGTGGGCTTCTTTCGATTGGATTTGATGCGGATTTCACTGTACTGAAAGAAGATATTTTCACCGTGGCAGTTGATCGTATTACTGAAGTGAAAGTAGCGAAAACTATAGTTGCGGGCGAAGTGATGTATTCAGCGAATATGTAATAACGGTTTAGTAAGTAATGAAAGGGGAAAACTTTCTAAAAAGGAGGTGTTATCTTGGAATTACTTAAAGTACAAGGGCAACTGGATTGGAAGAAACTTACGCGCAATGTGTTGATTCCCGTAGTGGGTGGCTCACTCATTGGATACTTTGCAAACCGCAATACACAGGAGCAGTATGCAGAGTTGGAGAAGCCTTCATTCTCTCCTCCTGGTGCCGCATTTCCGATTGCTTGGACCGCACTCTATACGATGATGGGGGTAGCGAATTACCGCATAGAAATGAAGCAACAAACGCAGATGAAGGATGTTGCCGAGCCATTATATGATATTCAATTGGGACTGAACTTCCTGTGGTCGTTCCTGTTCTTTAAATGGAATTTACGAGGCACAGCCTTGGTAGAGATGACGATTATGTTAGGTGCAATCGCCATGACGGCTTATGAATTCAATAAGATCGACCGTACAGCAGGCGCTTTGATGGTTCCTTATATTGGATGGGTCATGTTCGCATTGATGCTTAATTACTCTACTTGGAAATTAAATAAGTAAACAAAATGTCCTCGCCATTAGTGGCGGGGACATTTTTTATCGTTGATTATATTGATTTTGATTGTAGTTCATACGTTCAGCAGTCTTATACGCATCGTACATTCCCCAAATCCATACAATTGGATACGTAATGAAACCGATGCCTACAAACATAAGCAAACCGTTGATTCCTTGTAGGATAATAAGTAAAATCCCTTTTAGAATTTGTCCATTATAGATTTGACCAACGCCAGTCCAGAAAAAACTTAGCACGGCGGCAATACCTGGTTGCTTAAACATGTCATCTCCCCTTCCTGGCTATTACTTCTATCTTACATTATGCAGAAAGGGAATGACAAGGCGTTTGCTATCTATCTATTTTAGAATCGGTCTTTGTCCAACTGATCACCTTTAATATCTACGTCACCTTCTTTTTCAAAGTGTACTTCTTCACGTTTCACAGTGTCATGGATTGTTTCATTTTCTACAACTTCTCGCTTTTTGAGGATGATTTCTTCCGTAACAACTGGTTTCTTCGTCACTTCTACACGTTCCTCAGTAATCGGAATACGAATCGTTTCCTCATCTTCTCTAAATGCCGTTGCATCGTTACCGTATTGGCTTTCGTGACCTATTTCACCATCTACAACAGGTCTGCGTTCAATCGTTACTTCGTCATGTGAAACACTGACATCTATTGATCTAGGTTCTTCTACTACTTCTTTTTCAACACGAATCTCTCCACGCTTTGTTTCATGCTTATCTACTTGAAGACGTTCTTCATGCAAACGTAAACTCTCTTCTTCTGTGTTCTGGCCGGATAAAGCATGTTCATTCGTATGAATTGCAGGGTCTACTTCATGATTTTGATGATTAAGTGTCTGATCAGGAAGTGTCTGGCTTAATCTAAAAGCAGGATCTCCGCCGTTCAATTCTTGGTCTGTTACGCTTAAACCGTTCGCTCCAAGATTCACATCTGTACTTTTTCCATCTCTACCATAGAAGTCTGTGTTGTCCATGTAGTGACGGTTTGCTTCACCAGAATCTACATAAAGCAACATGCCGCCCTGTTCAATTTCCTGATAATACTTTACTGTATCTTCTGCACCGAACTCTAGGCTATCTACCATACGACGTACATGATCTTCTCCGGATACGAATCCCATGAAACGATCCCACCATGAATCGTCAGCTGATTTAATTTCTGCATCTGTACGACTTCTCACCATAGTTAACTGATCATCATTTTTTACAACTACATAAATATCGTCTTCAGGCCATCCTTCTCTTTTCAGTTCGTCCACGCGGTTCATCAATTCTGTTTCATTGAAATACATTCCAATATATCTATTCTTACCCATTTAAATCTCCTCCTAGTATTTTAGTTAATTATTGTAGAATTTGTTTCATCTTCTTCGTGTTGATACTTTTACCCCGGTTGTCAGAATTAAAAACATTTTCGTGATTTTTTTTTGCGATGTATAAATAATTGCTACTAAGGAATGCTTATAGAAAGGAGTGATTTCATGCTGGAATTAGATACGTCAATCGAAGGCAAACTAGCGTGTTTTGGGACTTTACGGGATAAAGTGGATCAGCACGGTTATCATTTTGGCGGTGGCTGGGATTATGACAAAGGTAGTTTTGATTCCATTCTTCATAGAGAAGGTGGCGAAACGATTTATTTACGTGTTCCGTTCGAAGCGCATGACGGTGAATTGGATGATTTTAATACTTCGATCAAGTTCAAAAAACCATATGTGATCAAACATGTGGTCAACTTAGGACTAGAACACGATGATAGTTCTTTACTAAGTGGTTCATTCAATCAGTTCCAAAAGCCATTGGATAAAGATGCAGAAATCCGTGATAAGAGCCGCTGGGAAACCGCTGGCGAACTCGCCATTGAAGAAATATTACAGTATTTGGAGTGAAAAATGAGGATCTTCTTGCCAACATTGGCTGAAGATCCTCATTTCTTATTTTGTTATATTTTGTACTTTTTGATCCATTTCATCTGAACTTAGCACTTTTTTCGGGAATTTTTCAAAGAGTGGTTGGAGTTCACTCATTAACTCTTCTAGTTCCGCGCCTGTATAGAAAAGCGATTCGAAATACTTTGTTTCCCCTTCTGTTTCTGCAATTATTCGGAGTTGTTGCAGAGGTTCTCTGCCTGCTAGATCCTCGTCTGACATGATGTCTTCTTCTCCGACATAGTCTGTTTGATTGATCCATGATGTTCCTGTTCGGCTAGCCCCGTCAGCAAATGACAAGAGTTCTTCTACGTCTGCTGTTTGTTTTTTCATAGAAACCCCTCACTTTACTCGTTTCCTTTAGTGTTCCCTGTTGATCACTCTTAAAACACTCGTGCTGGAGACGAAATAGGATAAAAACAGTGGTTTTTGGGTGGGGATATAGTGCAAAGATGTGCTCCTAACGCTACGCTTTTACTCGCAAACTCACTATTAAGAAGCATTTTTTCTAGAACTAAACTATATAAAAAAGCCCCTGCAATCGTGAGTTCACGACTACAGAGACAGTTTGTTTTTACATATCTTTATGCGTAAATGGGCACTTCCCTGTTAGTGGCACGCAATCGTCGCCGATGAAGGACTGTTTCCATTCATTATGCGTTGGATCTCCGAAGTGGCTAATGTCCGGATGCTTCGGAAGATCATCCCATACCTCGACACGCTCACGAACCTTTTCACGCGAGTTGATTCCACCCTTTTCCGTGCCTGTTAGACCTTTAAAAATCTTACGTGGCTGAAAACCGATGACCATTGCATTTCCTAGATCACGCGTCTTCCTTTGTTTATAAGCAGGCGCATTGCCAAAAGCAAAAATCGGCTCGCCTTGGAAATGGAAGTCCCATAGGTAGTGATCAGGGTCACGTGGTGCTTCAGCTGGCCATTCTTTCGGATCTTCTTTATGAACATACTGCAAAATATCCCAAAACTGCTGACGGTATTCTTCTATTGAACCTTCTTCTTCAAAAGGTTCAACAAAGACAAATAATCCATGACGTTTATGCTTAGGATTTTCGAATAGCTTTAAAAAAGCTGACAACGCTTGAGGTAAGTTTGACCAGTCCTTTTGAGAAACATAGGCATAGCGCAACTCGCCTTTATTTTCACCAGCCATTCCAAAATAGCATGGAAACGTTTTGTCCGTCACAATAGCATGGAACGTCTGATATTCTCTAAGTAGCCATTCTGGTAAATCATTACGTTCTGTAAAGTCTTCCTTTGTTAATAACGCGTTTGATGTTTGGATCAATGTTTTATATCCCCCTCTGACTAACTATGCTGTATATCCGTTACCCTAACCTCAACAGAATGAAACATATGGAAGAAGTGGTTCTCACCTACCATTTACACTCCTCGAGAGCAACTTATACAAGATACGGAATACGATGGGGTCCTAGAACACATTACGATTTTATACAAAGAGAACACCTCATCGATTTCATTCGACAAGGCGTTCTCTCATTGTATAGGTTTTGGATTTTCCTGTAATTCATCGATCGTTTGCATAACCAACGTGACTGCTTGGCTCAAAGCACTTCCTCCGCCAAGTGCAGCTGCTACTCCGACCGATTCCAGCACTTCTGAAACTGTACAACCTGCATCCATACAAGCTTTTGTATGGAAAATAATGCAGTATTCACTATGAGCGTACACACTAACTGCAAGTGCAATGAGCTGCTTATATTTTTGACTGATATCTCCTTCTTCAAAACTTACTTCCGTAAATGCATGGAATGATTTCATTAACTTCGGCAATTGTTCGCTCATTGCGCCCATACCGGTTTTGTAATCTGCCAGTACGGCATCTGTAAATGTATAGTCTTCCATATAGATCGCCTCCCGTTATAGCAACAGTATGTCCGATTCTTTGTTTGCTATGCAGCGATTACGGAAATGATATAAGCAATTACAATTCAAGGAGGTGCATCATGAAAATTGTCATTACAGGAGATACACATATTCCTGGTAGAGGAAAAGTTCTGCCTTCACGGTTACTTAAAGAATGTGCTACGGCTGATTTGATCGTACATACAGGTGATTGGAAATCCATCGAAGTAGTGCAGATGCTTTCTGAATTCGCAGAGGTAAAAGGAGTTTCAGGAAATGTAGATGAAGAGGATATTACAGAACAGTTTCCATTGCAACAAGTGATTCAAGTAGGACACGTTAAAATCGGCTTGGTACATGGTCATGGAGAAAAAAAGACTACAGAAAAACGTGCAATTGAAACATTTGAAGGAGTGCCACTAGACGTCATCGTCTTCGGGCACTCCCACATTCCGATGCTTCGTTACATGAATAAAACCTTGCTGCTAAATCCTGGTTCTCCGACAGATAAGCGGAAACTCCCACATTATTCATTCGCTATCTTACATATCGAGGAGGAGATTCGTGCAGAGTTAATTTTCTTTGATGATAAAACATAAACTACAAAGTGATTAGAACGTCCAGCCGCGTTTATATTGAACAGGTGATTCGATTTCGACACCAAGTTCTTTAGCCGCTGTATATGCCCAATAAGGATCACGTAATAATTCGCGAGCAAGCAATACAATATCCGCACGATCATTTTGGAGTATTTCTTCTGCTTGTAGCGCCGAGGTTATCAATCCTACTGCACCTGTTGCAATATTCGCTTGCTGACGAATTATATCCGCATGAGGCACTTGATAACCTGGGAATGGATGAATTGCTGCAGGTACTACACCGCCTGTGCTCACATCAACCAAATCGACACCTTGCTCTTTCATCCAGCGAGCCATTTCTGCATATTGTGAGGCGTCCATGCCACCCTCTTGATAATCTTCGGCTGAGATTCTGACAAATAAAGGACCTTCCCAAACGGATCGTATTGCCTCAATCACTTGCCCTAGTAAACGGTAACGATTTTCTGCTGATCCACCATACTCATCTTCACGATGATTACATAATGGTGTCAAGAATTCATTAAGTAAATACCCATGAGCGCCGTGGATTTCAATGACATCAAAACCAGCTTCCTTGGAACGGATTGCGCCTTGTTTGAATGCTTCAATCGTTTCTTCAATATCCGTAATTGTCATTTCTGCCGGCGTCTTATATTCTTCATTGAATGCGATGGGACTTGGAGCATAAATCGTTCCTTCCACTGTCGCTTTTCTTCCCGCATGTGCCAGTTGGATACCCGTACGAGACCCGTGTTGCTTCATCAAACGCACGATTTCTGTTAAGCCTTCGACGTGTTCGTCCGACCAGATTCCCAAATCTTCACTCGAAATTCTGCCTTGCGCTTGAACAGCTGTTGCTTCTATGATAATGAGGCCGACTTGACCGACTGCACGTGTTGCATAGTGAGTTTTATGCCAATCTTCCACTTTTCCATCTTGATTATGTGAAGAGTACATACACATTGGTGCCATTGCAATCCGATTTTTAAATTCTACGTTACGTATAGTATAAGGGCTAAATAATTTTGTCATGAAAATTCCTCCTTGAATAGTAGCTAGTGAAAGTATAGCAAAACTATAGTGGTTTTTAAGGAATCAGGATTTCACTAAGATGATTCATCATTATTCTTGGTTACTAAAAAAACTGAAGACAACTCCACTTTTAGAGTTGTCTTCAGTATGATGCGAAACTTAATGTACTTTGTGCTTTATTATTTATTGACCATTTTCATAAATTCTCTCATTAATCCTGGAAGATCAGGCCAAGCATGACCTGACACGAGATTTCCTTCTGTATGAAGATCTTTTTCGATATATGTTGCGCCTGTTGCAGTAACATCGGGTTTACATGCAATATACGCCGTGTATTCTCTACCCTTCATAAGGTCTGGAATAATGGATAATACTTGAGCCGCATGACAAACAGCCGCCACCGGTTTATCTTCTTCAAAGAAATGACGGACAATTGCTGGTAACGATTCATCCAGACGAATGTATTCTGGCGCTCGTCCACCTGGAATAATGAGTGCATCATAGTCTGCAGGATTGACATCTTTGAATGCAATATGCGAATCCAAGCCATAAGCAGGTTTTTCTACATACGTTTCCATTCCGTCGATGAAGTCATGTGTAACAGTATATAACTTTTTTACAGACGGTGAAGCTATAGTCGTGTCAAATCCTTCTTCCAAACAGCGATAGTACGGATAGAAAATTTCTAGCGCTTCTACAGCATCTCCGCCTAGAATTAATACTTTTTTACTCATGTGCAGATCCTCTCCCTATTCTGAATTGTGTTACTCCTTTACTTCTTTCGACAGTTTACGAATGAATCCTCTTTCTTTTAATGAAATTGGCTCCCTTACGTATAGTTATCTCGAATCGCAACATATTATGGCGAGGAGGGATTTCTATGGACAAAGATATACGTCACCTGTTTCACAAAGGAACCATCAACGAAGAAATGGGAATGGAGTTTGAAGACATTGCGGAAGCAGCTTCAAAAGCTAGGGAAAATTCGAGTGGTAAAGAATATCGAGACGCATTGAAAGAAGTGTATCGTGAAACAGAAGATAAAAGAAATAAGTAATGAAAAAACCAGACAGCTTATACTGTCTGGTTTTTCATATCTTATTGTATGTGATCCTTTTTCTTCTGCGTATCATATATTGCTCAATAATTATGGCGAGAATCGTTCCTGTAATCAATCCGTTAGATAACGTAGAAGCTACAACGGCAGGAAGTTCAGACAAGCTTTCTGCGGGTACGAACATAGTACCCACACCCACCATCAATCCAAATGCTACAGCTTGACGCGCGCGTTCCTTTTCTGGATCGGCATCCAGTTCATTGAATGCCATCGATACCATCTTCGTAAAAATCGCGAAGGTTACAGCGTATGCAACGGGAGCAGGTAATGCCGCAAATATAGCCATGATGCTGGGAAACAGTGTAATCAACACCAATAACGAACTACCGATAATGAATGGTTTAATAGATGGCATTCGTGTCGTGCCAACGAACCCTGCAGATCCTGAGATGGGTACGGAACCAATAGCGGAAAAAGCGCCTGCAATTAGATGTATAAATCCTGAAGCAAATGCTCCTTGGCGCAAGCGATCTGGCGGATGGATATGAAAAGATTCCTTCAGTAAATGCTCCATGACTCGAATAGACGCAAGCATATTCGCTACCAGTAATAATGTAATGAATACTGCCGTAACGAGTACTCCACTGTCCCAGACAGGTTTCCCGTAAACAAACATTTTCGGCAGCTGGATCAGTTGATCAGACACCCGCGCTACCGCTGGCGTTTTCCCTAGTGCTAGGAAGATTCCCCAACCAAGTGCAATCGAAATCAATACAGCGTATTTAGATATCGACGGACGTTTATTAGCCATCGTAATGAATGTAATCAACAAGACAATAAAACTTCCCAGCAAAATGATGGGGTCGAGATGATCTCCTACTTCTTCTATGCCCATCATGCCTTTAATGAATGTTCCACTTAATTGTAAGATCAGCAACATTAAATAAGTAAACGTAATAGCTGGCGTAAAAAGTACTTTCATTTTTGTAATGATTCCAGTAGCCGCTAGGATAATGAATAGCACACCACTGTATAACATACCGCTTTGTAAGGCTTGCAAGACGTCTGTTGATGTTGTATAAAAGATGCCAATCATTCCAGCATAGACTACATAGATGCCCCACCATAATCCCGCGGGTCCTTCGTTTATGGGCATGCGGTGTCCGAAGAATGCTTGAATCAGACAGGCGATACCGAGTACGAATATGGTTCGTTGCATGAACAGCGAAGTGGCGATTGGGTCCATGCCGAAGACGTGTGCGATGGCGATGGGTGCTGCGATGGATGAGGCGATGAGAAAGACGGTCCATTGTATGCCGCCTGCTAGATGTTTCATTGGACAATTCCTCCGATAAGTGTTGCGTTGTTTAGAATCTTTATAGTATATCATGGGAGGTTGTTGTTTTCGAACCTACGGATAATTTGTTTGAACAAGTAAGTAGGATACGACGTTGGATTTTGGTTTTGCCACTCTTGCTTTTCCTTGTTGTTGCAGAGGTAGTGGGTTGACTAGCAGAGTAAGTGGGGCGGTCATTGGACCCACTTCGGCGGTGGTGGATGGCTTCCGCAATGAGCCAGACAGGAAGTGCGCCTGGCTGTCTCATTACTACGCCTACCACGTGCAGCCGCCTGCGTTAGATTATGTGTAGGGCGGTTCAGATACTTGTTTTTATGAGATAAGTGATTAGTTCGGGAATACATTTGTTTCTAGAATTAGTGCGTAATATGGCGGCATTGGGTTGTTGTTTTACGAGTTCTTTTCTCTTCCTTGTTTTGTGCATAGGTAGCGGTTTGACTGGCAAAGTAAGTGGGGCGGTCATTGGACCCACTTCGGCGGTGGTGGATGGCTTCCGCAATGAGCCAGACAGGAAGTGCGCCTGGCTGTCTCATTGCTACGCCTACCACTGGCAGCCGCCTACGTTAGATAGTGTGTAAAGCAGTTCTGATTCTTC
>NZ_JARIEA010000014.1 GCF_029267015.1 Sporosarcina ureae | reverse complement strand
ACTCAAGAAGTTCCCCCGCCATGACATTGTCGAGGCCATGAGCAAGTGCGATACCGTCACCTACACGGATTACAGTACCTACTTCACTTACTTCCATTTCAGACTGATAATTTTCGATCTGCTGTTTGATCAGACCGCTAATTTCTTCAGCTTTGATGCCCATGTATGTCACCCCTCTTAATTCAAATTAATTGATTAATTGACGTTCAAGACGCGCTAATTTAGCGCTAATACTGCTATCGTAAATTTGATTGCCGATCTGAAGGCGAATGCCACCGATCAAGCTTGGATCAATTACGTTTTGAATATGCAATGATTGTTTCCCTACTTTGTGCGCAAAGGCAGTAGAGATCGCTGAACTTTCTTCATTAGAAAGCAAACGCGTAGAGTAGACTTTCGCTTCGGCAACTCCGGAAGCTTCGTTAGCAAGTTCCAGGAAGTCTTCGATTAGATTGTCTATTTCTCCGATACGACCTGCATCGATCAACACATATAGTGTGTTCAATACAAGTTGATTTGCTCCATTGAATAGTTGTCCCATCAATTCTTTCTTCTGTTCTGGTGAGAACTTTGGCGAAACTAATAGTTCGTCAAACTGCTTTTCTGCAGCGAAGACTTTTTGCAATTCTTTTAAATCACTTTGCACGGAAACAGTTTGTTGCTTTTCCTGTGCGGCTTCAAACAATGCTACGGCATAACGTTTTGCGATTACCGATTGGCTCATCGCCCTTCGCCTGCCTTCACAATCGTTTCTTCGATCAATGCGCGGTTATCTTCCTCAGAAATTTCTTTCCCAAGAACCTTAGACGCAGCCAAGATAGAAAGAGATACGAATTCTTCGCGTACTGCTGCAACTGCTTTCTCTTTTTCAGTAGCGATTTCAAGAGTTGCAGATTCTTTCATACGGTTCGCTTCAGCGCGTGCAGCCATAATCAGCTCTTCACGTTGAGTATCACCTTGTTTTTTCGCATTTTCTACAATAGATTGTGCGCTTTCACGTGCTTCTTTCAATAGAGCACGCTGTTCTTCAAGAAGCTTTGCAGATTCTTGACGACTTGTTTCGGCTTGTTCGATCTCGGTAGCGATTAATTGCGCTCGTTGATCCATCACACCCATTAACGGACCCCATGCAAACTTCTTTAGAAGTACCATGAGAATCGTGAAAAATACTACAGTGACGATAATATCGCCTAGGTTCAGACGTTGGTTTAAGCTAGCTAAAAATCCTGCGTCAGCGTTTGCTGATAAGAGGACGAAGGTATCCAACACGATTGTTTCACTCCCTTCAAGAGCTCATGACTCTTTGTTTCGTTCTTCTGCCGAAGCAGATGTATTCTATGTTCATTTCATTCATAAGTTTTACCACATAAAGCATGGCGAAGACCTATTTCTACGTGCTTCGCCATCATTACGAAAATTATTTGTTCATTACGATAAACGCGATAACTGTTGCGATGATTGGAAGTGCCTCAACCAATGCAACACCAATGAACATTGTTGTTTGTAGAACGCCACGTGCTTCTGGTTGACGAGCGATCCCTTCAACTGTCTTAGAAACGATCAAACCGTTACCGATACCTGCACCAAGTGCTCCTAGACCAACTGCAATAGCTGCTGCTAATAATCCCATACCTGCCATTTTGTATTTCCTCCTAATATTCTTTGTAGTTTTGTTCCCCTATTCCGGGGTAAATATATGTTTAGTGGTCTGTGCTGACTTTGTGAGCCATATAGACCATCGTTAACATAACGAAGATAAACGCTTGGATTGCCCCGATAAATACCGAGAATCCGAGCCATGCAAGTGCTGGTATAACAGCTCCGGCAAGACCGAAGATGCTTGAAGCACCCAATGTTGCAAGCAAACCAATTAAGATTTCACCTGCGAAAATGTTACCGTAAAGACGAAGACCGAGTGTCAACGTATTTGCGAATTCTTCAATGATCTTCAATGGTGCCAAGAATGGAATCGGCTGGAAGTATGTTTTCAAATACTTGCCCATTCCGAGTTGTTTCACACCATAGTAATGCGTTAACGCAACAACTGTAGCAGCGAGGGTTAACGTGATAACTGGATCGGCTGTCGGTGATTTCCACCAAAGTTGGTCATCCCACACGATTGCGAATGGAAGTCCAATCATATTTGCAACGAATACAAACATGATCAAAGTGATGCCTAGTACGTGGAAGCGGCCTCCCGTTTTCCAGTCCATGTTATTTTTGATGATGCCTTTGACGAAGTCCATGACCCACTCCATGAAGTTTTGCATACCCGTAGGTTTCATTTGAAGCCGCCGTGTAGATGCAACTGCAATCAAGAAGACAATCAGACACGTTACAAATAACATCAGTATATTCGATGGGTTAAACCCGATCCCGAATAAAATAAACTGTGGATTTTCATGATTCACGTTTTTGTTCACCTCCCCTTGCTAGTAAAGTGTCATTGCTTCCATTGGAACAGCAGATGACCAGTAAACAGCAATGCGTAGGGTATCATTAACCCGATTACCGTGCTGATCAGATCAAACTCTTCCGGCATAACGAGTGCAATGGCCGTAGCCGCTACACCTGATGCAAAACGCAAGCCCATACCTAGTGACTTCGCACGTGTTTCCTCCGTAATAGATCGGTCAAACCGCTCCATACGTCGAACGAGAATCCAAAAGTTATACATTCCGAAAAGTGAACCTAAGATGAGTCCCGCGAAGATGGTACGGTAGTCCAAGAAGAACCAGCCGAGCACGAACAATGCAAGCAAAAAAAAGAAACTCTTCTTTTGCTGTGTAAAAATTTCCTGCATACTTTGCATTGTCGATTCTCCCAATTCGTATTTTGGATAACAGCGTCTGAAGTGTTCAGTAGTTCTCGACAGTTGTCGAGAGATGAGTCTTTGTCGTTTTGATCATCTTTCAACGACATAGATTCCTTGCAAAGGAACCTGGAAATTGTAAGTGAATCGCATTTTCCGTTCACCAGGTGACGTTGCTATGTGCGACGTCCATAATGGTTTAGGATTTTGCGTTTCTGAGTGAAGACTTGAAACCTCTGAAACATGATTTCTGTACTCAATTTATGTATGAGTTCCTTATCAATCTTACCCTTTGTTAGCATACAATAGGGGCTTTTTGATGTCAATTGATTCTAGTGAATAAATTCACAATGTGTTCTCTTTGTCAAACATTCGACATATTTGTTTGATGGCTTTGTATAACGGTTTTGAAGGACTTTTGGTATGGTTTTGCTTGTTATTTGTTTAAAGATTTAATGTTTAAATAGTTTGGATTATATTGGGTTGCTAAATTTGAAAGTTGGCAATGTGTTGGGGTGGGGATTTGCGCTTCGGAGGGGGACGCTTTCCGGAGGGCGTGGCTTGAGCCGCTTCCTTCGCTTCGCTACGTCCAGGGTCTCAAGGCACACGCTGATCCTCCCGGAGTCGCCCCCTCCTACGCTCCAATCCCTTGCAATGTAAGGAGGAGACACTTTTTGTTGTGCATTAAAGTAAGTGTTGTAATAGGTTTTGAACTTCAATACTTGAATCTAAATAAGTAAAGACAAAACAATAATTCACACACTACCTACAATGAGGGTTCTAAGTACCCGTGCTATCAACGTAGGATGGAAGCGGAAGTTGGCGGCGAAGTGCAAAGATGTGCTCCTAACGCTTCGCTTTTACTCGCAAAAGCCGTTCTTCGTAACGGCTCTTCCCGCAGGATCAGCCCGATCAGGTGAGACAACTAAGAGAGTGCAGCGAACAGTTGGCTCACCGCGGGCCCATGGGAAAGCATCTCCCAACTGGAGCTTCCATCCCGAACCACTCACACTTGCCACTCACCATCTCACTCTATTTCCCCAAACACCATCTTCTAACTTAAACGATTTCAAAAAACAACCCCCAAACCAAGTTTGGAGGTCGCTACTTATTAATATACTGAAGTCTTATCTTTCGCCATGCCTTCCAACAACTCTTTCACACGCGCTAGGAAACGCCCGCAAACGAGGCCGTCGAGCACACGGTGATCAAGCGACAGACACAGATTCACCATATCACGCGCAGCCATCATGCCATTGTCCATAATAACCGGACGCTTGACGATCGACTCTACCTGCAAAATAGCAGCTTGCGGATAATTGATAATCCCCATCGACTGGACAGAACCGAATGAGCCCGTATTGTTGACAGTGAACGTGCCACCTTGCATTTCCGTCGACTTCAACTTACCATTTCGCACTTTCCCTGCCAGCTCGTGAATTTCACGACCGATTCCTTTGATCGTCTTTTCATCTGTTTCTTTGATGACCGGAACGAATAACGCATCGTCCGTTGCCACGGCAATCGAGATGTTGATATCCTTTTTCATGACGATCGAATCGCCTGCCCACATCGAATTCATTTCCGGATATTCTTTCAAAGCTTGTGAAATAGCTTTGATGAAAAATGCGAAGTACGTCAAATTGAAGCCTTCTTTTTCTTTGAATTCCTTCTTTACGCTATCACGCAATAAGACAAGTTCTGTGACATCCACTTCTATCATCATCCATGCATGTGGCGCTTCGGTTACGGAACGAACCATATTATTCGCAATCGCGCGGCGTACACTCGTTACCGGAATAGCGACATCTCCGTTTTCAAGCTTAACGTTCGACGATCCCGCTTGTTCAGTGACAGTTTTATCGGAAGATGCAACTTCTTGTAGCGGCTCTTCTTGAGCAGGAGCCTCTTGTGGCGCTGCCTGTAAGTCTGCCCCGCCGTTTTCAATAAACGTTTGAATATCTTTTCGCGTAATGCGTCCTTCACGCCCCGTACCACTTACTTGCGACAAATCAATGCCGTTTTCCTGAGACAATTTTAATACAGCTGGAGAATATCTACCCGCTGCTTTGCCACCAGTCGCAGGTTGTGCAGGCTTCGCTTTTGGCGCTTGCTGTACAGGTTTCTCAGCCGGTTTTTCAACTGGAACTTCTACTTCAGGTGCCGAGACACGCACTGGCTCGTTTGACGCACCATCAATTTCAATTAAACAAACCGTTTCACCCACTTCAATCGTGTCGCCTTCTTTTGCGATGATTTCCGTGATGGTTCCTGTGAATGAAGAAGGTACTTCCGCTGTAACTTTATCAGTCGTTACCTCTGCAAGCGAATCATATTTAGCTACCTTATCACCGGGAGCGACGAGCCATTTTTCAATGGTTCCTTCTGTAACACTTTCACCCAGTTTCGGCATAGTAATTTTTTCAATGCCCATTTCGTTACGCCTCCTTAGTTAAAATTCTGCTAAATCCCTTGCTGCCTTTTCGACCTTTTCAGGATTCATCATAAAGAACTTTTCCATAGAAGGGGCATATGGCATCGCAGGTACATCAGGTCCTGCTAGTCGTTTGATTGGCGCATCCAATTCAAATAAACAATTTTCTGCAATGATAGCGGAAACTTCACTCATGATGCTGCCTTCTAGGTTGTCTTCTGTCACTAATAGCACTTTACCGGTTTTTGAAGCCGCTTCGATAATACTTTCTTTATCTAATGGATATACTGTACGCAAGTCGAGAATGTGAACAGAGATACCGTCTTCAGCTAAACGTTCTGCAGCTTGTAGCGCAAAATGAACGCACAAACCATACGTAATAATCGTGAGATCTTCACCTTCACGCTTCACATCCGCTTTACCGATCTCCAATACATAATCATCGTCCGGTACTTCCCCTTTAATCAGGCGATACGCTCGCTTATGTTCAAAGAACAATACGGGATCTTCGTCGCGTACTGCCGCTTTTAGCAAGCCTTTCGCGTCGTAAGGTGTGGATGGGATGACAATTTTCAAGCCAGGTGTCGAAGCAAACATCGATTCGACGGACTGCGAGTGATAAAGAGCTCCGTGAACGCCACCACCGAATGGAGCACGAATCACGATTGGACACGTGAAATCATTATTCGAACGATAACGAATCTTCGCGGCTTCTGAGACGATTTGATTGACCGCAGGCATGATGAAATCAGCAAACTGCATTTCTGCGATTGGACGCATACCGTACATCGCAGCACCTATCGCCACACCCGCTATCGCAGACTCGGCTAATGGTGTATCTAGCGAACGGTATTCACCGAACTGATCGTATAGACCCGTTGTTGCTTTGAACACGCCGCCTTTACGTCCGACGTCTTCACCGAGAACGAATACTTGATCATCGCGTTCCATTTCTTCTCTCATTGCCAGGTTGATCGCATCTATAAATGAACGATTGGCCATTATACTTCGCCTCCCTTTTCTTCATAGACATGGCGCAGTGCGTGTTCAGGCTTCGCATATTCCGCCTGTTCCGCATACTCTGTCGCTTCGTCGACCTGTTGTTTCACACGCTCTTCAATCTCTTCAAACTTCTCTTCTGTCAAGACATGTACTTCTTGTAGATAGTGAATGAATGATAATAACGGATCGTTTTTCTTTTCGTCTTCCAACTCTTGTGCATCACGGTATTGACGTTGATCGTCATCAGAAGAGTGCGCCGTCAATCGATAACATACCGCTTCAACCAACGTTGGCCCGTCTCCGTTTCTAGCCCGATCCGCAGCCTCTTTCACCACTTTATACACTGTCAACGGATCGCGTCCGTCTACTGTATAGCCCGGCATACCGTAACCAATCGCACGATCAGAAACGTTTTCACACGCTATTTGTTTTTCTATAGGTACAGAGATTGCATATTTATTATTTTCCACCATAATTACGGTCGGTAATTTGTGCACACCCGCAAAGTTCATGCCTTCATGGAAGTCTCCTTGATTGGAAGAACCTTCTCCAAGCGTTACGAACGTGATGAAATCTTGTTTATTCATTTTCGCGGCTAATGCTACGCCGACAGCATGTGGTAATTGTGTTGTAACAGGTGAAGATCCTGTCAAGATACGATTCTTGCGTTGGCCAAAGTGACCTGGCATCTGCCGTCCGCCCGAGTTCGGGTCTTCTGCTTTGGCAAAAGCCGATAACATCAATTCTTTCGGCGTCATGCCGAAATGCAAGACAACTCCCATATCGCGGTAATACGGTGCGATCCAATCTTTTTCGTTATTGAGAGCGAATGAAGCCCCTACTTGCGCTGCTTCTTGTCCTTGACAAGAAATGACAAATGGAATTTTCCCCGCGCGGTTCAGTAACCACATTCTCTCATCTAAACGACGTGCCATCAGCATCGTCTCGTACATCTGTAACACATCTTCATCTGTCAAACCCAATTCAATATGCCGATTACTCATTCCACTTCCTCCTTTACATGTGAATGGCTAGCCCTTCAACTGCTAATGCCGCTTCACTGAACGCTTCTGATAATGTCGGGTGCGGATGGACAGCCGAGGATATTTCCCAAGGAATTGCATTCATCACCATCGCCAAGCCCGCTTCAGAAATTAGATCCGTTACATGCGAACCCATCATATGGACACCGATAATATCATCTGTCTGTTGGTCCACAATAATTTTGACGAAACCATCTGCATGACCGTTTACTAATGCTTTGCCGTTTGCTTTGAACGGGAACTTGCCGATCTTCACATCGAACCCTTGGTCTTTCGCTTGTTGCTCCGTCAAGCCAACTGCCGCCGTTTCAGGATACGAATAAACACAGCGTGGTACCAAATCGTAATTCATCGGATCTAGTCGTTTTCCAGCAATATGTTCGATCGCGTGCAATCCTTCGTGTTCTGCCACATGTGCCAGTTGAAGTCCGCCAATCACGTCACCGATTGCATATATATGGTCATCTTTTGTTTGATAATGTGTATTCGTTTGAATCGAGCCCTTATCGACTTGAATATCTGTGTTTTGCAAACCGATATCTTGGATAACCGGAGCGCGTCCAACAGACACCATCATTTTCTCGCTCGTGATAGATTGCTCTTCATCACCGAGTTTATAGGAAATCGTCACGTCACTATCATTTTTCTGCAATGAATCTGTTAAAATCTCTGCACCTAAAATGAATTTCACACCACGCTTTTTGAGCGCTTTATGCATAGCAACCGCAACTTCTTTATCCTCCGTCGCTAGTATCTCGTCAAGACGATCAAGCACCGTTACATCCACACCGAAATCCACTAGCATAGACGCCCATTCGATACCGATAACTCCTCCACCGATGATCGTAATTGAAGATGGAAGCGCATTCATTAATAAAGCTCCATCGGATGTCATTACGGATTTCTCGTCCACTTCGAGTCCTGGTAATGATCTTGGTTTCGATCCAGTTGCAATTATGAGATTTTTAAGAATTAGAATCTCATTCTCTTCACCATTGTCCATTTCTACGGAAATAGTTCCGGGCATTGGCGAGAAAATAGAAGCCCCTAGTATTCTACCCGTTCCGTGATAGACATCGATCTTTCCTTTTTTCATCAAGCCTTCAATTCCTGCATGCAGTTGATCAACGATTTTACCTTTACGTTTTTGTACTTGTGAGAAGTCCAGAGAAACGTCACCAGTATTCACGCCAAATTCATTTGCCTCTTCACGTGTCACGCGATAGACTTCCGCACTTTTCAGCATCGCTTTACTTGGAATACATCCGCTGTGCAAACACGTACCACCGAGCTTGGATTTTTCTACAATGGCTGTTGTCAAACCTAGTTGAGCCGCGCGAATGGCCGCAACATATCCGCCAGTTCCCCCGCCTAAAATTACTACATCATATTCTTTACTCAACGCAAAGGACTCCTTTCGCTTACAGCATTCACATAAAAATGAACAGGCGAGTGAAGCGGTGGGCATATATCTCCCGCCTACCGCTATGACTCTTCCTGTAACTTACTTATTTGATATAATACTTTTTTCACTGCGCAAGAATGTGCTTCTTGTTGCGCCAACTCTTGCAATTCGCTCTTCCGCCAAACGGTCAGCAGCCTGATAGGATGGAATACCGTCGCGTTTAGAGATAGCGAAAATCTTTAAGATTGTGTCGTAAATTCCTTCTACACGCTTTAGTGCACGCGCTTTATTGTAGCCGATCAATTCGTCAGCCACGTTGATCACGCCGCCTGAGTTGATTACGTAATCTGGAGCATAGACGATCCCCATTTCATGCAAGCGATCACCGTGCTCCGGCTCTTTCAATTGGTTATTGGCAGAACCTGCAACTACTTTTACTTTCAATTGTGGAATCGTTTCGTCATTGATGACCGCACCGAGAGCACATGGAGCAAAAATATCAGCTTCTTGTGAATAAATATCGTCCGGCGCAACAGCCGTTGCACCAAATGCGTCTACTGCACGCTGTATTGCCGCTTCATTGATATCCGTAACGATTAACTTTGCGCCTTCAGCATGCAAATACTCACACATTGTGTAGGCTACGTTTCCAACACCTTGAACTGCGATCGTCTTGCCTTCAAGTGAATCATCGCCAAATGCCTCTTTCGCAGCGGCTTTCATTCCTTTGTAAATACCGAGTGCAGTAACGGGTGATGGATTTCCTGAAGTACCTTCTCCTGAAGAGATACCTGTAACAAAATTTGTTTCCAGGTGGATCATGTCCATATCGTATTCAGTTGTCCCTACGTCTTCTGCTGTAATATATCGTCCGTTTAGACCTTCTATGTAACGACCCAATGCACGGAAAAGCTCATCGTTTTTATCTGTTTTAGGATCTCCAATAATAACTGTCTTTCCGCCACCAAGGTTCAAACCAGCCGCAGCGTTCTTGTACGTCATGCCTTTAGCCAAACGCAATGCATCTTCAATAGCTGCTTCTTCGCTTGCATACGTCCACATGCGTGCGCCACCAAGTGCTGGTCCAAGCGTCGTATCGTGAATCGCGATTACTGCTTTCAATCCGGATGTCTTGTCGTAACAAAGTACCAGTTGCTCATAGTCGTGATCTTCCATGTACGTAAATAATTCCATCAATATCCCTCCAGGCTAGTAAAAGACTTTAAAGATTCGTGCGTATGGTACTGATTCTAAATTTCTTGTCGCGAGAATGCAACTCTGACACATTTTGGACATCATTCTCACGAGGTGTTTGTAAACCATCTACCTATATCGTACATGATGGCAGAGTCCTTGACAATCTATGACCACACGGTAAAATTAAATAAGTGAGGGGTTGAATCATATGGTGCGTCTTGCTGCGTTTATTGTGCTGTTAATTCCAGGGATTGCAGCGGCCCTGGGAATAAAACTAATGCGTGATTCCTTGTTCGGTCACTTATTTTCGCCATTCCCATTCATTTGGATGCAATTTTTAGGCGGATTCATACTATTTGCCGCGGGTCTTGGATTTTTTGCAGGTTTCCTATTGCGCCGCGATCGTAGAAGTGGACGAGCAGCTGACAGATTTAAAAAGGACTTGAAATAAAAGGACCAAGGTACAGCAGTTACCTTGGCCCTTTTATTTTTTTACGGACACGTTTAGGATAATCTGTAATCCAACCTGTTACTTCAGGTGTCTTGGATAAAAACGATTCCGTCCCCGTTATTCCATACATCCGCAACGTCTTTCCACTTTCAACCAAATGACTCATATACGAATCTTTCCATAATCGCTTATGAAAATGAAATGCATCTACATCATACGAAGCAAGGTTCTGCCAGTCCACCGCTTTTTTTCGAAGTAATAAAGCAGTCTCCATGTTACGATCCAGCTCTTTTACTAAGCGCACTGTTTCATAATCGAAAGAGGAAAGATGTACGGCTGATAACGGTTCTACGTAATGAAGTATTTGTTCTAGTACAGCTACTTGCCCGTACACCGTTTCCTTTAATTCGACATTTAGTGCTAAGTTATGCTCCGCACAGAAAGAGACCACATCAAATAATGTAGGAACGGAATGACCAAACATTCGGCGATATCCATTTTTGCCAATTTTGATGTGTTGCAGTTCTTGCGATGTCAATTGATCAATGCGCTGGTCAATTCCAGCAAGACGCACTAATTCATTATCGTGAATAACGACCAGTTGTCCGTCCTTCGTCTGTTGAACATCCAATTCAATTCCATCCGCACCTTTTTGTACGGCTCCCCAAAATGCACGCATCGTATTTTCAAAGTAATGTCCAGAAGCGCCGCGATGGGCAAATATTTGACTGTCAGACATTCAATACTCCTTCGCTCGTTAATTCGAAAACGCCTTTCGTTATACGATTCAACATACTCACTTTTCTACCTATTACTATTTGCACGCCCGGATATGCCTCTCGCGTGATTTCTATTTTGGGTGAGCTAGCTACTTGCACAAGCTGCAACTTGTTTTTAATCGTCTGATCGAGCGACATAATTTGTTGTTGCTTTGCTTGCAAGGTCTTTTCAAGCATTTCAAACTGGCCTTCCGGAAGGCTCGCTTTAACACTGGACATTTTATCAACCGTCAGCTGGATTTTCTTCAGTTCCGCATGCTCCGTTTTTAGCTTTTCTGCCAATTGTTGAATTTCTTCGAGCTCCAGTTCTTTATTGACGCCTTTGACAATCAGCTTCGTCAAACGTTCAGAGCTATTTCCGACCGTTGCACATTCGATAGAAAATAACGCCTCCGCAAGACCACCGATGATCCGGCCTTTATGTTTATCGACACAAATATGGTTCCCGTATAGTTCGGAACCAAGTGAATAGAGACCGACATTGACTTGCTCTCCATAGATTTTACAGTTGTTCGCATGTTTCACGAATACGTTTTTCTTTGCCTTGATAATCGTTTCTCCTCCACCGAACACGCCGCCTTTAATATAGACATCGCCCTCTTCAGAATAGATTTCTTTGGCGTTTGTCACGCCTTCTCTTCCTTCGATGGAAATATCCCCTGTCGCATTGACAGAAAAGCCAGCTGAGACCGTTCCCATTACACGGACAGATCCGTCAAATGTAATCGAACCCGTTTTGGTACCTACATCTTCCGGAATGATTAATTGCTTACCGACACTGATTGCACCGTTCAGTTCTTCCAAGGCACCGCCATGCAAAGCACGCAAGACGATCTTTCCGTCTTCTTCAAACTCTCCGACTGATTTACGGTCATAGACCAATTTAATGTCTTCGCCTTTTTTAGCCGCTATCGGTTCACCAAAAACGTTATAACCTTCAAATCCTTCTTTAGCAGGCGTCTTTTCCCCTAACCATTCATCTTTCGCAATCGATGTCACGAAATTCAGTTCATAGTGATCGACAGAACCGTCATCTCGAAGGTTTGGTTTACGGTCTGGCATCGCGATATATTCGACCTGTGCACTTTCCCCTTTAACCGGTTCTTTGCCTACTGCAATAACCAACGGATTACTTGGTAGATATGCCAAGTTAAGCAGACTCTCTTTGTCATAGTTAACTTCTTTTTGGTCAAGCAACTCTTCGGCTTGTTTCAAAAATTGTTCTTTATCTTTAAGAAACTCTTCATTAGTTGCATGAATATACAGTTCCACCTTCATTTTGCTTGGTGATATATATACTTCACAAGGAGCGGAATACGTGCCGATTTCATGCACGCCCACCGTTTGAAGAGCTTTCATCAGCTCCTTGAACGAGTTCAGTTTCAGCCTCGGAATATCGGCAGCCAGCGCGTCAAATGACTTTAGTGAATATCCCGCTTTTTTGGTGTTCATCATGATAGTGTTGTTCACTTCTAGAAGATCGAAGTAATCATTCTCTACTAACAACGAAATCCCTCCCTCTTTATTTACTAGTATAGAAGATATCAACGCGCTAGAGATAGCACTTTTTGCGTTTAACCCCTGTAAATAAGCCATTCCTCACAGCATTCGCTCTTTTTCATTGTGCTATAAAAAAATACTGACTTTATTCCTAGATTCGCTTATAGCCTAGTTTAAGTCAAAATCAAATACTTAAAAGAGGTGAGTTACTTAGTCAGTACGATGGGATGGAAGCTCCAGCTGGCGGACGCTTTCCCATGGGCTCTCGGTGAGCCAACCAGGTCGCAAGCTCCCTTTTGGTTGTCTCTCCTTTCGAGCTGATCCTGCGGGAAGAGCCGTTACGAAGGACGGCTTTTGCGAGTACAAGCGAAGCGTTAGGAGCACATCTTTGCACTTAGCCGCCAGCTTCCGCTTCCATCCTACATTGATAGTGGGGGGTACGTAAATCACTCACTGTCAGTATTGTATGAATTATTGTTTTGTCTTAACTTATTCAGTTTCAAAATAGATTACAAGCCTATATTCAATGCACAATAAATAGTGTTGTCCACTGACATTGCAAGGGATTGGAGCGGCAGGCGGCGACTCTGGGAGGATCAGGACGACAGGTGAGACAACCAACGGAGCGCAGCGACTGGTTGGCTCAGCGCGGCCCCTCCAGAACGCGTCCGCCTAGAGCGCAAATCCCCTAACGTATCTTCGCCACCCACTCCCCTCAACAAATGAAAACCAACTAACACACCCGATTAGTTGGTTTACGTCATTCCTTATTTACTTTTCCACTACGTTAGCTCACCATATGCTCCAAACGGATCTTATCCGCAATCATCGCAATAAATTCGCTATTCGTCGGCTTGCTCTTCAAATGATGCACCGTATAACCAAACGTCTTCGAAATCAAGTCATAATTTCCACGGTTCCACGCCACTTCAATCGCATGGCGAATCGCTCGTTCGACGCGAGACGGTGTCGTATTGTACTTCTTCGCGATATCCGGATACAGAATCTTCGTGACGGAACCAAGCAATTCCACATCACTATACACCATCTGTATGCCTTCGCGTAAAAACGCGTAACCTTTAATATGAGCGGGCACGCCGATTTCTTTGATCATCGACGTAATCGCAGTATCGAGTACCTTTTGCGTCACTACACCTGTTTGCTGTGGAGATTCTTGCACGACAAACGTAGGCATAGTATTCTTCGGCTTTCCAGCTGCCTTAAAGATTTGTCCGATCAGTCGGTCGAATTCGAAAGGCTTTAACATGAAGTACGAAGCGCCAAGTGTCGCGGCTTGTGACATGACATTTTCCTGTCCAAACGCCGTCAACATCATGATTTGCATATCCCCCATTTTATTCGTCTCATTCAACGTCTCCAGTACCCCAATACCGTCGAGATGTGGCATGATAATATCCAACAATAAAATGTCAGGACGTTCTTCTTCTAACATTGTCAAGCACACTTGCCCATTATTCGCTGTCCAAATTACCTCTATTTCGTCGTGCTTTTCAAAATAAGACATCATCGTTTTCACAAGTTCTTTATTATCGTCAGCAATTGCCACTTTCACTTTTTCCATTACTCATTCCCCCTGATTTAAGATCGGCGATACATTTCGTTTTCCCGCTGTTTTTCTCTTATTATCGTAAGTCATATTTTTGGTAATTACTACTTTATCTTAAAAATTCGGATGAAATGTTACTTATGAACGATGCTTTCTACCTATTTCGACTTTCTTCGCTTTTCTTCTTATCGAACACATATACGAAAAAACAGCCTGTGCATTTTTACGCACAGGCTGCTTTTTTTACTTTTCATTTGTTCGCATTGTTTTCAGGAAAAGCGCGGCCCCTTTTTCCGGCTCGTCCACAAACATATGCGTAATGGCTCCGACAAATTTACCGCTTTGGATAATAGGACTCCCGCTCATTCCCTGCAAGATCCCACCCGTCTTACTCAATAAATTTTTGTCAGTTACTTGGATTTGGAATTGTTCTTCTTCTATCTTCGTAATTTGGATGGTGAATTTCTCTACAGTAGAACCTTCCACCGTAGTAAATATTTCTGCTGGACCGATCATCAATTCAAACGGCTGCATAATTTCAAGGGGTTCAGCCAATACTTTATTGTATGCATTTTTCCAATTACCAAATATTCCATACACATTATTGATTTGAATATTTCCGAGGAACTTATTCTGATCAATAATGGAGGAAATTTTATATCCCGGAAATCCTGGAGAGCTTTTCTTGATTTGACTAATTTCCGATAAATAAATGGCGCCTTTTTCAAACGGCGGAGCAGACTGTAACGTACTATCAATGATCTGGTGTCCCAGCGCTCCGTATGTTCCACTTTTCGGGTCGACGTAAGTTAATGTGCCGGTACCTTCCGTTCGGTCCTTTAGGAAGGGTGTGGCGCGCTTAATGAGCGACTGATCTGCTTGTATGGTTTCATGTTTACCATTTCGCAAAATGTCGAGCATCATCGTAGCGCTGTCCTTTTGCACAGCACGTTCAAAATTAACAAGTTGCTTCATATCGTTACCGTTCAACTGGCGAATAATATCGCCTTTTTTCAGCCATTCCTGCTGATCGATCTTGACGTCACTCGTTACATAAATCCCGCTCAAATCCATTTGAATACCAATGGAGTCTCCCATTGGAATGAGCGTTTCTTCTTCGGCGAATGAAATTCCAGGCACAAGGCAGAGCATCAAGACAAGAGCTAAAAGTGTTTTGAAAGATTTATTCCATCCCATGTTTCACCTCCTCAACGAAAGATACCTTTGGTATGTCCTTTCGTCGGGAAAGTATGAAAGGGTAAAATAAACAGTACCCATTCCCATGGAAAACCTTGTACATTACACTTTATTTACGAAATTCCTGTTTGCGCTGTTCAGCTAATACTAATAATTCTTCTGCATGCTGAAGCGTTAACGTCGTAATTTCTGCACCTGAAAGCATGCGTGATAATTCTTCCGTTCGTTCTCTTTGCATAACATCATGAATTGCCGTAGTTGTCCGACCGTCATGTACATCTTTTTTAATCAAATAGTGATGATCGGCCATTGCAGCTACTTGTGGTAAATGCGAAATACATAACACTTGTGAATGACTAGAGATCATGGAAATTTTTTCGGCAATAGACTGCGCTACACGTCCGCTCACACCGGTATCCACTTCATCGAAAATGATCGATGTCACACCTTGATGTTGAGAAAAAATGGTTTTTAACGCTAACATCATTCGAGATAATTCGCCACCCGACGCCACGCGTACTAACGGTTTAAGTGGTTCACCCAAGTTCGTAGAAATCATAAATACCACTTCGTCAAATCCATTGGCGTCAAATTGATGCGGTTGTTTTTGACTGATTTGTACTTTGAATGTCGCTTTTTCCATATATAACTGTTTTAGTTGCTCTTCAATTCCTTTTTCGAGGGACAGCGCCGCTTTTTTACGAATAATGGATAATTCATTTGCTTCGATTTCGAGATCTTCTACGTATTGTGCCAATAATTCCTGATTTTGATGCAATCTTTCGTCACGATTGACAAGTTGATCGAGTGCATCTGCAATTTTATCGCGATAAATCAAAATATCTTCTAGTGATTTTCCGTATTTACGCTTCAACGTCAAAAATAATGCCAATCGATCATCGACAAATTCCAATCGATCCGGCTGGAATTCCATGCCATCAATCATGCGTTTTAAATCATGCGAGACATCTTGTAGCGCATAAAATGACGAATTGACCGTTTCAGATATAGTTTTGAGTTCTTCATCAATTGACGCAGCTTCTTCAAGATCACTCATCGAATTACCAACCCAGTCAAGACCATGCGATTCCAACGATAATGCTTCGTATGACGTGTTCAAGCGATCAAATAGACGATTAAAGTGCTGGAGCTTCACACGTTCAGACTCCAGTGCTTCTTCTTCACCAACGATTAAATTAGCCGCGTCGATTTCTTCCAATTGGAACTTGTACAGATCAATCTTTTGTGCAATTTGTTGTTCGTCTTGTGTTTTTGTAGCAATAAGTTGCTGAAGTTTTTTATATTTATCATAAAGTTCGGTATAGGTCGACATAGCTCGCTCAATTGGCTCACCAATAAAGAAATCCAACAAATGAATATGGCGCTTTTCATTCATCAATTCTTGATTTTCATGCTGTCCGTGAATATCGATTAGCAATGAACCAATCTCACGCAATATAGCAATCGTTACAAGTTTACCATTGACACGGCAAGCGGATTTCCCGCTGGCGCTAATATCCCGACGTAAAATCACCATACCTTCTTCTGTATCGATGCCGAATTCCGACAATTTCTCTGACACAGCTTGGACATTTTGATCGATAGTAAAAAGTCCTTGAAGCTCAGCTTTTTTTGCACCATGGCGAATGAATTCTTGTGATCCACGGCCACCAGCGAGTAGTTGGACAGCATCGATGATAATTGACTTCCCGGCACCTGTTTCACCCGTCAACACCGTTAATCCGTCGTCAAATGCGATTTCAAGTTGTTCAATAATAGCAAAGTTTTTAATCGAAAGTTCGCTTAACAAAGAAATCCTCACCTCACTTATAGCATTGATAATAGTTTATCTTTTACATACTCTGTTTGAGATTCTTCACGGCAAATGATCAAACATGTATCATCGCCGCAAATGGTTCCAAGCATTTCATCCCAGTCCAAGTTGTCGACAAGCGACCCCACTGCCTGTGCATTGCCGGGAAGCGTTTTCAGCATGATGAAGTGACTGGCACTATCGATTCCGACAAACGCGTCTTCTAGCATACGCTTCAATTTCTCTTCCGTATTATAGCGGTGGATCGGCGGCAGGCTATATTTATAATTCCCTGACGGAGAAGGTACTTTAATCAAGTGCATTTCTTTAATATCACGCGAAACTGTAGCTTGCGTAACATCTGCTCCAGCATCTTTCAGACTTTCGACCAATTGATCCTGTGTCTCAATTTCATGATTCGTAATAATTTCTCTAATACGTAGATGCCGTTGTCCTTTATTCAATTTCATTCACTCCGATCGTCTTGGGTTCATAAACAAAAGTATACTAATCATATAAAAAACGCGCAACTCATTGCGCGTTATGTTAAATCATTATGAGCCTGTTTGACTAAATTTTTAAAGTCATCTGTTGTGAAATCAGTTGTCGCTTCGTCTTCAGCTACTAAATAATACAAGAACTCTATATTACCTTCTCCCCCTGTAACAGGCGAATACGTAGCCCCTTTAACGGAAAATCCTTCCGCCACTGCCATCTTAGCAATCTTTTCCAAGACTTCAAGATGGATAGCAGGATCACGGACAATCCCTTTTTTACCGACTTTATCTTTACCGGCTTCAAATTGTGGTTTTACGAGCGCCACAACTTGTCCGCCTGGTACAATAATTTTCTTTAGAGCAGGCAAAATTAGTGATAACGAAATGAATGAAACGTCGATTGTCGCAGCTTCCGGCAATCCTTCCGTAAACATATCAACAGTCGCATGACGGAAGTTCTGTCTCTCCATCACTGTCACTTGATCATGCTGTCGGATCTTCCAAGCGAGCTGATTATAGCCTACATCTAGCGCGTAACAATGTTTCGCTCCGTTTTGCAGTGCACAATCTGTAAAGCCGCCTGTCGAAGCACCGATATCGAGAACAATCTTTTCCTTCACGGAAATAGGAAAAGACACCAATGCCTTTTCCAATTTCAAGCCACCACGACTTACATATTTAATCGCAGGACCTTTTACAGTCAATGGCGCATCAACCGCGATTTTCTCTCCTGCTTTTTCAATTCTAGACGTCTCAGTGTATACAAGTCCCGCCATGATGGAACGTTTTGCTTGCTCGCGTGATTCTGTCAAACCACGCTCCACAAGCAATACATCCACTCTCTCTTTTTTCACAGGTGCACCACTCATACTCTTTCTCTTTCCGCTGCTTGCTTAATAGCCGCTGCAGTTACTTCCGCCACATGATCTGGTGTCATATGGACTTCAATTAATAATTTATCCACACCGCCGTGTTCAATGAATTCATCCGGTATACCGATTCTCTCAAAGATCGTACCTGTATGACCGACTTGTTCTGCATATTCCATCACACCACTGCCGAATCCTCCAGCAAGTACAGCTTCTTCAATCGTAATGATCGGTTTACCTTTAGCAAATAGCTCATCCAGTAAATCCGTATCCATCGGCTTAATGAAACGCGCATTCACAACCGCGACATTTTTGCCTTGTGCTTTTAGTTGTTCAGCCGCAGCGAACGCCATTGGAATTGTAGTTCCAAATGTCAAGATCGTCGCGTCTTCACCTTCTTGCAAAACTTCCCACGTACCAATTGGAATCGTATGAAGCTCTTCATCCATCGGTACACCATAACCATTTCCACGTGGGAAACGAAGCGCGATTGGGCCCTCATCGTAATCGATAGCGGTCTTCACCATGTGTTGACCTTCATTCTCGTCTTTCGGCATCATGATGACCAAGTTTGGCAAATGACGCAAGAACGCAATGTCAAATACACCGTGATGCGTTTCTCCATCCGCACCAACAAGCCCCGAACGGTCAATACCTATAAAGACATTGAGCTTCTGACGTGTCACATCATGCAACATTTGATCGTATGCTCGCTGCAAGAATGTCGAATAAATCGCTAGGAACGGTTTCATTCCAGTCGCGGCAAGTCCTGCTGCCATCGTCGTCGCATGTTGCTCCGCAATTCCTACATCGAAGAATCGATCTGGGAATTCTGCAGCGAAAGATTCAAGTTTCGACCCGACAGGCATTGCAGGCGTAATCGCGACAATGCGTCGATCATCTCTCGCCAATTTACGCACTGTTTCAGAAATTAACGCACTCCAAGCGGGACCTTTTACAGGGGATTTCACAAAATCTCCCGTTTCGATCTTATATGGCCCTGTACCATGCCATGTACCGATTTTATCTAACTCAGCTGGGCTATACCCTTTACCTTTTTTCGTAATCACATGAAGTAATACCGGTCCTTCCATTTTCTTCGCATATTGAAGAGAACGCTCCAATTCCACAAAGTCATGGCCATCAATCGGTCCTAAATACGTGAATCCAAGCTCCTCAAAGAAGACTCCGTTAACTACCAAATATTTCAAACTATCTTTCACACGTTCCGCAGCTGTCGCGACTCTGCCGCCCACTGCTGGGATTTTACGCAATAAGAATTCCAGTTCGTCTTTGACGTTATTATACTTTCCAGCCGTACGTAATTTTCCAAGTATCGAGTGCAATGCACCAACGTTTGGAGCAATAGACATTTCATTGTCATTTAGAATGACTGTGAGATTTGTCTTTTCGTGACCGATATGGTTCAATGCTTCGAGCGCCATACCGCCAGTCAAAGCTCCGTCACCAATGATCGGGATGACAAAACTATTTTCCTTTTTAATATCTCGTGCAACCGCCATTCCCATGGCCGCTGACAAAGATGTTGAACTATGGCCGGTTTCCCATACATCATGTATGCTCTCCGCCATTTTAGGGAATCCGCTCAATCCTTTATATTTTCTAAGAGTATCAAACTCGCCAGCTCGGCCCGTCAGAATTTTATGGACGTATGACTGATGTCCTACATCCCATAAAAACTTGTCGGTTGGACTGTCGAATATTTTATGCAATGCAATCGTTAATTCGACAACACCCAGATTCGGCCCGATATGCCCGCCAGTCACCGATAAATTCTCAATCAAAAAATGACGAATATCTGCCGCCAATGCTTCCAATTGTTCTTTATCGAGCTCTTTTATAAAAGATGGATTGGTAATCGTTGTTAGATCCATCATGATCACACACCTTCATCTAGTAAGTAGGTCTTTCCATTCGTACCCGCAATTTATTGTTCATCAAAAAAAGTAGCTATAGTTTGTTTCTACATTATAACAGTAACAACGTACGACACAAATATAACGGTTTCAAATTACATATTTCGCTCAATGATGTAATCCGCTAACAAACGCAAAACTGACTCTTCTAATCCAATAGACTGTAACGCATCTAAAGCTTCTTCATGACGCGCTTTTAATTGTTCACGCGCTCCGTCTAATCCAAGTAATGAAGGATACGTCGACTTTTCGCTTGATGTATCACTATTTGCCGGCTTACCTAATTGCTCGGTCGTAGCGGTAACATCCAAAATATCATCTTGTATTTGGAAAGCTAATCCAATGTTGTGAGAAAAACGATTAAGTTGCTCACGTTGTTCGGCTGAAGCTTGTGCTAGTACAGCGCCTGCTTCAATACAGTATGAGAGTAATGCGCCTGTTTTATGAATATGAACTTCTTCTAATTCAGCTAAAGGTAATAATTGATGTTCACCTTTCATGTCAAGGACCTGTCCTTTGACCATCCCTTGTGCACCTGAAGCTTTCGCGAGTAACCCAACGAGTTCAATCGCAGCTGAAGGTGGTGTTTCACGAAGGTCCGCGAGCGCCTGGAATGCCATTGCTTGCATGGCGTCTCCAGAAAGTGTCGCTACATCTTCTCCATACACTTTATGGTTCGTAGGTTTTCCTCTTCTGAAATCATCGTCATCCATGCAAGGTAGATCATCATGGATCAATGAATATGTATGTATTAATTCGACAGAAGCCGCCACTTTCAATGCATCTGCCGAATCTTTATTCAGATCATTTAACACAGCCATAACGAGTAAAGGACGAATACGCTTACCACCTGCAGCGATGGAATACGTCATGGACTCGTGCAAAGCAGCCGGAATATCAGGCTTCGCTAATTGATTCGTTAATTCCCGTTCAATTTCCGGAATCATTTTATCGACAAAAGCTTGTAGTTTCTCATTCATTCGGCTCACCTGCTGTCGGGTCAAATGAAGATTCATTACCCTCTTGATCAATCATTCGAATCAATTGTTTCTCTGCATTTTGTAATTTTTTCTGGCAATAGGCAGAGAGCTCCATCCCTTGTTTATACAATGTGATCGTATCATCCAAAGGCGCTTCTCCAGCCTCCAACTTCTGTACAATTTCTTCTAACTGGTGCATTGCCTGCTCGAATTGCATTTCTTTATCTTCTGCCATCCTTACTCGACCTCCTTTGGAATGATTTCTTTTACAACAGTAGAAATGGATCCGTCCGCCAATTGAAGCGTTACGTGATCGCCGCTCACTACATCTTGAACGGATTTAATCACTTCATCATCTTTATAACCGATCGAAAAGCCTCTTTCCATCACTTGTAATGGATTCAGGGCTTGCATCATGCGCATCAGTGACACAAAATGTTGCTGACGTTGTGTAATGGTTTGCTGTGCTGCACGGTTCAAACGCATTTCCAATTGTTTTGTCTGTTGCTGTTCAAGCTGGATGCGTCGAATGGGTGTGTAGTACTGAAAACCCGCAAATAAGCGATCAAAATTCATCCGTCTCCCTTGGACGATAGCGACACTGCTACGATGCAATCGATCTTCAAGACCATCAATTTTCTCGATGAACGGTCGGTATAGCCGATCCGGATATTGAAGAGGATAGGCAGCTTGAGCTGTTTCTAACCGCTTATTCAACTGCTTAATCAATGTTTGTGCAGCCATATAGATTGAACGCTGTTGATTTTTTAGATGTTGGAATAATTGGAGTTGGTCCGGCACCGCCATCTCAGCTGCTGCAGTCGGCGTAGGTGCACGTAAATCCGCAACAAAATCCGCGATTGTTGTATCCGTTTCGTGACCCACTGCACTGATGATCGGAATGCGACTGGAGAAAATAGCACGTGCCACATCTTCTTCGTTAAATGCCCACAGATCTTCTATAGAGCCACCGCCTCGCCCCACAATCAGCACATCCACGTTCGCCATACGATTTGCTTGTTCAATCGCTTTTACAATCGAAGGAACTGCGGTACGACCTTGCACAAGAGCTGGGAATAAGTGCATCTCCGCCATTGGAAAGCGTCGATTGATCGTCGAGTACATATCACGTAATGCAGCACCCGATTCAGCAGTAATAATACCGATTCGTTGCGGTACTTGCGGAATGGGTTGCTTAAATCGTTGTTCAAACAATCCTTCTTGCTGAAGCTTCTTTTTCAACTGTTCAAAAGCTAGGTACAGCGCCCCGATACCGTCTGGCTCCATCGTTTGTACGTAGAGCTGGTACGATCCTGCCGTTTCAAACACCGTCACATCTCCTGTGATCAGTACATTCATACCATTTTCAGGCTTAAATTGAAGTGTATTGGAACGAGAACGGAACATGGCCGCTTGGATTCTCGTCTTATCGTCTTTCAACGTAAAGTAAATATGACCGGATGGATGCAATTTAACGTTCGACAATTCGCCTTTTACATAAACATTTCGCAAATGAGGATCTGCGTCAAATTTACGTTTGACATATTTCGTTAGCGCTTGAACGGTTAAAAAAGTTTGATTGGACATGTTTCCGTCACCTGCCCTTTTATGTATAGAGAGGCGCTCGTGAAAGCGTCTCTCGTTTAGAATTACTTATTTTGTGTACGTGCCTTTAATTTATTCTCCGCACTTTCGACAGTATTTTTCAATAGCATCGTAATCGTCATCGGACCTACTCCACCTGGTACCGGTGTAATAGCGCTCGCTTGCTTCTCCGCTGATTCATAATCAACGTCTCCACATAGCTTACCGTTTTCATCACGGTTCATACCGACGTCAATAACCACTGCGCCTTCTTTGATGTAATCACCTGTAATGAATTTAGCCATTCCAATAGCGACAATTAAAATATCCGCTTGTAACGTAAATTTCTTCAAATCTTCTGTACGGGAGTGACAATACGTTACCGTTGCATCTTTTTGCAACAGCAGTTGTCCCATCGGTTTCCCTACAATATTACTTCTACCAATAATCACCGCGTGTTTGCCCGCAATATCTACGTTTGATCGTTCAAGCAACTGCATGATGCCGTATGGTGTACATGGCAAAAACGTTTCTTGACCAATCAACATTTTACCGACATTCATCGGATGGAAACCGTCGACGTCTTTTTCAGGACTAATCGCGCGGATGACTTTGTTTTCGTCAATATGCTTAGGCAACGGCAATTGCACCAAAATACCATCAATCGTATCGTCTTGGTTGAGTTTTTCTACTTCAGCCAACAGTTCTTCTTCTGACACGGTGTCGGGCAATTTAATGAGCACGGATTTCATACCAGCTTCCTTGCTGGATTTTTCTTTGTTTCTCACGTAAGTTTCAGATGCCGGATTTTCTCCAACTAAAATAACAGCTAGACCAGGTTGAACTCCTTGTGCTACTAAAGACGCGACTTCTTCTTTTAGTTCATTTCGGATTTCTTGTCCTATTGCTTTTCCATCAATCTTTTTACTAGACATGATTTTCCCACCAAACTTTTTTATTTGTATTGAAAGTTGATCGAGCTCAAGCTTGCTACTAGTAGTGACGATTTCGGTTACTTAAATTTAGAAAGTACCCCATTAACAAAACGGCCTGACTTTTCGTCACCAAACGTCTTACATAACTCAATCGCTTCGTTCATGATGACCCGATTCGGAACTTCTTCATTATGAAGCAGTTCATAGACAGCCAATCGTAACACTGTACGTTCGATCTTCGGCAATCTGTCGATGGTCCAGTTTTCCAATTTATTTGTGATTTCACTGTCGATTTCTGTCAAATGTTCTGCTGTACCTCGAACTAGTTGTTCGTAGAATGAATCCAGTGGTGTTTCCACGATATAACCTATCGCTTCGTCCACGTTCATCTCACTATTGTCCAGCTGAAACAGTGTTTGAATTGCTTTTTCACGTGCTTCTCGTCGTTTCATAATCGTTATCTCCTCTACCGCTCATCTTCAAAACCTAATGATAGCACAAAAGGCAGGAAAAGAACTAGTAGAATCAAGCGATTTTATGTCACCAGTTTGCATTTTCGGTCAAGTTGTTCATAAATTTCATTGGCATAGCATAGTGGTTACGGTTGAAGGCAACATTGATCGACGTTCTTGGCGGACGCTTCCACATAGGCTTGCGGTGAAGACCGATAAACGGATTCGCTCTTAGATTCGATTATGTGCTCATAGAACATACTTAACCGCTCTATAGCAAGTGCTGAGTGCTCTATTACGGTCCGCAAGCGCTCATAGATTCGCTTGAGTGATCATAGACAACCTTCAACCGCTCATAGCACCTCGCAACTCCTGCGGATAAAACTAAAAAACTACAGCTGCCACAAAAAAAAACTGAAGACAAACCCCACGATCAGTAGGAGGTTTGTCTTCAGTTATAATTTCATTCAAAAAACCCGTTCAGTCTTCGAAATGAATGCCTGTTATATGGACATTTACCTCATGCGTCTGAAGCGAAGTCATATGATAAATCGCCTGGCGGATTTCGCTTTGAATTTCCGTAGCAATCGTAGGGATGGAATGGCCATACTCGATAATGCAATACACATCGATTTTTAGTCCTTCGTCTGCCCATTCGGTCTTTACACCTTTACCGTACATTACCTTACCCAACTTTTCTGCAACGCCTGTCGCAAAATTTCCTTGGGTGGCAATCACGCCACGCACTTCTGACGTCGCGATGCCAATGATGACTTCGAGTACTTCAGGTGCGAGTTGGACTCGTCCGAGTGCAGCATCTCCAGACGGTGTCATTCCGACAAACGATGCATTTGTTTTATCAGCCATTACACTTCTCCTCCAATTATTTCATGACGTCGTACTTTTCTAAGAACTTTGTATCAAAATCACCCGACTGGAATATTTCATTATCCATTAGGTTCGCGTGGAAAGGAATCGTTGTATGGACGCCTTCTACTACGAATTCATCTAATGCACGTTTCATCCGAGCGACCGCTTGCTCACGCGTATCCGCATGAACGATCAGTTTTGCGACCATTGAGTCATAAAACGGAGGAATCGTGTAGCCTGGGTATACTGCTGAATCAACACGCACACCAAAGCCGCCTGGTGGTAAGTACATCGTTACTTTACCAGGAGATGGCATGAAATTCTTTTCAGGATTTTCTGCGTTGATCCGGCATTCAATTGACCAGCCATTGAATTTAATATCTTCTTGTTTAAATGCCAATTCTTCGCCTGATGCTACTTTTAGCTGTTGTTGAATCAAATCGATACCCGTGATCATTTCTGTTACAGGATGCTCGACTTGAATTCGTGTATTCATTTCCATGAAGTAGAACTTTTGATTAATATGATCAAAAATGAATTCTACAGTACCCGCACCACGATAGTTACAAGCTTTAGCTGCTTTAACAGCCGCTTCACCCATTTCAGCACGCATTTCAGGAGTCAACGCAGGAGATGGAGCTTCCTCGACAAGTTTTTGCATACGGCGTTGGATAGAACAATCACGTTCACCTAAGTGAATCGCGTTGCCATACTTGTCTGCAAGTACTTGTACTTCTACGTGACGGAATACTTCGATATATTTCTCTATATAAACGCCTGGGTTACCGAAAGCCGCAGCCGCTTCTTTTTGTGTGATTTTAACGCCTTTGACTAGCTCTTCTTCATCACGTGCCACACGAATTCCTTTACCACCACCACCAGCTGTTGCTTTGATGATTACCGGGAATCCAAGGCCTCTTGCGATTTCAAGTGCATGATCTGCGTCATCCACGATGCCGTCAGATCCAGGAACAATCGGAACACCTGCAGACGCCATTGTATTACGCGCTACATCTTTTGTTCCCATTTTCGAGATTGCTGCCGCTGTTGGCCCGATGAATTCGATATTTACTTCTTCACATAGTTCTGCGAAGCTTGCGTTCTCTGCAAGGAAGCCATAACCTGGATGGATTCCGTCACAGTCAGTTGCTTTTGCAGCACTGATGACGTTTGAGAAGTTTAAATAGCTGTCTGTTGATAGACGTGGTCCGATACAAACTGCTTCGTCTGCCAGTTGAACGTGTAGCGCCTCTGCATCTGCTTCAGAATAGACAGCAACAGTTTTGATACCCATTTCTTTACATGCACGAATAATCCGTACTGCGATTTCTCCACGGTTTGCAATTAAAACTTTTTTCATTAGTTACTCCTCCTTAGTTTTCTCTAACAAGGAATAAAGGTTGTCCGTATTCCACTAGTTGACCGTCTTGCACTAAGATTTCAACAATTTCACCAGATACTTCTGATTCGATTTCGTTGAATAATTTCATTGCTTCTACGATACAAACGATGGATTCAGCTGTAACTTTATCACCTTTTTTAACGTATGCTTCTGCGTCAGGTGATGCAGCTTGATAGTATGTTCCAACCATTGGAGATGTAATTTTGTGTAATGTTTCGTCTGCTGCTACTTCAGCTGCTGGCGCTTCAGGAGCTGCAGGTGCTGGAGCCGGAGTTGGAGCTGCTACCGCTACAGGTGCTGATGGAGCCTGAACTGGAGCTGGTGCTGCAGGTGAATCAGTAACAGTTGTTACGGCTTGTCCACCATTTTTCTCTAGTTTAATTTTCCCTCCATCTGATTCAAATGTGAACTTTTGGATGGATGATTGATCAATTAACTTAATAATTTCGCGAATTTCTTGAATTTTCAACATAACTGATTCTCCTAACTAATTTTTCTTACTATCGTATACTATGATAGACGTTTTACAACAATTATGGAATAGCTAAAACACAAATTATTCTATTATTCTTGAAAAATACAGTTTAGTTTCCAAATTTTATGACTATTAAACTAAAAACATGTCGATGCGTTATCTATTGTCGAATAAACGGTTTACCCATATGCTGAAAATAGAAAATAGTATGAGTTCGGGATTTTTTGCAGACACAAAAAAGGAAGCCGCATGGACTTCCTTTTATCATTATTCTTTTGTTTCCGCGAAATCTACTTTTACAGTTTGTGCGCCATCCCAACTCGACATCACATACTGTGTGATTTCATCGGCCATTTTCGGTGAGTGACTTTCATTCGATAACACTGTCACGTTGACGCGATCACCCTCTCCGCGTACAAACACCTCTGGGTAACCAAGCGCTGCGATTTGCATCTCCATCAATGCTTCTGTCGAACTTATTTTTCTTAAATCCGCAATTTCATTGAAAATTTCATTCTTCTCTTCAGCAGAGAAATCAGAGGACGTCATTTTTTCTGTCAACTGCTGCACAGTTTCGCTGCGTTCATTGCGAACCTCCATGCGCATATCCTGGAAAATATACGATTCAGCAAATACCGGCTTTACTTCCTCCGACTTGCCTTCCTTTTCGAGTAACTTCGTTGCGTCCTTTGTTTCTTTCGTGAAGATTGCAATTCCATCAAATGGCATTGGAGATTCATTCTTCACGTAGTAGATTGAAATCACTGCGACTAGACTGAGTAATGTTAAAAACCAAACTGTTCGTTTATTGGCTTTCATGTTGATTCCCCCTTTTCTTCATTTCCACGATGACGATACGATGTTCAGGCAATTGTAGGACGTTGGCTAAGAGTTGTGAAAGTCCGTTTCGTACAGCTGGATCTTCTGCCCCTTCCGCTACGACAAGCAACCCCTGCAGTGGCGATTGGTTTTTCGAAGTAGATGAAACTGAGAAGTAATTAGCTAACGGGCTCTCTTCTTCCTTTTCATCATAATGAAAATAAACCGTCACTTTCCCTAGCCCTTCCATTTGTTCAAGTGTTTCTTCAAGTGTTGACAGCAAGCGTTTCTCTTCTTTTTTCTGTTTCTCCCCTCCTACATTCGCCGTACTGGTGATGTATAAAACGCTAACCACCATAACCATCAAACCGATCATGATCAATCGGGGTTTCCCTGTGGGCTTTTCCATAGTTCCATCACCATCTCAACGAGACTTGACCAAAACGAATTCTACATTTGCATAATATGTAGCGTCACAGTAACTTATGACTTGCGAACTGTAGAAAATATTGCAAAATCCAAATGCCGATCGCTACTTTACACAAAGGAATTATCATTCTTTCCATCTCTTGACTAGCTAGCAGCTGAATAATCAGCGCAAGCACTACCAAGTTTGCTAGACCCACTAAAAATACTTCCATACACTTGCCTCATTTCCCGAACGTCATGAGTTTAATGAACGTTACAATGAAAATCGTCGTATAGATGAAAGCGAATGTCAGCAAAAACGAAATGGCACATAACACAAACAACGTACGACCAATATCATCCAGTAACCCACATACTTCTTTTTGTGAAAACGGTTCGATAATTGCTGCGGTCCATCTAAATAAAAACGCAATACAAAGAATTCGCACCGCTGGCAATAGCGCAATCGTCCAAATCGATACAAGTAGCCAGACACTCATGTACGCCGTCGCACCCGAAGAATAACGCCCGATCGATCCTAGCGTATCCGTCAAAAGGGAACCAATGACGGGAATATTCTGCTTGATCAACTCCTTCAGCGGTTCATTCAACGCCCCATTCATCGTCCAAGAAAGCGCACCACCTGCCGTAATGAAGATAGAATAGGCTGCCACCATCGCAGAAACGACTGCAAGCAATGACGTACGCAGTAGATCTGCCATTTTCGTGAACGGAATATCCGGTACCAATCGCGTGAAGATATCGAACAATAACGCCGTCAGCAATATTGGCAACAGAAACTTATCCGCAAAAACGACAGCTCCTTGCGCAAACAACAGCAAGGCGGGTTGAAAATTCAAGACGCCAAACGTCGCGCCCGATGCCAAAATCATTGCAGCAATTAACGGATACATCCCGAGGAATAAAGAAGCGATCGTATGCGTGATCACTTGGATCTGCGTAAAACTCTCCCTCGCTGGTTCAATTAGCAAGACCAAGATCATAATCAGCAACAGAAACCTCGTCCATTTTTGAAACGCCGGAAGAAAGAAATCAACGAGGGATGCTAGGAGCAACATGATGAGCAACAAGAAAAATGGTCCGATGATACCGGCGATACTTTCCTGCAGAAAATTCAGCATAGATGCCTCGTCCATTCAGTATTGTAAGGATTCGCTCACCAGGGAATGAACGCGTGAATCGTCTCGATCAATTGCGTGATATACGGTAGCCACAACGTCATGATGACTACTTTCATGCTGGTCTGAAACAACTGCGCAAATGCCCCGTACCCCTCATCCTTCATCTGAAGCGACAGAACTTCTGCCACATAATACAGACCTGCACTGACTACTAATAGCGTGGCATAAGGCGACGGCATTTTTTCTGTTAACTCGATCAATGTCGAACCAAAGGGCACTAGTACCGTGAACACCACATACACCGTGACGAGTAAGAACAGCGCGGTGTAGAGAATGGGGTGCAAGGCAGGTGCAGCAAATGAAAGTAGAAGCAGCAAGAGATACACGACAAATAATTGAAAGAGAACTGCCATTTACATCGCCATGGATAGCCAGCTAAAGAATTCCGTGATCTCCGTGAAGAATATTCTGAGGAACATCAATAGCTCGATCGAGATGTACAGATAGGCCAAGAAAAACAGGAAAAACGAGAATTCTTTCTTGCCTGTTTGCTCGAAGAATACGTGCAATACCCCAATCACCAATCCGACGCCGGCGATGCGCAATAAATCATTCAGTTCCATCCCGCTACGCCTCCTCCATAGTCCACTCTATGAAGCACGGTTGTTGGATATGCAAAAGTATAAAAGTTTAGGTGTCATTGTTGATTGAAAGAGATAGGAGGAATTTGTGTTGGGGATGGGATTTGCGCTCTAGGCGGACGCTTTCCCATGGGCCCGCGGTGAGCCAACTAGGTCGCAAGCTCCCTTTAGTTGTCTCACCTGTCGGGCTGATCCATCGGGAGTCGCCGCTTGCCGCTCCAATCCCCAAATTGTAATTGGGAGTCACTTATTGTTATTCACTGTAGTTCGGGTTGTAAATATCTAAAACTAAATCTGCACTTGAACTAAATTTTAGTTCAAAGACATCACCACTTCACACACTAGCGCCAATAAGTGATCTATATCCATCCATTATAAACGTAGGATTGAAGCGGAAGTTGGGGCGACTCCGGGTGGATCAGCGTGCGCCTTGAGACCCCACAGGAAGCGAAGCGGACGAGGAGGCTCAAGCCACGCCCACCGGAAAGCGTCCCCAACTGGAGCTTCAATCCCCTCGTACTCTCAAATTCACTCACTATTCACAAGCACTTTAGAATTTGAATTTAATTCCACGCAAAAAAGGATGCCCCATTCCTGGGACATCCTCGTTTTACCTATTTATTTACGCGCGGGAAACGTATTCCGCTTCTTCTGTGTTGATAATCAACATATCGCCTTGGTTAACGAAGAATGGTACTTGAACCACAACGCCCGTTTCCATTTTCGCTGGCTTCGAACCACCACTAGCTGTGTCACCTTTAATACCTGGCTCTGTTTCAGCTACTTCAAGCGTAACCGTCACTGGTAACTCAACGCCAAGTACTTCTTCTTTGTACGTAATTACGTGAACTTCCATATTCTCTTTCAAGAACTTCAGCTCATACTCCAATTGCTTTTCGGAAAGTTCGATTTGCTCGTATGACTCATTATCCATGAATACGTGCATCTCGCCATCCGCATACAAATACTGCATACGACGGTTGTCAATTTGTGCTTTTGCTACTTTCTCTCCCGCACGGAATGTCTTTTCATTGACGTTACCTGAGCGAAGATTACGCAACTTCGAACGAACGAACGCTGCACCTTTACCTGGTTTTACGTGTTGGAAATCCATTACACGCCAAATGTCTCCATCCACTTCAATTGTTAATCCTGTACGAAACTCGTTTACTGAAATCATTCGTATTCCTCCATTTTTAACCGATTATAATATAAGCAGTTCTTTAGTAGACTTTGTCAAACGTTCGTTACCTGTTTCTGTGATCAGTATATCATCTTCGATCCGCACGCCGCCAATTCCAGGAAGATAAATTCCCGGTTCCACGGTTACAGCCATATTCGGTACAAGCACTGTGTTAGAGCGGAATGATAACGATGGAGCTTCGTGGACTTCCATTCCGATACCATGACCAGTTGAATGACCGAATGCTTCGCCATAGCCTTTGGACTTAATATAATCGCGTGTAATTGCATCGGCTTCGATACCTGTCATACCAGGTTTGATCAGTTCCACACCCAATTCTTGGGCATGTAACGTTACCTCGTAAATTTCACGAAGTTTAGCAGAAGGTTCGCCGATCGCAACTGTTCTTGTGATGTCAGAGATATACCCATTATAGAGGGCACCGTAATCCATTGTAACTAAATCACCAGTCTCAATCACTTTATCAGAAGCAACCCCATGTGGTAAAGCCCCTCTTTCGCCTGAAGCGACAATTATGTCGAATGAAGAAGACGTCGCGCCTTGTTTGCGCATGAAGAATTCTAGTTCATTAGCGATTTCAAGCTCTGTTTTACCCGCTTGGATGACTGAACAAATATAGACAAATGCTGCATCCGCAATCGCTGCCGCTTGCTTAAGCACTTCTATTTCTTCAGGGTTTTTAATCAAACGCAACTTCTCTACTAAACCAGCGACAGGCACTAGTTTTGCGTCAACTTGCTTGTCATACATCTCAAACTGGCTATAACTAAGATCTTCTTTCTCGAAGCCTAGTGTATCGATTTTCATTTCTTTCACTTGATTCGCAACTTCTTGAATCATCGTTTCCGTGTGTTGGACGATACGATAACCCGTTAGTTGGTCATTAGCCTGCGCCATATAACGGAAATCTGTAATGAAGACTGCGTCATCTTTTGAAATGATGGCAGTTCCCGCTGATCCCGTGAAACCCGTCATATAACGAAGGTTGTATGAGTTCGTGATTAATAATGCATCGAGTTGCTGTTCTTCCAATAGCTTTCTTAATTGCTCTATTTTCAATATTTTCTCTCCTCTCGTTGTAACAAGAACGCTTGGAAAGCGAGATCATAGCCCGCTGTTCCAAAGCCGCAAAGCTGTCCTGCTGCGACAGGCGCAATGACAGAGGTGTGCCGAAACTCTTCACGAGTATGTATATTCGAGATATGGACTTCAATTACCGGAACAGAAATCGATGCGATCGCGTCACGCAGCGCAATGCTATAATGTGTAAACGCGCCCGGATTAAAGATGATGCCATCAATTTCTTGATCGCCTGCATCATGAATTCGATTGATTAACTCACCTTCAATATTGGATTGGAAACATGAAAGCGTAACATCTGACTCATTCGCTAGACGCTCGATTCGGCTCTCTATATCCGCTAATGTTTCCGCACCGTAAATATCCGGTTCTCTCTTGCCCAGCCGGTTCAGGTTTGGACCATTTAAGAGTAACAGCTCCACTTAATCCCCTCCCACTCATTTTTCTTTCCTATTTTAGCACAATGAGGTAGCGGGACAAACTAATACCGTTCTAACCAAATGTTTTTTTCATGTAGACAGACGTTCCTATCACGAAACGGAAGATCATCGCAAACAGACAAGCAAACGGAATCGATATTTTTTTAATGTACTGCGTCATCGTCAAATCCGCTTTTACGTGAATTATCCATTCAATGAAAATAATCGCAATGACTGTGACGATTAATGAAGACACCGAGGGCGGAATCTTGAACGTTAGACGTGCGAGATAGTATAAAATGAAAAATAGCAAAAAGCAGATTGCCCACAATATGATCCATTTAAGCCAACTAGGATAGGTTGCAAACATATGAAATTTCTTAGTCCAGCCGATCGGCGACCATTTTATAAATTTAAATACTTTAAGGAATTTTAACGAGATGATAGCTAGTACAGCCGCCATGACAGCTGTCCAAACATGTGTTGATGTAATTTTCATGACAATACCTCCCCTTCCAGTGTCGGGTTATTTACACATTTTTAAACATCTCAATGGTGCAACTTCAGTTTTTTTAGTACAATAAGAATATCGTTTCTTACGACAGAAAGTGTGGGTATGTTATGAGCCAACAGAAAACTCCTCCAGCATACGGAGGTCAAGCACTTATAGAAGGTGTAATGTTCGGTGGAAAGAAGGATACGGTCACTGCAATTCGCCGTAAAGATGATACGATCGAGTACTACCATGTACCGAGAGAATCACATCCTGTTCGTACTAAATTAAAGAAAATTCCTTTAATCCGTGGAATTGTAGCATTGATTGAATCCGCTGGAAATGGTTCCAAGCATTTGACGTTCGCGAGTGATCGCTTCGACGTGATGCCTGGCGAAGAAGAGGATCATGCGAAAGAAGAAGAGACGTCGAAACTTGTGATGATTCTCGGAGTAGCAGCAGTTGGCGTTTTATCATTTATATTTGGTAAATTCGTCTTTACTCTCGTGCCGGTTTTCTTAGCAGAGTTATTCCAATCTGTAGCACCTGGCAAAACGGCGCAAATCATGATTGAAAGTTTCTTCAAACTATTCTTGTTGCTGACCTATATTGGATTGATTTCACTGACACCGCTTATCAAACGTGTTTTCCAGTATCACGGAGCGGAACACAAAGTCATCAATAACTACGAAAGCAATATGGAAATGACAGTAGAAAACGTTCAATCGCAATCTCGTTTACATTACCGATGCGGTAGTAGTTTCATTTTGTTTACAGTGATTGTCGGAATGTTCATCTACTTCCTAGTTCCGACTGATCCGCTTTGGTTACGTGTTCTGAACCGGATTTTATTGATTCCTGTAGTGCTTGGTGTGTCATTTGAAGTATTGCAGTTGACGAATGCGGTGCGTAACGTGCCGGTGCTTCGTTATCTAGGCTATCCTGGACTTTGGTTGCAATTACTGACAACAAAAGAGCCAGACGACAAGCAAGTCGAAGTTGCCATTGCTTCATTCGAAAAGTTACTGGAAGTCGAAGAGCATGGAGTCGGAGTGCTGAATCCTGAAGTTGCAGTAAAAGTAGAAGAAGCAAATGAGCCGAAACCTCTTCTTTCATAAGAGAAAACGAGCCCCGAATGCGTTATGCATTTGGGGCTTTCTTTGGTATCTACATGTACTTACACTACATAAAAACCCGAATGCATAAGCGCATTCGGGTTTTTCACTATCATTTTATTATAATCCACACTTTAATTGCGCTTGGCAATTCGTACATGTATTACATCCGCCAATTTCTTCTACTGTGCCTTGTCGGCAAACCGGGCATGTATCGCCCACTTCTGAACCGATCGTAACATTTGTAGAACGCAGTGCCTGAATCGTATTGACGAGCACAACTTTTGGCTGTTCCGCCACTTCGACTTCTTCTCCTGTGTCGGGGATATTATCTTCCGCTTTTAGAGTGAGTACTTGTGAATCACGGCTACCATCGACGTATACTGTACCGCCTTTCGCTCCGCCTTTATACAGTCTCTCATAGACACTCTCGACCTGCTTCACTGTGTAACCGCGCGGCGCGTTAACAGTTTTAGAGATAGAGCTGTCAATCCAGCGTTGAATGATACATTGTACATCCGCATGTGCTTCTGGTGCTAGTTCCATTGAAGAAATAAACCAATCAGGCAAGTTGTTTGGATCTGCATCTGGATTAGCTTGCAAATACTCTTCCACGATTTCTGCTTTTACTTCGATGAACTTCCCTAGACGGCCACTGCGGTAGTAGGTAAAGGAAAAATATGGTTCAAGGCCTGTACTAACGCCTACCATGGTTCCTGTAGATCCCGTAGGTGCAACTGTAAGTAAATGGGAATTCCTAATACCATGTTCAAGAATCGCTTCACGGATATCTTCAGGCATGCGTTTCATGAAGCCCGAATTGATAAACGCGTGACGCAATGCTTTCGTTTCTTCATCTGTTTTACCGATTAAGAATGGGAAACTTCCCTTTTCTTTCGCTAATTCGATGGATTCACGATAAGCAGTGGTTGCAATTGTTTCAAATACTTCTTCCACTAATTGATTTCCTTCAGGGGAGCCATATGTTTTTTCACAATAGATGTGAAGATCGGCAAGTCCCATGACCCCAAGTCCCACACGGCGTTCGCCAAGGGCTTGTACTTTATTGTCTTCAAGGAAATACGGTGTCGCGTCGATGACGTTATCCTGCATACGTACACCTGTTTTAACTGTTTCTATTAATTTCTTAAAGTTCACTGTTTTAGTTTCTTTGTCTGTCATTTCAGCTAGGTTCACAGCAGCTAAGTTACAGACAGAATATGGTGCAAGTGGTTGTTCCAGTTGTTATCCTAAAGGCTTTTTATCCTCTAGTTCTTACAGTTGTCTTCCTGTAAGTTCAGCATACATTTTCACTGTTTCTTTCATACAGTGTTGCGGTCTCGTGCCTGGATTATAGTCTGATTATTATCAATCAGGATCACCAGGTATGCGTTGCCCCTGACTAGAATTTTACTTCCAGCCTTCGGTTCGGATTGGCAAGTATAATTAATTTGAAAATCGACTTACATAATCTAGAAGAAACTCATGGAATTCTTTCATATCTCTAATTCCTTTTAAATTATTACAATCGCTACAAGAAATGGCGATATTATTAATTTCATGTCTTCCTTCTCTAGATAGTGGTTGCATATGATCAAACACAATGTTTTCACGTTTTAGTGGTATTTTGCAATAATGACAACATGGATCAGTATCATAGAGTAACTTTAATTCCACTCCTGAAATCGGCTCAGAGTTAATAATTACTTCCGCGGCAATTCCAGTTCTTCTTCCCTTTGCATTGTTAAGACTGTACGATCTAACTCTCCAAAATGAAATATGATCGTCTTCCGCCCACTTTGCTTTAGAATAAGTCGAATGGCTTTTTTTACATACTTTACATTGTTGCCTGTATCCATCTCTGCTATCTTTTCGTTTTTCGAACTCATTAACAGATTTAGTAATACCACACGCTTTACATATTTTTTTCATAAGCCCCTCGTCAATTTAATATTTATTTAATTATACTATTTCTCAGCTTTCCCGCTTCATCCCGCAATTTTTAACGTGAGGCGAAGTCCACCACACGGATTCGTTGCTACAACTTGCTGTCCGTACGCTTTCGCATTCGTTTCATTATTAGCATTATCAATAAAGAAAATGCCAGGTTCTGCTGAATACGTAGCACAGATATTAATTAAATCCCATAATGCACGGGCTTTGATCGTACGATAGACACGCACTTCATGTCCTTGACGTTCCCATTCGCGAACATCACCGACTTCATGCCATTGTTCGTTATAATGTTTCATTTGTTCAGGTGAATAATTTTCGACTGCTGGGAAGCGCAAGTCATACTCCGCGTTCTCTTCTACAGCTTTCATGAAATCATCCGTTAATGTGACAGAAATGTTCGCACCTGTCAGGAATTCTGGATTATGAACAGTATACGTTCCGCCATCTTGGAGTTTCAACTCCGCGTCACGAATGATCGCTGCGTTAAATCCACCTTGACCGGGGATTTCTTTATAATTTGCAACACCTTGATACATCGCTTCTTCTTGTGCTGTCAATGGTTTGAAATTCAATTTTTCATGTGCCAGCTTCTTAATCATTTCATCTTCTGTGTTTTCGATCAAATAACGCAAAATTCGCGGATTTTGCATCTTGGAAATGATAAATTCATAAATGTCCGGGTGCCAGTTGGATAACATGATCATTTGTGCTCCACGTCTTGATCCGCCCTGCTCAACCAAATGAGTCAGCTTCGCAATATCATCAAGCCATGAAACCGAACCAGATGATTTACCGTTGACACCGCGCGCCAATGTGTTGCGTGGACGCAATGTCGAACCATTCGTTCCTACACCGCCACCACGACTCATGATCTCCATCACTTGCTTGCGGTGATCAGAAATCCCTTCGCGTGAATCAGGAACAAACGGCATAACGTAACAGTTGAAGAACGTAACGTCCGTATCTGACCCTGCCCCATACAGCACACGACCCGCCGGGATGAAGTTCAATGCGCTCAACTGATCATAAAACTTGTTATACGACTCTGTACGTCGATCTTCCGATTTCTCAACGGAAGCAAGACCTGTCGCATTACGTTTCGCGATCTGCTCGTAGAACACTTCAAGAGGTTTTTCAAGCACATCAAGCGGACGCGTAATAATTCCTTTAGATTGAGCGTCCATATCTTCGATGGATGAACGATACTCTTCCTCAATCCAAATATCCGCTATGTTGTTCTCTAGGTCGAGCTTCGTAATATAACCTAACCCTCGCGCCGGAAACTTCGGATCTTCCCTCACTGTCAGAACGACGAAATCGCCTTCTTTCAGTGTCTTCTTTTCCATATCCTTAAATGAATATCGATCGATCATCACCAGACGTGATACCCCACTGTGAGTCAACTTCATATCATCTGTAATCGGGTGCACTTGAGGAAACGTTGCAATGTCCTCATTCAGTTGTTGTTTGTTCAAAGATGGTTCGCCTTGTTTCGACATCGTAACCATATAACATCCTCCTTCTACAGCATCAAACACTACATATAGTGTTTGTCTTATTAAATAATCTACTACATATTGAATAGTATATCAATCGACAGTTTTCATCAGAATTCTAAAATCGTTGATGTCATACCATTTTGCCCAAAAAAATAAAACCAAAGCACCAATTTTATTTTTTGTAATTCCAGTCATCATTCGCATACTTTTCCTTCTCAATCTTGTGAACCAATGCAAGGTGTTCAGCGGTTAATTCCAGTGGTTCCAATGAAATATCAAGGGACTTTTCAAACCCTTTCGAAAAGGCTTCTTTGCATTCATTCACTGAAATGTCACGATCGGTCAAACGATCAATCGCAATCGCACGATCTGGTAACGTTCTACGGACACGTTCTTTCAGTGCAGGAGATGAATAGGTGAAGATCGATGTCAATTTATCGACATCTAAACTCATCAAAATAGCCCCGTGTTGTAAAATGACACCTTTTTGACGTGTTTGTGCGCTGCCCGCCACTTTCTTTCCTTCGACGACCAACTCATACCAGCTCGGCGCATCAAAACACACACCACTTTTAGGACTGCGTAGCTGTTCTGTTACCTCTTTGTCAGGAATCGAAAACTCTGCCTGAAGTCCCAAGTTGCGGAACCCTTCGAGCAATCCGCCTGATATGACACGATACGCTTCCGTTACGGTTTCGGGCATACCTTCATATTCTTCGCTGACAATAACACTGTATGTAAGTTCATGTTCATGCAGGACACCACGGCCCCCTGTAGGTCTGCGGACGAAACCGAGTCCTAATTCTTTTACTTTTTCCATATCGATATCTTTTTTTATCTGCTGGAAATAGCCAATCGATAATGTGGCAGGTTCCCATTCGTAAAAACGCAGAACCGGACCGATTTCTCCGCGACTATGCAAGTCAAGAAGCGCTTCATCCAGTGCCATATTGAAGGATGGACTGCATTTTCCAGAGTCCACGTAATGCCATATGGATTTTGTCATATTCATTCTCCTTCGTATTCATACTTCACTTATAGTATAGGAATTCGTCAATGAAAAAAACAATAACGCCTTTCATTTTATCATTAGGATTGAACTGATGCTAGATAATCTTTATAATAGAGATATTGATGAAGGAGGAAGTTTGTTGAGTTATTTAAATTACTATGTTTTAGGGGCAGCTGTGCTCGCGGTCATCTTGTATTTTGTCATCACATACATACGGGTCGGAAAAGCATTGACTACTTTAACACAAGAAGAATTTATTCAAGGGTATCGTAAAGCACAATTAATCGATGTGCGCGAACCGAAAGATTTTGACGCAGGACATATTTTAGGCGCTCGTAATATCCCATTCACACAGTTTTCACAGCGCTATAAAGAAATTCGTCCCGATAAGCCGGTTTATCTTTACGATCAAAACACAAGCCGTACTGGCCGTGCTGCATTATTCCTGAAGAAAAAAGGATGCACGGAAATCTATCAACTTCGCGGCGGTTTCAAGCAATGGTCAGGTAAAATTAAAACAAAATAATCATCATGGATCCTCCTTTTTTAAGGGGGATCTACTTATTTATAAGGAGAGTGTTACGTAATGAAACCAGATTTTTTAGTTCCTCTTCACCCCACACAATACGAAAAACTGACACACTACCAATATTATGGTGTCGTCATTGAAGCTATACTCGACACACTTCAACAGCGTTCACCTGCAGACTGGCAAATCATCCAAGTCGATGAATTCGCTTCATACACTGAAACGATGTTACCAGAACTGATTCAACGCAAGCAATTGCCATTCGAGTCACTCAGTCACATATACCCGACGCTTCCGACTCAAAAAATCCAGCAAGACCCTGACGCCAATGCATTTTCGTTGCAGAGTGCTGACACGATCGACAATCAGTTGATCTACTTTCCCGAACATGAAATCGCCATCGCCAACATCAGCTATTACGTGGCAACTGGCTCCACCTGGTCGGAACATACCGTATTCGCCCCATCCGCCACTCATGTAAAAGAATTCATCGAGTCACTCAATCAATTACAGCGGAACGCGATGAAGTCGAATATTACGTATTTGGTGGACACCGAAGAAGGTATGGAGAAAAAGACATATGCGGCAGGCACACAAATCGAACGTAGCGACGTCTTACTGGATGAAGATTTAAAAAACGATCTATTCCGTTCGATCGATGAATTCTTCCGAGATGGAGGCGCATTTTTTAAAGAATACGGTCTACCTTATAAGCGCGGAATATTATTATATGGCTCGCCTGGTAACGGTAAAACAACGCTCGTTCGCTCAATTACGGGAACAACCGACGCACCTGTCGTCTACTGGCAAATTACAGAATACACCGGCAGCCATTCAGTTCAGGAAGTATTTAATACCGTCGAACGTTTAGCGCCTGCCATTCTCGTGATTGAAGACATCGACTCGATGCCGGAACATATGAGAAGCACATTTTTGAACATCCTCGACGGCGTACATGTCCGTGACGGCTTGTTCATCATCGGGACGACCAATTATCCCGAACGTATCGACCCCGCTCTCATCAACCGCGCAGGCCGTTTTGACAGCACGTATGAAATCAAGTCTCCGACAGAATCAGTGCGTAAGCAATATATCGAAAAACTGGACCGCAAAAAAATTCTCTCAACTGACCAAGTCGAGGAAATAGCGAAGCAAGCGAAAGGTCTTTCAGTTTCACAGCTGAATGAACTATACATGTCAATTGCGTTAACCTATCATTATGAAGCAACTATTCAATACGAAGAACGTATACGCCAGTTGCAGAAACAGCACAGACAAGCCACACGGCATGATTGGGAAACAGATTCGACGATTGGGTATTGAAACACATAAAATATGTCGCCATTACTAGTAATCAATTTAGTGACCAAAATCAAAAAGACACCGAATTCGCCTAAGAATTCGGTGTCTTAGTTCTTTCATTCATCAATCCTCTGAGAGCTTTTCAGCAGATTATTCAACAGTCATAAAAAAACCAGTTTAGCACTGCTACTACACGTCTTAAAAGATTCCATTAATTTAATGGAGTTTTAATGAAATAGAGTCTGATTCTTGAGTTACCGCAATATCTTGTTGATCAGAGTTTCCGTCTGTATAGTTAACAACTACTTCGATTATTTTGTCATCAGTTAGTATATTTTTACCATCATGAGGAATGGCAAGTGTATATTCATATTTGTCCTGCTCATTATACTGAACTGTATACGTATTTCCGATTTCCTTTATCCCTTGGAATTGCCCAGAACCCGGCTCAGTAGTAATAAAGTTTATCTTTTCCGATTCTAACCAATTTGTGTCTACATACTCTTTAGATGTAAATGTAACATCCTCCACAAAAGTGCCTTCGCTTAACGCATACGTGATGGATTCAATCTGTTCTCCAGTTATTTCTAGTCTGACATCTGTAAATATCAAATTAGCTCCACCACCACTTATACTAATTAAACTACCGTCTGTTCTATCTTCAGTTGATAATTTAAAAGTAGCTTTTTCTGATGAGAGTTTTGTGTTACGTTGATTTCCATCATTGGTAGATGCATAAGCAGTAATCGTAAAATTACCATTTTCATTAAAAAATGAAGTGCTGATTAGTATAGATAGAAGGATTCCAAATGCACATGCTACCGAAATCCACTTTATATAATTCCCTGAACTCGGTTTTTTCTTTCCCATATTCTCTTTTATACGATCTTCCATTGCTTTTGACATTTCAATAGAAGTAACGGCATCTTTAATCTTCTCAAAATCCATATTCATTCTCCTTTCGATATCTTTCTCGAAGAAGCTCTCTTCCCCGTTGTAATCGCTTTTTCACGGCTGACGTAGTAATGACAAGGATTTTTGCTATTTCATCGACTTTATAACCTTCCACATAATAAAGTAACAAGACCACTTTATGTTTAGTTGGCAATCTCATTAAGTAGTCGAGTAGATCATGGTTTTGATTATTCTTGGAATATAGTTGTAAATCATTGATATCTAAATGCTTACGAATAATATTGTACCTTCTCATATTCTTACAGCGATTCGTGGCAATCGTTATCAACCAAGCCTTCTCATGTTCCGAATCATTAAAAGTTGGAGATTTCGTTAAATACGTCATAAAAGTATCTTGTACGGCATCCTCTGCATCTTTCTCATTACATAAAATAACCAGGCAAATACTAAATAACATATTGCCATATGTATCAACCATTCGATTTGCATCTCGTTCATCCGACCACTTTTGTCGCAACATCCCTCAACTCCCTTCACTACTAACACACTTGAACATACGAAATGGTGACTTGATTTTTCAAAAACTATATTTTACTTAATATAATCTGCGTTTAGACTAGTGATCAAGACATAAATATATGAAATTGTGTTAAAATTAGAAAAACGTCAACACAACAACTTAGATATGTTATTTTTACATAAAGAAGTGCTTAGTTTAATGAGAAACTAAGCACTTCTTTAGTATATCGGTATTCAAGTATTCAACTATCTTTGCACTAGATTGCTTTAGGTTAAATTTAATTACCAAATCTCTCTCGGGTTAAGTATAGTTTAGTTTTAGAATTATACGCACTATAAGCGTATAATGCAGATTCTTTTTCGTAATGTTCTTTTAATAGATTCGCTCTTTCTAGCAAATAAGTTTTTTGCAACTTCTAAGTATAATATTTGTAATTGTAAATTCCGATGCTGTTCAGATTTATCATTGTTCTCAAATCCACAAAAAATTCGGAACCTTCACGTTCCTAAAAGTACACTTTTATGAACGCTTTAAAAAGGATTCAAAAACAGCGAAAAGATTGTCCGCAAATGTATCGAAACACTTTACGAACGTTCATTAATTTGCACATACTTTTGCGGACGCTTTTCAGGTATAATGAGGGAAAAGAATTTCTTTTCGAGGTGGATTATGGAGCAACGTAAATTTGGTTACATACGCGTCAGTAGTAAAGATCAAAATGAAGGTCGGCAATTGGAAGCTATGAAAAAATTGGGTATTAATGAACGCGATATTTATTTGGATAAGCAAAGCGGAAAGAACTTTGAACGTGTAAACTATCAATTGCTTAAACAAATCATCCGAAGAGGCGACATATTGTATATCCATTCGCTGGATCGGTTTGGTCGGAACAAAGAAGAAATCCTACAGGAATGGAATGACCTGACGAAAAACATCGAAGCCGATATTATTGTGATGGATATGCCGTTACTCGATACGACGCAATACAAAGATAGTATGGGGACGTTTATTGCAGATCTGGTTTTGCAGATCCTTTCCTGGATGGCTGAAGAGGAACGAGAACGCATTCGAAAACGGCAGCGTGAAGGTATTGATTTGGCATTGCAAAATGGGGTTCAGTTTGGAAGACCTAAAGTTCTGCTTTCAGAAGAGTTTAAAGAGGTTTATAGAAAATGGAAAGCTAGAGAAATAACAGCTGTGGAAGCTATGAGGGAATCTGGAGTTAAGAAAACTAGTTTTTATAAATTAGTGAAAGTACTCGAAGAAGAAACATCTAGCACATTATAATATAAGAAGCACCTAAAAGCTCCTTTATCGAGAATGATTAAGTCTTTCAAATGAACAGAAAAAATAACCGTGTTGAATTATCGAGAGCTATTGCGGCGTAAGGGATACCCAGCATTCATTGCATTAGCCAGTACAACATTATGCTGTTTTATCTGCCATTAACGGAACACCTTGTCTCGTCACAAACGGTAACCAAGGAATACCTTTATTCTATTATTAACTTTCGAATTATTTTCATGAATGGTATCACTACGTAATAAATAAAGGTTCCCCTCTTTAAGTATATAATCTGTATGATTAATAAAATGGTATATTTAAAGCATTAGAAATGAGGTGTATCACTTGGATATATGGATTCCAGTTATTGTAGCTATCTTAACTTCATTCTCGTCCTACATTGCAGCGGTTAGGAAAGGTAAAGGTGAACTAAGAAAACTAGAAGCAAGGCACGAAAAGGATTTAGAAAAGATTGAAAAGGAGCATAGATATAATTTAGAAAAGATGGAAGCTGAAATTGCTGGACAAGCTAAACTTTATGAAGAGACAAAACAAACAGACCTAGCTGGGAACTTTATAGAAAAGCTTTTGGATAAACCAGAAATCAGCAATATGATAATGCAAGAAGCTTTTGGTAGAAACGGAAAAAGAGGAAAATAAACTCTAAGTGGGGAATATAATGTATAAAAAATCTACAAATAAAATAACGGGAAATGATAACAAAGAGTTTTTAAGATCATTAAAAAATGCTAAAGATGAAGCTGATGTAGAACAAGCCTACAAAAGGATTTTCCAAAAGAAATACATTGATGGTACTCAAGGAGCTATAATGAACAGACCCTTTGGGAGTGATGGTTACCTACGTTCAGGGGGATTTGTTTTAGTATTACGAATGCTAATGGAATTCAAAAAGGGGACAACTCTTACACAGATAACAACAAGAGCGAGAATCATAGCACAAGTTGTCTACTATCTAAAAAAATTCGAACAAAATGGAGAAGAACTACCGAACGTTATCTTTAGTGGGGACGAACAAGAAATGTTTGTTGTCTATGCCCCTGTTCTTTATCATTATTTAAATGAAGATTATGACTGGAATATCGCTCCAAGTGATGCCCCAAATCATAACATCGATTTATTAAGAAAGTTAAATGAAGATCCTAATTTATCATCATTTGTATTCGATATTGCAGCACCACAATTTAACATTAATGAAGTGCTCGAAGCTATTGATAGTTTAGTAAACAATGATGGAGAAATGTTCAAAATTAGAGTAGCTGAAGCAAACATAAGAATTGTGTTCGATGAATTTATTAGGATGATTTTCTCTGACAGTCGTAAAATTAAAATAGGGTTAGATCCTGCTAAAGAACCTCACCTTTTAGTATCTATATTTATCCAATCAATCCTAGGAGACAAACACTTGTACCCTGTACCAAAAATGAAAAACACATTACACTTACCTAACGGAAGATTAGTCAAGTTGGATACTGTTGCTTTTAGTTCTTTCTTTTCTAGATATGAGCGTAAATACACAATTGCAGAGCAGGACAGATTAAGAGCTATAGCAGATAGACTCATTGAAGAAACAACTAGACGTTTTTCAGGTGACTTCTGGACACCCACTATTTGGTCAAACCGAGCAAATGAAATAATTTCTGAGATTATTGGAGATAATTGGCGACAGGACTTTACTGTATGGGATCCTGCAGCAGGAGCTAAGAACCTAACTAGGGACTATCAATTCAGTAATCTATATAGTTCAACACTACATCAAGAAGAGCTAGACATTGGTAGTAACTACAACAAAGGCTCAATCAGCTTTCAGTACGATTTTTTGAATGATGATGTTGAAATTAATCCTGATACCGATCCGAATAAAGTTAAGATGTCTAAGCAATTATTTGAAGACTTAAAAAATGATAAACCTATTATCTTTTTTGCTAACCCCCCCTACGCTACAGCGAATGATGCAGGGGCAAGTGGAACATCTAAAGAAAATATAGCACAAACAGAAATAAATAAAATCATGTTGAATGACAAAATGGGAGCTGCCTCGCAACAACTATACGCTCAGTTCTTTTATCGTATTTTAAAATTAAAGGACGACTTTAATTTATCCAATGTATATATAGCCTTCTTCAGTAAAACACAATTTTTAGCCGGTGGAAGTTACTGGGAAGGTTTTAATCAGAAATTGCATTCCCAGTTCGAGTATAAAAAAGGTATGTTGTTCAATGCAGGAGAGTTTTCCGATGTTAGAAATATTTGGGCAGTAACTTTCAGTGTTTATAAGCAACGAGATAAAGTTGAAAAAGACTATAATGAACTATTTGAGTTCACCGTTGAGGAATCTACCGAAAGTGGTATTGTTCATAAAGAAAACAAGTCAATCCAACTAGTCTCTAATGATGAATTTTTATCCAAATGGTTAAGGGAACCAAATCAAGGACGAAGAGATTATAAAGAAATGCCATACCCTCAATTTAGTTCTGTCTTTAATGTTAATGAAAATAAAGGATTTCGTGGGAGATTACTTTCTAATTCAATAGGTTACTTTGTTTCTGTAGCAAATAATATTTATAAATCTCAGAGAGATGTCTTTATACTAAGTGGATCTGCATATATGGCTAATGGAGTTTCCATCACTCCAGAAAATTTCGAACGTGTAATAGTCACATTCGCTGCAAGGAAATCAGTACAGCATTCTTGGTTAAATGATATGGATAACTTTAAGAGCCCTAATCTCGAAGACATAGATATAGATGTATGGAGTGAGTTTGTTAATGACTGTTTAATTTACTCACTGTTTAACATCAATGCCAGCTATCAATCGTCATTATCTAATGTTAGGTATCACGATGACTTATACGATATTGAAAATGAATGGTTTTTTATGAGCTACAAGGATATTTTGGTATTATCACAACAAAATTTAGCAAATAGCACAGAAGAACAATTACGTTTTATAAAGGAAGAACGATTCGTTTATAATAAAATTCAAAACACTGATTTCAGCGAACAAGCCAGAGAAGTTTATGATCAAGCAGTATATCTATTAAAGGAATCATTTAAATATCGTTTTATAGCAAATCAAGAACATCCCGAATGGAATGTTGAACAATGGGATGCTGGTTTTTATCAAATTTATAAAATTGTCGATAAATATGATATAGACGGTTTAGATGAATTTAGAAATAAATTCACTAATTTAGAACTGAAAATAGAGAAAAAGGTTTATGACTTTGGAATGCTAAGTAAATAATTTAAAAAAGAGATAATCACGTTTTTTATTAATAATTCAAAAAACCTCATACAAAGCTTACCAGTGAAACGTAAAGTTCAGAAAACAAAATAAGCCTATAAGACTCTGCAATTGTTTCAATTCATAAAAATACCTCATACAGTCATGGACTGTATGAGGTATTTTAATTTTTTATTATAATATCGCTTGCTTCCTCTAATATTTCTAAAATCGCTTTTACAACTGACTTGTCAAAATCCTCTTTTCTTTCTTCATCATGAGTACCTTTATTTAAATAACTCCACTCTACTGGATACTTTTGCTGTTTCCCCAACATTTCATCAAACAGTGGTATTAGAGCAGAATAAATTTCAATCTCATTTTTTGAAATATAACCTCTTAAAGCATGAACAGTACTCATCAACTCAGGAGGCCTTCCTGGTGAACGCATTGAGACAGACAATTGCACATTATACTTTTTTGCGATTCGAATCCAAAGAGTATTTATAAGATTTTCAAACCCTCTTCTCATGTTTGCTAGGCTATCACGTACCTGACCTTCTTCTAATCTTCGCCTTGCTACCATTAAATAATTTCTGGGTAGATCCAATTTTATAGTAATCTTCTTTTGATCATAAGATTCAATAAAATCAATGCGCGTAACTTTCTTTGAGTATTCTTTAGGGGAAATGCTATTTTCTAATTGCTTCATAAACTCTTCACCATGAGTCGTGATAATTAGCTGCTTAATTTTAATATCCTGATGTTCTAATATTGTTTCTACAATCCCCCGCCGATGCTCGTCATCAATTGCATTTACGACGTCATCAAATATTATGATGGGAAGATTATCTTGTACATTTTTAGCCAAAAGTATAGCAAGTCCTAAACATCGAATGTGTCCCTCACTAAGGATATGTAATGCATCTAAATCTTGTCCATCCCTAAAGCGAATCATTATTTTATCACCAGAATTTTCTGGAAGTTTTAACCCTACGAGCTGATCAAAAGGTTGATCATTCCTATTAATTGAATTGTAGAACTCCAGAGATTTAGTATTTAGATTAGCCGCTAAAGTAGTGGGAAGCTGTCTATTATATTTTTCTAAACGTAACTTAAAAGAAATGTATGCTTCATTATACTTCTTATTACGTTCAATTTTGGACTTCTCTTGTTCCGCCTGTTCAATAAGCTCCTTATTTACCTGGTCAAATTTCAAAATGGCTTTTTTCCCTACTCGCTCACGATCATCTAGAGATTTTTTAGTTGCTGTAATAGCAGCTATTTCCTCTAAGATCCCTTCAAGCTCACTATTTTCAGTTTTTATTACATTGATTCGTTCTTCAGCAACCTCAACTTCTCGGTTATATTTGCTGTGTTGTTCTATTAAATCCAGCCATACATCATCGTAGCAAACGTTAATAGTTGTTAGATCATTTAATCTTTGTTCATTTTCTTTATCTTCTAGGACTTTTCGATATAGTGTTCCAATGAGGGCTTCATTAGAAAAGTTAATGGACTCAGCCATCTTCAGGATTTGAAAAAGTGTATTCCCCAGAAGCGGCCAATCCTTATTAATTTCACTATCAAGCTCCAATAACTCGTTTTCTAATTTTATCGCAGCTTCAAATTCTTTAATTTTAACCTCGGCATGGGAAAAAGGGTTCTTTGGAACAACAAGATTTCCTTCAATGTACAATTCAGATTCGCATGCAGGACAATAATCCTTATACTTTTCTTTGTTTTGTAGAATAGCTACATACATATCTTTTAACGATAATTCATCTTTATAAGTCATTAGTGTTTCTTGTGCTTTGATCTGTTTTAGCACTAATGAATTTAAGCGTTTTGCATCTTCAAGAAATTCATGTATTCCCGGATCTGTGATTTTTTTAAGAACTTCTAGTTTTGCAATTTCAATATTGTTTTTTTGAATAGTACCTTTACTATCTTCATCACCTAAAATCTTTCTTTTTAATTCATCTATGTTCTCAAATCCTGAATGATTCGACAGCAATAATGATATTCGGCAATCAATTATATCTTTTTCTCCAGGGATACTTTCTAAGTGCTCTGTATGTACCATCACTTCTTTCCTTTTTATTGCAAGTTGTTCAGCTTTTTCTCCAACACAATCCAGATAATTATCAAGTTTCTCATTAAAGTTTATAACAAAGTTATTAAATTCTTCTAAACCAAATAAGGCTGCTAATCTTAGTTGCTGGGCTTGAGGCGTATTTGCAGAAACGCGAGAAAACCCTTCTATTCTATTTCTCTCAATAAAACAAAATTGATTATTATTTGGATCAGCCTTGACTGAAAACTCTTTACCGTTGATATCAATACCTTTAAGAATCGGTTGATCGGCTTTCCCTGTATTTACATTCTTGATATAGCTTCCTATATCTATACGTTTTGCTTCTGCCTCATGTATTGTACCAAGGAGAGAATACTCTAATGATTCACAGAGACTTGATTTCCCAGTTCCATTCGGTCCATATACGAATGTATAGGGGTTTTTAAATTCCAACACGATTTCATTAGTAAAACCACGAAAGTTCTTAACGATTAGCTTTGAGAGTCGAATAAACTGTCCTTCTTCTGCTTGAATTCTTGAGTCATTAAAAACAAAGTCTACTTTCTTCGAATCATCATACCTAGTTATCAAATCTGCTAGAAGTTTCCCACGTTTTCCTCCCGGACTTCCAACTGTCGAAATCATTGAGAAATTATTCAAAATGATTTCTATTATTTTCTTTTCGTACTCAGTAAGTTGGGCTTCAGTATCTTTTATAAACCTTTTGAATTCCATTAAAGATTTAGACATATCTTTTCCTCCTTCGTTAGTTATTTCCTTTTTATCACCATACATATTCATACATCAAATTGTAGCATTCCTATTAGTTAAGACAATCCTCTATTACCTTAACCAATAGTTCGTACGTAAAAAGCTGATAAAAATCGGAATGATTTTCAAATCACATAATTATTAAATCTTTGATATCCATTTCCCTATTGACACTATTTAATATCCTAACTCCACCTGGATTGTTGAATAGCTCTACACAAAGCAACTAATAGTCAATTTGTTAAAAAATAAAGCTCAACTTAAATTATCATTAGTATAGCATAATAAATCCTATACTCTGTTCATACGACAAAATGGCATGGTTAATTCCAATGCCACTTGATGTTTTAATTCGGTATTAACTTTATTACTATTTCAGCTTTTGAACCACTCAACTAGATGATTTACACACACTAGAACAACCTACTTGTACTGCAAATCAAGTAAAATACTTACATAAGTCGCGTAATTCAGATTACACAAAACCATACAACGCCAACACCTGTTTACTTTGCAAAGGTTCCGCAATACGCATATCTACAAAATAAGGCAACTGCCACTTCTGTGTGTTCATCGCTTGCTTGCTTGTCGGCTGATCCCAAGCAGGATAGACACGCAAAGCCATTTTCCCTTT
>NZ_JARIEA010000033.1 GCF_029267015.1 Sporosarcina ureae | reverse complement strand
TTGCGATTAATGATCAGGCGGAAATTGTGTTAGTGAATCAAGCGGCTATTGCGCTTTTCCGTTCGGCGGGTGTAGAAGGCAATCCTCTTGGCAGGTCGATTCAATCCTTTGTTCCGTCACTTCCTCTGCAGCAGATGCTCGAAGATAAAAAGCCGCAGTATGATCAAGAGCTGAAGTTAAATGGACTAGATGTCGTAGTGACGCAAGTACCTGTAATTTCCAATGATCAGTTAGTCGGCGCACTTGCTATATTCCGTGATAAATCCGAACTCGCTTCCCTAGTGGAACAACTAACTGGCGCTAGAGTATATGCGGAAACATTAAGACATCAAACACATGAATTCATGAATAAACTACACGTCATCATGGCGATGGTTCATACGAAATCCTATGATGAGTTAAAAGAGTATACGTCTTATATTTCAGATGCGTACCAAAAGGAAACAGGTCTCGTATCTAGACTTGTCAAAGATCCTGTTATTGCGGGCTATTTAATGAGCAAATTAAGTGAATCACGGGAATCAGGCATACTTATCAAGTTAGATGGAGACCATCCACTGCCTTCATTACAAAAGATGGAGCATATGGACAAGATCATCACTATACTAGGAAATTTACTCGACAACGCTTGCGACGCAGTAAGTGAACAAGTCGACGGTGAGGTTCAATTGACTCTGGATTACGTAGAGTCACATTTACAATTCAGCGTACGAGATAATGGGCCGGGGATCTTTTTAGAAAATATAGAAGAAGTATTTGAACAGGGGATCTCGTCCAAAGGAGAAGGGCACGGATATGGATTGTATTTAGCTAAAATCGCATTGGATGAATTAAATGGCGAGTGGACGGTATCTTCTACGAAAGGGAATGGGACACAGTTTACGGTTCGTGTGCCATATACAGGTGAAGAATGATGATTCGAGTGTTAATAATTGAAGATGATCCTATGGTGGCGAAATTTAATGGGATTTATTTAGAAAGCATTCCAGGCTTTACAATAGCAGGCTTTGCGAAAAATGTAGTCGAAGGTCGGAAATTCATGGAGTCTTCGCCAGTGGATCTCATTTTACTGGATGTCTATATGAAAGGACCGACTGGACTCGATTTATTAATGGAACTTCGAAAAGAAGGCGACTCGGTAGATGTGATTTTGATCACGGCGGCTAATGATAAAGACTCTGTACAACAGGCGCTTCGCTATGGAGCCGTTGATTACTTGATTAAGCCATTTACTTTTGAGCGGTTTCAGAATGCCTTGCTGCAGTTTAAAAAGCAATTTTATTTGATGAATCAGCATGACGAAATTAGCCAGGATGAAATTGATAATTTGCTTCATGCTTCTGATCGAATAAACAGTGACCTATTTGAATTGCCGAAAGGTCTGACGAAAACGACATTCACTCGTATCGCCAAGAAAATTATCGCATGGCAAGGAATTACCTTTTCTACAGCGGAGCTCGCAGACGATATTGGAGTTTCAAGCGTATCGACGCGAAAGTATTTACATTATCTAGTGGCACATAAATTAATCGATACCGATGTAGTGTATCAGGAAACAGGTCGTCCGCTAACGAACTACCGACTTCTTCCTGGGAAAGTGCATATCCTTCAATCACTCCTATGTGAATAATTCACGTTTCATGACTAAGCATCCGAGCAATACGGCGAGAGAAGTTCGCTGTTGCTCGTGTTGCTTTTTTTAGTTACAAAAGTATTTACTTAGTTACGCAACGTATATTTCCTGAATTATCTCACTTATAGTCTTCTATGAAGAAAGCGTTTTCGGAGGGATAACAATGAAGGAAATGGCATCAACTACCTGGCAAAGATTATGGCGTTCACATAATCAGGCAAAAGATTTATTGAATTTCTTTTCACATAAGAAAAAACTAACGACCGTACAAGATCACGGACAAGTAGGTGGGCAACAGGCTTCACCCCAACCCCCTGATCAGAATTCGGATAAAAGTACGTCCTATTCCACCGTCCAACGCGTCGGTCTAATTCTAGGTCCGCTTTTATTTATTATTATGATGTTCTTTTTATCTCCTGAAGGGATGAATCCGGCAGCGAAATCGGTGCTTGCGGTGACTTTGTGGGTGGCGACTTGGTGGATTACAGAAGCGATTCCGATTCCCGTCACTTCGTTGCTTCCTATCGTTTTATTACCGTTAACAGGCGCTATGGAAGCGGATGCAGTAACTTCTTCGTACGGTAATGATATTATCTTCTTGTTTTTAGGTGGATTCTTTATTGCCACAGCGATGGAAAAATGGAACTTACATAAACGACTTGCACTTGGTATTATCGCGTTCATCGGTACAGGAACGCAGCGGATTTTGCTTGGTTTCATGACAGCGACTGCATTTTTATCGATGTGGGTTTCCAATACGGCTGCAGTTATGATGATGATTCCGATGGGCTTGGCGATTACCGCTCAGGTGGCAGCCGCTTTAAAGGGCACACCGGAAGAAAAAGAACTGCCGAAGTTTGAAAAGACGCTTATTTTCGGTATAGGTTACGCAGGAACGATTGGTGGACTAGGTACGTTAATAGGTACACCACCCAATATTATTCTGGCGGCACAAGTAAAAGAATTATTCGGTGTCGAGATATCCTTCGCAGGTTGGATGCTTATCGCAGTACCTATTGTTATAATTCTCTTGTTCTCCACATGGATCTACCTGGGACGATTTGCTTTTAAGATGAATATTAAAGGTCTTCCTGGTGGAAAAGAAGTGATCCAGGAAGAACGGAAAGCATTAGGCAAGACGACATTCGAAGAGAAAGCAGTGGGAACTGTTTTCGCATTTGCGGCATTTATGTGGATTACACGAGAATTCCTTTGGATTAACATTCTTCCGTCATTAAAAGATGGCATGATTGCGGTAATAGCTGCAGCCTTGTTGTTTACTATTCCAACTTCCAAGAAATTCGGCAAACGTATTCTAGGATGGGAAGATTCCAAGGAAATTCCATGGGGCATCTTGTTGTTATTCGGTGGAGGACTAGCGATCGCAGCAGGATTCCGTGAAACGGGTCTATCTGAATGGATTGGATCGCAATTGACGGCTTTGGAAGGACTTCATATGATCGTCATCATTGCGGCTTCCTCGTTCCTTGTTCTAGCTTTGACGGAGTTCACTTCCAATACAGCGACCGCTACAATGATTCTACCTATATTGGCTGCTCTAGCATTAACAATGAATATCCACCCGTATGCATTGATGGTACCGGCTGCAATGGCTGCAAACTGTGCATTTATGTTACCAGTAGGTACACCACCAAATGCTATCATTTTCGCTACGGAGAAACTCCGCTTAAGTGAAATGGTACGCGTTGGATTTATCATTAATGTGTTTGTGCTGATCCTCATTGTATTAGCCGCCTACTTCTTGCTACCACTACTTTGGGGCATTGATTTGCATGTAGTACCAGAAGAGTTTTATGCGAATTTTAAATAATAGTAAATGAATAATTTTCGTAAATAGTTAGATTCTATAGTGAGTGCCAGGTTCTTAAACAATGAATATTGTTTGAGGAGCTGGTGCTTTTTTTAACTATAGAGGTATCAGAACATCACACAGCTATAGTAGAGAAATATAGAATCCCAAAGGAAACACATCTCTTTCACAACCTAGTACCTTCACATACATACTTATCAACATGAATACTTAACCGTTAAAATTTGACTTGACATTCAAATTCTGAAAACTTAGAATGTAAACACAACGAGATGTGGCAATGTGAAGGAAGTGAGAAATTCATGTCATTACGAGAGAAGAAAGTGGAAAAGAAAAAAGAAGAGATTCGGCAATCGGCTATGAGTGTGATTGCGGAAAAAGGATATCATGCTACTACGATGGAAGACATTGCAGCGAAGTTACTTATGACGAAGGGGTCCGTTTACTATTATTTTAAAGATAAAGAAGCACTAGTGTATGAAAGTCACAAAATACTTCTAGAACAAAGTATTGAGCAACTTAACGAAGTGTTAGCGGAAGAACTTACTTCTATAGCGAAGCTTCGGAAAGCTATGATTGTCCATATGGAATATGTCATTACAGAAAGAACGGACTTCTTTATAGGCGCTAAGCCGGATCAAGTTTTCGTAGGAGAGCATTTACAGGAAATCATACGTCTGCGAAATGAATACAGTGATTGCATGGATAGCCTGATTAAACAAGGGATTCAAGATGGTAGTTTTGCAAATGTAGATAGTAATATTGTGAATAATATTATCCTAGGTGCCATGAATAATGTGGTGATTTGGTATTCTCCAAAAGGTAGTAAAAGTATACAAGAGTTAGCCGATTCGATTGCCGATTATTTATTGAAGATCTTAGTCTAATATCGTAAATCCTTAAGACGAGAAAGGGAGAGAATATTTTATGAACATTGATCACGTATCAGCGGTTATTACAGGAGGCGCATCAGGATTAGGCGAAGCGACAGCACGTGAGATCGTCGCGTCTGGCGGAAATGTTACGATTTTTGATTTGCAGGAAGATCGAGGGAATAAGTTGGTGAAGGAGCTTGGCGATCATGCGACATTCGTAAAGACGGATGTCACTAGCGCAGAAAGTGTTCAAGCTGCATTAGATCATGCAGTGAGTACTTTTGGCACGATTAATGCAGTCGTCAATTGTGCGGGAATTGGTGTCGCAGAGAAAACGTACAGCGGCAGAAAAGGTGCACATAACTTAGAGAACTTCAGTAAAGTCATTCAGATTAATTTGATCGGAACGTTTAATACAATCCGACTCGCTACCGAACATATGGCGAAGAATGAACCGAATGATAAAGGAGAAAAAGGAGTTATTGTGAATACAGCATCTGTGGCGGCATTTGACGGACAGATTGGCCAAGTAGCGTATGCAGCATCGAAAGGCGGGATCGTCAGTATGACATTGCCGCTTGCGAGAGACTTAGCATCTGAAGGGATTCGCGTGATGACCATCGCACCGGGTTTGTTCGAAACACCGATGTTTGCTTCATTGCCAGAGAAGGCAAAAGAATCTCTTGGAGCGATGGTACCTTTCCCTTCGCGGCTAGGCTACCCCGAAGAATATGCGCAACTAGTAAAAGGTATCTTCGAAAATACGATGCTAAATGGAGAAACAATTCGCCTGGATGGTGCAGTTCGCATGCAGCCGAAGTAAGGCGTTATGCGTAGAAACTGACCTAATTGTGTTTGATAAAATGTAAGGGCTTACAACTATATTGAAGGAAGAGGGATAGGCATGAGAGAAGCAGTAATTGTGGAGTGGGTAAGAACGCCAGTAGGAAAAAGAAATGGTGTATTGAGTACCGTGCGGGCTGAAGATTTGGCAACCAAGCCGCTGGCAGAAGTAATCAAACGGGCTGGAATCGATGCCGGACTAGTAGAGGACGTAATCTTCGGTTGTGTATCGCAAGTAGGGGAACAATCCTTTGATATCGCACGTGTCGCTGCTTTGCAGGCAGGATATCCAGTTGAAGTACCGGGAACTACAGTGGATAGACAATGTGGATCAAGTCAACAGGCTGTACATTTCGCGGCGCAAGCGATTATTAGTGGAGATATGGATGTCGTCGTAGCAGGAGGCGTCGAGAGTATGTCCCGAGTACCAATGGGCAGTACTCGTCTAGACGTTGCATTCAGTGAAGAACTTACATCGAAATATGAAATGGTTCACCAAGGTGAGTCAGCCGAAAGAATTGCTGAACAATGGGAGATCACAAGAGAAGAAATGGATCGTTATTCACTTGAAAGCAATGAGAAAGCTATCACTGCTCGAAAGGAAGGTAGGTTTGATAGCGAAATCATGCCAATCGAGGTCACACTTCCTGACGGTACGAACATGACTGTAAAGGATGATGAAGGACCGAGGGAAGATACGACGATGGAAAAGCTCAGCAAGTTGAAAACTCCTTTTAGAGAAAATGGCGATGTGACGGCAGGAAACTCGAGCCAAATCAGCGATGGTGCCAATGCGATTTTGTTGATGTCACGTGAAAAAGCAGAAGAACTTGGATTGAAATCGAAGTTTAAAGTACTCACGCGTGTAGTCGTAGGTTCCGATCCAACACTTATGCTGACAGGACCAATACCTGCTACGCAAAAAGCATTGGAAAAGTCGGGACTGACTATGGAGGATATTGATGTGTTTGAAGTAAACGAGGCGTTTTCTGTTGTGACGATCGCGTGGTTGAAAGAAACAGGTGCAGATCCAAAGAAGCTAAATCCAAACGGTGGAGCAATCGCTCTTGGTCATCCGCTCGGTGCAAGTGGCGGACGTTTGATGATCACGATGATGAGTGAACTCGAAAGAACAGGTGGCCGCTATGGTTTGCAGACAATGTGTGAAGGTCACGGCATGGCCAATGCGACAATTTTGGAAAGGTTGGAGTAACTGCTTATCACGCTAGTAAAGACGTAGAGAGGAGGGATTTCATTGCCATTAGACGCTATTCGGGTACTGGATTTATCTCGCTTATTACCAGGGCCATACTGTTCAATGCTTCTTGCAGATTTTGGAGCAGAGGTGATCAAAGTGGAAGAGCCTAACGTGGGTGATTATGCGCGGGCGGAATATCCGAAGGTAGGGGAAGATAGTGCGCTGTTTCATTCATTGAATCGTAGTAAGAAGAGTATTTGCCTTAATTTAAAAGCGGCAGAGGATCAAGCAAAGTTCTTACAGCTTGTGAAAGATTCGGATGTGGTGATTGAGTCATTCCGACCTGGCGTAATGAAGCGGTTGGGGCTGGATTATGAAACATTGAATGAAATGAACCCAGGTCTAGTGTACTGTGCGATCACGGGTTATGGGCAGGAGGGTCCGTACGCGGAGATGCCGGGACATGATGTGAATTTTCTCAGTTACGCGGGATTGCTGAATATGATGGGGGAACAAGGAGGTGCGCCGCAAATTCCAGCCACACAAATTGCGGATATTGGTGGCGGAGCATATCCAGCAGCGATGGGAATTCTGCTTGCATTGTTTGAAAGACAGAAGACAGGCAAAGGCCAAATGGTCGATATCTCCATGATGGATGGGGCAATATCCTGGATGCCAACATTCTTCCCGAACTTTCTTGCGTCGAGGCAAGAGTCAAAAAGAGGCGAACTTGATTTAAGTGGAAAGCTTGCTTGCTATGCAGTCTATGAAACGAAAGATCAAAAATGGTTGTCTGTCGGCGCACTCGAACCGAAATTTTGGCGTGAGTTTTGTCAGGTGATTGGCAAAGAAGAGTTCGTCGCAAAGGTCCGTGATCCGATTGATGTGCAGACGCAGATGAAAAAAGAAATTCAAGAAATTATATTGCAGAAAACACGTGAGGAATGGATGGAGATTTTCGAAGAGAACCCTGCATGTGTATCACCCATTCTTTCATTCGATGAAGTGGTAGATAATCCGCACGTGAAAGCGCGTGGCATGATTCAGGAAATAGAGGATCCCGTGCTTGGAGTAATCCAGCATATCGGTACGCCTATTAAGTTATCGCGAACACCAGGAAAAATTAAAGGCGCTGCTCCAACTTTAGGTGAACATACAGAAGAAGTTCTTCAGGGATACTAGAAAAATCGGTAGGCGGTATGTAAACGACAGGAAGTTTAGTGAGAGAAAGGGGACAACAACAATGGATATCGGATTATCACTTTCCCGTAACGCGCGCAGAATACCTGAGAAAACGGCAGTTATTTATGAGGGTCGAAGTTATACGTATCGCGAACTCAATCATGAGGTGAATAAACTTTCACATGGACTGATTCAGCATGGCGTGAAAAAAGGTGACAAAGTCGCACTTATGATGAAAAATTCAGATAAATTTATCATAGTCTACTATGCCATATTGAAAGCTGGAGCTATTACAGTACCCGTGAATTTCCGCTTAACCGCTACTGAAGTGTCGTATATTTTGGATGACAGTGATGCAAGTGTTGTGCTGTTTGATGAAGAGTATGCTTCGTTGATCGATCAAGCAACAGCCACAAATAGCAAGATCGATTTGAAAATCACAACTGGTGCTACAGCAATAAGTGACCAAGTCCTATATCAAGATGTAGTACAAGATCGTACAGATGATCCTGAAATCTCTGTCGATGAAGCGGATGATGCAGAAATATTATATACATCCGGTACAACTGGCTATCCAAAAGGTGCGTTATTTGATCATCATCGCGTGCTTCACGTCGCCTTTAACACTTCTTTAATCCTCAAAATCAATCCCGATGACATATTGCTTCATGCGGCACCGTTGTTTCATTCTGCACAATTGAATTTATTTCTAGTACCAGGAATTTATTTAGGCTGCACGCAAGTCGTCCATCAAAACTTCGAACCTCAAAAAGTATTACAAGCGATCGATCAATATAAAATCAGCTTCTTCTTCGGTGTTCCGACGATGTATAACTTCTTGCTGCAAGTTCCAGATAAACAGCAATACGATCTTTCTTCTGTTACACGATGTGGATATGGTGCAGCGCCGATGCCTGTCGCTTTGTTGGAGCAGATCATGAAACTTTTCAGTACCGACCAGTTTTACAATATGTGTGGTCAGACAGAAGGGGGACCAGGTGGCGGTGCTTTTCTTCTGCCAGCAGATCATAAAGACAAAATCGGTACGGGAGGAAAAGCTTCGCTGAACACGGAAATACGCGTGGTGGATGATGATGATGAAGATATACTCCCTGGTGAAGTAGGAGAATTTATTATCCAAAGCGAGATGGTCATGAAAGGCTATTATAATAAGCCCGAAGAAACGGCGAAAGCGATCCGGAACGGTTGGCTCTACACTGGTGATTTGGCGACGATCGACGAAGACGGCTTCGTTACACTAGTAGACAGAAAGAAAGATATGATCGTTTCTGGAGGAGAGAATGTCTATTCAACGGAAGTGGAGCAAGCGCTGTATAGACATCCTCAACTGCTAGATTCCACGGTGGTCGGCTTACCGGACCCAGTGTGGGGCGAGAAAGTAGTCGCGATCGTAGTGGCGAAGAAAGACGAGACGCTCGATTATGCAGAGTTGAAAGCGTTCTGTAAAGCCCATTTAGCGGATTATAAAGTACCAGTTGAATTTATCGAAGAACAAGAGATACCTAGAAATGCATCAGGGAAAGTGTTGAAATATCGTATTCGGGAAGCACTAGTTTCCAATCGACCTGTTAATCCTCACGTATAAAAATAGAAGCTTTCTTACAGGAGAGTAAAGGAGTGGCGAATGCATGAAGCGACCATTTATGACGGAAGAGCATGAACAGCTCCGGAAATCAGTGCAGAAATTTTTGCAGAAAGAAGCCGTACCTTATATAGATGAGTGGGAGAAAGAACAGCAAGTGCCTCGATCATTTTGGAAGAAAGCTGCCGCCCAAGGGTTGATCGCACCGTCTGTTGAAGAAAAATATGGCGGAATAGGCGCGGATTTTGGCTATGCTGTCGTCATTAGTGAAGAGTTTGAAAAAGTGGCAAGCGGCATCGGTGGAATTGGATTGCATAATGATATTGTCATCCCCTATATACAATCGTTTGGTTCGGACGAACAGAAAGAACGTTGGCTCACGAAAGCTGTAACCGGAGATATGATTAGTGCCATTGCCATGACGGAGCCAGGCACAGGTTCCGATCTCGCTGCGGTAGGGACGACTGCGATAAAAAAGGGAGACCATTATATGATTAATGGGGAAAAGACATTCATCACGAATGGCTCTTCTGCCGACTTCGTCATTGTCGTTTGTAAAACGAATCCTACCGCGTCACCTGCTCATAAAGGCATTAGCTTGCTCGTAGTGGAAGAAGGAATGTCTGGGTTTACAAGAGGGAAGAAGCTCAATAAAGTAGGACAGCATGCGAATGACACGAGTGAATTGATTTTTGAAGATGTAGCGGTTCCGGTAGAAAACCTTCTGGGCGAGGAAGGGAAAGGCTTCTACTATTTGATGGAGAAATTACAGCAAGAACGCTTGATGTGCTCCATTCAATGTATAGCTTCTGTACAGAAAATGCTAGATATTACGTTAGCGTATGTAAAAGAGCGACAGGCTTTCGGCAAGCGGATCGGTGATTTCCAAAACACGCAATTTAAAATGGCAGAGATGCAAACGAAGGCAACCATTGGTCAAACATTTGTTGATCGTTTAATTATCGAACATATGCAAGGCAAAAACGTCGTAGATGAAGTATCGATGGCGAAATGGTGGACGAGTGATTTGGCACAAGACGTGGCGATTCAGTGTATGCAATTTCATGGTGGCTATGGCTATATGGAAGAATACGAAATCGCTAGAAGGTATCGCGATGTGGCGGTCAATTCGATTTATGCCGGGACGAATGAAATTATGAAAGTCATTATCGCGAAGAATATGGGTCTTTGAAACGAAGCAGGCGAGTAGGATGGATCAACATAGTAGAGTACAAAAAACGCGATGAACTCATCGCGTTTTTTATATTAAGGCTGAATCAATACTTTGATACAACCGTCTTCTTTCTTATCGAAAATGGAATAAGCGTCTGCTGCGTCTTCCAATTTCACTTTATGTGTAATAATATCTGTCGGATCGAATTCTTTTGCTTCGATCTTTTTAAATAACTCAGGCATTAAGTGAATAACGGGTGCTTGTCCCATTTTCATGGAAACATTGCGTGTGAAGAAATCACCCAGTGGGAAGTTGTTGGCGTCTGTCGCATAGACTCCAGTCAATTGCACCGTACCAAATTTCCTTACGACTTGTGAAGCTGTGACAATTGGGCTGATCGTTCCAAATTGGTTATCTCCACTAGATCCGAATGTTTCGCCTGGTTGTACAGTTCCATCCATTCCTACACAATAAACTATTTGTATTTACAATATGAAAAAGACGCACTTCATTATATAATCAAAGTAGTTCATGTATTTACATAAAGATACTAGTATATAGAAAACATAGTTGGAGGCCAAAGTTTGTTACAGCTCATCATTTTCTTCATCATTTGGTACCTAGTCGGTAGCATATTGCCTGCGCTCTATGTAGGAAAAAGTAAAGGACTGGATTTGCGTGCAGAAGGTAGTGGCAATCCAGGAGCGCGTAATGCAGGGAGAGTGCTCGGTAAGTCGATGTTCTTTGTTGTGTTGTTTCTTGATGCGATGAAGGGGGCATTGCCGATCATGGTTATGCGTGCACTTGGATTCAGTCCGGCTATCATGTTGTTGATGCTTTTCGCGGTCATACTTGGGCATTGTTTCCCGCTGTTTCATCGCTTGCGTGGAGGGAAAGGGGCGGCTTCTTTACTCGGCGGTATGATCGTCTTTCAGCCACTTGTTCTGCTGTTAACCCTTATTTTTTCGGGTCTGTTGTACTCGTGGATTCGTAAGAAAACGAAAGCCGCTGTGCTTGGACTGTCGGCCATTATTCCGGCTGTGTTTATTGGCTACGGTGAATGGGCGGGGATCGTGGCTATCTGTTTGGTTGCGCTAGTCATCTATACACATCGTAGTTATTTCATTATCTAGCAAGGGAGGCAATCAGTATGACATATTATTATCGGCTTGCCGCACTTCCACAAGATGCGGAGCGAATTCATCAGTTGAATTATCGGGCGTTTGTGGAAGAAATTCCGCAACATGCATCCAATGAACAGCGTTTGTTGGTCGATCCGTTTCATGAAGAAAATACATATATCGTTTGTTTGAAGGACAATGAAATTGTTGGGATGTTGGCGTTGCGTTCGGTTCGTCCGTTTTCATTGGATAAAAAGATTGGTCCGATTGAGGAATGGCTTGAACAAAAGCCACAGCATCCTGTAGAAATCAGATTACTTGTAGTGGAACGAGCACATCGTCGCGGTCGTGCATTTTTTGGTTTGATGCAAGGGCTAGTGAATTGGTGCAAGCAAGCGGGATATGATGCAGCGGTGATTTCGGGTACAGTGCGTGAGCTGAAGCTTTACGATCATATGGGCTTTGAGCCATTTGCCGATCCGGTCGGTACGGAGGAAGCGAAATATGTGCC
>NZ_JARIEA010000022.1 GCF_029267015.1 Sporosarcina ureae | reverse complement strand
CTATGTTTCTGAAGAACACCAAACGGGTATGTTATGTATAGCAACTATGAAGAAGGAGGCTATACAATGGATGAACTAATTAGCAAAACATTTATTGGTGTATATTATAACGATGCTGACCTTCTAGACAAGATCAAGGAACTAAAGGAAATCGGTTATCTAGATGATAACATTTATGTAATCGCTAAAAATGAAAATGACGTATCCATGCTGCGCAGTAGAACAGGCGCGGATGTATACTCAGCATACGACACATGGACTGACCGCTTTATGGACTTCCTAACCGGTGAAAATCATATAAAACAAATGATGTACGGTATAGGTATGGATACGATTCAAGTAGACCGCTACTACGAAGAAGTTCAACATGGCGGCATGATGCTGTATGTGGATGAAGGCTTGGCATTCAGCGTGTATTCAAAAGATGAGCTTTTCAATACAGACGGAATACCTCCAAGTGTTGCTAAACCTGTTAACCATCACAATAAAACAGCAGATCCATTAATTGAAAACATTGATTCTGAACCTTCTTACGGAGGGTATGAACCTTTGCAAAATGCCGCTCATCCGGAAGTGCGGTCTGCAACCAATCAAGACCCTCTTATTCAGACGAATGATCTTACTTCAGAAGTGGACGATGCAGTACGTTACGAACAAATTACAGAAAAAGATTCTCCTGAATTTCCTAGAGACTAATTGTATTCAAGACAAGCCTCCTTTAATTTACAAGGAGGCTATTCGCTATGTTACAAACCCTTTACAAAACTTCATTCCTGTAATGTCTTCTTAATATGAACGTAATGTTTAACTCTTCAACTGTCGTGTAAGATGTTACTTGCAGCTAGAAAGCGACAAACATTATTCTGGAGGAGAGTCATTCATGAAAAAGCTTTTGTGTTCAATTTTGATGGCGTCAGTCATGATTATGGGGTTTACAGGCGGAACAGCCGATGCAGCTAGTAAAGCAACAGCAAAGAGTGGTACATACATAACGCTACATAATTCAAACGTCCGTGCAGATGCAGGAACAAAACATAGAAAAGTATTCACTTTAAGAAAAGGTACTCGAGTTCAACTTACACATCAAAAATATGTCGGTAAGCAATTATGGTACAAGGTGAAAATTAACGGTAAAAAAGGATATGTGTCAAGTGCACTGTTGAAAAGATCTACAGGTAAAGCAGTAGCAGCAGCTGCCCCTACTAAGGGCGGAGGTTCTGGTGTGGTAAAAACTGCAATGAACTTACGTGGAATTCCATACCGTTTCGGTGGCACTTCAACTAGAGGATTCGACTGCAGTGGATTCATTCAGTATTCATTTAAGAAAAATGGTAAGTCTATTTCTAGAACAACAACTGGGCAATTCAAACAATCATCAAAAATTAAATCACCAAGACCCGGAGATCTAGTATTCTTCCATAACACATACCGCAAAGGCATTTCGCATGTAGGAATCTATGTTGGTAACAATAAATTTGTTCATGCAGGCGGTAAGAAATCCGAAGTTGTCAACTTGAACAATCCATACTGGAAATCTAAATTCAATAGTTTCAGAAGAATATAATAAGCAAAACGACCCGATGAGAATTCATCAGGTCGTTTTTTTATTCGATGGAATGAATTTTACCACGCTCATCTTTATAAATCACATGATGACGTTCAAACTTAGTAGGTGAATCTAGACCAGCAGCCGCGGCTACACGGAATAGTCCTTCTCTCATCGTTAAAATGTAGTTCGTTACACGGAACTTCTTCTCTTCGACAACGAGCGCGCGCTGTAAACTCTTATCTGTCGTCGCGACACCAGCTGGGCATGTATTCGTATGACAGCGTTCCGCCATGATACACCCTACTGAAATCATGAAACCACGTGCTACTTGTATTAAATCTGCTCCTAAAGCCAAAGCAATGGCCGCTTTATCAGGTGTGATGATTTTACCTGAAGCAATAATTTTTACTTGATCACGCACTTCAAACTTACGCAATGCATCATCTAGTAGAATGAGAGACGAACGAAGGGGTAAGCCTACACTGTCTGCTAAATCTTGATAAGTAGCTCCTGATCCACCTTCTGCTCCATCAAGTGAGATAAAGTCTGGACCCATACCAGTTTCAGCCATATAAGATGCTAATTCTTCCGCGTCCTGCTTTCCACCAATGACGACTTTAATACCAACAGGCTTACCACCCGCATGACGGATATCCTCAATGAAAGAAAATAACGTCGGATAGTCGTGAAACTGTTTAAAGCGGTTTGGACTATTAATAGATGTATAAGGTTTTACACCTCGTATAGACGCAATTTCTTCCGTAACCTTCTCCCCTTCAACATGTCCCCCGCGCATTTTTGCTCCTTGCGCCAACTTGATTTCGAATGCTTTAATTTGTGGTATTCTTGCTTTTTCTTTCACCTTTTCAATATCGAACTGGCCATCTTCTGTTCGGAATCCAAATAAACCTGAACCAATTTGTGCAACGATATCCGCTCCACCAACTAAGTGATGATCGGATACGCCCCCTTCCCCTGTATTCATCCAAGCACCTTTAGCCATCCCGATCCCTTTTGAAAGTGCAGTAATAGCATGATCGCCAAGTGCCCCATAACTCATGGCAGACTGCCCAAGCAAGCTACGCACAACAAATGGATGCTCACAATTCGGTCCCAGCACAATCGCGTCTTCTTCGGGTAGTAGCCAAGGCAATGTTGTCACTTCTTCGCGATGTTCTTTACGCGAGAATAAATTATCCGTGTCGACTTCATAACGCATCGTGCTCAACAGCTCATCATTATCCACACGCATCTCTTCATTTTGTTTCGTAAACATCGCATTGCGAATATAATGACCCGGTTCCTGAAAAT
>NZ_JARIEA010000080.1 GCF_029267015.1 Sporosarcina ureae | reverse complement strand
GAGCTGCTAGCTGTCTCATGGCCACGGCCGACCCCGCAGTTGTGCCTGCGCTACTGAGTACTTATCAAATCATGTTGTGGTTTATAGGAGATAAAACCAGTGACTGAGTAGTACTAGTTCCTATCCTAGCAAAAGAAGAATCAGAACTGCCCTACACATGATCTAACGAAGGCGGCTGCCAGTGGTAGGCGTAGTAATGAGACAGCCAGGTGCACTTCCTGTCTGGCTCGTTGCGCAAGCCATCCACCACCGCCGAAGTGGGGCCAATGCCCGCCCCACTTACATTGCTAGTCAAACCACTACCTACCATCGTATCCTACTTACTCGTCCGAATACCTTGCCCATGTAATCACCAACACATAGAAAAACTCCCCTTGCCTAAGCAAGAGGAGTCTTCGTGATTCTATTATAGCGGCGGAGGGATTCGAACCCACGACCTTTCGGGTATGAACCGAATGCTCTAGCCAACTGAGCTACACCGCCAAGACATATGCACGTTGAAAGTATACAACTTCAAACGCAACGTCTCTTATCATACTAGGCATTTAAACAACTGTCAACCTCTCTTTTGCTAAAAAATAAACATACGGAATACGTCGAAATGTTTTGCGAATATGCCGCCATGAACAGACAAAATTTCTCGCAACTCCCATGTATAGTTTTATGTAAGAGAACATAGGGGGTATGGGAAATGAAGATGATTGACAATATGGAGCGACCGTTTGTGCAGATGTTCAGGGCTTCGTGGCAAGAATTGATGAATCGAAAAGTCTACTTGCTGACGGCCCTTCTTTTCTTAGTGGGATCATTCTTTCTATCACAAGCAGTAGTATTTGATATGGCCGTGCCATTTTTCTTACCAATCTGGGCATTAGCCAGTATGCGCTACCGTCAACATATGATTTATGTATTTATAGGAGGGATGGCGGGCAGCGCATTTCTAGGGGTCGGACAAGCCGTCATTCATCTAACACAATTATTGCTGTTTCATTCAATTATTAAAATTCCTGTTGTGAAAAGGTCAATTCCAATCGCTGTAGCGGGGGCAATGATTATTCCTCAACTGGTCTGGCAACTCGTAAAGTACGGAGACGGGATGTTGCCTTTGGCAGTTCAGTTATCAATCGGGTTAGAAGCCTTGCTTGCGTTATTCATGACTATTTTCATGTTGCTGGCATTTCCTTCTATAGAAAGAATGCTGTACGGACCGTGGAACCCTGAGCAGATCAGTGCGATGTGTATTGTGGGAGCGCTTGCAGCTACCGGGATGGGCGGTTTCCAGATTGGGACAGTATCAGTGGCAGGGGTGTTCTTGTTTCTCGCAATCTTTGTAGCGGCTGTCGTCGGGGGAGTGCCGTTTGCTACAACTGTCGGAATGATCATCGCTTTGATTATAGGAGTATCAGAACTATCTTTCACGGGTATGATGGCGTTATATGGTATGACCGGTTTGCTCGCGGGTTCACTGAAACGGTTTGGGAAGCTTGGGATCATCACCGGCAGTGTCTTTGTTTCGCTCTTTTTCCTTCTTTATGACGCGACATTGCCTCTTGATACCGTACATTTCTCCACAGTCGGTACCGCGGCCTTACTGTTTATATTGATTCCTTCACGTAAATTAAGTCAAATACGACAAGTTTTATTGCCGAAACAAGAAGGGATATCGGAAAAACGACAACAATGGTTGGCGGATAAGTTGGATGGCCAGCTAGCGGAGTTCCAGCAGTTCGCTCATTTCATGTCAACACTCGTGAATGATCGTCTATCTCCTGAAGAGGAAGTGGCGGCAACAAGTCAAGTACCATCAATTTGTCAATCCTGTTTTCGTTACCGTAAGTGTTGGGAAAATGAAGAGGATGGCATTGAACCGTTGATTAATGAATGGGAAACCACCTATTCCGCAACAAAAAAAGCGGCCCGAGTGCGTGTGGAACAGCAAATGAAGTATAAATGTCTACGCTTTAAGGGATTATTGAATGAATTGGAGGAAAGAGGAGCTAATAAATTATTAATGGGACAGTTACAGCATGGGCGAAAGATGCTGGCGTTACAATTACGCGATATGAGCACCCACATTGAAAAGGTCATGCGAGAAGTGAAAGAAGATCTGACTACGTATAAGTTGGCGGAAGAAGAACTTGCGAATCGATTGCAATCACAAGGGATCGAGTTTTTCCAAATAGATATTTTATCCGAAGAACGCGGTGCCTGTAGAATTGTAATATCGGTACCAGAGAAAAAAGCGGACTTTGAAGCTGAGACAACTGTTGGGGAATATTTATTATTGCCTATTTTAGAGGAAATGTATGATGAACCGATGCATATTTCAAAATCAACGTACCAACCATTCCCGTTCCCCCATGTCCAATTAACCTTTAGTTCTGCGGTTCGTTTTTCACTGGACTATGATATTGTCACTACAGCAGGAAAAGGATCGTTCAATGGCGGTGATGCGTATGAGTTATTCAAGATTCACGATGGATTGTCGGCCGTACTGCTATCTGATGGGATGGGACAAGATATCAATGCATACCACGAGAGTAGAAAGGTTATTCGATTGATGAGGGAATGCTTGGGTCAAAAAATGGATCCGGAGACGGCAATCCATACGTTACATTATATGATGGCGTTAAACGGGCTGGATGATATGTACGCAACACTCGACTTAGCGTTAATTGATCTACAGGAAGGGCGGCTGTGGTCGTGGAAGGCGGGATCGATGAGTACCTATATTAAGAGAAGTGATGATTGTATCCGGTTGGACAGCAAAACGGTGCCATTTGGCTTCTTACCTTCATTTTCAATAGAAGCAAAGAATGAAAAGTTGAAATCGGGCGATATTGTTGTCATGATGACGGATGGTATATTTAATGGAGACATACCGCTTGATATTCAGGAAGACGTCATGAATCAAACGATAGAACGCTTTAAAGAGATGGACTGCCGAACGATTGCGGATCAAGTGATGATGGAGATGGAACGGGTATTTGAGTCTGTGGAAGATGATCGGACAATACTAGTTATGAAAGTCGGTCATATTGTGCCGAAGTGGTCAAAAGCTAATAAGCAACCTCGAATCATTTCTAGCTAAACAATGGTAGAATAGAGAGAGGAGGGAGATGGATCATGAAAAGTTTGCAGCAAAAGGTTTTGAAGTTTATCGACAAGCAAACACTGATTCCTCCCGGCTCTCGTGTATTGGTCGCGTGTTCGGGTGGTGTGGATTCCATCGCACTGCTTCACTTTCTTGCGACGCATCAGCAATTTTTGGCCATTGAAGTTGGGGCCATTCATGTAGACCATATGCTCCGTGGAGCTGAATCTGCTGAAGATGCGTTGGTTGTGAAGCAACTATGCGAGGAGTTCGGACTACCCTTTTATTCTGAACAAGTACCTATTCCGGCTATCTTAGAAAGCCAGGGTGGCAATATGCAGCAAGTGTGTCGACAACAGCGTTACGCACGTTTCGAACAAACGATGAAAAGTGAGCAGTTCACAGTTCTCGCAACGGCCCATCATGCAGATGATCAACTAGAGACGGTATTGATTCAATTGAGTAAAGGACAATCATTAATCGGTATGCCGATACAACGTACGTTTCATTCGGGTAAAATTGTACGGCCGTTCCTTCCGTTAAAAAAGAGCGAACTGTACACGTATACGACACAATGCAAAATAAAGTTCCGGGAAGATCCAAGTAATCAGCAAGATTATTATTTACGTAATCGTATGCGACACCAAGTGCTACCCCTCTTGATAGAGGAAAACCCAGCTGTTGCGGTTAATACGGTACGGCAAACGGAGCAGCGTCAAGCGGATGAAAAATTGCTGAGTGAGCTTGCAGGTCAACACTGGCAGTCAATTGTTACGTATACGGATGAGCAGCTTCCTTCTTTTCAACGGGAGGCATTTCTTGCTATTCCCCACGCTTTACAAAAGCGAGTGATTCAACTACTATTAAAATGTCTGACTGAACCAGCAACAGAGAACGCTGAGTGGCATTTTACATTAGTGGATGAACTGTTACAGCATATTACGAATACAGCTGGGAATGTCACAATTGATTTGGCAAATGGCTATCGGTTTATCAGGCAATATGATAAACTGCTAGTTACAAAAAAGGATATAGATACAGCGTCTCTTCGTCCAAAAGTCCTTGAGAAAGGTACTTGGCATACGTGGGGAAATATTCAATTTTACTGGCATCATGTCAATGCGCATAGGATTCAACACTTTTTACCTTCAGACGAAATTAGGTATTTTCAATTGCCTGAGTCGGAACTGCCGTTAACTGCACGGTTGCGAATTACCGGAGACAGAATGCTGCTCAAAGGAATGTCGGTGCCAAAACGTATAAAGCGGATATTGATTGATGAAAAGATAGGGGTCGTGCAAAGACAACAGCAACCTGTCATTACGACAGCGAGCGGTACTGTGTGTGCGGTGCCTGGTGTACGGTATAGTGAGATGTTTTCGCGCTGCCAACTGGAAGGCGATTCATACATATGGATTACGCGAGAAGGCGAGACAAGATAAAATAGAGGGGGACGGGCCGATGATCGCACAAGATATCGAGCATGTTTTAATTTCAGAAGAGCAATTAGAAGAGAAAGTCCGGGAACTCGGAGCAACATTAACTGAAGAGTACCGTGAAAAGTTTCCATTGGCAGTCGGTATACTTAAAGGTGCATTACCATTTATGAGTGATCTGATTAAACGTATTGATACGTATATCGAATTGGATTTCATGGACGTATCTAGTTATGGAAATGCAACAGTTTCTTCAGGTGAAGTGAAGATCATCAAAGATTTGAACACTAGCATAGAAGGTCGCGATGTGTTGATCATTGAAGATATTATCGACAGTGGAAAGACATTGAATTATTTAGTTGAGCTGTTTAAATACAGAAAAGCCAACTCTATTAAAATTGTTACATTGTTGGATAAACCTACTGGCCGTAAAGTAGATTTAAAAGCAGATTATGTTGGTTTTGATGTACCAGACGCATTCGTAGTTGGATACGGCTTGGATTACGCAGAGAAATATCGTAATTTGCCATACATCGGTGTACTGAAAAAGGAAATCTATTCTTTCTGACCGTAGTTTAACGGACAGTATGTAAAGCCTTTTTTCATAAAGCATTTCTTTTGTTAAGTAGTGTTAATCTATGCTAAAATTTACAATAGTTTTCTGTTTAGTTTTTGTTGAATGAGATGAGGAGGCTTGGGATGAATCGAATACTTCGATACTTTCTTTTATATGGATTGATCTTCCT
>NZ_JARIEA010000037.1 GCF_029267015.1 Sporosarcina ureae | reverse complement strand
GAGCTGCTAGCTGTCTCATGGCCACGGCCGACCCCGCAGTTGTGCCTGCGCTACTGAGTACTTATCAAATCATGTTGTGGTTTATAGGAGATAAAACCAGTGACTGAGTAGTACTAGTTCCTATCCTTGCAAAAGAAAAATCCGAACTGCCCTACACATTATCTAACGTAGGCGGCTGACAGTGGTAGGCGTAGCAATGAGACAGCCAGGCGCTCTTCCTGTCTGGCTCATTGCGGAAGCCATCCACCACCGCCGAAGTGGGGCCAATGACCGCCCCACTTACACTGCCAGTCAAACCACTACCTCTGCACAAAACAAGGAAAAGTAAGGAGTCGCAAAAAAACTACCCAACATCGTATCCTACTTACTTGTACGAACAAATTATCCACGTACTCGAAAAACAAGTACCCGAACTGCCCTACACACTATCTAACGTAGGCGGCTGCCAGTGGTAGGCGGAGCAATGAGACAGCCAGGCGCTCTTCCTGTCTGGCTCATTGCGGAAGCCGTCCACCACCGCCGAAGTGAGGCCAATGACCGCCCCACTTACTTTGCCAGTCAAACTACTACCTCCGCAAAAACAAAGAAAAGAAAAGCTTTAGTAGAACAACAACCCAATACCGTTTATTACACACTTTTAAAGCATCAGAAAAAGTTCTAACATTAAAAAGACCATCCATAGAAATTAATCTAGGACAGCCTCACTTCACTTATGAACCTTTGCCATTTTGTACATCCTTAAACGTTAGACCAGCCTCTTGTAAATCACGTGTTCTGTGCGCAATTCTAGACGCCGCACACGCCGCCACACTGGCCACTAGATCATCCAAGAACGTATGGATACCAATTCCCTTTTTTGTATCCAACTCATTAATGATCCCTACTTTGTTCTTATCCAAGTGACCAAATGTAGTCACTGCGATTGAACCGTATGTGTAGACTGCACCCAATGCAATCGTTTCATCGACTCCGAATAAACCTTCGTCTGATTCAACGATTTGCTGAAGTGGCTGCGATAGCTGACCTCTTTCAGCCATTTCATCCAATTCAACACCAACCAGTATCGCGTGCTGCAATTCACGTTTGCGAAGAACACTTTCTACTGAGTCGATACACTGTTCGAGTGACAAGCCTTTGTTATAGGGTACTTGCAATTCATAAACAATTTTTGCGATATCTTGAATTTTAACTCCACGACGGATCAGCGCGTCTTTTGTTGCCGCTGTCACGACGTCTGAATGAACAATATTCTTACCTTCATCCATACTATTTCCCCTCTCTCTTCATACGCAATAGTTTTCACTAGCTTTACACTGTTATTTATCGGTATGATATTTACTAAGTGTACATTAATTATGGAGGTCCTACAAAATGAATCCAGGAAAAATTGAAGAAATCCGTTTTTATAGTAATGAACTACAAGAAGAAATGGAATTGTTGATATATTTACCATCCCGCTACTCCCCTTTGTACAAACATAATGTCATGCTCGTCTCAGATGGGAAAGATTATTTTCAATACGGACGGATTGGACGGATTGCTGATGAATTAATGGAAGAAGAAGAAATTGAACCTGTCATCATTGTAGGTATTCCATACAAAACGGTGCAAGAACGCAGACGTATGTATCACCCAGAAGGTGACCGACACAAGGCGTATATCCGCTTTTTAGCACACGAGTTAATTCAGTATATTGATGAAACCTATCCAACATACCAAATGGGATCTTCGAGAACGTTAGTTGGTGATTCGCTGGCAGCATCTATTTCATTATTGACTGCATTAAAATACCCTAATTGTTTTGGAAATGTCGTATTGCACTCACCTTTCGTGAATGAACAAGTACTCGAAGCGGTCCAAGCTAATCAAAGCCCAGCAAATCTTTCTATATACCATGTAATTGGTGATAAAGAAACGTACGTGCCAACCACGGCTGACGGCAGACTCGACTTTCTGACGCCTAACCGAGAGTTGCATAAAGTAATTAAAGAAAAAAGATTTCCTTACTTTTACGAAGAGTTGGATGGCGATCATACTTGGAAGTCATGGCAACCAGATATTCGCCGTGCGCTGATCGAAATAAATAGTCTTTAGTATTGGAAGAGGACAAGTCAGACTATTTTCTGATATACTAAAATAGATGTACCTAAAATTCAATCAATTTACAAGGAGGCAATCTTAAATGAAATACGGTATTGTTGCATTCCCTTCAAAAAAGCTTCAAGACTTAGCAAATGGTTATCGAAAGAGATATGATCCACATTACGCGTTGATTACACCTCATATGACGCTGAAAGATCCGTTCGAAGCAAATGATAAGGAAATTGAAGAAGTAGCAAAAGCGTTAAGAGAAATTACCATCAAGAACCATCCTTTTGAATTGAACGTTACAAAGGTCGGTTCATTCGCACCGACTACGAATACGATTTACTTTAAAGTTGTACCAAATGATGAACTTCTTGCTTTGCATAAAGATTTAAATGTGAATTTCTACCACGATGAAAACAACTATGCTTTTGTTCCGCATATTACAATTGCACAAAAATTGAGTTCCGGTGAACATGACGATGTGATAAACCAAATGAAAATGGTAGGTGTCGACCATTCGGAAGTCATCGACCGTATTCACATGCTTTATCAACTAGATGACGGATCGTGGACAGTGTATGAAACATTCCGTCTTGATCGTGAGTCTTAATTTGCAGATCACAGTGAAAATCGTCACAGATGAAAAGGGTCGCCAGGATGCTTATGCAGTCCGCCAGAAAGTATTTGTGGAAGAGCAAGGCGTCCCCCTAATCCTTGAGTTAGACGAATACGATCAAGATGCCATCCACTTCGTCGCCTACGATGAAGCGGATCAGCCAATTGGCGCCGGTCGTATGAGGGGTCTGGTCAATGCACATGCGAAAGCAGAAAGAATTTGCATATTGCCGGAACATCGTGGAAAACACCTTGGTAATCTAATTATGAATGCATTAGAAGAACATGCGAGAAATAAATCTATGAAGAAACTTCTTTTGAATGCCCAGTCTTATGCTGTGCCTTTCTATGAAAAACTAGGCTATGTTGTCACTTCTCCTGAATTCATGGATGCAGATATACCTCATCGCGCTATGGAAAAGGATTTGCAAACTACATGATACTAAATAATTAAAATAACCCTAGCTGCTTCTAATAAGCAGTTAGGGTTATTTTAATTGTTTTAGACATATGCGTTAATCGCTTGACCTTTACCTACCACATCTGCAATTTCAGGTGAGAATTGGGCTGGATTTGGAGCAATAAATCCATTTTTCACTAAAGGCTGAGGTGCACGTTTTTTTTGTTGCTTCATCTGCTCTTCACGACGTCTGTTTTCATCTTCAAGAACGTCTTCCCAATAACTCGACTCCTCATTTGCCAGACGCACAGGACTCACTCGCCCGATATACGCAAAATTATGACGATCATTGTTCATACGTTCTGCATATTGTTGTGCTTGGTAATTTTGTATCGGTAATATATACCCCATGATGTGCACCTCCTTTTTTTCGTATACTGTCACTTATAGTATATCCACTTAGCAAGCATTATAAACCCATTTTTGAATATTTAATTATTTCCCGCCAAGCATTTGTGAAATATCATTTAGATTGAGTCCTCTACCACTTTTTACAATGGAATGGACCAATTCATCTTCCACTGATTGCGGCACATCTTTGTTTGCTACTTGGCTTACCTTTTGAATGATTTTTCTGACTTGGTTTTCATCTTTGAAATCTGCATATTGAATTGCATTCGCTAACGCAAAAACTTCTTCCATTGGCACACCGGTTTTGGATTCTATTTTTTTAAAGAATGAATCATTCATATTCAGTTCTCCTCCTTAGAAATAGCTTCTGCCTACAATAATCAATAAAATAAACAGAACTACAATCAAGACGAATGAAGAACCGCCATAATTCACACCGCATCCTCCGCCGTATCCGTAACCACCTTGACCATGACCTTGTGATGGATAACATCCGTACATGAAAAACCCCTCCTTCCTATCTTCTCTACTATATGCAGAAAAGAATGAATTGGAGAGGGCGTTTAAGTAATTTAGACATTTCCTTTTGAAGTAAAAAGCAAGGCACCGATCAGACCGAAAATGATCGCCGCACTGATTCCTGAACTTGTCACTTCGAACATTCCAGTTACTACACCGATCAGACCGTGTTTCTCTGCTTCCGCCATGGCGCCGTGTGTCAACGCGTTACCGAATGAAGTAATGGGAATCGTTGCGCCCGCACCAGCAAAATCAATTAAAGGTTCATACCAGCCAATGCCGTCCAAAATTGACCCTGTTACTACCAATGAAACCAATGTATGAGCAGGCGTTAATTTGGCAACATCTATTAATAATTGTCCAATGACACAAATTAAACCACCTACTATAAATGATGTGATGTATATAGATATCATTCTGTTTTCACCTCATCCATTGACAGTTCAATTGCATGCGCAATACACGGAATTGTATCCCCTTGTTGAAATGACAACGGAGATAGTAAAGCACCAGTTGCCAATAATAAAACCCGCTTATACTCTCCCGTTAGCAATTTTTGATAGACATCGGAAAGAAATACGGCTGCTGAACAACCAGATCCACTTGCTCCCGCCTTGAATGACGGATCATTCCCATAAAACTCTTCTCCGGCATCACGAAAGTTCTTCGTATGCGGTAACCCATTTTCATTTGCTAGCGCTTTAAATATGTTGAATCCATTACTTCCTAAATCTCCAGTGATGATCGTGTCATAGTCATCGATTGTCCGATCATGTCCCGTTAAATGATTCATCAATGTATCACTAGCCGCTGGTGCCATCGCAGATCCCATATTGAGCGGATCTGTCATCCCCATATCTATCACTTTACCTACAGTTGCACAAGTAATAACAGGAGTCCCTTGTTTATGTTGTCCGATTAATACTGCACCAGCCGCCGTGACCGTCCATTGCGCAGTTGCTCCTTTTTGCGAACCATACTCCAGTGGATATCGAAACTGTCTTTCAATTGCGTTATGTTGACTAGAAGATCCTGCTATGATCCAGTTTGCTTGCTTGGCATCTGCAAGTAATGCTGCAGTGATCATAGAAGAAACGGAAGTAGCGCATGCAGAAAAAAGACCGATATATGGAATAGCTAGTGCTTGAGCTGTGAAGTTAGATGGGGTCATCTGATTAACCAAATCACCCGTTAAGAAGAAATCAATTTTCTCTGGCTGTTTCTTCGCTTTACTAAGTGCGATCAACACAGCGTCATACATTAACTGCTTATGACCGTCTTCATTTGTCGGCAAATCACAACGCTCATCTTCATATACTTTATCGAATTGCTGCGCAAACACACTTTTCTTTTTTTCCAGTGGCCCCGCTGTTACACCTGTTGCATAAAGGCTTGGCTTGGACTGAAAGGTTAGCACTCCCCGCTTTACCATGAGACCACTCCAAACTTCACTAATATGGTCTTGATCAGGGCTACGACGAATGCCGAAAAGACACCAAATAAAATAACAGATCCCGCTAATTTAAACATATTCCCACCAACACCTAGTACATATCCTTCTGATTTATGTTCAATAGCCGCCGAAACGACGGCGTTACCAAATCCTGTAATCGGTACTGCTGCTCCCGCTCCCCCAAATTGGGAGATCTTTTTATATAATCCAAAACCCGTCAGCAACATCGCAATGAAAATCATCGTAGCAACTGTTGGATTACTCGCTGTACGTTCCGTAAAATCAAAATACGTAATATAAAAGAGTGCAATGAACTGTCCTATCAAACAAATCAAACCACCTGTCAAGAAAGCTTTAATTACATTTTTCAAAATGGGAGGTTTAGGTGATAACTCTTTCTCTATTTGGGCATACTTTTCTTGTTGCATTAGGTTTGCTCCTTTTCAATTGATTTGATTTTATCTATTTTCTTTCGAAAATCTTTTTCACCTTTTTTACGGATCAACTTCTCCGTTTCCATCAGGATTTTACTATCCGCTGACACCGTGATTTTCATGTCTGGATACTCCTTTTTCAATTTCTTTTGAATATCCGTAGCAATAGTTTTCTTTTTAAATCGGGAAAACGTATTGACACGAATCCCTGCAAGCAATTCATCTTCAAATAACAGCACCTTTGCTAGTTTCACATGTTTATTACGCATGATGACATTTTCTACTGAACGCTCATCATGCGAAGTAGTATTTTTAATATAGGTTCCTTTTTCACTGCAACCAGTAAGTAGACCAAGAATAATTAACAATATACTCAGCTTCTTCAAATGCAACGCCTCCCTTCTGTCTAGCATGTAACTTTTATGTCGCATTTATGCATGTTGAGGAAAGCGCCCTGTCATGTCGATTACCCATGCATAGAGTATAGAGAACGACAAACAGGAGGTGGACAATAGTGGGATGTGAAAAGAAAGACAGCAAACATGGTGGCTGTCATAAGTCAAATTGTATTTGTGAAGTAGTACGCTTTATCCAACGCGTCCAGAATACGTGTCCGGAAGTGGATTGTGTAGAGTGTGATACGGATTGCTTCATGGCGCCGCTTGGCAGTTTAGTCAGCCCGGTTAGAGGCCGCGTCAACACACGCGTGTTCAGTTTATTGACGGGTAACGGAGATTATTTCAAGGCAGTATTCCGAGGTGGCAATAAGCATAAGCCGTATCCTAAGATGACTAAAGACGAATCTATGGGTAATCAAAACCCGTCATCTTATTATCATACGAGCTGCGTTTCTGTATTCTTCCGCGTGCAGACGGTATTTGATTCGTGCTGTGCTACCATTCAAGTGTTGCAACCTTTATATAACGGAAAGCCGTTTGATATTACTACAGACGGAAAAATCTGTTATGAGAAGATTTGTAAGGTGAATGGTTTCGGACCAACGAATACGTGCTTGACTGTAGATTTAAGTTGTTTCTGCGGTGTTCAATGTATCGATGATGTATATATTGATTTCTGCGACGAAGCTTAATTTATTGCTTGCAATGCTAAATGGCGAATCCTATTTGATAGGGTTCGCCTTTTTTGATTTCGTGATAGAAATTGGGTGACGTGAAGACTCCGTTGATGGATAGAATAAAATGATGTAATAACAAACAAAAAAGCGAACCCGTTTAGCAGGTTCGCCTTTTTATTGTAAAAATTAAATAGTGAATGATTGCTGTTTCCAAAGGATATCTAAGATTTCTTCAATACGAACCGATGTGATTTCTTCGTTTGTCTTAATCCATACCATTTCTTCTTCTAGATCGTGGAGCTTGCCTTTGATTTTTCCGGTTTCGGTGACGATTTCTAATGGGGCATATAGTTCTTTGCGAAATGGGTGATGTAAGTATTCCAAACTTTTGCGGATAGGTTCGGCTGCAGCTTTTTCTTGTTGTATTTCTGGTAACTCTTGTGTCGGTTGGATTTCAGGGATGCTTGTGGGTTCTGGTCGCTCTATTTCCCTTGAATGCTCCAGTTCAAAGACCGATGTGCTTTCTTCTTCTACGATAGGCGTATACCGATATTTTCTTATGATGGGGCTTGTGATAAACAGCAATGGCTTTTCATGACGCATTTTCATCACTTCCTTTTAGATAGCATATGTGAGCTAATCGCCTAAGGTTCCAGAACAAAAAAAACAGTATTCCTAGTTCATAAAGAACTTAGGAATACTGTCGCTAGGCCTAGATAGATAACGACACTGATGACGTCGTTAAGTGTTGTAATAAATGGTCCTGAGGCAACAGCCGGATCCACTTTGAGTTTATGCATAAATAACGGAATGAATGATCCTGAAATAGTCGCAACGAAAATAGAAACCAACATCGCTGCTCCTACTAGTAAAGCGATAACTAATTCATGCTTCCAGATAAAGATTAATAGAACGACGAATATTGCACAAATGACACCCGTAATAATTCCAGTTCCTGCTTCACGTATCAGCAACTTGATTTTACTTTCATCTTCAATGTCACGTGTAGCGATACCGCGAACCGCAACAGCAAGTGACTGCGTTCCACTGTTTCCGGCAGTTCCGGCGATCAAGGGGATAAATGCTGCTAATAGAGCAACTTTAGAAATCGTCTCAGTAAATAAATCTATTAAGTTCGCTGTCAACATTCCAAGCACTAATAAAATAAGTAGCCAAGGAATCCGTTTTTTCGCAGCAGAGAATGGGTTTTTATCAAATGTATCCATTGTCGAGACACCGGCAAGTTTAGAATAGTCATCCGATGCTTCTTCATCAATAACGTCGATAATATCATCGACAGTGATAATCCCTAGAATATGTTGTTGGAAGTCGACAACCGGAACAGCCAAGAAGTTATAATCCTGTATAGTTCGGGCAACGTCTTCCTGGTCATCTGAAACAGATACACTCACTAGACGATCACTCATAATGGAGCGAATCAATGTATCTTCATCTGCAATAATCAAGTCACGTAACGAAACAACACCCGTTAGACGCTGGAAATCATCTACAACGAAAATATAGTAAATCGTCTCAGCGCTTGGTGCTTCACTTCGCAATATTGTCATAGCCGAACGAACTGTAGAATTTTCGGATACCGTGACGAATTCTGTTGTCATGATCGAACCGGCTGTATATTCTTCATAATGCAGTAATGCTTTAATTTGTACAGCAGCTTCTTTATCCATCAACGTTAAATAGCTGACGACTTTCTTTTTATCAAGTTCTTTCAGGACATCTACCGCATTATCCACAAACATGTATGAAATCATCTCTGCGGCATATGTCGCGTCCATCTCCTCAAGGAACTCTTCATATTCATCTTCCTCAATTTCACTTGTTTCAAATATCTCCGCAAGTTCTTTTGGTGATAGATAAAAATACATCAGTTCCCGAAGTTCTGGACCAACTTCTTCATAAAAAATTGCCCGATCGTATGGATGAAGTACTAGATATTCTTGTCTAAATGAATGGATATCTTCGTCACTCAGCAATCTACGCAACTTATCTTCATCCAAAACGACTTCACTTTTTATTTGTTCTGGTTGAGTAGTCATGATTTCACACCATCCCTTCTGCACTTACCGTACGCGAAAACATACCATTAAGTTCTTTTATATTGTACCTATTATTTCACATAAGAGAGTTGTTGCTTAGAGTATTCGCATACTTGTTGACTTTGCCGTAAATAGTATTGCATATCTTCCGGCAGTGAACTAGTAAAATGCATTCTCTCTTTCGTGATCGGATGAAGAAAACTGACACGTGAGCAATGCAATGCTTGGCGCGGGAACATCTCTTGATCCGCACCATACAAATCATCTCCTACAAGTGGATGACCTAGCCATTGTAAATGCACACGAATCTGATGCGTACGTCCTGTATGCAATGTCAAATCTATACTGGAGAAATGATTCGCTCCATTTCGATAATGCGCATTTACTGACACATCCGTTTTTGAGTACTGGCCATCTTCCCGGACAATTCTTTCAATAATACTCCCCTCTTTTCTTCCAATCGGTTGTTCGATCGTCAAAAATGATGGGGTGATTATACCTTCTGCGAATGCCGTGTATTGTCGTTGAAATAAATCTTGCGCCATTTGTTGGCTCAATACATGATGAATATGACGGTTTTTCGCCACACAAATAATACCTGATGTATCGGTATCAAGGCGTGTCACCATATGGGCTGTAGATAGAATGCCTTCTCTTAGAAATTTTCCACAGACAAAATTCGCAAGCGTTCCAGTAGGATGATTGCGGGAAGGTATTGTGCTCTGTCCAGCTGGCTTATCGAGAATCAGAAGGGTTTCATCTTCATATAAAATAGATAATACTCCATCTTGCGGAGTCAATCCGTCACTTATTTGCTCAGGAGGAAACGAAACAGTTATCCGGTCACCTATCTGAAGCTTATATCGCACGTTTTGAGGCTGGCCATTCACCAATATCTCTCCGCCACGATATTTAATAGCCGTCAATGTAGTTTTGGAAATTTCATGCTGCGCTAGAAACTCACGAAGCAATCCACTTTCCTTCGCAACAAATCGTAATTGAAATGGTATGTTAGTTTTTCTTTTCATCATCTTCTCGTTCATAGATTAAATCACTCGCGATAAATGACTCTTCAACACGTTTCCAGAATGGGAATGGACGGAAGCGCGCAAAGCCCATTTTTTCATTGGATACTTTGTACTCAATGGATTTAACATCTTTATGAAGAAGCTGTAAATGATCGACAGTTACCATGAAATCCGGTCCTTTTACAGGTGTCAATGTACAAATATGGTGATCCGGTAAAATAAGTGGTGAACCTACCGTACGGAATACACGATTGTTAATCGAAGCCATTTCTGTCAGCTGCATAGATGGTAATGAAGGATGAATTATGGCACCGCCAAGTGATTTACTGTAAGCAGTTGATCCCGATGGCGTTGACATGCAAAGCCCGTCTCCTCTAAAGCGTTCGAAGTGTTCTCCGTTTAACTCAACGTCCATCACCAAAGTAACTTCAGGTGATTTTACTGTCGATTCATTCAGCGCTAAATACGATGCGCTTTTTTCAGAATGTCGATAATTGATCGTCACTTCGATCAATGGATACTCGATTACTTCGTATTCTTGTCTAGCGATTAGAATGACCAACTTTTCTATTTCGGAAGGTTTCCAATCCGCATAAAACCCTAAGTGACCTGTATGAATTCCAACAAAAGACGTTTTATCCAAGCGATGTATATATTTATGGAAAGCATGCAATAACGTACCGTCACCACCAATAGACAATACAATATCCGGTTCTTCCTCATCATATTTCAAACCAAAATCGCGTAAATACACGCGAGCTTCTTTCATTAGTTTATTGGAGATCTCATCATTCCGCGATTGAATTGTGAATTTCATTACGTCACTTCCATTCTTTTTGTGAAATTCTTTTGCCATATATCAATTCACCTTTTCCAGTATCGGTTTGAAGATATCTTCGACAGCTGTACTGAATTCCTCGCCATAATTATCATTTCCTTCAATATTGAAAATAAGCGCCTGCATTTCTTCTGCAGCACCTGTTAATGGTATTTTCTCATCTTGCCAAATCAACACAGGCTCTGCTTGTTGTAACAGCATATCCACTAACCCGTTCCAACTATCTTTCGGGAAATACGCATAGCGATAGCCAGCATCGTGATCGAAGATATAAACGAACGATTGTCGATCCGTGTCTGTCAACATTTTCCCCGTTGGAGAACCTAACGGCCACTCTGCCTCAGGATTCAATATAAAGTGAACTTCATTACCGTTCGTACGTGTTTCAATGATTTCATTTTTCATATCCAAGACATCCACTTCCTTAATATAAGTCTTTACGTTTAGTCTACCATATGCCACTCATAGTTGCATTTTGTTATTGTGGATTATGGTAAGAAAGTTGGTATAATAGATATAATAAATCAATCCATATACGACTTTAAAAATATAGGGGGAAAACGTATGAATCTTGACCCACGTAACACTCGGTTGCTCCTAGAAATAAACACCTTACAAACTCTTGGAGCGGTTCAGTCCTTCAGTAGCAATCCATCTACCGGCTCCAATGAATTCCAAATGATGTTGACGCAATTGATGGCGGGAAATAATATGAGCCCAGAACTCGCAAGTCAAGCCGAGCAACTGCTCAGCCAAGGCACGAGCGCAACTTCATTCAACTTTTCCACAAGCCCAGTTGAAACTGTTGCCGCTGTAGCACCCACTACGTCTACACCTACAACAAACAATCAATACGCAGACATTATCAAACAAGCAGCAGACAAATACCAACTACCCGAAAAATTGATTGCCGCTGTCATCAAGCAAGAATCCAACTTCAAAAGCAACGCAAAAAGCCACGCTGGCGCAGCCGGTCTCATGCAACTAATGCCAGGCACAGCCAAATATCTTGGCGTATCCAACCTAATGGATCCCCAGCAAAACATCATGGGCGGAGCCAAATACCTGCGCAAAATGCTTAACCAATTCGGCTCAAATGAAATGGCACTAGCAGCCTACAACGCAGGTCCGGGGAACGTAAAAAAATACGGAGGCATCCCCCCGTTCAAAGAAACACAAAACTACGTAAAGAAAGTCATGAACAACTATCACCAAATGATCTAACATTATCAATTTCAACTTGTCATTGTGTTTTAATAAAACTCTCCCGTTGCTCTGCGTTCCAGGCGGACCCTCCCAACCCCGTCCGCCTGGAACGCAGAGCAACGGTGTCTTCCCCTCACTACTTGTCTCTTAAGCCCCTGTATTAAACGTTTTATCAGTCTCTAAATAACGAATCTGTAATATAACAACAAACAAAATAAGTTCTTTTATTTGTATAGAAATTCGTTCATTGATAGAATAAGGACACAGATGAACGAAGGGGTGTGAATGCAATGACTCGAAAACCTGTCATCCCTTATGAGGAGATCGGCGAGAAAAAACTACACGAACTGATTGATACATTTTACGAAAAAGTGGCTGTTCACCCAGACCTCATACCAATATTCCCTGATGATTTGACAGAAACTGCCCGGAAACAAAAACAATTTCAGACACAATATCTAGGCGGCCCGAATCTGTTCACAGAAGAACACGGTCACCCTATGATGAAGGCCCGACATAACCCTTTCCCTATAACACCTACACGCGCAGAAGCATGGCTAGCTTGCATGGCGGAAGCGATGGATGACGTAGGACTGGAGGGTCCACTTCGGGAAGTCTACTATAAACGCCTTGTCTTAACAGCCAACCATATGGTAAATAGGAACGAGGAGGAAGATCAGTGAACTATCTAACAGTAATCGATGATACGTTACACTACTCTGCTTCAGTAAAGCCCATTGAACTCTATGTATTTTTAGATCCTTATTGCAAGGATTGTTGGTCACTTCAACCACTGCTACGTAAATTGCAAGTCGAATACGATCACTATTTCACGTTACGCATCGCGTTGAAGACTTCTATGACAAAATTGAACGTCCCGTCTCTACTTGATCCTAAAGATGCTAAAACAACCAAACGGTCTAATCCTTGTTTTCCTAGCATCGCGGTTAAAGCCGCTGAGTTTCAAGGTAAACGTGCCGGATTCCGTTATTTATCATCCTTGCTTGAGTACTCCTTTTTGAAAAAGCGGGATGTTGCTTCGTTTTCAGTACTTGTGGAAATTGCCGCACGTATTAATCTAGATGTAGATGAGTTTATAACAGATTTCACTTCAGAAGAGACTTTGCGCGCATTACAAGTCGATTTGTATTTAGGTAATGAAATGGAAGTAGACGAGGCGCCAACCTTCGTTTTCTTCAATAGTAATATTGAAGATGAAGGATTGAAAGTGAGCGGTCTCTACGACTATTCGATTTATGAACAGATTCTAGAGGAGCTTGTCGGAGGACAACTCCTTCCTGACGTACCACCTTCCATGGATTCGTTATTCACTCGCTTTGATCTGCTTACGACTAAAGAAATCGCAGAAATGTGTCGCATGACTGAAAAAGAAGCTGACCGCGAATTGAAGAAACGTATACTGAAACAAGAAATCGAAAGAGTCTGTGTACCAGAACGTACATTATGGCGTAAAAAACAACCTAACTGTTCATTAATTAAATAGCACTTATACTAGCCGAAGCCCTATTTGGAGCTTCGGCTTTTTATGTAGACAAAAAGAAAAGAGCATCCGCTCCTGGGGGGGAGTGAATGCTCTCTTTCAAAGGGAATGGGAGAAATGTTCACGTTCAAACAAAAGGGGTGTATGTTTGGTATGTGATTTATTCCACATTTACACCATATCATAAATGACAAATGACTTCAACAAATACTAACAGCTTTCATCCATATGTCATGATTTTCGCAAATGTCTGTCGAAACATGCAGTGAAATATTACCCTCTCTTTTCCAATAACTGTTCTAACTCGTTCAATCGTTCTTCAAATACTCTACATGCTTCTTCAATCGGCTTTTCAGATGTCATATCGACACCCGCCTTTTTGAGGACTTCAATCGGATAATCAGATGATCCAGCCTTCAGGAAATTCGTAATATATCGTTCTACTGCTGGCTCACCTTCTTCAAGAATCTGCTTGCTGAGTGCAACAGCTGCGCTATATCCTGTTGCGTATTGATAGACATAGTAATTCATATAGAAGTGAGGAATACGTGCCCACTCCATACCTATTTCTTCATCGCTAATAATAGCGTCCCCATAATACTTTTCATTTAACGCGTAGTATTCTTCTGTTAACTTTTCAGCCGTCAACGGTACCCCTTCTTGATCAAGCTTATGAATCAAATGCTCAAATTCCGCAAACATCGTCTGACGGAACACCGTTGCACGGAATCCATCGAGCCAATAGTTCAATAAATAGATTCGTTGATCTTCATCAGTCGTCACTTTCAGTAAGTGGTCATTCAACAACGCTTCATTTACAGTTGATGCTACTTCTGCTACAAATATAGAATAGCCACTATAAATAAATGGTTGATTCTCACGAGAGTAATAACTGTGTACACTGTGACCGAATTCATGAGCAAGTGTAAACAAGTTGCTTACGTTATCTTGCCAGTTCATCAAGATGTATGGATTTGTGCCATAGGTGCCAGATGAATAGGCTCCTGAACGCTTCCCTTTGTTTTCACGAACATCGACCCAGCGATTATCCAGACCTTCTTTTACAACTGCTTTATACCCTTCGCCAAGTGGATGGAAGCTCTCGAGCATCGTTTCTTTTGCTTGCTCGTATGTGAACTTCATTTCCGTATCCTCAACTAACGGCGTGTAGATATCCCACATATGCAACTCATCTAGTTTCAATACTTTCTTACGCAAAGCTACATAGCGATGCAATAAACCTAAATTCTTATTGATTGTAGACAATAGATTTTCATATACTTGCTCTGGAATATGGTTATTTGACAAAGCTGCTGCTCTTGCCGAACTATAATTCCGAATTCTTGCGCTGACATTATGACCTTTTACGTTACCACTTAACGTAGAAGCAAATGTATTCTTGAATTCACCATATCTTGAATACATCTCTTTAAATGCAGCTTCCCGCACTTTCGGATCTTTACTTTCAAGAAATTGTGAATAACGACCATGTGTCAATTGAACATCATTACCGTTTTCGTCTTTGACCATTCCGAAAGTCAAATCCGCATTGTTTAACATGCTGAATGTTTCAGAAGACTTCCCTGTCACTTCAGACAACTGCGCAATTAATTCTTCTTGTTCCGAAGACAAGATGTGAGCACGTTCTGCATTCAATTCCTCGAATTCCTGCTTATAGACTCGCAAACCTTCATGTGACTCAATCGTTTCATTCAGTTTCTTTTCATCGATAGAAAGCAACTCGGGTGTGAAATAAGATAATGCTGTAGATATTTTCACGACCAATGTTCTGATTCGGCCATCCATCGCTTGATAAAAACTATTTGTCGTATCTTGATCTGTTTTTAAATGAGCATACGTATATAGTCTACGGAGACGTTCTGCTAATTTATCACGATATGTTAACGCTTCAAATAATGGACGTGCACCGTTCCCAAGCGTACCTTTATAGTTTTCAGCTTCTTTAGCCATCTCTTCGACTTTTCGGTACTCTTTATCCCATGCTTCATCAGAAGAAAATATATCCTCCAAGCGCCAAGTTTCTTCTTCAGATACCTCATCGCGCGTCAATACTTTGTTTTCATTCGTCAATCCAATTCCTCCTTCAGCATTTACCGTTATTTGACTCTCTTGTATTTTCTCAATTCCTTGCATGCATTGCAAGAAATCTCCCTGAAAGTACTTCCAGTGTAAAATCTCTTCCAATGAATATATCGAGCCTGTAGATATCTATGCGCTGCTCTCTTAAGAAATCCATATAGTGTTCGCAAGCTTCCAACTGGAGTGTCGAGTCTCCTTCAAATGTCTTTACGAATGTACGGATAAGTGATCGATCCAGTTGAAAGGGTGTCCTCCTCGTTTGTCGGATAGCTGCAACAAGTAGTAGTTGCCATTCACAATCGGACTCACTAAATGCTTCTTGCCTGAATGTAGGAACGCCAATCCATGCTGGTAACTGAATCGGCTGTACACGCATTTCATAACAAGCACGCAAAAAGCGATGATGGATACCTCTTTGATTATACCCAATTACCGACCGAAGATACTTTCGACGCGCAGATTGATAATGACGGGTCAGTCCTTCTATATCTGTAGTCGACGGAGCAGCAGGGATAGCAAACGGAATGGTTTGATGCTTGATCCGCATGACAGAGTGACAGATCGCGAACGATGTACCACGAAGATGGATGAAATGACTTACATAGTGGAATTGCTGCTTCTGTGGATTATATGTCAGAAGGATCGTCAGAGTTTCTTTAGTGCTTGAATGAATTGGACGGATGAAGTGTTGTTGGAATTGAGAGAAACGATGAGTCAATACACATGCTGAAGAGTCTTGAATTTTCGGAGGGGTCAATAGGATCCAAATGGGTTGCATGTTTATGGAATGGTAGCCTGCATTGCGTTCAAGGATGAGTGCAATCGGTATCGTGCTGCACTGGAATTCAATAGGTACTTGCTGGTTTTGCCATGTGACTAGCAGGTCGGGTCGTTGCTGGATATCAGGCAGATAAGGTTCCATTTCCGTCTGTAGTTGCAGTTGTGAGAATAGTTCATAGAGTTGGATTTTACCGAGTAAATGGGTTGGGGACTCCCCTTCTGAAAAGCTGTCTCGGCAGTTGGTTTGTTGGTGGTGGGCAAAGTGCGGGATGATGATGTCGCCGACTTTCAGGAGTACTTGTTCTTTGCATTGTGGACAGTGAAAGGTTTCTGTTTTACGCCACTCTCGTAAGCTGTCAAGAGACGTCTGCCGTGTTAGCACGACTTGCTTCCCTTGGCTTGTAAGAGCTGTTAACAAGGCCTTCACACTCCTTCTCTTACATGATACGAATTTTATGATTGTTTGGCAAGGGGAATTTTTAGTGATAGATGAGGAGTTGTTGGGTCGTGGCTCGACTGGTTATCGGGGACTGAAGTTAGTGAGGGTCATGCTTTGGACCCGCGCAGGCACGTGGGGGATTGCCTCCAGCCATGAGCCAACTAGCGGTGGAGCTGCTAGCTGTCTCATGGCCACGGCCCGACCCCGCAGTTGTGCCCTGCGCTACTGAGTAGTGGTTGACAAGTTCAGTTGTGGTTTATAGAGGATGAAAACCAGTGAATCGATGATACCTATCCTCGGTTCTGGAAAAGTACGTAACAGATAGATTCGGGCGTTGCTCGAATTTGGCTTGGTTATTGAAAGTAGTGAGGGTCATGCTTTGGACTCGCGCAGGCACGTGGGGGATTGCCTCCAGCCATGAGCCAACTAGCGGTGGAGCTTTGCTAGCTGTCTCATGGCCACGGCCGACCCCGCAGTTGTGCCTGCGCTAATAAGTACTTACCAAGTTTGGTTGTGGTTTATAGTAGATCAAACCAGTGACTGGGTAGTACTAGTTTCTATTCTTGCAAAAGAAGAATCCGAACTGTCCTACACATCATCTAACGTAGGCGGCTGCACGTGGTAGGCGTAGCAATGAGACAGCCAGGCGCACTT
>NZ_JARIEA010000025.1 GCF_029267015.1 Sporosarcina ureae | reverse complement strand
TTTTCACTATATATCAATATAGCAAATTTTTCCGATTAATGATAACGTTTTCATAATGTGCTGTGCGCATTGGAGAGGGGTTTTGGTTATGTATCGATTATACGCGCGTTTATTTCAAAACGGGCTCAAGGCGGGTATGTACTTATTGCCATGGCGTGAACCTGAGCTACTCATTGGTCCTGGGAGCTTGGAGGGGCTTGCTGGCAAGGTAAAGAGCCTCGGAATTGGCAGTGTGCTGATTATTACAGATGGCGATATTGCGAAACTTGGTTTACTAGATGTCATGCTCGTCGGGCTCGATTCACTCGGCATCAAGTACTTAGTCTATGACAAGACGGTTGCGAACCCGACAATTGATAATATTGAAGAAGCGCGTGGGTTGTATCTAGCGAACGAATGCGAGGCGTTGATTGCGTTTGGTGGCGGGTCACCAATTGATTGCGCGAAAGCGGTCGGTGCACGCATTGCCAGACCCAATAAACATATTCCCGAGCTGAAGGGTTTATTCCATGTGCGCAAGACAATTCCGACGTTGTTTACGATACCGACAACTGCAGGTACTGGAAGCGAAGCTACGTTGGCCGCGGTGGTGACGAATAGCGAGACGCATGAGAAGTACGCGATCAGCGACACTTCATTGATCCCGCATTACGCAGTGCTCGATCCCCTACTTACTATCAAGTTGCCACCTTCGATTACAGCAGCTACCGGTATTGATGCGTTGACGCATGCGGTTGAGGCGTATATTGGTAACAGTAATACGAAGGAAACATGGAAAGATAGTCGCGAAGTGGTGCAGTTGGTGTTTGCAAATTTATATGAAGCATATCGTAATGGTGAAAATCTGACTGCACGAACAAATATGCAGTGGGCTTCTTATTTGGCCGGAAAGGCATTCACACGGGCATATGTAGGCAATGTGCATGCAATTGCGCATACACTCGGTGGATTTTATAATGTGCCGCACGGCTTAGCGAATGCGATTATCTTGCCGCATGTGCTCGAGTATTATGGGAAAACTGTCTATGAGCCCCTCTCAGAGTTGGCTGATTTGATTGGAATTACGAGTCGTTCGGATACGAAGCGAATGAAAGCGGAGAAGTTTATTGAGGAAATTCGCATGTTGAACCGTTTGATGGGGATCCCAGAGCGGGTGGACGGGATAGTGAAGGAAGATATTCCGTTGATGGTCGAACGAGCGGCGTCTGAAGCCAATCCGTTGTATCCCGTGCCGAAGATTTTGAGTAAAAAAGAGTTTACGAGGTTGTATGACGTGATTCGGGTGTGATGTGTGGGAGTTGATAGAGCGAGTACGTGGCACGATAGAGCGCTTGGACATCTGCATAGAGCGGATACGCGGCGCGATAGAGCACTCAGACGTGGGCTTAGAGCGGTCACGCGGCAGGATAGAGCACTCAGACGTCGGCATAGAGCGGTCACGCGGCCGAATAGAGCACTCGAACGTCCGCATAGAGCGGTCACGCGGCAGGATAGAGCACTCAAACGTCGGCATAGAGCTGTTACGCGGCGTGATAGAGCACTCAGACGTCGGCATAGAGCGGTCACGCGGCCGAATAGAGCACTCAAACGTCTGCATAGAGCGGTCACACGGCCGAATAGAGCACTCAAACGTCTGCATAGAGCGGTCACACGGCCAGATAGAGCACTCAAACGTCTGCATAGAGCGGTTACGCGGCAGGATAGAGCACTCAGACGTCGGCATAGAGCGGCACACAAAAACAGGGATGACAGCATCAGCCTGTCATCCCCGTTCTCCTGCAATCACTTATCTTTTTTCTCACTTGTGCGGAATACTTTGGCACTGCGGACATATTCGTTGTCTGCAATTCCTAGACGTGCGTTCACAATGCGCGCCGCTACGAATAGGTAATCCGAAAGACGGTTTAAGTAGCGCACGACGACTGGTGAAACGTCGTCTGCTGCGTTCATTAGTGTAACCGTCACGCGTTCTGCTCGGCGGGTTACGGTACGCGCGATGTGCAATGTTGCAGCAGCTGGAGATCCTCCGGGAAGTATGAAGCGTTCGAGTTCAGGTACTTCTTCCATCAACTTGTCGATTCGTTGCTCGAGAACCGTGATTGGTTCTTCGTCGAGCTTGTAATGGCGTTCTTTCATGACGTTCGCCAAGTCACCGCCACCGTCGAATAATTCATTTTGGATAGTTTCAAGGTCAGTTAGGATGTCCGCGAATTTCTCTGGGTCAAGTTCCGTCATCGCCTTGCCGACGAATGAATTCAGTTCATCGATCGTGCCGTATGCCTCGACGCGCAAGTCGTCTTTTGCTACGCGTCCTCCAATTAAAGCCGTTGTTCCCTTATCGCCCGTTCTTGTGTAAATTTTCATTTCACTTCACTCCTTTGATTGTGTGTGGAATACCATACCAAATTCTTGTGACGCTTGTTGCTTCCGCAAATAAGTGTTGATATAACCGGCCGCACCGATCGCGAAGGTCTCGCTGTTTGGCATCAAGAGGAACGATGCCACGACCCATGTCGGTTAGAATAAAGACTGTGTCGGAGCCACTGATTTGGTTTACAGCATCGCGTGCTTCTGTCTCCGTTTTATTGGTATGCATCAACCACTCATGCAAGCCACTAATAACAAGTGATTCACCAGGTTGGGCCGTCGCGGTTGTATCCATTGTACAGAAACATGCCGCCTTGTCACCAATCCAACGTCTTACATAGTCTGTTTTGCCGTTATAGGCACCTCCGATAAAGACGTGCATGGCTTCCCCTCCTTGAACTCTTCCTTACTAGCCCACTCGAGTTGCCAGATTGAGCCGTTTGATACATCCCAGTCCCAAAATGATCGGTCGTCTTGTGTGAACGTATCAAGCACTACCCGGATCACGCCGCCATGTGTCACGACAACCGAGTCACTTGGTAATTCGACTAACGCATCCAGCACGCGTGACTTCACATGCCCCAAGCTTTCGCCGTTGCGTGGCGGTACATGCCACGGATCATTCAGCCAATTACGATAGTCGGGGTCGTTTTTTAATTGCGCATAGGTCTTTCCTTCAAAGTCTCCAAAATTACATTCTCTTACACGTGGATCCGCTTCAAAAGTCGCTTGTGGGAAATAGATGGCGGCCGTTTGAATCGTTCTCTTTAAATCACTGCAAAAAACATGTGGCACAGCGACTGGAAATTCGATTGGATCTCCTTCATTTGAAATCAAATCACAATCCGTCCAGCCGCAGTATTGCCCATTTCCGTTTGAAGTCGATTTTAAATGCCGTATGAAAAATAAACGATAAGGACGAGCCATAATAAAACCTCCATTCCTTCAATGAATGCACCGCATAGATCCCCTGTAACACCACCAAAATGTTTGATAGTCCAGCGATTGTACAGCCAAATGGACAAGCATATCACGAATAGCAGGACAGGAATTACTAAAAATGAACGGTATTGGATACTTACTAAAACCACTGTCACGATGCTGATTGTGCTTGAGGCGAGCAACATGCGTCTACGTAGGAAATGATTTTTGAAAAAGAATGCTATGCCACTTGTTTTCGCGGTTTTTGTCAGCGTGTAATACGCGACTAAAGCTGCGCGAGAAAGGATCGGCACCGCCACGAGTACTACCCAACCGTTTGCGAGCTGCAGAATTTCAATGAACAGACCGATTTTCAAACAAAGTAAAACGAGTAGCGATAACGTGCCGAACGCACCGAGCCGTGGGTCATCCATAATCGTCAGACGCTTTTCCCGATCCTGGTAGGAAAAGAACGCATCGCCAAGGTCGGCAAAGCCATCTACATGTAAGCCGCCTGTCGCGATCAGTCCCGCTAGCAATATCAGTACAGCCGCAAGAAAACTATTGAAATCACTCGTTATGTATGCAACTCCCGCGAGTAACACTCCAATACCACCACCGACAAACGGCAAAGCGATATACATGCCCGATACTTCCTTTTTTCCGAGCGGTAGCTCTTTATGGACAGGCAACGACGTGAAAAATTGGAGCGCTAGTAAAATGCTATTCATCTTCTCGCTCCTTTACTCCAACATAGTCTGAATTAACGGCCAATTGATATGTTTTTTTACGTGAGTAGCCCATTGTTCGTAAACGTCTATACCTTCCATTGCCGGAAGCGTCTCCCGGTCCATATCCTCTTCTGGTATGCCATGGTTTTCTAGGATGGGTATGACCCCCACAACGGGAATACCTGTATAGTCTTCAATGAACTGTATCCCATCTTCGAAATAAGAGGCGTCACCGTAAAACTTATTGATAATAATACCTTTGATGCGTTGACGTCTTTCTTCCGACAGTAATTGCAATGTGCCAACAATCGAGGCAAAAGCACCGCCTTTAGAAATGTCCGCTACGAGTAGGACTGGTACATCCGCGAGCTCTGCTACGCGCATATTCGTCAGCTCACGATCCATCAAATTTACTTCTGCGGTACTTCCTGCCCCTTCAATAATCAGCGTGTCGTAGTGATCGGATAAATAATCTAACGCTTGCTGAATGGTTTCGAGTCCTTTATCGAACCACTCTTTTCGAAAGTATTGTCCGTCGATCATCTCGAGCGGTACGCCCATAAATAGAACATCTGCCTTCATGTCTTCTCCGGGCTTCATCAATATCGGATTCATTTCAACAATCGGTTCCGTGCGAGCCGCTTCTGCTTGCTGAAATTGAGATCGGCTGATTTCACGTCCGTCTGCTAGTGTTTCGGAGAAGCCTGACATGTTTTGAGATTTAAAAGGTGCTACTTGGATGCCTTCATTCGAAAGCAAACGGCATAATGCAGTGCAAATCATCGTCTTGCCGACGTCTGAGGCTGTGCCAACGATCATTAATCCGTTCATAGCTTCTCACCTTTCCAAACAATTGGAATCCCGTGGTCCATCTCAATCGCTTGGTCTGCTAGCTCAACGATTCGCTGATGCAACGTGCCAATCGTTTGGCGGTAGATTTCCGTCTCTTCTCCGTATTGTAGCCACTCATCGAGGACTTCGTTAGATACGATGACTAGATGGGCAACGACTTCGCTCATTTGCTGAATCGTATGAAGTAATTGTTTCTGTTTTTGCTCCAAGCACCCTGGGCGACGAACGCAAGGTGTGCCTTCTTCGTACCCTTCGTACAATTCATTGGCGAGCCAAGTCGTCAGACAATCCCAGAGTACAAGATCGCCCGGTTGCAAAAAAGGCAACGCTTCATGGAGATTCTTCGGTTGCTCAATCGTCAGCCAGTCCGCATTTCGACGATCTTCTATATGCTTATCGATTCGTTGCTTCATTTCATCATCAGATGCCACACCCGATGCAATATAGACAAGACGGCCTGATGATTGATCCGTAAGAAGACGTTCTGCATATGCACTTTTTCCACTACGTGCTCCACCACTGATGAATGTTACTGTTCCTTGAACCATTGATCCATCGCCTCCCGCAGTGTGTCCATCATCTTTTCGGACTTCATGCCGATACGTAACCAGCGTCCATCCATCCCGCGAAAATTTTCCGAATGGCGAAGGACGATGCCTTGTTTTAATAAATCGTGATAAAGTTTTTTCCCGTCTTGTTGCGGTTTCATGACGAGATAATTTGCCGAGGAATCAAGCACTTCACAATCGTGTGAACGCAAAAACTGCTTCATCTTCAAACGTTCTTTTTGTGCGTGTTGAATCGCTTGCTCACGATAAGCGTCTTCATGCAAACACAATACACCGATTTCAGCAGCAAGCCCGTTGACGTGCCAATGAGCCGCCCGCTGTTTCAGCGATTCGATACGCTCAGGATGGGCAATCAAATAGCCTAAACGGATACCGGGTATCGCGTACATTTTCGTCATTGAACGGACTATCAACAAGTTCGGATAGTTCGCAACTTGTGAAATGAAGGACTTTGCTTCATCAATGAAATCAATGAATGCTTCATCCAGAACAACGTCTGTTCCGCTCTTTTTAGCGGCTTCCACAATCATCAGTAGCTCACTTTTTGAAGGCAATAACCCCGTCGGATTATTCGGTGTGCAAATATAGATGGCATTCACTTTTGGTAACGATTCAAGAATACGTTGCATAGGCAATTGAAAACCGTCTGTCTCATTAGCTTGAAGCGATACTACTTCCGCTCCGTTCGCTGAAAGCGTAGCACGATACTCAGAGAAGGTGGGGTCAATCAGCAGCACCCTTTTCCCCCGGTAATGCCCAGCCAATAATGATAGAAGTTCCGCCGCACCGTTGCCAACGAGTACTTGTCGTTCTTCAACTTGATGAAAAGTTGAAACTGCAAAAAGGAATGGCTGTCCGTCGGGATCCGGGTAGCTGTTGAGCGTAGTGAGTAATTCTGGCCAAGCCTCCACTACGGATGGCGGTGGCCCTACCGGATTACAGTTTTCACTAAAATCGAGCACTTCTTCAGGCATAGGAATATTCATTGATGCATATAATCGTTTGCTGTTTGCGCCATGTTCAGGCAATCGCATAGAAAATCCCTCCTAATACTGTGCCTAGCGACCAGAATGTCCAAGACACAAGTTGCATTTGATAGGTAGCGGAGCGGATATGTTCTTTATTCGCAATGACTGCCGGACCGAGTGTCGCCCGTTTTGATACTACACCGCGATATGTACTGCTTCCACCTAACTGAATATTGAGTTGCCAAGCAGTAGCCGCTTCCAAATAACCACTATTTGGGCTCATATGCTTTTTAGCATCACCTAACCAGCCGCTAATCCGCTGTTTCAATGAATGTCGGCCTTCATTCGGAGTGAACAATAGAATGAGCAATCCTGTAATTCTTGAAGGAATCCAGTTAAAGAGATCATCCATACGCGCTGAAACTTTTCCAAATTCACGATAACGCTCATCTTTGTAGCCAATCATCGAATCGAGTGTATTGACCGCTTTATATAGCCACAAGCCAGGTGCACCGAGCAAGAATGCCCAAAATAACGGAGCAGTGACACCATCAGACGTATTTTCTGAAACGGTTTCGATTGTGGCGCGTGATATTTCACTCTCATCGAGCTTCTTCGTATCCCTACCTACAATCCAACTTAGTTTCTCACGTGCTTCTTTCAAATCTTTAGTTTGTAATGGTTTGTAAACTTCAAGCGCTGCATCACGCAAACTTTTTTGTGCAAGTCCAGCCGCAATAAGCAATGCTTCGATTACGATACCTACTAGCAAATGAAGACGATAGGCGATACTGACGAGCCAGATCACGAGTAGAAACGTTGTCATGCAAATAAACAGCCAGAGTATGGCACCTTTTATTGTACGCATGCGACCTTTATTCAACAGCTTCGTCAAGTTTCCAATTGTCGTACCGAGCAACTTCACGGGATGCGGCCAGTTGGATGGATCTCCGATAAGACGGTCGAGCACCATGCCGATTGCGATCGCAATGAAATGAGCAGGAATCATCTGTCATCACCTACTGCTAAGCGATAGGAGTGAATAGCCCGCACTGTACACTCGTAAACGCCTTTACCAATCAGTTTTCCGAGTTGCGTAATCGGTCCGGCGTAAGGCAAATACGTTCCTTGCTGTGTAGACGCAATCAACAGGCTGTCGGTCGATGTACCAGTTGCTAGCGTTCCAGACTCGGGATCCTTTACCTTCTCGTCTTGCAGTGCCTTCACTTTCGCTTCGGTCGCTGTGATCAATGCCTGAACGAACGCTTCCTCACTTAATTCGCCATTAATGAATACCCACGTATTAATCGTACCGATGTAGGAAATGTCTTCTCGTAACCAAGACTTCGAGACGTCGACAGCGTTTCCGATACCCGCTGTTACTGCTACAACAATCGTACCGAATTCCCCTTCGTATTCTTCGACTTCAACATGCTCAGGACTAACTGCTGTCATCATGGCTACAGTGTCTGTTAAATGATAACCTAGCGCGCGCAAGTATTCGGTGTTCTCACGCTGTACATCATCGATCATATAATCCGCACGTACACCTCGATTAACGAACGTCCGGTACCAGCCAAGGCCGGCATTATGGACTGCGGAAGAAATCGTCTTCAGAGGCTGGCTTGATTGCAATAATACGTGATCTCGCTGAATCGAAACGTCTGCTTTCTTTACATAAAACCGATCCACCTTTTCTTGCAAATTCGGCAATAGCGTCATTTGAGGCTTCGGCATTTCGGGGTGTGGCTGTGTTTTAACGCGTGCATTGTACACTTCATGAATTTCCTGTTCGAGTACGACGTCTTGCGGCACACCGATCGATGCGACTTCCCCGTTCTTCAATAGCAATAAGCGATCACAGTAGAGTGCAGCCAAGTTAATGTCGTGAAAGACCGAGATGACCGTGATGCCCTTCTGCCTTGCTTGATTGCGGATCGTATCAAGCAATTGTTGCTGATGCGCGATATCGAGATGGTTCGTTGGTTCATCCAATAATAAAATAGGCGCTTGCTGAGCGAGTGCTTGTGCAACGAATACGCGTTGTTGCTCGCCGCCCGACAATAATTCAATTGGAGTATTTTCATATCGTGTGACGCCTGTATGGTGCATCGCTTCCTGTACAGCTTGCTCGTCCAACTCCGACCAACTCGAGAAAATTCCTGACTGATACGGATAACGACCAAGTGCCACGGTGTCTTTCACTGTATGCGAAAACGCATGGGCATGGAGTTGTGGAAGGACCGCCACTTGTTGGGCAAATTGCTTTTGTGTATAAGCACCTGAAGGCTTTCCAGCAATCATTACCTTGCCGCTTTGTTTCGGCAAAATCCCTGAAATAATCTTCAATAACGTCGATTTACCACTACCATTCGGACCTAAAATCCCAAGAACTTCTCCTTTTTCCACGTGGAACGACACATTTCGCACAATCGGTTCCTTGCCGTAGCCTCCCGATATATTTTCCACTTGCAACATGGTTACATCGCTCCTTTTCTACGCTGTTTATAAAAGATATAAGCAAACACCGGAGCGCCAATGAATGCCGTAATGACACCGACCGGTAATTCAGCCGGCGAAATAATCGTTCGTGCTACAAGATCACAAATGATGAGTAACGAGGCGCCGTTGAATAAAGATAACGGAAGAACGTGTCGATGATCGGAACCCCAAAGCATCCGTGTCATATGCGGTACAACTAAGCCGACGAAGCCAATTGTTCCCGATACCGCCACAGCAGAACCCGTCAACACCGAACCACCAAGCAAAATCATTAACTTACGTTGTTTTACATTGACTCCAAGATGATGCGCGCGTTCTTCACCGAATAGTAAAGCATTCAACTCGCGACGATTCAGCCACAACATGAACGACCCGATGATGAAAAACGGCAGAACCATCGTAATATATTTCCATCCACGCATCGATACGCTACCAAGTAACCAACCTACAATTTGGCGGAGTTCTTCTTGTGTTAATGCGATCATCAGCGACAGCACCGAGCCAAGGAATGAACCAAATATGATGCCTGTCAATATAATCGTTTCCATTTTCATTGAACGGTCGACCAGACGCGCAAAGCCGATTACTAGAAACATCGTCACTGCGGCACCGATCATACTAAATACGGGTAAGGTGAATGCGCCAAGTACCGGTAGCGAAATACCAAAAAAGAGTGTGATCACGGCGCCGACAGAGGCACCGGATGACACTCCGAGGGTGTAAGGATCAGCTAACGGATTTTTCAGTAGCCCTTGGAAAGCGGCTCCCGAAATAGCGAGTGATGCACCGACGATTCCTGCCAGCAACACACGTGGCATCCGGATCTTCCACAAAATATTACTTGTCGTCGCATCCGATTGATTCCATAGCGTCTCTATTGGTATTTTCACTGTACCGATCGATACGCCGAGCCAGATTGCCACAAGCAATGTGGCAATCGACACGACATAGGCGAGAGCGGTTTTATTCACCGAATACCTCAGGATAGATTGCTTTCGCAAACAATTCTAATCCATCGGCTAAACGTGGACCTGTACGGCTAGTGATATCTTCATCCAGTTGAATGACTTGATCTTCTTTAATCGCAGTCACCGCATCAAATCCGTCACGCGTTTTAATATTTTCTACAACGTTTGGAACGTAGCTATACATAGCCAAAATAACATCCGGATTTTCATCTACAATCGTTTCAGGGCTAATCATAATCCAGCCTTCTTCTGTCACGATGTTTTCAGCGTGGATCATATCCAAGAATTGCTGTGGGAATGTCCCTTTTCCTGGTGTATAGATCTCAGGTGCATCGGAGTTTTCAACAAACACGCGCTTCTTGTCTGTAATGTCCGCTGCTTTCTTTTCAATATCTGCAATTTTTGTTTTCATATCTTCGACGATTTGATTAGCTTCTGCATTTTTGTCCATTACTTCACCAATCATTTCAATCGATGCATACGTCTCGTCAAATGTACCCGCATTCGGAACGACGATCACTGGGATGCCTGCGTCACGAATTTGGTTCAATCCTTCTTCACTTGAGCCCATCATCATTTCGTGTGCGAATACTGCTTCCGGCATCAATGAAATCACTTTTTCTACATTGACCGTGAAGTCCCCTACTGTATCTAGCTCTGCTACTTCTTCAGGATAGTCATCGTTTTCTGTTACAGCGATTACTTTATCTCCTGCATCGATACCAAATAAAATTTCTGTGTTGCTTGGAATTAATGAAATTACAGTTTCAGGTGCTTGTTCCAATGTAATTTCTTCGCCCGCTGCATCTGTCAGCGTATATGGATAACTTGTTGTATCCGTTGATTGTGTATCTGTTTTCGTTTCTTCGCCAGCTGGATTTTCATCTGCCGGTGTTTCCTCTTTTTTGCTGTCGTTGCCGCATGCTGCAAGTACGAGTACCGCAAGCATCGCCGTCAGCAAAAGTTGCCAAAACTTCTTCATGTGTGTTCCTCCTTTGATATGTGTGTTTCATTACGCGATCCGCAGACATAAAAAAATCCTTCGATAGGTCGAAGGATGAGGTGGGATGAAATCAGGGTGTGATTTCTTCCACTGTACCTATCCTCGTAGGTTGCTGCGGAACTTCATTTTCTTAAAAAGGCAGGTGACCTGGCTTGTGCATAGCACGTACAGTGGCGGGACCGCATCGGATTTGAACCGATTTCGCTTTTCATCTCGTTAATTAGAGAACCTTTTCGAAAGATATGTAATTATGACTTATTATAGCGATAATAGTGTTGGTTGTACAGGGGTTAGGCGGAGATTGAAACGTGTTTGGGAGTGAGGCTCCAGCAGGGGGACGCTTTCCTGAGGGGCCGCGATGAGCCAACCAGTTCGCTGCGCGTCCTTCGGTTGTCTCATCTGTCGACCTGATCCTCTGGGAGTCGCCCCCTGCTTCCGCCTCACTCCCTACTTTTTGTTATGTTGACAGGTTGAACCGCCTTTAAGTTGTTGATGTGTCTACGGTCATTGGAATTTTTTAAATCAAAGAATTACGCAGCGAAACGTTGCTCTCCCTCCATATCTCAGGAAATAATTACCATATGCTCCTGAACTTCACTCTCCTACTCAAGAAAAGGACACCAGTGAAGCGAAGTGCAAGGCGGCGACTCGGGGAGGATCAGCTCGACAGGTGAGACCCCTAAAGGAACGCAGTGACTAGGGGGCTCAGCGCGAGCCCTCCCGAACGCGTCCGCCTGGAACGCAGCGAAACGTTGCCCTTGCCCTTCCTCTTCCTCTTCCCCCTCACAAAGCCAAAACAAAAAAGCCAAGCAGTAAACCCGCTTGGCCACTTTCAACATATTACATTCTTTCAGGTGCTTCGACGCCTACCAATTTCAACGCATTCGCAATCGTCGTTTTCGTTGCCGTAATCAAAGCCAAGCGCGCTTCGGAAAGATCCTTGTTCTCAGGATCCAACACTTTGTTCGCATTATAGAAGCTATGGAAGCTTGCTGCTAGCTCTTGGATATACGTCGTCACACGGTGCGGTGCACGCATGCGAGCCGAGTCGCTAATGAGTTTTGGGAAATCTCCAAGCTTTTTCAACAACTCTAATTCTTTTTCATCTTGCAATAGCGTGACGTTCTCTGTCGACGCTACTACGTCTTGCTCTTTCGCCTGACGCAAGATCGAACAAATACGTGCGTGCGCATATTGTGCGTAGTACACAGGATTTTCGTTGGATTTGGAAACAGCCAAGTCCAAGTCGAAGTCCATTTGTGCATCGCCTGAGCGCATCGCGAAGAAATAACGTACAGCGTCTAGGCCGACTTCTTCTACGAGTTCACGCAGTGTGACCGCTTTTCCTGTGCGCTTGCTCATCTTGAACTTTTCTCCGTCTTTATACAGCTGAACCATTTGCGCCACCTCTACTTCTAGCGTATCGCGATCATAGCCAAGCGCTTGAATCGCTGCTTTCATACGCGGAATATAGCCATGGTGGTCTGCTCCCCAGATGTTGATGAGTTTATCAAATCCGCGACTCAGTTTATCTTGGTGATAAGCTATGTCCGGAGTTAAGTATGTGAATGAACCGTCTTGTTTGATCAATACACGGTCTTTGTCGTCACCAAATGTAGTCGAGCGGAACCAAGTTGCACCGTCTTCTTCATAGACATGGCCATTTTCACGAAGTTTAGTAAGCGCAACTTCGATCTTGCCGTTGTTATATAGAGACGTCTCCGAGAACCAGTGGTCGAAATGAACGCGGAAATCCGCTAAGTCTTTTTTCAGTTTATCCAATTCGATATTCAAGCCGTGTTCACGGAAAAATGCAAGTCGCTCTTCTTCTGCAACATGGACGTACTTGTCGCCATATTGTTCAACGAGACCTTTTGCGATCCTGATGATATCTGCGCCGCGATAGCCGTCTTCAGGCATTTCTTTTTCTAAGCCAAGCTCTTCAAAATAACGAACGTCGATAGAGTGTGCCAAGTTATTGATTTGATTACCGGCATCATTGATATAGTATTCACGCGCTACGTCATAGCCTGCTTTATCGAGAATATTACATAATGAATCTCCTAGTGAAGCCCCGCGCGCGTGTCCTAAGTGCAAGTCGCCTGTTGGGTTCGCTGAAACGAATTCAACTTGGATTTTCTGTTGCTGTCCGCTATCTGAACGACCGTAGTCCGCTCCTTGGTCAAGGACAGATTTCACGATATCTCCAAGACTGTCTGTTTTCAAGCGGATATTGAGGAAACCAGGTCCGGCGATTTCAATGGAATCAATTGCCGTATTCGTCGTATCCAAGTTCTCCAGAATACTTTCAGCAATCGCACGTGGTGGCTTCTTCGAAAGTTTCGTCAACTGCATCGCGATATTCGCTGCGTAGTCACCATTCTCTTTACTTCTAGGTGATTCCAGTTTAATTTCTGGAATGTCCTCACCTTCAACTAGTTGTGCTTTTTCAATGGCTTGGTGCAATGCTTCTTTAATTTCATGTTGGATCTGCTCTACTGCATTCATTGTGTTACCTCCGAGTAGGTTATTGTCAAATGGTATTTCCCTAATAAACTTTCATCTGAATGTAAGTCGTACGCTACCGTAAAGCGTCCAGGTACCCACTCCAGTTGATTCGTACGAACGGCTAAATCCATAACTGCAGGACCATTGCCATATGTGCCAAAGCGTATGTCATCCTGTCTGAAAGGCAATCGCATCTGTACGCCGCCCTTGCGCATGATGAAGGCATCTTCAGCATGTAATTTCACGGTCGTCCGGACTGCTGGCATACCTTCTGTTCGTTCTTCAAACAATAAATACGACTGTCCTTTTTTCTCAATGATTTCACCAGTTGCCTGCATCGTATGCGTTTCTGCTTGCTGATCTGGATGTTGAATAACGGAACGGAGCTGAACTTGCATTTTTAGCGCTTCCATTCGTTCACCGCCTTAAGTAAATATATCCACTCATTATACACTTCTTCCGACACCAGTTTCAATGTTACGCATCTAAACTTTTCTCATAAGCCGTTTAATCCGTCCAGAACCGTACCATACTGTCAAAAGACACTGAATGGAACGGGATGTGATGAGCAATGAAACGTACCGATTATATAAAATCAACAAATCGCAGAAAGTGGAAAAGGGTTGCATTATCCCTGTCGATCACGTCCATAGCTGCAATCGCAACTGTTTTAATCGCCCTTCGAATATATGCTCAAGTACTTGGTGCTCCTTCACTGAGCGTACCAAAGGCTTCATTGTTCCTCGATCATAGCGGACATCAGATCGGGGATCATTTTTCACAACATCGACGTTATTGGATGAAGCTGTCCGATATGTCCCCTTTTCTTTCGGATGCTTTTGTAGCAACGGAAGACAAGAAATTTTATTCACATAATGGATTTGATTATAAACGACTTGCAGGTGCAGTTCTGAAAGACGTCAAAACAATGAGTAAGGCACAAGGTGCGAGTACGATAACCATGCAATATGCACGGAATCTGTATTTGACGCACGAAAAGTCTTGGACACGAAAAATTCATGAAGCGCTGTTTGCTTATCGACTGGAAATTTTCTATGACAAGGATACGATATTGGAAGGTTATTTAAATACGGTCTACTTTGGCCATGGAATGTATGGCGTGGAAGCGGCTAGTCGATTTTATTTCTCCAAAGCCGCGAAAGAGCTGACATTGGAAGAAGCCGCTACGATTGCAGCCATCGCAAAAGGACCTTCCGTTTATTCACCTTTAGATAACCCAGAGAATTCTCGCAACCGCCAACTTCTCGTACTCGATCAAATGGAGGAATATGATTATATTTCAACTGCGCAAAAGGAACGTGCGGTCGAAGAGAGAATCGTGCTGAAGACAGAGAGTTGGAAAGATATGAAACAAGTGGCTCCATACTTTTTGGACGCTGCATGGCAACAAGCGGAAGACATCCTCGCGTCGAAAGGACGAGTACCTGCTGAAGGCGGCTGGCAAATCCGAACGACGTTGAATCAACAGCACCAGCAAGCGGCGGAACAAGCCATTAAACAAGCGATGCCTGCAAATGATCTACAAGTTGGATTTATTTCCATGACTGCTGACACAGGATTCGTCACGTCGATGGTCGGTGGTGTAGATTTTGGTGATAGCTCCTTCAACCGTGTGACGCAAGCGAAACGTCAGCCAGGATCTGCAATGAAGCCGATTCTCTATGCGGCTGCGCTCGAAAAAGGGATGAATCCGTTAACTTTCATGACAGCCGAAAAGACGCTATTTACGTATGATGACGGTCGTTCAACCTATGAGCCGAGCAATATTAACGGAGAATTTGCAGCGAAACCGATTTCATTGGCACAGGCGATTGCGATTTCAGATAATATTTATGCGGTTAAAACGCTTGAGCAAGTCGGGTACAAGCCGTACACGAAAATGGCGCAGCGACTTGGCGTCGATGTCGCGTTTCCTGAATCCCCAGCGGTCGCGCTCGGAACTTCCGATGTGACGTTGTTCGAGATGACGACAGCGTATAATCGCATTGCGTCAAAAGGTAAACAAGTCGAACCACAATTGATTCTATCGATTACGGATGCGAACGGAAAGCTGGTCTATGAGCATCCTTCAAAGAAACCTAAGCAAGTGATGTCAGAACAAGACGCGTTTGTGCTGACACATTTAATGACAGGTATGTTCGACCCCGTCTTCAATGATTATTTAACCTCTACAGGCTTGTCGATGCGCCCGAAACAAACACGACCTTACGCAGCGAAGTCGGGAACGACAATATCCGATCAGTATTTAATTGGATTCTCGCCCACATTAACAGCGGGCATTTGGACAGGCTTCGACCGCGGCAAACAGCTCGAGGATTTAGAAGATAAGTCTGTCTCCAAAAAAGTCTGGATCGATTTCATGGAAGCTGCGCATGAAGGGACGGCCCCACAGCCATTCCTCCCCCCTTCTGGCGTGCAAAGTGTCATTGTCGATATCGAAACTGGCGGAATTGCGGTCAATGAGTGTCCGAAGCAACGCTTGGTCTATGTAAAGGATAAAGATGTCCCGAAAAAGTTATGTACGGATCGCTCATTAAGAGAACAGCATTCTGGAGAAGAGGAAAATTCTAAAATGGAGTTGTTCCCGTTTTCGTTTTTCGAGTGATGATGAGTGGAGTTAGGTGGGATTGGATTGGATGGGATGGGATGGGATGGGCTAAGAGCGGTTGCGGGTGTTGTATGAGCAGTCAACGCGGCTGATAGAGCGAATAGCAGGCTTGATAGAGCGCTCGGCTGCTCTGATAGAGCGGTTAGCGGCCGTGATAGAGCGGATAAAGCCGCCGATAGAGCAGTAGCAGTAGCGCCCACACTTCCCTATCCATTGAAAAAAGCCACATTCTCCGTATCCGCGGAGAGTGTGGCTTTTTTGACCGATATGCAGTGATCGAATGAATCCGCACTGCTTGGGTTTGTGTTTTATCAAACAATTGTCTGCATAACGGGTGTCCTAGATTACAGCGCAAAGCTGTATATTTAGTTTACTTCCTTTTATGCAGACATTCAACCTCAAACAGTAGGTAATGCAAATTGTCACATTTTTGACTTATTTGACGAGATTTGAACTTTTGACTCCAATTAATTTATAGCTTACTCTGTGCGTAAACCTTCGTGTAATTCAGGTGTACTGCGTTCCCATAGTTCCGCATTATGCGATTGTAGGAAGTCCTTCAAGATCTTTTTTGAACGATCATCCATATCGTCCACCATGATTTTACGCTTCATTGATTTGTCCATGCGGTTGACGTGATCTGCCAGTAATTTATAGCCACGTCTCTTTTCACGGTTGACCACCATCTCACAAGCCGTAATTCCTGCATAATATGGTCCTTCTTCACGGTAATCAATGGTTACCCAAACTAACCAGTACGGCTTTCCACCTTCAGAATCTTTGCGATCTGTCGTAAATTTGATTCCGCGCTCCGTATCACTGCGAGCATGCATAGCGCCCATTTCCACTTGCGCTGTGCCTTCTTCAACATCGATGATCACCGGTGAGATGTTTTCCAATGATAGTGACCCGATACCGAATCCTTTATGACCGTCTGTCGGATCATTTTTTATGATAGTAAAACCTAACTTTGGTTTTGAATTTTGCTCACTTGCCATGTAAATCGCCCTCCGTCTCTGTTATTATATGTACTATACCTGAATTTTCTGCTAAGGAGGAAATGAAATGCCATACGTAACGGTAAAAATGCTTGAAGGTCGCACAGATGATCAAAAACGTGCACTATGTGAAAAGGTTACACAAGCGGTTGTAGAAACAACTGGTGCTACTACTGATAGCGTAACAGTTTTCATTGAAGAAATGCCAAAAAATCATCTTTTTAAAAATGGAAAGCTTATGAGTGAACAGTAAAATCAGCAAAAGGATTCTCATCGTGAGAATCCTTTTTTATTGCTGTATTTAACTAACTGAACTCACTTGCATCTCTTCAATGAAATCAAAAGCTTGTTCCATTTCCTGATCGGTGAAGTTCAATTTGTTTTTCACAATACGTACTTTAGCAATTTGATCCTCTTTATCGAGTTGATCGAAAAACAACAACGTCGAAACAAGTTCCAAAAATCGAGACGACTTTTCATTCAATCGCTCAATACAACCTGGCAGCTGCTCTTTTGGTGCGTCTACTGTCGAAATGAATTTAGAGCCTTCATCCGTCACTTGATAGCAATATTGCTTATATGACCCCTTGTCCTCAAAGCGTTCTGCCAAAAAACCCATCTCGCATAATTCTTCCACTCGCAATGTCAGTTCTTCCGAATAAGGACCGTACATATGGAGTTCGTATTTCTCCGCGAAAGGGAAATTCATCTTTTTCAATATATACACCATCTTCTGCATCTTCTTACGGCCGTTTACTTCATTCGCCAACGATATAAACTGAACGATTTTTGCATGCTCTTGCAGCAAGTCCCGCAACCCCTCTCTTAACCTCTCAACAATTCCAAAATCTTCTCATGCAACGGGTTTCCATCTATCAACAAATCTTCAGGATAATAAATTTTATGGTCGGTTCTGCGTTTTCCTGATATCGCTTCGACCACATCGGACATGCGCGACAGTTCACGCAAATCACCATTTTTTAGTTGTAAATAAATCGGGACACGCTCATTCTCTTCACCCGGACGGTAAAAGTCATAAGGTAAATCAGATGAAGAATCCGTCACCAAATAATATTCTGGATCGAGCCCAGCTTCTTTGAATAACGTGATAAGTTCTCCGAATTTCATGTACTGCACAGCTGGATCGAATTCCGCATACTGAAATAACCGCCTGTTCACGAAACGGTCGCATAAATCAGCTAAAATCGTATCGTTCTCTTCCATCCACAGTTGGAAATACGTCAATAACACGCCCTCATCAAGAGCTATGTACTCTTTCAACTTGAACTCTTGTGCGAAGAATGAAATGAAATGCATCGGCTCCTGCTTAAATGCATACCCGTTATCGAATAAAAACTTCGCTCTATGCAAAATTTTAATCAGAATCACTTCTGCGCTACGCGACACTGGATGAAAGTACACTTGCCAGTACATTTGGTAACGACTCATGATATAGTCTTCCACTGCGTGCATGCCGCTATGTTTAATGACTACTTGTTCCTCAGTCGGACGCATGACGCGCAAAATACGTTCCATGTCGAAGTGGCCATAGGAAACGCCTGTGTAATACGCATCGCGCTGAAGATAATCCATCCGGTCTGCATCAATTTGACTGGAAATCAAGCTAACAACCAATTTATCCGGGTACGTTTTGTCAATGACGTCTGCAACTTTTTGTGGGAAATCTGGTGACACACGACGCAGCACTTCATGGACTTCTGTCTGTTCCAATAAAATTTTCTGAGTGAATTGTTCATGATCCAGATTGAATACTTTTTCAAATGCGTGAGAAAACGGACCGTGTCCGAGGTCATGCAACAGCGCTGCACATAGGGCAACGAGTCGTTGTTCTTCGTCCCATTCTTCCCTTAAGCTGAAGCCGTCGTCAAGAATGCGTCGGACGATTTCATAGACGCCAAGCGAGTGCTGGAAGCGACTATGTTCTGCGCCGTGGAACACTAGGTACGTGGTGCCAAGTTGGCGGATCCTACGCAGGCGCTGGAATTCGCGCGTGTTGACCAGGTCCCAGATTACGCGGTCGCGGACGTGTATGTAGCGGTGCACGGGATCCTTGAACACTTTCTCCTCGGGCAATTTTTCGTATTGGTACGTCATGTCGTCACCTCATCCTTCATTCGTTACAGTATAACAAAAAACGACGTGACGTGACATAGTACTCTATGACGGATTTTAAACGG
>NZ_JARIEA010000013.1 GCF_029267015.1 Sporosarcina ureae | reverse complement strand
AGGAGGTGAAAATATGCTTGGATTTCCTGCTGAAACGTTTTGGTGGTTTGTACCATGGCCTTTTATTTGGGTAGGATTGGCTGTAATAATATACTTTAAATTAAAGCGAGAAGATGATCTAGAAGATGAAATGGATGAACATGAAAAACAACAACAAAATATGCAGTAACAATGGGGGGATTCAATGAGTATCGATGGGATTATTTTCATTATCTATCTAGGTGTTCTATTAACGATTGGTTTATGGTTTTCCAGAAAATCAGCATCCTCAACAGAACAATATTTACTTGGCGGTCGTTCTCTAGGGCCTGCTGTTACTGCAATGACAATGCAAACGACTGCAATGAGTGGATTCATGTTTATGGGTGCTCCTGCTATGGCCTTTAAATACGGCTGGTATGCTATTTGGTACGCTATTGGTGATGCGGGTGGATCGATTATCAACCTATCCGTTTTAGGTAAACGGATGAGAAGAATGTCTGAAATTATGGGAGCGCTTTCACCGATTGAATATTTAGAGAAACGCTTTGAAAGTCCGAGCGTTCGTGTAGTAGGATCGATTATTTCCATCGTCTTTTTATTCGGTTATGTGTGCGCTCAGTTTATTGCAGCTGGTAAGGCTATGGCTACACTAACAGGCTTTACGTACGAATTGTCTTTAATTATCGGTATTAGCGTCATTATCGTCTATACGGTAGCTGGAGGCTATTTAGCTGTTGCGTATACCTCATTTGTACAAGGATTGATTATGGTATTTGGAGTTGTAGGTATCGGTTTCCTTGCGTATTTCCACGTAGGGGGATTGACTGGATTGAACGTTGCTTTAAAAGCTATTGATCCTACCTACTTGAGTATTTGGGGTAAAGGTTTGGCATATTACGGGCAATGGGGAATGGTGATTGGTGCAATCCTTATCTACTCTATAGGTTATATGGGACTCCCACACGTAGTCGTTCGCCATATGTCTATGAAGAGTACGAAAACTGTAAAAGGAGCAGTCATGATCAGTGCTATTTGGAACCAATTTTTCATTTTCGTTCCTTATATTTTAGGATTGATCGGCATCATTTTGCTTCCTACAATTGCAGATCCTGAAATGATTATTACTGAACTGGCCTATACGTTATTCCCAGGAATCTTTGCAGCATTATTGCTTTCGGCAATCATGTCTGCTGTTATGTCCACTGCGGATTCTATCTTGATGCAAGCGGGATCCATTCTTTCACGTGACGTGTATCAACGGTTCATCAACAAGAATGCTAGTCAAAAAACTATGATTCTCGTATCCAGACTATGTATTTTAATGGGAGGTATTGTAGGTGTAATTGTAGCGATCTATGAGCCGCCATCGGTATTTGCATTAGTTCTGTTTGCGTTCGGTACACTAGGAAATGCTTTCTTAGTTCCATATGTTTCATCCGTCTACTATAAAAAAGCTAATTATATAGGCTGCTTATCTGCAATGATCGGTGGAGCAATGACAAATATTATTTGGACTTCGATGTCATTGGAAACCTCGACAGGACTTCATCCGTTTTTGGCAGGTCTCATTGTATCTATTCTAGGTATGACGATTGGAAGCCAATTTGGTCGAAAGCCTTCAGAAGAAGTACAAGAAGCATTTGAACAATCTAGACAAAAGCGCTATTTTTCAAAGGAGTTTGATCGCAACATCACACGCGATCTGGCGCCAGAGGCAAGTAATGTATCTAAGTTTTTAATGAACGATAAATATTTCGCGGGAGTCGATACGTATGAGCACCCTGTTAGTACAAGAAATTGATTTCTCGGAAGAAGAAGTATTGCTTGGGTTGCAACAATATGAAAAACAAACGCTGTTTCACATTCAAGAGTTAATTTACTATCCCTATTACTTCTTTGAATATCAAGTAAGCGCAAAAAGTTTGCTGAAGTTTAAGGGGAAAGTGGCATGTACGGTAGACGCACTTGGTGGAAGAGGGTCACTGGTAGACGTCAAACCGATGTTTTTTGAACGAACAGTAGAAACTGGAAGAATTCCTCGGCCTGTTATTGTAGAGGAAGATGCCATTAGTATAGCGGAGCGATTTGTTTTTGATAATGCTTCCTCAAAAGCAAAATTCGTAACAATGCCTAAAATCATAGAAGTACAAAGAAATCTTTTTTATCGCCCTTTTTGGCTGACGGATTTCAGGTTGCCGAATAATAAGCAAGGACAACTTATTGTAGATGCAGTTAGCGGTAGTTATCATCCATTATGATGCAGGGTAGAAATAAATAAATTAGCTCTTATGGTAGGGGGAAGTAATAGTTCTTGAATACGAAGAGATGTTATGCACTTACAGCCGCTACTTGTATATTCCAGGGGAGTAGAAGCTGTAAGTTATGTTAATCATTTTTGACTAAAATTCGTTTGGCCATAATAGCTACTTCGAGTGCAATCCGATTTAGGGGAGACATGAAGTTCGGCCCAAGTATCGTTTCGATTTTTTCCAGTCGATGATATAGCGTTTGCCGAACAATAAAGAGACGATCTGCCGTTTCTTTTTTTGAGCCTCCACACTCAAGATAAATACGTAGAGTTTCAAATAACTCACTGTCTGTTTTTGTGTCATAGTCAATTAAAGATTGGAGATAATCTTCTACATAGTGATCAAGGTATCCTTCATCTTTAATCAATAGAAGCAATCTATAAATACCTAAGTCTTCGTAGTAATCACTTTCAAATGAAAAACTTTGCTTAATATCCACTACTTTTTTGGCTTCCATATAGCCAGTTGGAATTTTTGAGAGGTCCTGGTACACGGAGCTAATACCAAATTTATACGTACGACCGTTAGAGAAAGCACTTTCATCCGTACTCTGGATCTGCTTGATTAGCTGAGTGAAGCGATTTGTATCTTTTATGTGCTGATCGGATGCAATGAAGGAGGCAACGATTGTTATTTCATTTTTACTAACGGTCAGGGCGGGGAAAATACTGTGTCGCTTACAAAGTGAACGAATGATCATAGCCTGTTGCGAACGGATTTCTTCCCAATTGTAGTCGTCTATTACGGAGTCATGAGTATCCATTTGAATCATGAAAATACGATAATGTGTATTACGACTTTTCGTTGGTAAATAAAATTGATAATCCTCTTGTTCTACTGAACGACCATGTAGTAAATTACGAACAAATTCATCTTCATAATGTTGATTTCTTTCTTGTATAGTACGATTTCGAAGTAATATTTGCGCGATGGCTAGAGAGGCTCGATCTAAAATTAAAAAGATAAAGTCATCAGCCAGTGATTGAGGTAGATGTAAACATAGATAACCTAAGTCTTGGCCCAACCCACTTGTTGACAGTAGTGCAAATGGTTCTCCGTTTACCATGTATACGTCGTGCTCAAAAGTTTCTGCACGATTATCATTCAAGAAACGTTGTAGATCATCTTTCCAAGTTTTTGATTCAATAGGGTAGTAATAGGATCTTTCATCGTCAGAAATAAATAACACATCCTGTTTAAAATGCACTTGTAACTCCTGTAAGATTTTTAAGATTCCATTAGGCATTAAACTCAACTCATTAAATTTCCGAGATAGCGTATCAATTTTTGAAAGCATTTCATAATGCCGATTAATGATTACTGTATGCAAGTCTTGTGAAATATCAACAAATTTTACAGACTTCTCAAAAATGATGATAGGAAAGTTTTGATCATCAGCAAAGTCAATAATATCTTGCTGTACTTCACTTAGCTGTACTCCAATTTCTACACACAAGCACGCAACATTCAATTCAATTAACTGCTTTATATAGTGTAATTGTGTTTCTGTATCAAGCTGTAAATGTATGCCTGTTGTTAAAATGATTTCACCTCCGTTGACCAATGAGCTGAAATCGCTTACTTCGAGTATGTGTGACCATCTAACTTGACGATCTAAGCCGTTTTTTCCTGCTAAGAGTCTTGCGTGCTTAAAGGTGTCGCGGGCAAGGACGTCTTGAACAGTCAAAGAAAGTTCGTTCATCATTACAGACCTCCATAACGTAAAAAAATACTTGCAACAATGTTACACAATGTAAAATGAAAGTTATTAGAATAGTCGTTAAACTATAGATAGTAGCTTAGCTCAAGTCTTGCTCTAAAGCAAGGTTAGAAGAAGGGGAGGAAGAAAAATGAATACATTGGTTGTAGAAAAGAAAGCGCTTTCTAATTTTATTAATGGACAATGGGTAAAATCACTCACGGATAAATATGAAGAGGTGCCAAATCCTGCCACAGGCGAGATTATTGCGGAAGTACCCGTTTCAACTGCGGAAGATCTACAAGTTGCCGTAGATGCAGCCAAAAAAGCTTTTTCTTCATGGAAGAAAGTTGCGGTACCGCAAAGGGCTCGTATTCTATTTAAGTATCAGCAACTTCTTGTGGCTCATTGGGATGAACTGGCACAACTAATTACAATAGAGAATGGAAAAAACTATGCAGAAGCTTATGGAGAAGTTCTGCGTGGGATTGAGTGTGTAGAATTTGCTTCAGGGGCTCCAACCTTAATGATGGGTTACCAACTTCCTGATATTGCTACCAACATTGAATCGGGTATGTATCGCTATCCTTTAGGAGTTGTCGGGGGGATTACACCGTTTAACTTCCCTATGATGGTTCCTTGCTGGATGTTCCCACTTGCCATTGCAGCAGGAAATACATTCATTTTGAAACCTTCAGAGCGTACACCTCTTTTAGCGAATAGATTAGCAGAGCTATTAACGGAAGCGGGACTACCAGATGGAGTTTTCAACATCGTTCATGGAGCACATGATATCGTTAACGGAATTTTAAGCCATCCAGACATACCAGCAGTTTCATTTGTAGGATCACAACCGGTTGCAGAGTATGTATATAAAACAGGAACAGCTAATGGTAAACGTGTTCAAGCGCTAGCAGGTGCTAAGAACCATTCGATCGTTATGCCAGATGCAAATATGGATTTAACAGTTACGAATATTACCAATGCGGCATTTGGTTCTGCGGGTGAGAGATGTATGGCTGCTGCTGTCGTAGTCGCAGTTGGAGATGTTGCTGACGAACTTGTGAAACGATTAGTCGAAGAGGCAAATAATATGACGATTGGGAATGGCTTGGAAGAAGGAGTATTCCTTGGACCTGTTATTCGTGAGTCGCATAAAGATAAGACACTTTCTTACATCGAAGCAGGTATTGAAGAGGGCGCTAATCTTGTTCGTGATGGCCGTGGCGATCAATCTACTTCAGAAGGCGGCTATTTCGTAGGACCGACAATATTTGAAGGCGTTACGACTGAAATGCGAATTTGGAAGGAAGAAATCTTCGCGCCCGTACTCTCGGTCATCAGAGTAGAGACATTAGACGAAGCTATTCAACTTACAAATGAGTCAGACTTTGCGAATGGTGCTTGTTTGTACACAGATAGCTCGAAGGCTATTCGTCAATTCCGAGAAGAAATCGATGCAGGAATGCTCGGTATTAATCTAGGTGTACCAGCGCCTATGGCATTCTTCCCATTCTCTGGCTATAAGAAGTCATTTTACGGCGATTTGCATGCAAACGGCCGTGATGGAATTGAATTCTACACACGCAAGAAAATGTTGACTGCACGTCATGAATATTGAGAAAAGGGAGGAATGCATATTGAAAACTTTACATGAACAGAATCACAATAATAAACAGTCATTGACAGAACAAAATCGAGATAAAGTGTGGCATCATATTTCCGCTTATAATGAAAAAAATCCACCGATGATCATTGAGAGTGGAGACAATGCTTGGATTACAGATCATAAAGGAAACCGCTATTTAGATGGTATGTCGGGCTTATGGTGTGTGAATGTCGGTTACGGAAGAGAAGAAATTGCAAAAGTAGCATATGAGCAAATGAAAAAACTAGCATATGTTCCGATGACACAAAGCCATGAACCAGCCATTGAACTTGCTGCCAAGTTAAATGAAATGTTGGGAGACGACTACAAAATCTTCTATTCTAATAGTGGATCGGATGCGAATGAAGTAGCATTTAAACTAGTACGTCAATATCATCAGCAAAATGGGCAACCATCCCGGTATAAGTTCCTTTCCCGCTATCGTGCATATCACGGAAGTTCAATGGGAGCATTATCTGCTACAGGGCAAGCACTTCGAAAGTATAAGTATGAACCATTAGTGCCAGGATTCTTGCATGTAGCGCCTCCGGATAACTATCGAAAACCAGAAGGAATTTCGGTGGAAGAATACAATATCCAGCGTGCTTTAGAGCTTGAAGAAAAGATTATTTGGGAGCAAAAAGAGACAATTGCAGGGATTATTATGGAGCCACTTATTACTGGTGGTGGAATTTTGATTCCACATCCAGTCTACTTAGAGAAGGTGCAAGAGATCTGTACACGTCATGGCGTTTTATTAATTATTGACGAAGTAATTTGCGGATTTGGGCGTACTGGAAAAGCGTTTGGACACCAGCACTTCAAAGTAAAACCTGATATTGTGACGATGGCAAAAGGTTTGACTAGCGCATACTTGCCGTTATCAGTTACCGCAATCCGAAAAGACATTTATGAAAAGTTCGATACGGGCGAAGAGCATAGTCATTTGCGCCATGTGAATACATTTGGAGGCAATCCAGCAGCTTGTGCAGTGGCACTAAAGAACTTAGAGATTTTGGAACGTGAAGACTTAATCAATCGTTCTGCTGAACTGGGTGATCGTTTGTCGGATGAGCTGGCTAGTTTGAAAGATCATCCGTATGTGGGTGACATCAGAAGTCTTGGATTCTTAATGGGTATTGAGATGGTGGAAGACAAGAATACCAAAGAGCCTGCTTCAAATGCTCGTATTACAAAAATCATTGGAGAATGTAAGGCGAACGGACTCATTGTTGGCCGAAACGGCGAAACAGTAGAAGGTTTCAATAACGTGCTTGCACTATGTCCGCCACTTTCTTGTACAGATGAAGATTTTGACTTTATTGTATCTGTTATTAAAAAAGTATTTAAAGAGAATAAATAGCAGGTCTTTCCTTTACGTGTATATAGAAGTACCTCTTGTCTACTTGATGTAGTGAGCAGCTAGAGGTGCTTCTTCTATGCAATACTTTCTATTTCTTTACTAGCGAACAGCCGAAAACTACGTAACGTTTATCTTTTATTCGAGGAGGAATGAGCATGTTAATTGGTGTACCGAAGGAAATTAAAAATAATGAGAACCGGGTAGCGATGACTCCGGCAGGCGTTTTCACACTTTGTACGTCAGGCCATGAAGTACTTATTGAAACGGGAGCGGGTCTAGGATCTAGTTTTACAGACGAGAGCTACGTCGAAGCAGGGGCTAAAATTGTTCAGACAGCAGAAGAAGCGTGGAGTGTAGACATGGTGATGAAAGTAAAGGAACCGATCGCTTCTGAATACCGCTTTTTCCGCAAAGGATTAATACTGTTCACATATTTACATTTAGCATCTGAAGTAGAGTTGACTAAAGCACTCCTAGAAAATGAAGTAGTGGGTCTTGCTTATGAAACGGTTCAGCTACCTAATCATTCATTACCTCTGCTCGCTCCAATGAGTGAAGTAGCTGGAAGGATGGCCACACAAATTGGTGCTCAGTACCTTGAGAAAACAAAAGGCGGCAAAGGTGTTCTCCTAGCTGGCGTGCCCGGTGTGTCTCGTGGAAAAGTTGTAGTAATTGGTGGAGGGCAGGCGGGTGCCAACGCGGCTCGTATTGCTGTGGGCATGGGTGCTCACGTAACGGTTCTAGATCTATCAGTCGATCGTTTACGTCATTTGGATGAAATTTTCGGTAACAGTATACAGACGCTCGTTTCCAATCCATTTAATATCTCAGAATCTGTTAAAGAAGCAGATCTAGTGATAGGGGCAGTCCTCATTCCGGGAGCTAAAGCACCTAAGCTTGTATCTGAAGAAGCGGTTCAATCGATGAAACCAGGATCCGTTTTGGTAGATATCGCGATCGACCAAGGAGGCATTTTTGAAACGTCGGACCGAGTGACAACACATGATGATCCAATCTACGTTAAGCATGATGTAGTACATTATGCAGTTGCTAATATGCCAGGTGCTGTGCCCCAAACATCTACTATGGCATTGACTAATGTTACTGTGCCTTATGCACTTCAAATTGCTAATAAAGGATTTAAGCAAGCACTTCTGGATAATGAAGCGCTCCGTAAAGGGTTAAATACAGTGAATGGAAATGTAACATACAAAGCAGTGGCTGAAGCGCAGGATCTGCAGTATGTATCTGCAGAATCCATTCTAGAAAACAGTGATTTAGTTACAAGTGTATGAAATGAAAACATCATGTTAGTAAGCGAAATAATATAAAGTCGTAATAGAAAAGCCACTTACTTGAAACACACTTTAGAAATGAAGTATGTTTCAAGTAAAGTGGCTTTTTGTGTCTATAAAAATATTGTTGAGATAGTTGTTTTATCTAAAAGGATTTCTAGTAACATCCTGTATAATTAAAAGGAAAGGAGGTTACTAGAATTGAAAAACATGACAAAACATATCACAACTACTGCAATCGCCTTTCTGGTTACGTTTTCCTTGATGTTCGTAGCCGAAGCCGCAACTTGGCCGGATCATTCGCCCAATCAGGAGCCGGACAAGTCTTGGACAATCACGTTCAATAAACCGGTAAATCGTGAAACGGTGCGAGGCTCGATTTATATCACAAATTCTCAAGGGAACAGACAGGAGAATGTGCTTTCCTATTCAGACAAAGACCAAAAAATACATATTGCACCGCCTGTAGGTAATTACCGTTACGGTGAAAACTATACATTGGTTATCACTCAAGCCGTGCAAAACACGGATGGCCAATCATTAAAATCGCCGATTACGAAGACGTTTTCGATCAAAGCAGGGGTAACCTATGATCTAGCGAATGTACAAGCCAATGGTACAACATCCATTATAGAAAGATTGCCAAGTTTTGAAGCTGCTGCAAATCGTATGAATGGCAATCAAGTGGTTTTGTTACAAAATAAGATCATTCATATGCCGGCTGGACTTGTCTCGACTGTAGCATATGGAGGAAGTTCATTGACGATTTTATATGCCAATGAAGCTTTAACAGTACAAGAAACGTATGTACCAGCTGACACGGAGCTTCTTTACGTTGATTCAACAGCAAAATCTGTAAAAGTTGAACTGGCGGGAAGAAATTTCTACATTAAACCACAAAATGTGAGGCTCTTACCAAGTCAGACGGTGACAGATCGCACGTACTACAAAGTGTCGAAAGGTTCGCTCCACCACTTCATTTATTCACATAACACCAAAAGTTTTGCTTCATATGAAATGGGCGCGGCACCACGTTTTATGCAAGAGGGTGCCAAGTATTATAGCACGGACGGAAGCCATTTCCGTGATGTGGCAGGCACAGAAGTCGGTACAGCCCCTCAATACTTCCAATACTTGCCGATGCGCAGTATGACGCGCTATACAGCAGAAGAACTTGATGCGTATATTATGAAGCAGTTAAGAAGTCTGGAAAACGCCTATCCGAACTCTACGATCTACAAAAACGCCACGACTAGAAGCAAGTTGATTGGGATGGGGGCGGAGTTGAAGAGAATTGAACAAGAAAGTCATATTAACGCGATGCATATTCTTGCGCTCGCACAGCATGAGAGCCAATATGGGCTCAGTTCATACGCACTGAATTATAATAACTTATTCGGTATGTATGTGACGGATGATAATCCACAAAATAAATATTTTGCTTCTGTAAGTAAGAACATCCAGGAACTTGTCGATTCAATCTTGAATAGAAACTACTTACCACCAGGCGCCAAATATGCGAATGGTACAAATTTCGGCAATAAAGCGATCGGCATGAACGTCAAGTACGCGTCCGATCCGTATTGGGGTTCTAAAATTGGAGGACATTTGTATCGGATGGATCGCTCGATGGGTGGGAAAGAGATGGCCAATCAGTTGAAGATTGGATTGACGAATACCGCCGATCTTAACGTGCGTTCACGTCCTACTAGTATTGGAACACCTATTGTGTATAAGTATCCTAAAATAGGCATGCCACTTATTATTAAGAACGATCAATTGCCTGAAAGCCCTTGGATTCAAATTCGATCAGATGTAGCACCATATGATGTGTTGTATGTGCATGGAAGTTATGTAGATCGATTAATATGGGAATGAAACAGAAGTTCAAATGGATATAAGAGGTACAAAGCAAGTGGCTACGGATACAGCAGATTGCGTTGATAAAGAAATAGTTAGAGTAGTAGGCTATTGACCTTTTGAGGGTGATAGCCTATTTTCACGTCTGAGAAAATAGAATTTTATAAAAACTAGATATGTAGTATACTATAGGTAATTAAAGACTAGTAGAAAGGGAGGGATTGATATGGCCTATACAGTACCTGAAACTATTAGATCGAGTGCAACGGCAGGAGAGCGGTTGCTATTTCGGACATTAAAGAACTATTTACCTGACGATTATATTGTATACTACGAACCAGAAATACGTGGTAAGCGACCGGATTTCGTAGTAATTGGACCGGATCTCGGCATTCTAGTTCTCGAAGTGAAAGACTATACGAAAAACACGTTGTATCAGCTGGATCGTGATGAATGGACGTTGATTAATTCGAACGGTGAACAAGTTAAAACGAAGAGTCCGC
>NZ_JARIEA010000016.1 GCF_029267015.1 Sporosarcina ureae | reverse complement strand
TACTAGTAAGTAGGATACGATGTTAAGTAGTTGTCTTTCCGTTTACTTTTCCTTGTTTTATGCAAAGGTAGTAGTTTGACTAGCAATGTAAGTGGGGCGGTCATTGGCGCCACTTCGGCGGTGGTGGTAGGCGTAGCAATGAGCCAGACAGGAAGTGCGCCTGCCTGTCTCATTGCTACGCCTACCACGTGCAGCCGCCTTCGTTAGATAATGTGTAGAACAGTTCAGATACTTGTTTTGCAAGAATAGAAACTAGTACTATCCAGTTACTGTTTTGATCTCCTATAAACCACAATCCAACTTGGTAAGTACTTAGTAGCGCAGGCACAACTGCGGGGTAGGCCGTGGCCATGAGACATCTGGCAGATCTACCGCCAGCTGGCTCATGGCTGGAGGCAATCCCCCACGTGCCTGCGCGAGTCCAAAACATGCCCCTCACTACTTTCAATGACCAAGCCAAACTCGAGCAACGATCCAATCTATCTGTTACGTACTTTTCCAACACCGAAGAAAGATATCACCGATTCACTGATCTTCATCTTTTCTAAACCACAACCAAACTTGATAAGTACTCAGTAGCGCAGGCACAACTGCGGGGTAGGCCGTGGCCGTGAGACAGCTGGCAGCTCCACCGCCAGCTGGCTCATGGCTGGAGGCAATCCCCCACGTGCCTGCGCGAGTTCGAAGCATGACACTCGCTACTTTCAATGATCAAGTCAATGTCGAGCAACGACCCAACAACGCCTACAAGCTGTCAGAATCAGACACAAATATTTCAAACGTAACAAATTAACTGAATTTGAAACAATCCTGTTACATGACTGTAACAAAACAATAGATTATTAAATGCTAAAGTAAATATAACAGAAACAACCAAGCTAGCAAAAATACATACTGTCATCGGAGGAACATATGAATCTATTGCAAAAAGTACTATCAGTCCTAGCACTTTCCACACTACTAATTGTCTCACCATTTACAGGACAGGCAGAAGCGGCTGGGAAAACGACAAGCATCACTAAAACAGCAACTAGTTTAACAGGCATCAAATATCGCTACGGCGGAACAACAAGAGCTGGATTCGACTGCTCGGGTTATGTTGGCTACGTATTCAAACAAAATGGCTTGAAAGTAGCACGTACTTCCCGTGACATGTATGCGTCAGGACGCGCAGTAAAGAAAGCGAGCCTACGTAATGGCGATTTAGTATTCTTTAACACGACGGGCCGTGGAGTTTCTCACGTAGGAATCTACGTAGGTAACGGCAAGTTCGCACATGCGTCTACATCTAAAGGTGTGCGCGTGGATCGAGTAAATGATTCTTATTGGGGCAAACGCTATATGGGTGCAAAGCGAGTTGCGGGTATTTAATAGAAGAGACATCGATTTTCCTTCATTGGAAAATCGATTTTTTTGTGCGAAAAAACCGTATAGGAGAGGGGGAGACCCATTCCTATACGGCATGTCTTAATTCGTTGCGTCTTGTGGAACGCGGATTGTCCATCGAGAGAAATCCGGTTCGTCTTTCTTTACCAATTCCTTTGGATAGATGAATGTCCAAGGAGTCGTGCTGTTCGCCTTCACCGATAGTGGAGGATTAAGGTCGAATGTTCCACGAGCAACCAAATCTCCTGTTGCATCGATCAACTCAAGTGGCAACTTTTCAATATTGATTTGCTTGGAGTGACCATTACGAACGAATACTGATGCAGCGATCGTATCGTCGTCTTGTGATTGGATTTGGAAACCAGCGATATTCACTTCGCGTGGCTTCAACTTCGGAAGACCGTTGACTACTTCAGCCAAAGCTTCTTTCTGTTCAGCTGGCAATTGCTCTTCCCATGTGGGTGCAAGTTCCAATTGGTGTGGCATCATAGAGTGAACGTTGAATGCTAGCTTCCAGTTCGTTGCTGGAATTTCTTCCGTCAATTGATCTTTCTTTTCGAAAACGAATACCCATGGACGTGCACTGCGCGCTGGGATTTCGCCTAATTCATTCAAATCAAATTCTGCAGAAGCTGCTGTGTTACCTTCTTCATCGAGTAATAATAACTCGATTTCTCCTACAGTGATTGCTTGATCAAGTGAAGAGCGGAAGAATGCTTTGACTAACCAACTGTCGTTTGCAGGTTCTAAATCGATATCAATACCTGATAAGGAAATCTGGTTTGGTTTTAATGGTTCTAGTTCATTTGCTAGGAATCGGAAAACATATTCCTGCTCTTGCGTTAACGTCCATTGTGAATGAAGGGATAATTCTGTTTCAATATCCTCATTACCTGATCCAGCCTGGCCGTTCTCAAGAATTTCTTCGGATGCTACTGTACTATCTAATCCAGTTTTCTCTGTCTTTTTAAATCGATTGAAGAGTTTCATTGGGAAACCTCCTGTTGTTGTGTATTAAGTTGCTTCATGAATGCGATAATTTCGGACGCAATATCCCGGCGCAGGCGTTGATAGTGCTTGGCAAATAACTGCAAGCCTTCACGCTGGTAAATACGCATAGGATCTTCCTGTCCGTACGAACGCAATCCAATTCCTTCTTTTAGGCGTGTCATGACTTCTAAATGCTTGACCCACATCGTGTCGAGATAGCTCAACATGACTTGTGGTAATAGTTGACTCACTTGTTCATTATCAGTGAAAGTGTCGATAAATGCAAACAACTCTGCCATTCCTGCATCGTATTCTTTCATGATATCTGCTGTTCTATCTAATGAAGATGGAAGCTCGACAGGTGTTAGTAATAATGCATTCATTGTACGCTCGATCCGTTCGAAATCCCAATTATCGGCGATTTCATTATCCGGACAGCTGTCGAGAACGGCGAATTCAACAGTTTCTGACAACATCGATTTCAGTTTGCCGAAAATATCGTTACCTTCAAGTATGCGATTGCGTAATGAATAGATGACTTCGCGCTGGTCGTTGATGACGTCATCTAGCTTTAGATTGTATTCTCGCATGGAGAAATGTGCGCCTTCTACAATCCGTTGAGTCCGTTCCGTCAGTTCGTGGACTTCAGGGTTCAGTACTTTTCCATCTTCATCGACGCGAACTTTCGTCAAGAATTTCTCGAGCTCTTCAGGAGAGAAGCGCATGTACATTTCGTCTTCCAATGAAAGATAGAATTGGCTTTCGCCGTGGTCACCTTGACGACCTGAACGACCTCGCAACTGATTATCGACGCGACGACTTTCATGCTTTTCTGTTCCTAACACAAACAGTCCACCATTTTCTTCTACGCCTTCACCGAGTACGATATCCGTACCGCGTCCTGCCATATTAGTAGCGACCGTAATATTACCTGCTTGTCCAGATTCGGAAATCAATGAAACTTCCTGTTCAACACTCTTCGCATTCAATAGATGGAACTTCAACCCTTCGTCACGTAAATATTTCGCGACAGCTTCAGATTGGAGAATAGATGTAGTCCCAACTAGTACGGGTTGCCTCTTCGCATGACGAGCTGCTACTTCTTTTGCTACAGCTTTATACTTTTCTTCTGTAGTTTTGAAGACGAAATCCGGTGCGTCGATTCGAGCACGTGGACGATTCGTTGGAATTTGAATAACTTCCATATTATAAACTTCGCGGAATTCCTTGTCTTGTGTTTTCGCAGTACCTGTCATCCCGCAAAGTTTTGGATACATTCGGAAATAGTTCTGGATCGTAATTTGAGCTTGTGCTTTATTTTCATCCGTAATTTCGACGCCTTCTTTCGCTTCGATCGCTTGATGAAGACCGTCGGATAATGTTCTACCTTCCATGATTCGACCCGTGAACATATCGACTAATTCGATTTTGCCATCCCGCACGATATAGTCTACATCTCGCTTGAAGATGACGAATGCCCGGACAGCTTGGATGACATAGTGATAAAGTGTTTGGTGATCCAAGTCATACAAGTTGCCGATACCAAAGGCTTTCTCGACTTTTTCGATACCTTGTTCTGTAAGGGAAGTAGCCTTGGTTGCTTCATCGAAATCGAAATCCTCTTCGACTTTAAAACGTTTCGCTAGGCGAGCTGCGATATGGTGGAGATCCGCATCCGCTTGCATTTTACCTGCTACAATTAAAGGTGTTTTCGCTTCATCAATGAGTACGCTGTCTACTTCATCAATAATAGCGAAGTGATAGGGACGTTGAACTTTCTGAGAAGGGTGTTGCACCATATTGTCTCGTAGGTAGTCGAATCCGAATTCCGTTCCGACGCCATACGTGATATCTGATTGATAAGCAGCTTGCTTGGCAGGTCCTTGCATCATAGGAACATTCAAACCGACAGTTAATCCAAGGAAACGATGGATCTGACCGATTTGGTCATAGTCACGCTTAGCTAAATAATCGTTGACCGTAATGACATGGACACCTTTTCCTTCGAGTGCGCGTACATATGAAGGTAATGAAGCCACGAGTGTTTTACCTTCACCGGTCGGCATTTCAGCAATGTTCCCTTCCGTCAATACAGCACCACCGATTAGCTGCACATCAAAATGACGCATACCGAGAACCCGTTTAGATGCTTCACGTACGACTGCGAATGCATCTGGCATGATAGTCTCGACGGTTGCGCCGTCTTCCAACTGTTGTTTGAATTGATCTGTCATTCCTGTTAGATCTTCATCAGACATAGCAATATATTTAGGCTCGAGTGAATTAATTTGCTCCACAATTTTGCGGTATTTACGCAGCTGACGCTCACTCGTTCCAGTTTTACGTTTAAAGATTTTTAACATGAATTGAACGCTCCTTTATAAATCTCTATCTAAATGAGAGATTCCTATCTATTTTACCAAATAGACCGCCAAAAGACTATCTATATATAGAAAGAGAAGAACAATAGACTTATATCTTTTTATTGGACATATAATGGACAATTCCTCATGGTGACAGTGTTTAGTAGTGTTTGTATATAAGCAAGTAAGGGAATAGATATGTAATGCGTACTAAATAATGAAATCTAGCAACAATTATGTTATACTAAAAGGTGATATGTACTTAATGCTAATTGGGGAGGAAAGACATGTTATTCATTGCAATGTCTGTAGCTTTTATCGCTGCTATCATACTAACACCGCTAGTCATCAAATTCGCGTATCGGATCGGTGCGGTTGACCGTCCCAATTATCGTAAAGTTCACGCGAGAATCATGCCTAGAATCGGCGGGCTCGCGATTTTCGGAGCGTTTATTATTGGATATGCTATATTATTGCCGAAAGACGAGCACGCTATAAGCATCTTAATCGGTGCGGTACTGATCGTCATGATTGGCTTTTTGGACGATATGCTGGAAATAACAGCAAAAGCAAAAATGTTAGGCCAGCTAGTAGCTGCGTTAGTCGTTGTACTATGGGGCGGATTGCAAATTGAGTTCATCAACTTGCCGTTTCTTGGACAGCTTGACTTTGGTTATTTAAGTATTCCCATTACGATTATTTGGATTATCGGTATCACAAATGCCGTTAACTTAATCGATGGATTGGATGGTTTGGCAGCGGGTGTCTCCACTATTGCGCTGATTGCCATTACAGTAATGGCTCTATTAATGGGTGACGTTTTCGTTGCAGCGACAGCTTCCATATTGGCAGCAAGTTCGATAGGGTTCTTACTATATAATTTCCATCCAGCGAAAATCTTCATGGGTGATACCGGATCACTTTTCCTTGGATTTATGATTTCGGTCCTGGCGTTACTCGGCTTTAAGAACGTTGCCGTCGTATCACTAGTAATTCCAATTATCATGCTAGGTGTTCCGATCTCAGACACATTCTTTGCGATCGTTAGACGAGTTCGCATGAAGCAATCTATTACGGCAGCAGATAAATCGCATTTGCATCATTGTTTATTGCGTGTAGGTTTCTCGCATAGACAAGCTGTACTGACGATTTATGGTATCGCGATTCTATTTGGCGCAGCGGCTGTATTGTTCTCACAAGCGACAGTGTGGGGCGCGTTGCTTCTGATTTTCGTTATGTTGATTGTGATTGAGTTGTTTGTAGAGTTGATTGGTCTGGCAGGGGCGAATTATCGTCCGTTATTGAATTTAGTACGCATGATTGGTAAATAAATAAAGAGAGCCCTTGTCTGCTGCGAAGCGGGTGAGGGCTTTTTTGTTGTGATTAAACTGAAAAGGATAGGTCAGGAGAAGGGGAGGGAGCCGTTGATCGACGCTCCAGGCGGACGCTTTCCCATGGGCCCGCGGTGAGCCAACCAGTTCGCGTTGCTCTCTTTGGTTGTCTCACCTGATCGGGCTGATCCATCGGGAGTCGCCGCCTTGCGCTTACGATCAACTAAGTGTCGTATTCGAGATTTATAGAGTCAAAATCAAAGTCGACTTCAAAGTTATTTCTACCTGTAATTAGAACTTAGTACTTAAATAATTATAATGAATAAAATTAAGTCAGTTAGTAACTTTAATGTACTTTCAAACTATTCAAAGTTGCAAGGTAGGATTGTAGTGGAAGGCGGCGACTCCAGCGGGAATAGCGCGAGCTGAAAGCCCCGCAGGGAACGAAGTGGACGAGGAGATTGAAGCCGTGCCCGCGGAACGCGTCCGCCTGTAACGGAAATCCCGAACCACTTTTCATTTGCACTTCCTATTTTTCACCTCTATTTATAACAAAAAAGCGATGAAAACCGTTTAGGTCTCATCGCTTTTAAATGATCTATTGATAATCGGTTTGGGCAGACGCGGATGTTTGGTCTGTGTCTAGCTCGGTTAGGGAAGAGGAGTCTGGGATCATTCCGAGGTGGGACTTTAAGATCTGCTTCACTTCTTCTAACTTTTGCTCATCCAACCTGTAGTAGTAAATACCCGTCGACATGTCATCGTAGCCGGTCAATGTGATCGTATCGACTTCGGGAAGTCCGCTTTTTATATACTGAATGAACGACAACATCTGCTTTGATGTCATATCGGTCTTCATGTTATCGCCAAGCGCATTGATGACGTCTCCGTATTTTGAGATGGATGTAATCGATGTTGCTTCTTTGATCATCGCTTGAAGAATCATTTGCTGGCGTTTTCCGCGTTCGATATCACTATCGAGTTTACGCGTACGTGCTAAAGCTAATGTGTGGCGGCCATCGAGACGTTGAAAACCAGGCATTAGATGAATCGCATTTTTATCATTTTCATCTTTCTCGATTCGTTCGTACGGCACCTCGACTTCTACACCGCCAAGTGCATCTACGACATCAATGAACGCATTAAAGTTCATTTTTACATAGTAGTTGACGGGAATATCAAATAGTTGTTCTACTGTATCAACAGAAGCTTTAGTACCTCCATAGGCATGTGCATGTGTGATTTTGTCTTTATAGTTAACTTGTGGAATGTAGACATAAGAATCACGTGGAATGCTGACGAGTTTGATGCTTTTTGTTTTAGGATTCAAAGTGGCTAACACCAATGCATCCGATCTTCCGTGTTGTTCTCTTTCCTGACGTGCTTCACTTTCATCTACACCAATTAACAGAATCGATACTTTATCCGTTGCGGGTTCTACATATATTTCTTTTGGTTCTTGCTTCGCAATCGGTTCATAAGAACGGTCCAATACGGTAATCGCTTGGTTATGCAACTTGAAAGCATAGCCAGCGACGGCTAGAGCTGCGATGAAAAACGTGAATAATGCTATTTTTAAGAAGCGTTTCGTTTTAGAACCCTTCTTTTTCTTATACTCTTCTCTTTTCATTTTATACCTCCAGGTGTACGGCAGAAAGAACCGTAGATAGCGAATCTATGGGAAGTCATTTCTAACTAATAGAGGTAAAGCTTCACATAACTTTTCATCGTCATAGAATGAATTCAGACCTATTATTCATACGATTCATCTTCTGCCATTATACCTGTTTTTCGAATGGACGTATAGTCAGATGTCGAACTCCAAGAATTCATGTCCGGTTGTGGCGATGACTGCTTGACCGTTCGTCAATTCCATCATCCATTCCTGAAAAATCTCTTGCTCTTCTTCAGGAACATATAAAATGAGTTCAACGTCCTCTTCATAGACGATCTCTTTTAAAGGATAGTCGGATTGACGTACTTCGTTTTCTACTTTGCCAAGCCAAGTATAATCAATAGAAGTTTTCACTAAGGCGTGCAATTTTCTTTCCACTACACCCGTTGCGGCAATGCCTTCAGAAGCTGCTTTGCCGTAAGCGCGAATTAATCCACCGCCGCCGAGTTTGATACCGCCGAAATAACGGGTCACGACGATGACGGTGTCTTTTAAGTGTTGTTTTTTCAGAACTTCCAAAATAGGGAAGCCGGCTGTACCTGAAGGCTCACCGTCGTCATTCGCTTTTTGGATCTGGTCATGTTCTCCTATAATATATGCAGAACAATTATGTGTGGCTGTATGATGGTTCTTTTTGATGTCCTGTATGAAGTCCAATGCCTCGTGTTCCGTCTCGACTCTTTTGACAAATGACAGAAAACGGGATTTTTGGATGACGAATTCACTCTCTCCGTATAACTTTACGGTTTTATAATTAGCTCGCATTTGTCGTTCCCCCTACATTTGTAATATACTTATAATACTTTTACATCATTAAAATGATATACTGTATATGAAGTGTATAAGTATTTAGGCTAAACTGCAATAATGCTCACTTTGCGTAATTTCACATAGACGGGTGCGGGAGGGAGATAATTGAACGATAAGGCAATTGACATTCAACAGATGGAGAAAATCTTTGGCAACATGGTTAATGTAATGGATCGTTCGAAAAGCGACATTTTCTTAATTAGTGAACAAAGCCGCCGAAGTTTTGAAGAAATGCAAAAAGAGTTAGCAGAAGTGAAAGAAAGTATTTCTCATGTGATAACAGAAGGTGATTCTTTAGAGGGATTGTCACGCCACTCACGGAAACGTCTGGCTACTGTATCAAAAGACTTTATAACGTATAGCGAAGAAGAAGTGAAACAAGCATATAGTGTGGCAAATGACTTGCTTGTACGTGCCTCCATCAATAAAATGGAGGAGAAGCAACTTCGTGAAAAACGGGATGAACTCGAACGACGACTAACGTTGCTGCTTTCTACAATTGAAAGAGCGGATCAACTAGTTAATCAAGTAACCACTGTGATCACATATTTGACATCTGATTTGAAAAATGTAAGTACAGCGCTAGAAACGGCCCGACAGAAACAAGATTTTGCGGTCCAGATTATTCAAGCGCAAGAAGAAGAACGGAAACGATTATCACGTGACATTCATGACGGACCAGCTCAAATGCTGGCAAATGTCTTGATGCGTTCAGGTTTAATCGAAAAAACATTTGTCCAGCATGGTCCAGAACAAGCGATGAAAGAACTTTCTTACCTTAAAGAAATGGTCAGAGGAGCGCTATCTGAAGTGCGCCGTATCATTTACGATTTGCGGCCTATGGCTTTGGATGATCTGGGACTTGTTCCGACATTACGAAAATATTTGTCGACCATTAGTGAATACGAGGCTCCGCTAATCATTAACTTTCAAAGTAATGGAGCAGAAAAACGATTTGCTTCCAATTTTGAAGTAGGTGTTTTCCGTCTCATACAGGAATCAGTAAATAATAGCATCAAGCATGCGAAAACTGATGAAATATGGGTGAAAATTGAATGGTTGCGTGAAACCGTCAATATATTGATCAAAGACCAAGGTCTAGGTTTTGATACAAAAGAAGTAAAAGAGAAATCTTTTGGTTTAATAGGAATGCAAGAGCGTGTGGAGTTGTTGAAAGGGAAAATGAAGGTCACCTCGAAAGTCGGGGAAGGTACTTCGATACTTTTCCAAATTCCGCTGGACAAAGAACTGTAAGTAAGGTAATTATTGGGAGGAATAGGATATGGAAGCGACGAAAATTTTGATAGTAGATGATCACCAATTGTTCCGTGAAGGAGTTAAACGAATTTTAGATTTTGAAGAATCGTTTAGCGTAGTAGCAGAAGGCGACGATGGAGTAGAAGTAGTGGAGTTGTACAGAGAATATGAGCCAGACGTAGTGCTGATGGATATTAATATGCCACGCATGAATGGTGTAGACGCAACTGAGCAATTAGTTAAAGAATTCCCTGATGCGCGCGTTATCATGCTATCGATCCACGATGATGAATCATACGTTACACATGCTTTGAAAACAGGTGCACTAGGCTATATGCTAAAAGAAATGGATGCAGATGCAATTGTACAAGCAATCAAAGTAGTAGCGAATGGCGGTTCATACTTGCACCCGAAAATCACGCATAACTTGGTATCTGAATTCCGTCGTTTAAGCGAAAGAGAACATAAAGGATCCTTCCAACAGAACGATATTCGTCGTCCACTTCATTTATTGACGAAGCGTGAATGTGAAGTTCTGCAATTGCTGACAGATGGCCAAAGTAACCGGACGATTGGTGAAACGCTATTCATCTCAGAAAAAACAGTAAAAAATCACGTTTCGAGCATTCTACAAAAAATGAGTGTAAATGACCGGACACAGGCTGTTGTGACAGCAATTAAAAATGGTTGGGTAGAAGTAAAATAATTAAAAATGAAAAAAGGTCTTTGCACGCTGAAGGCCTTTTTCTCTACGTAGGAGGGGCATATGAAGAAAAAAATCGCAGTCGCGTCCATGGCGTTGGTACTCGTATTAGGTGCATGTGGTAACCAAGATGAAACAAAACAAAATGATCCAGAAACCGGCGAAGCAGCACCGGGTAGTGGTGCAATCGATCATGGAATAGATGATAATAAAGTCGGGTTCAGCATGGCTGGCGACGAAGTTGAAGAAGCAGTAGATGTACCCGAAGAAGAAAAAACAAAAATTCTAGCTGCTTTTGACAACTATATCGAGACGCTGAACAATCAGGATGTCGAAGGGTATCTGGCTACACTTTCTCCTAAAGGCTATGACTTAGATGAAGAGCGTCAAGCTACAGAAGAAATGCTTGAGAATACTACAATGAAACGCGAAGTAGACAATGAAACGATTGTAAAATATAAAGAAGACAGTGCACAGTTATTTTCTACGTTAAAAACGACATTTACGGATATTGAGACAGGAGTAGAAAATACACCTGAAGGCCGTCAAGTGACTGTGTTCAATAAAGAAGACGGTGAGTGGAAAGTGTTCTCCATCCACTTTATCGGAGATGAGCCAGGGAACCAATAAACAATTATAAATATCGATTTTGTGACAAAACTTCCAGTACTGACAACTGGAAGTTTTTTTATGCAAAAAAAAGCCATACTATGAGTACTTGCTTTTCTGCGCTAAAGGAATTATAATCGGTGTAGGAACATATGTTCTGTAAGGAGGCGATTTCTGTGCCTTTGATCCCCGCGGAGGCAATGCCCTATTTAGAGAACTATATTTATCTGCCCATGCTATTGACGATTATGGAACGTGATCGTCAGTTATTGGAGAAGGTGCCGTTCAAACTGAAAAGTCCCTACCTTAATTTGCTAGACGAAACGATGCATGCCGTATCCACTGATTTACAAATGACAGCTATGTATTTGCATAAGCACAAAATGAAAGTAGTACGCCGTTCAACAGATGAATTGTTTACGGAATATGTATTTTTACATGATGGCTATCAAGATATACGTCGCTATTTGAATGTACGCTTACGTAATCGATCGGAAGAACTGTTAAATTTGTATCTCAGGAAATTGGTGAATCGGAGCTCTTCGGGTCCATGATCATATAATATGAACTGCGTAACTGCTCCTGAGCATTTTCAAATCGTTGCGATAAAATATGTGACAAGGCCATCTGCCGATAAACGGTAGCGAGCGATGTATCAAGTTGCATTTGCGTATCGTTTTTCAGAACGACAGAGACGCCGTCTTTGTTCTGAACAGCATCTTTTACTGCGTGATAAGCTACCCACGTGTTTTTATGTAAGGTAGGGGACAGTAAAGGGAAAAATAATAGCGGCTGATCATTTGAATGCGTCAGCATGATCGGGGGCTTTGGACGATTTTTTAAATCCACCTTGGAGCTGTTGATGATGGACTCGAAGTTGGAACGGTAATGCGCACAAGAGTCTCTCATGATTTCTAATGGAGTTTTCTCAACGATGAACGTCCGGTCGCTTTCCACTACTTTTGTATAGTATGGGTTGGTATGTTGTCCATGAAGTAATGCAAAAGTATGGAATGTTACGATGTAAGACGACAGATGATGTGGATTAGCCATATTCTTCCCTCCTGTTTTATAGGACCATATACGTATTAATTATAGTATAGAAAAAACTAAAATCAACTGTAATGTTGGAAGATAGCGAGTATTCTATTAATATGTTGGGTTTTATCGAATTATTGACAGAGTAGAATGGATCGTTGCTCGACATGGGCTTGTGCATGGAAAGTAGTGAGGGTCATGCTTTGGACTCGCGCAGGCACGTGGGGGATTGCCTCCAGCCATGAGCCAACTAGCGGTGGAGCCTTGCTAGTTGTCTCATGGCCACGGCCGACCCCGCAGTTGTGCCTGCGCTACTGAGTGGTTGGCAAGTTAGGTTGTGGTTTAGAAAAGATGAAGATCAGTGACTGGGTGGTACGAGTCTTCGGTGTTGGAAAAGTACGTAACAGATAGATTGGGGCGTTGCTCGACGTTGACTTGGGCAAGGAAGTTAGTAAAGATTCTGCTTTTCGGACCCGCGCAGGCACGTGGGGGATTGCCTCCAGCCGTGAGCCAACTAGCGGTGGAGCTGCTAGTTGTCTCACGGCCACGGCCGACCCCGCAGTTGTGCCTGCGCTACTAAGTATTTACCAAGTTCGGTTGTGGTTTATAGTAGATCAAACCAGTGACTGGATAGTACTAGTTTCTATTCTTGCAAAACAAGTATCTGAACTGTCCTACACATAATCTAACGTAGGCGGCTGCACGTGGTAGGCGTAGTAATGAGACAGCCAGGCGCACTTCCTGTCTGGCTCATTGCGGAAGCCATCCACCACCGCCGAAGTGGCGCCAATGACCGCCCCACTTACATTGCTAGTCAAACTACTACCTTTGCATAAAACAAGGAAAAGTAAACGGAAAGACAACTACTTAACATCGTATCCTACTTACTAGTA
>NZ_JARIEA010000072.1 GCF_029267015.1 Sporosarcina ureae | reverse complement strand
CAACAGGAAAAGGAATATGAAATGGATCAGCTCATGTCGAGCCTGACGCAACGTTTCGGAGATGGTATTATTAAAAAAGGATTTACGAAGAATTAGCAAGGAGGGAATGCATGTGGACATAGAATTTTTAGGGACCGGCGCAGGAATGCCTTCAAAGCAACGCAATACATCTGCACTCGTTCTCGACCTGGCAGATGAGAACAAAGAAAATTGGCTGTTTGACTGTGGAGAAGCGACACAACATCAATTATTGCACAGTGCGATCAAGCCAAAGAAAATCACGAAAATCTTCATTACGCATTTGCATGGTGACCATATTTTCGGATTACCTGGTTTTCTCAGTTCGCGCGCATTTTTAGGCGGCGGTGATCCCGTTGATCTTTATGGACCAGCAGGCTTAAAAGAATGGTTGCAACACACCTATAAAGTGACGGGCACATACTTGCCTTACAAGCTAAACGTTCATGAAATCCATGACGGCATGATTCTTGAAACGGATGAATTCAAGGTTTACGCGAAAGAAGTCCAGCATGTTATCCAAAGTTTCGGCTTTCGTATTGAACAAAAAGAGTTGCCGGGTACGTTATTGATCGACAAAGCGATTGAACAAGGTGTTCCGAAAGGTCCGTTGTTACAGCGATTGAAAGACGGTCTTGATGTTGAGCTCGAGAATGGGCAGGTCGTTTACAGCAAAGACGTCACGACAGAGAAGAAAAAAGGCTTTGTTATCGCTGTCATTGGGGATACGTCGTACTGCGAGGCTTCCGTTGAACTGGCACAAGACGCAGATATCCTCATTCACGAAGCGACATTCACCGATGAATACGCAGAAGGCGCTAAAGAATTCGGTCATTCCACTATTGTGGAAGCAGCAACTGTCGCGAAAGAAGCAAACGCTAAGAATTTAATTGCCAATCATATAAGTGCACGTTTTATGCCAAGTGAAATGCCAGCATTCATTGCGGAAGGTACTGAAGTGTTCGAGGCTATTTCAATTGCGGATGATTTTGCGCGTTATCAGTGGAAACATGGCGAATTAACGAAGTTAGTGAAAAATTAAAGTGCTATCCAAGAAGTCGTCTTGCGGGAGACTTTTTGCGATGGCGCTTTTTATTCGTTGTGATGGGGATGTTTTGAGGGGCCTAGCGCTCAATGTTTCCCCGTAACCGCTCTATGAAGTCGCGTGACTGCTCTATTAAACCTCGCGGGCGCTCTATTAGCCAACACGAACGCTCTATACAGCCCGATTTCCGCTCATAGCACCCAAAGTTTCGCTCATAGACAAAGACGCTTAACGGAATATCTATCCCGCAAGCGTCTTTGTCTACTATTATTTCCTAGAACCGAGTTGACGTGACCGATTTTCTGCACTGATCAAGCAGTCCGAAATAATCGTCTTAAAGTTATGGTCTTCTAAAGAACGCAGACCTGCTGCGGTCGTACCGCCAGGACTCGTTACATTTGTCCGCAACACACTTGGTTCTTCGCCGGTCTTTTGCAACATGGATGCCGCACCGTAAATGGTTTGAACAATGAGTTCCCTAGCATCTGCTGCATCTAAACCTTGAGCTACCGCCGCTTCTTCCAACGCTTCGACGAGATAATAAATATATGCGGGGCCGCTGCCAGAAAGTGCTGTGACTGCATGCAGATCGTCTTCTTCGACAACTTTCACGATGCCAATCGCATTCAATAGGCTCAAAATGGATTGTTGCATTTTATCTGACACTGCTTCATTGAATGCGATACCGCTTGCTGCTTTCCCTATGGTGGCGGACGTATTCGGCATCGAGCGGGCAATCGGACGTTTGCCGAGGCCGTTTTCAAATGTCTCGATGGAAATGCCAGCAATGACGGAAAGGACCGTCGTGTCTTCTCCGAGATACGGGGCGATATCCTGCATAACTTTCTCTACGTCTTTAGGCTTTGTCGCGAGAACGATCAAGTCCATATTCTTAATGAAATCTCGGTCTTCGCATACTTTTGTAATGCCATAACGCGACTCCAGTTCATCTAAACGATCTTTGTCTGAACGGTTCATAACATAGACGTTTTCTTCATATAGTACTCGTTTATTTACGATTCCCGCAATAATAGCTTCAGCCATCTGTCCGGCCCCTACAAATAAAATTTTCTCCATTTCCAACATCCTTCCCAAAATAAAAAAGCACTCTCGTCCCATAGTTCAGGACGAAAACGCTTGGTTTCCGCGGTGCCACCTAAATTTGCTGTTTGCGACAGCACACTTCACGTCTTCTTTATCGCAGAAGATACGGTCGTGTTTCCACAACAGCTCGGAAGGAGGTTCGAAGGGGAGTGGGATACATGGCTCGCAGCCTTGGCCATGCTCTCTTAAATCCGTCCACCCTCTACTAATCTTCCTCATTGCCCGTTCCATGCTATTTTTATGATTATGTCATGTATAAACTGAAAAGTCAAACCGCCCTCAACTGTCAATGAACAAGTAGACGATGAATATAACAATCAGAATGGAGATGACGAGAGAAGTGATCTTCATCACGCTCAGTGGATAATTGCCCGATACTTTTCCGGTTTGTCCATTGACAATGAATTGATAGATTTTCTCTTTGAAATGAAATGAAGAAATCCAGATCGGTAATAATATATGCTTGTACGTGATGTCTTTGTAGTCGGTTGAAAGACTAGCCACTTCCACGATATCACCTGCAACGGAGCGTTCGATACCGTTAACGATTCCTCGTGTCATGATATCTTTCGCTTCAGAGAATCCCTGTTGCAATGAAACGGAATAACGCTCAGCAAGGAATCCGGACATGTATTCTACTTTATAATCAGTCAGACTCGTCAACTGGAAAGGTTGCACTTTTTGCAATAATTTCGGTTCGACGGTGTGCGATGCTTTAATGAGAATATCATCGAAAAACTCGCGATAATTGCCGCTTTCTTGGTGCCAGCGGATTTTCCTCACTTGCTCGGTCACTTGTCTTGCCTTGCCGTCCTCATACACCGTCCGAGTTTCGGTAACATAATAGTAATTTCCGACACGCACGACATATTGTGAAGAGGTTTGGCTATCATACGTCCAATATGGCAAGTAAGCGCCAGAGATTTTATTGAGACGATAGGTTTTCTTTAGTGTATTGGGTGCGAAAAAATGCCCTTTGATCCATTCTTTGAACTTCGCTTGTGCTTGTTCATTTGAGACTTGGAATGGAATCAATAATCCTGGCTGGATCCCCGCGTCCTGATCGGTCACTGTAATATGAGAGGAACCACAAAACGAACAGAAATCCGCGACGACATGTGCATCGAGTACGGATTCCGCTCCGCAGTTGCCGCAGGAGAAAACACGTTTCTCTTCATTCCATAGATGTTGTAGATTATTTCCTGCTTCATTAAAATCCAATTCTACATGGTGGTCGAACGTTGCTTCGATCGGCATTTCATGACCACAAAATGGACATTTCAAGCCAAGTGTCTCGGGATCGTATTCCGTATTTCCGCCACAGGAAGGACATTTGATATTTTGCGTATCTTCTACGACAGTGTTTTGTTCATCAAATGAAGTCAACGTACATCCCTCACTTTACGTCTAACGTCTCACCGCATTCTGCGCAGAATTTCGCACCTGGCAGATTAGCGTGTGAGCAGGCAGGACAAATTTTCTCCGCGACTTGAGATGTACCGCAAACGCTACAGAACTTCGCATCTTTCGGAATCATAGTCTCGCACTTAATACACGGTACTTTATCGGTTTCGACAGACTTTCCGCACTGACCGCAGAACTTCGCATCTGCGTTGATCGTAGCTTGACAATGCGGGCATGATTTCGTCGCAGCTTGTGCTTGAGGCTGCTGTGTTTGATTTTGATTCATCGCATTGGCCATCACTTGACCCATGCCCATTCCAGCGCCCATACCGACACCTGCACCTGCCATGCCGCCTTCATTTTGTGCGGCGTCACGCATCGCTTCCGCGGCTTGATATTGCTGGTATTGCTGCATATTGCCAAGCACACCCATCGACGTACGTTTATCCATCGCTTCTTCAACTTCTTTAGGTAATGACAGATTTTCGATATAAAGTGACGTGATTTCGAATCCAAATGCTGCGAAACGCGACATCATTTTCTCTTTACCTTTATCACTTAATTCGTCGTAATGCATCGACAGGTCGAGGGCTGGTATTTGTGACTCTGCGAATAGATCAGATAAACCTGAAATAATCATTTTTTTCAATTGTCCTTCGACTGCATTCGTATCATAAGAGCTATTCGTTCCAAAGAGTTCACGTAGGAAAACAGTAGGCTCTGCAACGCGATACGAATAAATTCCGTACCCACGAAGACGAATCATGCCAAAATCAGGATCACGCATCATGATTGGATTTGCGGTTCCCCATTTTTGATTGATGAACTGCTTTGTATTAATGAAATATACTTCCGCTTTAAATGGCGAATCAAAGCCGTATTTCCATGACTTTAACTTTGTGAGAACCGGCATGTTCTGCGTGTAGAGAATGTGGCGACCGGGTCCGAAAACGTCGGCGATTTCGCCTTCATTGACGAAAATTGCGACTTGTGATTCTCTAACCGTTAGTTCCGCACCCATTTTAATTTCATTATTGTGAACTGGGAACTGATAGACTAATGTATTGGCGTCTTGCGCTTGCCATTCGATTACTTCGATGAATTGGTTTTTGAACATATTAAAAAATCCCATAGTGATCCCTCCAACTCGACATGATGTTTGCAAATCATGCGATTTCTTGTAGTATACCATACGTAGAATAGGGGAAATGGTTTCATTTTGCAGGAAAATACTTTTTGTAAATGAGTGAACTAGACGTGACGCTCATGGAAATAAAGGGTACAATAGACTGAACAGTCATTCATTTATGAGGGGGAAGTTTTATGATTACGAAAATTATTACACCGACGCCATTTGCGGTCGGTGATGTGAATTGCTTTTTATTAAAAGGCGACACGCTGACGCTCGTAGACGCAGCTACGAAAACACCTGAAGCACGCGAAGTATTGCAGATGAAATTAAAGGAAATGGGCTATACATTTCATGATATAGAGCAAGTATTCGTCACGCATCACCATCCCGATCACTGCGGTCTGGTTGAGCAGTTCGACCGTGCGGAAATTCTAGGTCACCCATATTTAAACTATTGGTTATCGCGTGACGCAGAATTTCTCGATCGTCACGACCACTTTTACGAACAGTCTTTACTAGAAGAAGGCGTGCCGGATGAGTATTCGAAATGGCTTCAACGTTTCCGTCGGTCGGTCGACATGATGGGCGATCGTCCCGTTGACCGAATTATGAATGAAGGCGATGAGTTGCCAGGACATCCAGGGTGGAAAATCCAAGAGTCACTCGGCCACGCACAAAGCCATTTATCGTTGTTCAATGAGCAGCAAGGTATTCTTATCGGCGGGGACTTGTTGCTGGAGAAAGTGTCATCAAATCCATTAATTGAGCCCCCATTAAAAAAAGAGCAAGGACGTCCGAAATCGTTGCTGCAATATAATGCATCTCTAAAACGTTTGTTGGGTTTGCCGGTATCACTCGTTTACGGCGGACATGGTGGCGAGATCATGAATGCGCATGACCTTATTACGGAACGCCTAGCGAAGCAACATGACCGTGCAATGAAAGTGCTCGCGATGCTAGATGAATCGAAAACGGTCTATGACGTAACCAAGTTATTATTTCCAGCGGTTTATGAGAAAGAACTCGGATTGACACTGTCTGAAACGATCGGACAATTGGATTATTTAGTAGCCAATGAATTCATTTCGGAAACAACCGACGCTGTAGGAGTTCATCACTATGTCCGCATTTAAAACGGTACTGATCACAGGTGCAACGAGTGGTATCGGGTTTGAACTTGCCAAGCGCTTGGCGGTGTTGAATAACTACCGTGTCATCGCGACGGGACGTAATGCGAAAGCGTTAGAGGAACTGCGTACGCTTGGCGTGGAAGGCTACTGTGCTGATCTGCGCGATACGAAGCAAATCGACTGGTTATTGTCTTCTATCGAAACCCCTGACCTAGTCGTTTTCTCAGCTGGAGTAGGGAAGTTCCATTTAGCACACCAGACAACGGATGAAGACACGAAGGCAATGCTAGAGACAAATGTACGTGTACCGATGCAACTGACTGCTCGCGTAGTACCTACGATGATTAAGCGTAAGCACGGACACCTACTTTATATAGGCTCACAGGCAGGGAAAGTAGCCACGCCGAAAACATCAGTCTACGCCGCAACGAAACATGCGCTGATCGGTTACACGAACGCCGTACGCATGGAAGTCGCACCGTATAACGTCGATGTGTCCGTCATTCATCCAGGCCCAATTGACACACCATTCATCGAACTCGCAGACGTCACCGGCGGCTACAAACAAGCAATGGGCAGCCAGCTACTGTCAGTCGATACAGTCGTCACTGCAGTCATGGACACCATCGAGCGACCTAGACGCGAAATAAACTTACCGAAAATCACTGGCTTAACAAGCAGACTCTACGCACTGGCACCAAGTCTAGTAGAAACTATCGGAAAACCGTTCTTCTATAAGAAGTGAGAATTATATAGAGCGCTGTCGCTAGAAGTCGTGAAGTTACGGCTTGTGGCGGTAGCGTTTTTTAGTGTTGTGAAGAGAAGCAGTAACGTCATGTAGTATGTAGTTTAATACGATCATTAACATACTAAACTAGTTGATCTTCGTTCTAGGCGACGACTCCAGCGGGAACAGCGCGCGCTGAAAGCGTCCGCCTGGAACGAAGATTAACGGTACTCATCTCCTCACTTTTAAATGTAACAATAATATGATTATGTAAACTAAAAAGAAGTTGGAATAATCTAACATGAATGCTATAGTGTTAGGGATAGAGTTCACAATTTAGACATAAAGTACATAAACTCAGAATTCCTGCCGACGCTACTTAGACTTAACGCCCTGACGCAATTCTGAATGAATTCTCTCACAAAGAATGAAGCACAACGCGAAGAAAGGGTGGGATTCTTATGCTAGCCAAGGAGCACGAACAAAATATTTGGAAATATGCATTTGCAAGTGTCGCCGTCACCGTCAGTTCTCTCGGATTTGGACGGATGTCGTACGGAATTATTATGCCCTTCATGAAAGAAAACTTGGAAATGTCCTATAAACAAGCCGGACTTCTCGCCACGACCGTGTCGATCGGCTATTTAATGATGGTGATCTTTGTCGGATTGCTCGTCACGAAATTCGGTGCCAAAAAGCTCGTCATTTTCGGAACTGGACTCGTTTCATTCGGATTATTCATGCTGTCATTTGTCACAGGGTATGGCTGGACGCTTTCTGCGATGTTATTACTCGGAATAGGAACCGCTTTCACCTATACGCCACTTATTACTATATTAGTCGGTTGGTTTCCGAGAAAGCGCGGCATGCTGATTGGATTCCTTGTCAGCGGTATGGGGCTTGGAACTTTAATATCTAGTGCTTTAATTCCATTCTTTACGACATGGTTCGGTGATATGGGCTGGCGGTATTTGTGGTTCTTCTACGGTGCTGTGTCTATCGTCTCGATAATGATCGCGATGATCATCTTGCGTGACCCACCGATCCCATTATTGCCGAAGGAAACGCAGAAACGTTCATTTTGGACGAAAGTATATTTCAATAAACGCGTACTTCGCGTCGCTTTCATTTATGGACTCGTGGGTTTTGCCTATTTGGTGCCGCAAAGCTTCTTGTTCAGTTATATTCTCGAAGTAGGGCTGACAAAGTTTCAGGCGGGGCAGATCATGGCAATCAGTGGAATTATGGCGATCTTCAGCGGGCCTTTATGGGGTGGAGTTTCGGACCGTATTGGGCGTAAATCGGCTTTGCTTACAACGCTTGGTATCGGAGCAGTTTCTCTACTCATTCCCGTGATATTCCCGGTCTATATCGGACTCATCGTTAGCCAATTCCTATGGGGGGCGACGATTGTCGGGATGCTGTCGCTCTGTCAAGCGCTATCTACGGAGCAAGTCCATCCGACGTACGCACCTGTCGCACTTGGCTATGTGACATTTTTCTTCGCAGGAGGACAGTTGCTCGGTCCGGGTATCGGCGGCTGGATTATTGACCACTTTCAGCAAATACCGCTCGCACTTATTATGTGTAGTGCGTTGCTTGGCATAGCGTTCTTGCTATCGATTCGAATGAAAGCCCATGCGGTCGATTTGGATGTGACGGAGTTAGAAGCGAAACCTGTGCTAGATAACTTTTCTATAAAAGAGACATCTGCAAAGGAAGTGTGAATGGATCGGCAGTAGTCGTTTTTATCAAATGAAATTACACTTCTTGCGCACAACTATACAGCAAGAAAAATAGGCGCCGACAATCCCATATAGGAATGTCGGCGCTTGTTTACTCTTCGTATTATTTGTTCTTCTCGGCATAGAATTTCATAGCGTCGCGCATGAATGTTGCCAAGCCCTTTCCAAATTGGTCAATGTTCTGGGTGAAGCGTTCATCATCCACATACAGTTGCCTGAGTCCTTTAAATGCATCTAGCGAGTAATGGTGGCCTGTGTGCTGGTTTAAGAAGTCATACCATCCATTTCATCGAATGCACCTCCCTACAATTACTACTTTAAAGTATAACGTTACGTAAGAGTCAACACAGAAGATGAACATAAATATGAAACGGTTTTCGATCTTATACGTATACAGAGTATGAAATAAAAATCTTGTTCCTAGAAAAGAGTGTTGAATATGTGGAGTTTAGTATTATTTTCGTTACTTGCAGGGGTCGTGGCGAGTGCTATTATCGTTCCATTCCTCTCGGTGAATAATAAAAACGAGAAGTTGTCGTTTAACCGATGGGTCGCTTTCGGGACGCTTGCGGTGATCGGTACGATTGGCGTGTTCGTATTTTATTATGTAACGAATTTGGACCGCAACTGGACGTCGCTTTGGGCATTGCTTCTGATAGTAGCTATTTTAGGAGCCGTTGTTTCCCAAGGCTTAGAACGCAAAGTCAAACTGGCCGTGTCATTTGCTGCGCTTTTAGTCGGTGTGTATATTTTGAGTGCGCCATTGTTTAATGCGAATAAAAAGTATGAAACGGTTGCGATGACGCAAAAAGTGGAGATTACAGCGTTTGATGAAACGAAAACGCCTGCGAGTGTACCGCCGAAGTTTGCACGCAATAAAATGAAAAAAGCGTTTGGTCAAGTACCGGACACAAGCTATTATGAACTGGGTCATTTGCAAATTCAAAAAGTACAAGATGAATTCGTCTACATTGCACCCGTAGAGTTTTCAGGTTTCTTTAAGTGGTTCAACGGGAAAACTACGCCAGGTTATTTCACGATGAGTGCAACGGATTCATCGGATAATCCTAAATTCGTTAAAACGGAAATGGCGTATACAACTTCTTCCTATTTGCATAAAAAAGTGTATCGTAAAATGCGTATGGATATGCCGGATTTAATATTTTACGGAGATGTTCAATTGGAAATTGATGATGAAGGCAAGCCGCATTATATTCGTACATACGGGGAATTCATAACGGCACGTAATGGATTTAACGCGAAGGGAATTGTCATGTTGAATCCGGAAACGGGTGCTACGAAGAAATATGCATTGAAAGATGTTCCGGAATTTATTAACGGAGCGATTTCGCCTGAAGCGGTAAGTCTTCAAAATAGTTATTTCGGAAACTACATTCATGGTTTTTGGAATTCTATAGTCGGTAAGAAAGACGTGAAACTTCCTTCAGACGAAGGGACAGAAGCAAATGTTAGCCCGATCTTTGATGCGGATGGACATATGTATTACTTTACGGATTTCACTAGCCCGAAAGAAGGCGTAGATTCGATGCTTGGCTATGCATTAACCGATGGCCGAACAGGGAAAGCAACGTATTACACGGGGAACTTGGAAGAGTCCTACATGGATTCACAAGGTGCGCTCCAGATTATTGAGAAGAAGTTTATTGAGAAAAAATGGAGCGGGGGAATGCCGGTCTTGTATAATTTCTACGGGGAAGCCAGCTGGTTGACGCCGGTACTCGATTCCAATGGATTCTTGCAAAACTACTTTATCGTGTCCGCTGCGAATCCAGAGATTTCCGTATTTGCGAATTCACCAAATGAAGCGTTGAAATTATATAAAACAGCGCTCCAACGAGGTGGTAGCACAGTAGATGGAAGTTCAAATGCAGAAGAAGCGAAAGCGGATGTCACGGTTGCACGGGTGTTTAAAGAACGTGTAGGCGATTTCACGCTCGTCTCATTCCTAACAGAAGACGGCCGAAACTTCCTGGTTTCATCGGAAGTGGCACCCCTTTCAATTTATGTAGAGGTAGGCGATCAACTGATTGTGACGTATTTGGAAACAGGTGAGTTATTCCTTCCTGTAAAAGAATTAATGAATAAAAGCGTGAAATAAATAGTTCTTATACCCCGGTATCGCAACTTGCGGTGTCGGGTTTTTTTATACTGTATAACACAGGCGACTACTTCAACCCTGCGATCTCCTCTTCAGTCAAATAACGCCAATGACCGCTTTCCAATGATCCAAGCTCAATATGTTTGATTCGCACCCTCTGTAAATGCGTCACCGTATATTGAAAACGTCTGCACATTCTACGGATTTGTCTATTCAATCCTTGAGAAAGCGTCATACGAAACGTATAGTCATTGATCTGAGTGACCGGACAAGCGTTAGTCGTGGTGTACCCTTTAATTCTTGGATTGTAAATATCTACTCCGTTTGATAAGTCCTCTATAAAGGTACCCGTAATTATTTTATCAACGGTTACCACATATTCTTTTTCCTGCTGATTTTCTTCTTTCATTAATGTATTCACAATACTTCCGTCATTCGTTAATAAAATCAGACCTTCCGTTTCTTTATCCAGACGTCCTACGGGAAAGATCCGTTCGGGATAGGAAATGAAGTCGATAATATTACCAGCAATAGCAGGAGACGCTGTACACGTGATGCCACTTGGTTTATTGAGCATGATATATACGTCTTCGGAAGTATGCGCGATTAGATGACCGTCGACTTCAACTTGATCGTTCGCTTCAACTAGATACGCATGGGAAGCCATCTTGCCGTTAACTAAAACTTTTTCAGCCGTAATATACCGTTCTGCCTGTCTTCTCGAACAAAATCCTGAAGAACTAATATATTGATTCAATCTCAACATGTCCGCTCCTGTCTTTCTATAACGTTTCTTTTTAGTATATCATGATTGCTCTATTGACTACGCGCTGCATTCGGATAGGTATCCGGTATGAAGCAAATGGAGAGTGTTTTGATATAATGAAGGAAACGTGTAATGAGTAGGATGGACTGCATGAGGAAATACAGACTCAGGAGGGAAATATTATGACGATAGACTTTGTGAAATTAACGGAACCTACAGCTGCGCTGATCAACACGCTGAATCGATGGGGGAATGATACGTATTTGAAACCTTTGAATCAACCGAATCCGAGTAAAGAAGCATTAGAGCAAGAACATACTCTCACTATAGAAGACGTTATTCAAAAGTTGGACTATCAACATACCTTTCTTATCTATTTGGAGGATCAGCTAATCGGTGAAATGAGCTATACAGTAGACCCTGATCATTTACTTAAAAAAGAACCCGGGACGGCGTGGATTAGTATTTCCATTGGGGAACGTGAAGGTCGAGGAAAGGGCATTGGTTTTATAGCGCTCGACTATTTAGAACAGCAAATTAAAGGACAAGGTCTTAAGCGGATGGAATTGGGTGTATTTGAATTTAACGAGCCAGCTTTGAAACTGTATAAAAAATTAGGGTATCGAGAAATTGGCCGTATAGAAAACTTCACGTATTATGAAGGGGATATGCGCGCGGATATTCGCATGGAGAAGTGTCTATAATTATAAGAAAATAAAATTATTTTATCGGTTGATTTAACTAGGTCTAATAAGGTTTTACTAGTTAGTACACGAAGAATGCAGTACCAAAATATGAAGAAGTAATCATTTGGGTTGCTTTTTTATTTAATGTCTGTTATATTTAAAGAGTATTATCTTTGTTCTTTTTCAGATCGAGAATATATTTCATGGAAATATATTTTGTTTTTCGTCTAAAGTTTTGAGCAAGTATAGTAACATCATTGTGTGGACATCCGCACTAGGAGGCAATTAATTATGGAACAAGGTACAGTGAAATGGTTTAACGCAGAAAAAGGTTTTGGCTTCATCGAACGCGAAGCAGGGGAAGACGTATTCGTACACTTCTCAGCTATCCAAGGCGACGGTTTCAAATCTTTAGACGAAGGTCAAAGTGTAACATTTGAAATCGAACAAGGACAACGTGGCCTACAAGCTACTAACGTTCAAAAAGCTTAATTTAAGCTTTAGAAAGGCCCTCTATGGAGGGTCTTTTTTTTATTGTATTTATTTTATATAAAGAGAAAAAGCGTATTAATTCATCTGAGAATTAGTACGCTTTTTGTATACATTAGTATAGAAAAAATTTATGAAACCGCAATAGTAAGCATACATTTTATGCGCAATGTATGATTTATCAGAAACTTAGTTAACAAATCTTTCTTAATTCACTAATAAAGTTTAAAATAGAAGGATATAAGGAGAGTGACATCCATTGAAATATGAAAACACATGGGATTTAGAAACAATTTTTGCTGGGGGAACCCAGTCTGAAGAAGTACAAACTAAGCTTTCGGCTGTAAAAGAAGACATTGTCGTGTATGCAGATCAATTAAAAGCGTGGCATTACGATCCGGCGAACGGTGCGTCTACACTAGCTGAATTATTGAAACAGCAAGAAGTCATTGGGAAAGGTTTAGGGCAGGTTGGCACATTCATTAATATGTGGCGGGACGCTTTCATGGACGATGCGCATGCAAGCGTTGTCAAAGGCCAAGTGATGGAGCTAGGTAGTGAAATTCAGCAATTGTCTACGATCTTTACGAAGAAACTCGTAGCGATTTCGGATGAAAATTGGGAAAAACTCCTGCAAGAAGATGCGTTACAGGAAATCAGCTTTGCGTTGAATGAAATACGCGAAGAAGGCAAACGTTTATTATCTGAAGACGAAGAAAAACTGATTGCTAAATTAAATAAAGACGGCCTTGCAGCATGGAGCGATTTGTATAATACGGTAGGCTCCACGATGACGGTTCCTTTTACAGATGAAGACGGCAACACAACGGACTTATCGATTGGTCAAGCGATGAACAAAATGTACGCTGATCCGGATCCACAAGTGCGTGCAGACCTTTTTGAGAGCTGGGAGAAAACGTGGTCGGCGAACGGCCCGATCTTTGCGGATATCTTGAATCATTTGGCAGGTTATCGTCTGACATTGCAAGAAGTTCACGGGAGAACAGGTCATTTAGAAGAACCACTTGAATATAATCGGATGTCCGAAGAGACGTTGTCCGCGATGTGGTCAGCAGTTGACGCGCAGAAACAAACGTTTATTGATTACTTAGGGCAAAAAGCAGATTTATTCGGCGTAGAAAAACTTGGTTGGCAAGACGTGGCGGCTCCTGTTGCAGTAGGGGAAACGAAACCGACTCGTTTCACTTACGATGAAGCGTGCGATTTCATTATTGAAAATTTTGCTTCATTCGGACCGAAACTCACCGCCTTTACGAAGCATGCGCTCGAAAATCGCTGGGTTGAAGCGGAAGATCGTTCGAATAAGCGCCCAGGCGGTTATTGCACAAGCTTGCCTGAATTCAAAGAGTCGCGTATTTTCATGACATTCACAGGTTCACCAAGTGATACGAGTACATTAGCACATGAACTAGGACATGCCTTCCACAGTCACGTCATGAAAGATCTACCCGAACTAAATCAAGGGTATGCGATGAATGTGGCGGAAACGGCTAGTACGTTTGCCGAAACCATTATTGCGGACGCTACGGTGAAAAATGCTGCATCGGATGAAGAAAAGATCTCTTTGCTTGCCAATAAATTAGAAGGCGCAACGGCTATGTTTTTAAATATCCGTGCCCGCTTTATATTCGAGGATAAATTCTATACGGAGCGCACAAACGGCATCGTTTCGGAAACTCGTTTGAATGAATTAATGGTCGAAGCGCAAAAAGAAGCATTCGGGGATAGCCTGTCTTCTTATCATCCACACTTCTGGGCGGCGAAATTACACTTCTTTATCGACAGTGTACCGTTCTATAACTTCCCGTACACATTTGGGTACTTGTTCAGCTTAGGAATCTACGCGGAATACTTGAAACAACCTGAAGGATTTGAAGAGAAGTATATCGCGTTATTGCAAGATACAGGATCGATGAAAGTAGAAGACTTAGCGAAGAAGCATTTAGATGTAGATATTACAAAAGAAGATTTCTGGGCGGCTGGCATTGCGCTCGTTGCGAAAGACGTAGAAGAGTTTGTTGAATTGACGGACGCCTTACAGAAGTAAACTTGAAGGAGTGAAGTCCGATTACCATCATGATCATGGTGGTGGCGGGGTATAAAACTGCGCAAAAGATTAATAAAAGGTAATAAAAGTTAAAAAAATCCCGATTCTTTTCTTAGAGAATCGGGATTTTTGATTGGATTTATTGATTTTCTTGATGATTCAACTTATCCATAATGTAGCCAACTATCGCGGCGACGAGCGCTGGTAAAGCCCAGCCAAGCCCTTGTTCGAAAAATGGAATAAATTCTAGCCACTCAGTCAAGCGATCCGAACTGTACCCTATGCTAGTGAGTATTTCGTATAACGCAAAAATAGTTGTGATAAATATGGAAAGTCGATACATCATCTTTCCGCCACCTGCTACTTGTTGGAATAACGAAAGAATGATTAGCACGATGGAGATCGGATAAATAAATACTAATAAAGGTATAGCCAAAGCTAAAATGGCATTCAATCCTAAATTGGATACTAACAGCGCGAACAATACAAAAATAGCGACATATGCCTGATAACTTAGTTTTGGATAAATTTCATTGAAAAACCTTGAACAAGCATTGATTAGACCGACACAAGTTGTTAAACAAGCCAGCATGACAATGATTCCGAAAAGTAATCCGCCACCGCTTGGGAATAACATGCGAGCTGCTTGCGTTAATACTTCTGCGCCATTTCCGAATGATTGTTCATTTGGAATCACTTTGCCGATCCATCCGAGTGAGAAATAGACAGTGGCCAATCCGATGCTTGCGATGAAGCCCGCACCGAGAGTCCCTTTAACAAGCTCCGCCTTCGATCTGGAACCTTTGTCTTTTAACGCGTTGATCACGACAATTCCAAACGCCAGCGCTGCGACAGCATCCATTGTGAAATAGCCTTCCAAGAAGCCAGTAACGAATGGGGCAGATGCATAATCTGCTTGTGGAGCAGAAGATATGTTATCAAATTTGATGAAAGCTTGGACAACGAGTACCCCTAAAACTAATAAAAGAATAGGCGTTAAAAATTGGCCGATTCGATCTACGATTTTTTTAGGATTCAAGCTGATGTAATAGGTTAAACCGAAAAATAGTATAGAGAATATGAGCAACGGGATGCTGCCATTCACTTCAACGATTTGCTTGAACCCTAACTCATATGCAACATTTGAAGCTCTTGGTATACCATAAAAGGCTCCAATAGACATATAGATGATGATGGCGAAAATCATTCCGAACACTTTATGTACACGGTTACCCATCGATAATAATCCGTTATCAGACAAGGCGATCGCCATGATTGCCATGAAAGGCAGTAGTACGCCTGTGATAAGGAAGCCTGTAATGGCGGGTGCGAAGTTCGTGCCTGATTCTAATCCGAGAAATGGTGGAAAGATGAGATTCCCAGCTCCGAAAAATAAAGAGAAGAGCATGAATCCTGTGAATAGTATGTGTTTTTTACTCACTATAATACCTCCTGATGTGTTTTGTGTGTGCTGAGAGTAAAATGATAGTACATAATATTGCTATATAGAGCTATTGTAATCTAGAATATTGCGACTTTGCAAAATATAGTGTCAATTGTGTCGATAATTTACCCAATACCGATGATTCGACATATACATTTCACCCCAAAAATGATTCCGATCATTCATGTACGATGTGCAGCTTACATCTTCTTTTATTTTTGCGCATAAAAAACTCGCCCCCTAAATAGGGACGAGTCTTTACTCGCGATACCACCCATGTTCGAAAAGCTCCGTAAAACGATAGAAAAATGTAATTTACTATCACCATACGATTATACATGTTCCATTTAACGGCGGAAGTCCGGCAAAATTTACTATTTTCAACTTTGCATCTTAGAGATGATTTTCGGACACGATCTGTTCATCAGCTTTCACCAAATGCTGACTCTCTTGGGAACAGGATTCCTATCGTACTTTTTCTCGTCACGGAATATTATATACTACAATACAATTTAACAGACAACTAGTATAAAGGTCAATACCTTTTACTATATTCAGAATACTTGAGTGTCTTTATATATTGGATTAAGAGGGAAAATAATACAACGATAGAAAGTTTAGTATGTTCTTTGTGTTTTCTAAGCGTGTCATTACCTACTCACTGAACTTTATGGCTGTTTAACGAGTTTTCAGTACTATGTAATAAGCAGTGCTACGATTAGTGTAGAGACACTCAACCCTATACTCAGTTCCGTAGATTTTAGTGGGGTACATGGTCCGAAGCAAATGCTATCGATGGCAACAGCAATAGGCAGAAGATGACTAAGACAGCACGAAACCCTGTAAATAATCCATTCATATGTGTTTATATCTCCTTTAGTGTGTGCATGTCACGCATTATTCACTCGTCATGCTTGTGAAGTAAATGAGGAATAGCTAGTTGGATAAATTCTTCTGGCGTGATCTCGTTACTCTTTCTTTTCCATTCTACAGAAGCACCATAAATTCCCCAGCTCAAGATAACAGCGGTAATTTTCAACCCTTCATCTTCTTCCGTTTTATGTTGTTTTAATAGCATTCTATAAAAAATGATTTCGAGCTGTTCTCGAATATTCCGTGCAATCGTATCTTCGTATCCTCTGTGACAACGATTCGATAAGGATTTTTGGAAGTTCGTGATCGCTACAAAGATACTCGTGATCACTTCTTCGTTTAATTCATTGCCTTGATAATTGCTGCAATCCAAATTCACTACTAACACTTCAGATAATACCTTTTCCAATAAGTCATATATATCCTCAAAGTGATAATAAAACGTCGCACGATTAATCATCGCTTCCGCTGCAATATCTGTAACGGTAATATCTTTAAATTCTTTTTTACCCGACAGTTCCATAAAAGTATCCATGATTAATTTACGTGTCCGTAGAATTCGTGGATCCGTCTTCGGCTGATTCATGTCGTTTTCCCTCCTACTTTTCCGACAATGTCTTCAATATGTTGTATAAGCGACAAAACCAAGATTCTATTGGTGTTGGTCATTTTCATTATGGTATAGAATTTAGTTGTAGGCAAATGATTAGCGCGTAGAGCAGTGGCTACTAAACGTAATTAAATTTCACAGTAGCAGTGGAAATTAGAAAAAATAGATTCGAACGGAAGAAAGCGTAAATTCCGTAGACTATAGAAAAGGGGAATAATACATTGAAAAATAACAATAATATGATGTGTGATATGGAAACAGGCGTATGTGGAAAAGCTGGAAGCGATGAAATGGAAATGATCGATTTTAACCAGCCAGCAAAAGAGATCAATCTGTATTATGTGACGGATCCTATTTGTTCTCATTGTTGGGCGATTGAACCTGAGCTTCGTCGTTTTGTAGAACAATATGGTCATTATTTCAACATGCATACAGTGATGGGCGGTTTATTGGAAAAATGGCATGACGGGCCGATCGATCCTGGAAACGGTATTTATAAGCCAGCTGACGTCGCGGGTCATTGGAGAGAAGTTGGAGAACATTCAAGAATGCCGATTGATGGTAGTTTAATGATTGATAATCCAGTTCAATCGTCGTATCCACCCTCTCGTGTATTTAAAATTATTCAAAAAAATCATGGCGACACATTGGCATCTGCCTATTTACGACGTACAAGAGAAGAGCTTTTCGTCTTCAATCAAAATATTTCGGAACGCGCTGAGATGGTTGGAATCGTCAATGCACTTGGCCTTGATGGAGAAGCGATTGTCAATGAAGCTGAACAACCAATCGGACAACAATTAATGAATGAAGACTTTGCGCAAGCTAGAAGTTTAGGCGCAACGGGTTTCCCGAGCATTATTATGATCAATGCGGAAAATAAAGGCTTGAAAATTGTAGGGGGTCGTCCACTTGAATCATACGTCGATGGATTAAAAAAAGTTCTTGACGTGGACACACTCCAACCAAAGCCGCAACCAGCACTTTCTAGCTTACTTGAAAAAGAGAGACTACTTTTCTCGAAAGAAATTGAAGTGATGTACGATGTGGAAAAATCCGATGTAGCTTCTTATGTAGAAAAAGAACTTTCATCAAATCATTATCAAGCAAAAGAAATACTAGGAGAAGTCTATTTCACAACTACTGAATCAAAAGGAGAATGATCATGAGCTACATTGTACAAGTTGATTTTAAAATGGATGGACCGTTTGGAGAAGAAATGGCAGAAGGATTTGCTGACTTAGCCAAGAGTATCAATGAGGAAGAGGGATTCATTTGGAAAGTATGGACAGAAGATCCTGAAGTCAAAGAAGCCGGTGGAATTTACAATTTCGAAACAAAAGAAACAGCTGAAAAATATGTAGAGATGCACACAAAGAGATTAGCTAGCTTTGGCATTACGGGCGTTAACGCAAAAATCTTTGCTGTTAATTCAACATTGACTGCGATCAATAAAGGACCTGTAAACTAAATTACTAGAAGTATTTGTGTAAAACACGTACTATAACATAAAATCGACTTCCTTTTGGATAGTCGATTTTATTATATAAGAAAAGGAGGAGTTACGATTGTTACAAAAACTTGCAGCGGGAAATCATGCCGTGCCATTTAGAGGCCCCTTCACTATTACACGCGTTCAACCGGGCGATATTCTTGGCGATGAAACAACAGACACAGCGTTTGGCCCATTAGCGATCATTGATCATGCGGTGATGAAAAAAGGTTTAACGATTAAAATGCATCAGCATATCAACGATGAGATTTTAAGTTATATTAGCTCAGGCGTCATGCATCATCGTGATTCTGCAGGGTTTGAAGCGCCGATTGCTCGTGGGAAATTAATGTTGATGAATGCAGGGGCAGGGTTTTGGCATGAAGAAAAAGTAAAAGAAGATGAAGTGGAAATGCTTCAAATCTTCGTGCGACCGAATGAAACGGATCTATCTCCGGAAATTCAATTTCATGATAAACCGATAGACAATAAAGATTGGTATGTCATGGTAGGGCCTAAGGGTAGCGAAGCCCCACTGTATGTACGACAACACGTCTACATTCTAGACGCGCATCTTAGATCAGGTGAAGTGGTTGACGTTCCAACCTATTCAGGTCTCACTCCTTTTCTATACGTCATGAATGGCGAGATTACGATGGAGCATCTGACAATTGGCAAACAAGAAGCGGTAACCGATGTAGTCAATCCTCTGCCATCGTTTGTCGCGAATGAAGATACTACACTTGTACTGTTCTTTGTTGAAATGACTGCGACTATGTCTACGGATGGAACCATTAGTGGCTTGAAGAAGTAGTTAACGAATAAATGAATAAAAGATTTTAAGTGTTGACAATGAAATATACCCGTGATATATTTATATTGAATTCGAGATAAATTAATTAGTTGCAAATGTAATTGACGTTTACAATGAAGGCAATCTCTTTTTTGAATCAATTTATCTCGAATTAATAGTATATCAAAACGAGCTAATAGGTTGGAGGATGTATATGAACCATTTAAAGGAATTTATCACGTAACAGCAATTACGAGTAGTGCAGAATCGATACAGTACGTAGCACACGTACATTTGATAGAGAGTTGGAATGAATAATGAGTTTTTTTAGTAAATTATTTGGAACAAAACAAGAGGAGGAAATAACTATGACAAAATCAAACATCGGAATTATTTTAGGATCCACACGTGAAGGACGCGTAAGCCCACAAGTAGGAGCATGGGTAAAAGAATTGGCAGACAAACGCGGAGATGCGAATTACACGATTATTGATATAGTAGATTATAAATTACCACTTCTAGGTGAAGCTGGTGGCGATGCATCAGGCGCAGCGGCATGGTCAGAAATTATCGCAAAACAAGACGGATTCGTATTCATCGTTGCAGAATACAATCACTCCATTTCAGCTTCACTTAAAAATGCATTAGACTACCTTCGCGTAGAGTGGAACGACAAAGCAGCAGGTATCGTTTCATACGGTTCAGTTGGCGGAGCTCGTGCAGCAGAACATTTACGCGGTATTTTGAGTGAATTATCCGTAGCGCATGTTCGTGTTCACCCGGCATTATCATTGTTTACAGACTTCGAAAATGGCACAAAACTAAAACCAGCTGACGTACAAGCCGCTTCCGTAAACCAAATGTTAGACCAAGTCATTCCTTGGACAACAGCATTGAATACAATCCGTAAATAAGCACGAGTATAAAGTTTTCTATATGGGTCATAGTAATAGGGTGTTTACACTTGAATATAATGATTTCAGATACAATTAAATAAAATATATTGAATTCGAGACAATTGCATTGTACAATGGTCTTAATACGTAAATAAAAAGGAGAGTTTTAACATGACAAAATGGAATGTAGATGCAGCGCACACGAACGTAGGGTTCTCAGTAAGACATATGATGGTATCCAATGTAAGAGGTAGCTTCACTGGAGTGGAAGGGTCAGTTACTGGAGATCTAGACAATTTAACAGATGCGAAGATTGACTTCAAGATTGATGTGAACACGATCAATACAAATAATGAAGATCGCGATAACCACCTTCGTTCAGCTGACTTCTTTAATGTGGAACAGTATCCGACTATCACATTTGATTCGACTGAAATTGTGAAAACAGGGGAAGACGAATACGATGTAACTGGCGATTTGACAGTGAAAGATGTTACGAAAAACACTACATTTAACGTAACGCGTACGGGAGCTGGAAAAAACCCTTGGGGTGTTGATGTAGTTGGATTTGAAACAGCAATCAAAATTTCTAGAAAAGAGTATGGTTTAACTTGGAACCAAGCACTAGAAACAGGTGGCGTATTAGTAGGCGACGATATTAAAATTACAGTAGAACTTCAAGTGAATCCAGCATAACGAAATTGCGTTTGTTGAGTTCCTTTACTGCAAAGGTGAACAACCGATACAAAAAATGGTGAGGTAGTATTCATTGCCAGTAGTAGAACATGCACGAAAATCATAGTTTTTTTAATTGAATATCTCGAACTGATAATAGATTAATTAATGTTAAGTACATGAGGAGTGAATATATATGATGAAGAAAACTAGTGGTATCCATCACATTACAGCTATTGTTGGGCATCCTCAAGAAAATGTCGATTTTTATGCAGGCGTTTTAGGTTTACGATTAGTGAAAAAAACAGTGAACTTTGATGATCCAGGTACGTACCATTTATATTTCGGTAATGAAGGTGGCAAACCAGGTTCGATTATCACGTTCTTCCCATGGGCGAATGCCTATCAAGGGAAAATAGGAGATGGCCAAGTAGGCGTAACTTCTTATGTTGTTCCTCTTGGTGCGCTATCGTTTTGGGAACAACGCTTAGCTAAATTTAACGTAGCCGTAACGAAGACGGAACGATTTGGTGAGCACTACCTACAGTTTAATGACCCACATGGCCTTCAACTTGAACTAGTGGAGCGTGCAGAAGGTGAAGAGAACGCATGGACATTTGGAGGCGTGACACCTGAAGTAGCGATTAAAGGTTTCGGTGGCGCTACTTTATATTCTTCACAGCCGACTAAAACAGCAGATCTATTGGAAAACGTCATGGGGCTTGAACGGATCGAAAAAGAGGGAGACTATATTCGTTTCCGTTCATCCGCAGACATTGGAAATATTGTCGATCTCAAAGCAACTTCAACGGGTAAAGGTCAAATGGGCGTCGGAACCGTTCACCATATTGCGTGGAGAGCGATTGATGACCAAGATCAATTGGAATGGCAAGACCATGTTTCAGAACATGGGTATGGCGTGACGGCGGTTAAAGATCGAAACTACTTCAATGCGATTTACTTTAGAGAGCATGGAGAAATTTTATTTGAAATTGCGACGGATCCTCCAGGCTTTGCGCATGATGAGTCGGAAGAAACGATGGGACAAGAATTGAAATTGCCGGCACAATATGAGCAACATCGTGATGAAATGGAGCGCAGATTGATACCGATTACTGTTCGTGAATTGTAATCAATCGACTCGTTTTAGGTACGATGTGACTACTATAAAGAAGTTAGTGAATGGTGTGTAAATGTACGTCTGATTTTCAGCAGACGTCATTTCCATCCTGCACTAACGTCTTTTTGTATGTTTCTTCATTTTTTTTTAAAAAGGAGTATCCTTATTCAGAAAGCTCTCTATATAGCTAGTGAAGAGGCAAATAGCTGCCACTTACAACAAGTTAGTAGGGGGAACTAGTATGCAAATTAACCATGAATCATTTCTACAATTTCATCCACACACAGCGGAGAAGATCGGACTCAATGAATCGATGTTCTTGCAGCAAATCCACGAGCTGTCTTTCGGTCCGTATGATACGGAAGAAGGAACGCAGTGGGTGCGCAGGTCGTATAAAGAGTGGCATGCTGTAATGAGTTTCTGGTCAATGGCTACGATTATTCGTGCAATACGAAAACTGGAGAAGTCCGGCTGCATTTACTCGAAGCGACAGAACTTTGGAGAAAAGATGTACCTCGTGGATTATGAAGTATGTAAGGCGAATGCGATACATTTGCTTCAACCAGCGAGTGAGGAAGTAGTGAATATCAACTAACGTCTAATACGAGTGAGTGGAGGCCTTATGCTTCCGCTCTTTTTTCGTGGAGTTTTATAGCTAGAAAAAATAGTTTGAATAGGAGTATCCTTATGCAAAAAGCCTTCTATATAGTAAGTGAAGTGGTGAATTGCTATCACTTACATACTTTTTAGGAGGAATTCAGTATGAAGTTATTAATCAATGAACAGCCATTACAATTACTACCGTCTCTTGTCCATTTAGTCGGGGTGAATGAGGCGTTATTTCTGCAGCAACTGCATTTCCGCTCACTTATTTCAAAAAATGTGCGCGACGAATATAGGTGGGTGTATAAAACGGTTGATCAATGGCAGGAGGAATTTTCATTCTTGTCATGTATGACGATCAAACGCACGATCTATAATTTGGAAAAGCAAGGATACCTCATTTCGACTTCACAATATAACAAAATGAAAATCGATAAAACGAAATGGTATCGGATTGATTATACTAAACTACCGGTTTTGTCTAGTCAAGATGATACGTCGGGAGAAGAAACGGTACTAGAAAAAAGCGAACTGGAAGTAGAGCATGCGACGTTTCAATCTGATACAACGGACGTTTCACTTCGAAATGCTGTGTCATACCAACATGAAACGAGGGACTGTACCAATGTGAGACGGCCTATAACCAAAGAACTTAAAGAACCTAAAGAAATAAAGAATAAAGAGCTTGTCGAGAAGCCTCTCGACGTTACGCATTTCGTCATTGCATATTTGAACGAGAAAACCGGTAAGCAATTTAAAGCAACATCTGCAGCGACTAAGAAATTTATTAACGCAAGAGTGAAAGAAGGCTATACACAACAAGATTTCATACAAGTCATTGATCTCAAAGTTTCGCAGTGGAATAACGATCCAAAATATCATGCGTATTTACGTCCTTCCACGTTATTCAACCCGACGAACTTTGAAAACTATTTGAATGAACAACCCGTAATTCCTACACAAGTCGTGCAAAGGCAAGTGTATCACTCACCTGTATTGGATTTTAGCCAAGGTGAGAATCTAGGCTAACTAGCGTATGTGAACGAGAAAATAAATTTTTTGAAAAATTGTTCTTTTAGGACCCGAAAGATTGACACATAGCCTATAAAAAAGCATGATAAGTGTAAATGAACGGTACCTATATTGCCGAATTCACGTGATCAACGAAAGAGGTTTTCAGATGGACGAACAGAAATACGAATACTTAGCGGATAATCCGACTATCAAAGTGCTACCCATTATGCTTGCACTGATCATCGGCGCATTCTTCGCTATTCTAAACGAAACATTATTGAACATCGCACTTATTACGTTAATGGATCAATTTTCGATTACATTACCTACTGTGCAATGGATGGCGACAGGCTTCATGCTTGTCATGGCAGTAGTCATTCCCATCTCAGCATTACTGATCCAATGGTTCACAACTCGCCAGCTATTCCTTGGTACCATGACCGTCTTCACTATCGGAACGATCGTAGCAGCGAGTGCGCCGACGTTCGCGATTCTTTTAACGGGACGATTGATTCAAGCCGTCGGAACAGGCTTGCTCATGCCGATCATCTTCAATGTATTCCTACTCATTTATCCGCCACATAAACGCGGAAAAATTATGGGACTCATCGGACTCGTCATCATGTTTGCACCTGCAATCGGTCCGACGTTATCAGGCGTCATCGTGGAATACTTAGGATGGCGTTATTTATTCCTGTTGGTCATTCCATTCGCGCTATTCTCGATTGCCTTCGGTTTTAAATACTTGATCAACGTCACCGAAGTCACAAAGCCTAAAATCGATTACCTTTCATTGGTCTACTCATCGATTGGCTTTGGTTCACTCGTCTATGGATTTAGCTCCGTCGGTAACAGCGCAGACGGTTTTGCAGATCCGCTCGTCTTACTGTTTATCAGTATCGGAGTGATCGGGATCGTACTGTTCGTGCTGCGTCAGTTGAAGCTAGAAGAACCAATCATGAATATGCGTGTGTTCCGTTACCCGATGTTCACACACGCCGTCATTCTGTTTCTCATTATCATTATGGCGATGTTCGCATCGGAAATTATCTTGCCTATCTACATGCAAGGTCCTCTCGCATTAACTGCTGCCACAGCCGGTCTGATTTTACTGCCAGGCAGTATACTAAACGGCATCATGTCACCATTCATGGGCTCGCTATTTGATAAGTTCGGACCTCGTGTACTGATGATCCCTGCTACGATCGTGTTGAGTGCAACGATGTTCATGATGAGCCGGTTAACGCTCGATACTCCGATTTGGGTTGTCGTCGTCAGTTATATTTTACTAATGCTTGCGGTCTCTGCCATTATGATGCCTGCAGAGACGAACGGATTAAATCAACTGCCTAAGAAATTATATCCGCACGGTACGGCCGTGATGTCGACACTGCAACCTGTCGCTGGCGCAATCGGCGTGTCCGTGTTCATCAGTATTATGAATGCGAGGCAACTGCACTTCCTAGAGAAGTCTCAGACGCCTTCAGATGCGTTAACAGCAGATCTCGCACTCGTTGCTGGAGTAGAGCTCGTATACTTCATCGCGTTTGCTATGTCGCTTGTGGCGGTCGTGCTGTCATTCATCGTCTATCGTGCAACACCTGAAGATTATGTAGACGAAAATAAGTAACAGAAAAATCCTCAATCCGTGAAATCGAATTGAGGATTTTTATATATCGTTTTCATGATCTGCTTTTCATAACAACATCCGTAAATATGTCTCAAAATTCACTCCCGCCACCATTGGCGTATCTTGTAAAGCAGTATCTTCTATCGCAGCTACGAGGAATTCTTCTGCCAGTCGAATCGCTTGTTCCGTTCTCATACCTCGCATACGTCCACCCATCAGTACAGAAGCGAATAAATCCCCAGTACCTGAATAACTTTTGCCGTTGTAAGGGACAGAACTATAATACGTTTCATTTTCGCTAATATATAGATTCCCAACAGAATGATCTTTACTTGGTGGATGGACACCTGTAATAATAATCTCGGCGCCCGTAGCGTTTTGCAACTGCTTACCTGCTTCCTCTACAATATTCAAGAAATCAACTTCACCAGTGCAACTATGTAGTGTGTCATAATCATACCCCGTTAACAAACAGCATTCCGTAATGTTCGGCGTAATAATATCTGCTTGCGCCACAAGAACTTTCATCTGCTTGAGAAGTTCGTCGTCAAAGTTATCGTACGCTTTGCCTTTATCCCCAAGCACAGGATCCACGAGTAAAAGTGTTTCGCTCGTATGAAAATGTTCAAGGAAATCTAAAATATGGTGAATTTCTTCTTTACCTGTAATATAGCCCGTTTGAATGCCGTCAAAAGAAACCTCAAGCTTTTTCCACTCATTTGTAAAAGCGGGGATTATACGCGTTAAGTCTGCACAGAAATAACTCGGATATTCCGTTTGTGACGATAAAACCGCAGTAGGTAACGGACAAGCTTGAACGCCCATCACCGAAAGCACCGGAATGGCGGCAGTCAGTGAACATTTTCCGAATGATGACAGGTCTTGAATAACAGCAACTTTTTTCATGGAAATCCTCCGTAACTAGCTTTGTATTATACGTATCATAGCATAAAAATCCTGTAGTATACTTGCAGATTCACGGTAGTAGAAAAGTGAATCTAGTTAGAGCAGTCATAATATCTGCTACAATCAACATACACTATTACACACACTAGGAGGAGAAACACATGTTTTCACAACCTGAAAAAGAAGCAGTCTACAAAGCGATTTACACAAGAAGAGATGTCCGAACTTTTTTACCTGACGCCATACCGGAAGACATCGTACATAGAATATTAAACGCTGCTCATCACGCACCGTCTGTTGGTTTCATGCAACCATGGAATTTCATAATCGTGTCGTCTGATGAAGTGAAAGAGAAATTGGCGTGGGCTGCAAATAAAGAACGGCAAGCGCTTGCGATCCATTATGAAGACGAAAAACAGACGAAGTTTTTAGGGTTAAAAGTGCAAGGGTTGAAAGAAGCGCCAATCACTATTTGCGTGACATGCGATCCTACGCGTGGCGGATCACATGTACTCGGGCGTAATTCTATTCCAGAGACAGATGCGCTATCTACTGCGTGTGCTATCCAAAATATGTGGTTAGCCGCTACTGCGGAAGGATTAGCATTAGGTTGGGTAAGTTTTTATAAGAAAAATGATGTACGCGATATTTTAAACATTCCTCCTCATATTGATCCCATCGCATTACTGTCGATTGGTTACACGGAAAACTATCCGGAGAAGCCTATATTGGAGTCTGCGAATTGGGAAAAGAGAAGGGAACTCGAAGCGTTGATTTTCGAAGATGGTTGGGGTAGCAAAAAAGATTCTACTAATGGAAATTGAAGCAGTTGTACAGTCGTTAAACAACGCGGAACGTATACAAGATCATAAACGACCTATCGTACTAGATGAACATTCTGTAGATGTATTTCCAGGGAAATTCTCACCTATACGTATACGCTGGATGTTAAAAATCAAAATAATAAAAGCGTATCAACTAGGCAGTTCTTTCACCTAGAAGATACGCTTTTTATATGAAACTATATTTTCGAAAGGAATCTACTCTACTACACAGCAACTACACGCAAGATCAATCAAACGTCAACACAATGCGTCCGTTAATTTGGCCTTTTTCCATTTTATCCAACACTGTATTCACTTCGGAAAGAGGAGCTGTTTCGATTTGCGCTTTTACTTTACCGCGAGCAGCGAAATCTAGCGCTTCTTTCATATCGAGACGTGTCCCAACGATCGATCCTTTTACTGTGATCGCGTTCAAAACGGTATTGAAAATAGGGATTGGTAGTTCGTCATGTGGAAGACCAACTGCGACGAGCGTGCCTCCGCGCTTAATAGAACGGTATGCTTGCTCAAACGGTACCTTTGAAACAGCTACGCTAATAGCTGCTTGTACGCCACCGATTTGCTGTTGAATCGCTTCGGCAGGATCTTCATTTTTACCGTTCACTGTCATATCGGCGCCTAGTTTCTTCGCAAGCTCCAACTTTTCATCCGCAATATCCACCGCAACTACATTGAAGCCCATAGCCTTTGCATATTGCAATGCAACATGACCTAGACCACCGATACCGTAAATAGCTACCCAGTCTCCAGGCTTCGCTCCTGATACTTTCAACGCTTTATACGTCGTCACACCCGCACAAAGAATCGGTGCTGCATCAACGGAACTTAAATTTTCAGGAATTTTCGCTACATAATCCGCCGCTGCGAGGCAATATTCTGCATAGCCACCATCGACTGAATAGCCACCGTTTTCTTGATCGTGACAAAGAGTCTCTTTGCCTGCTAAACAATACTCACATTCACCGCATGCGGAGTAAAGCCAAGGAATCCCGACACGATCTCCAACTTTTACGGATGTCACGTTAGGTCCGATCGCTTCTACAATACCGACACCTTCATGGCCAGGAATCAACGGAAGTTTTGGTTTGACAGGCCAATCCCCATTAATCGCATGTAAATCCGTGTGACAGACACCACAAGCCTCTAATTTAACGAGCGCTTGGCCTACACCTGGTGTTGGTTTTAGCGTCTCCTCGATTTGTAGCTCTGTTTGGAATTCCTTAACGATTGCTGCTTTCATGGACGTTTGTAGTGCGATTCCTTGTGCGTTTTTGCCTTCGATAGCTGATTTCATGAATGATTCCTCCCTTTTCTTGTGTAAAATTTTACATAGTGCCAGAGCATGCCAATGATGAAAGCGCGCTACTATAGGGGATTGTATGAAAATTCATCATGATGTACGTCAAATGAAATAGTAAAATGGTTTGACGCGAGACACCCTTACAATCAGGACGTTTTTCAGCTTGGCTGAAACAGTGTGAACAACCTTTCACGATAAGACTCTTTGAGTATAGCAAGCTACCGAATAAATGTAAACCATTATCCAATTTATACATAAAACGACAAAATGCTAGTTAATTCTGTTTTGCTGTGCAATTTTAAATGAAAAGCTCAAATTATAATTATTTATGTCGTGCTCATGTATGGGCATGCCAATGAATGTAAGTATGTTTACTTGTACGAAGGGAATGCTGAAAGTTTAGGAGGATGAATCAGATGAATGCTAGTTGTTCAGAAAGTTGGCGGGAAGATCTGACACTAATAAGTCAGCAAGATTAGGGAATATAGCATTTCAATCCTTCTTTCAGAATGCGGAAGCGGACGTCAAAGGACTGCGTGGGGAGTGGCATGAAGTCAGGTCATGTAAAACTTCAATCGTATATCACCATACCAGCAAATTCAGGTTATTATTTTAATAGTAAATATAAAGTATTATTGTTTATGTTAATTTTTCATACTATTCTTCGGAAACACAAGAAATTCCGCATCGAATGAACAATTACCTTCATTATAAAGCTAGAAGAGATTATATAAAAATAAAATTAATCGTTCACTTTTCTGATGTTTTATGTTTTAATAGATGATAACTTACTTAAAAGAAAGCGAGGGAAAGGTAGTAGGAGATCGAAAGTTTTCGAACCTATTAGGATTTTGTTTTAAGTTCAGTAGGTACGAAAAACTATGGAGGCTATAATAAAAGAAGAATTGTATAACTGTATGCTATACTAATTGTAAGCGCTTTCAATTACAGCGGATAGACCACTGGTTTAATAAGATTTACCTATTAATAAAATATTAACTTTTATTAGAATTATTGGTTTTCTTCAATGAGAATAGGGTACTATTAAAAGGCATGAAAAATTAGCTAGTTAGCTAACTTAAAAGGGGAGATGGAGAGAATGAAGAAATTTACCATGATGATGTTATTACTAGCTGTATCTGTACTAGTACTTGCGGCGTGCGGAAGTGATGAAGAGAAGTCAACTGAGAGCACAGATGATACCGCTTACAAATTAGTGAATGAAGGTAAATTCACATTTGCCGCGAGTGGTGTGTATAAACCGTTTAGTTATGAAGAAGACGGAGAACTTACAGGCTTTGATATAGAAATTGGAAACGCACTTGCTGAGAAAATGGGGCTTGAAGCAAATCCCGTAACAAATCCTTTTGAAACTATTTTACAAGGTCTAGTTGGTAACAAGTTTGATGCAATTATCGGTTCAATGGCTTATACAAAAGAACGCGCAGAGCAAGCAGACTTCACGGAGCCTTACTATTATTCAGGTGGAATGATTTTCGTAGCAAAAGATAATGACGACATTACATCTCCAGAAGACTTGAAAGGAAAGAAGATTGGTGTCATTGCACAATCGACATATGAAGAGAGTGCCAAAGAATTATCGGATGATTTACAGTATTACACAAGTGATGTAGTCGCACTAAAAGACTTAACGGTTAAAGGTCGCATAGACGCAGTCATTACTGCAGATATTGTTGGTTTTGAAGCGATCGAAAATGGATTTGAAATCAAAGAAGTCGACAAGCCGATGTGGGTAGAACAACCTTCTATTGCGGTAAATAAAGAAAATCCAGAATTAACAAAAGCACTGGATGAAGCATTAAAAGAAATGATTGACGACGGAACATATGCGGAAATTTCCGAAAAATGGTTTGGACGCAATCTACTAGATATCGATCTAGAAGGTGTCGAGCTATTGGAATAAATACAATCCTTATCTATTTTCTAGAGAGTTGGTGAGCCGGTGCCTGAGTTTTTAATTACATTTATGGATGTATTCAAAAGTACGTATAAAGGATTTTTAGAAGCAGGTCTATTAACGATTGAGATCACAGCGATTGCGATTGTCATTGGAACCGTCTTAGGTGTCTTTTTTGCACTCATGAAGATTTCAAATTCGAAAATACTGCAAACAATCGCAAATATATACATTACGCTAATTCGTGGAACCCCACTTATTGTGCAGATTATGTTTTTATACTTCGGTATTACTTCAGTTATTGTATTAGATAACTTTTGGGCAGGAGCCATTGCTTTAGGCGTCCACAACGGTGCGTATATTGCAGAGATTTTCCGTGGATCTATTCAAGGAATTGACAAAGGTCAGCGGGAAGCAAGTCTAGCACTCGGTATGAACAGTTCATTGACGATGAGACGAATTGTCTTTCCACAAGCTTTACGACGTGCGATTCCACCGCTTGGAAACCAATTCATCATTACATTAAAAGATTCGTCTTTAGTGTATGTCATCGGAGTATCTGAAATGTTTGGTGTAGCGAACCGAGTGGCTGCTTCGAACTTCAAGCAATTCGAAACGTTTCTCGTTGTAGGTCTTTATTATCTCATTCTCGTTCTTATTTTCAGCGCTCTATTAAAATGGTATGAGAACAAATTGGATGTAGATAAATAATGGAGGCGGATACGATGATTAAAGCAGAAAATATCCATAAGTCATTCGGAGATTTAAAAGTATTAAAAGGTATTGATATGGAAGTACATCGCGGTGAAGTAGTCGTTCTCATAGGCGTCAGTGGTTCAGGAAAGAGTACATTCTTACGGTGCTTAAACTTCTTAGAACTGACAAATGAAGGCGTAATTACAATTGATGGGAAAAGTATCAATCAGAAAAAAGATAATTTAGCGAAGGTACGTGCAGAGGTCGGTATGGTGTTTCAACACTTTAACTTATTCCCTCACAAAACCGTATTAGAAAATGTAATGGAAGCGCCTTTGATGGTTAAGAAAATGGACAAAGCAAAAGTGAAGAAAATGGCACTCGAGATCTTGAAAAAGGTAGGTTTGTCCGATAAAGCAGACGTTTATCCGAATAAATTATCGGGTGGACAAAAACAGCGAGTGGCGATCGCTCGGGCGCTTGCTATGGAACCGAAAGTGCTATTATTCGATGAACCAACTTCTGCACTCGATCCTGAACTTGTTGGAGAAGTGTTGCAAGTCATGCAGACCTTAGCAGAGGAAGGGATGACGATGGTCGTCGTGACGCATGAAATGAAATTTGCTAAAAATGTAGCAGATCGAGTGATTATGCTAGACTCAGGAGTTATCATTGAAGACGCGGATCCAGATACATTCTTCAACCACTCCACAAATGAACGTACGTTGCAATTTTTAGAAATGGTGGACGTATAACAAAAGGTAACGATCTCCTGGAACAATTCAGGAGGTTGCTACCTTTTATTTATTTGGACAATACGACACTAGAAAAAATACCTCATTAGACAAAATAGATTGATTATTAAAATGGTCAGCGGGTATATAAGGGATAGATGCAAGTAGATAAAAGGAAAATAGGTGATAGGGTGGAGAATCATAACGAAGACTACTCCAAGCATTTTTTCAGAAGAAAAGTTTTGGAATAAAATCCTTAGATTTGGCAAACAAGCTGGAGTGAAATTAACATACGGTACTCTTTTACTATATTACACTTTTAAAAAGCCAACCGTCCCGAAGAAAGTAAAGTCCATTATTCTAGGGGCTCTTGGATATTTTATACTGCCGTTCGATTTGATACCGGATATAACACCGATTGTCGGATATTCTGATGATTTAAGTATCGTCGTTGGGGCTTTGCTCGTTGTAGCTGCGTATATCGATGCGGATACGAAGCAGTTAGCAAAAAACAAAGTGATTGACTGGTTTGGTGAAAATGCTGTGAAAGACACAGATTCATTGGATGATGAAATGGAAAAGAATAAACATGACAGGGAAAACAAGAAGGAAATGAAGGTCGAACGTAAAAGAGTTAGTAAAGATCAGAAAAAAGAAGAGTCTGAGGGAATGTGGAAAAAGATAGTAAACAGAGAAAAAGCTAAGTAACAAAACAGTTATTGCGGATAATCTAGTAAGACGGATACTCTTGATCCATTATAGGATCAAGGAGTAGACGTCTTTTTTATGACGTCAATTCTTAAAATGCGCTGGAGAGTTTACATTTTTACTTAGTAGACACAAATATGTATTAGAAAAAGTATGAAATTAGGGATATGGAGTATAGTATTGCGAGTAGAAAAGAAGTATATTTATTATATAGGTTAATAGAATCAAATTTCGTACTTTTTATAGTTATTTTACAGTGTTTCACCAACGTTATTTAACGATAATGTTCTTGGGGATTTTACAAAAAAGTATTTTTAGTCTTTTTACCTAAACTTTTATATTTTGTAACCGATATGTGTACTTTACTTATACATTAAATAGATAAGGCGGGGGATAAATTTGAACGAATTCGGAAATTGCCTACGAAAATTACGCACACAAGGACAGATGTCTTTACGGTATTTAGCAGAACGGGCCAACCTTAGTTATTCATTCATCGATTCTCTAGAAAAGGGAAGGTATAAACCTACACGTGAAGCGGTTTATACATTATCAGAAGAACTAAAAACCGATGCAAATATGTTAATGAAATTAGCGGGCTATGCACCCGATGAAAAAGTCGATTGAGTATTTCCTTCCTTTTAAGATAAAAAATCTCCGAACAGTGTAAACCCGAAACATGATGGAGAACTCTCCCCTAGGATCGATTAAAATAATCTATAATAAAAAAACGGTTTTCACAAACTCTTTTATACATGCGACATAGTTTACAAAAATAATCGTTAGACTCATCTTTGTAAAAATTAACATTTGTCAATAGTGTTTCATCTCAATCTATCGTATACTTACTGTATAGTAGTTTTACTATTCAGAACTATCTGTTGCCGGCCATGTATAAATGGTGGGTAATTGTATATTTGCTGAAAAATTAGTAGCGAATTTTTATCCAGTCCGACAAGCCTCTTAGCTAAATACAAAGGAGATGGTCGATATGCCGGCTTATATGGTGAATGAATATTATGTATTTACTTCATTTGAAGATATGTCTTCCCTAATTCATGACATTATCCATTATTCTCTTCTGCCTGAACAACAGCCACACCATTCATTTTCTGTGCTAACAGGTCGCTTAGATAAACAGGCACTGCAATTTAAATCAGATCAAGGATATTCGATACCTGTTCGCTATGAAAGTGAAGACGATATTTACTATTCCCTATGAATAGGTTGTTCGTTGAATTGAATAATATGATTCGGAATCTACTCATTTCTTAGACTATCAAACCAACTAAAGTTTGCGAATTTACTGACTTGAGACTTCAATGCTTATACTAGAGAAGATGTATCTAAATAAAAGGTATTCCTTTGCTTGGAGTCGAGTGAAGGAATGCCTTTTATTAGTTTTATAGAATACTTTGAACATCATCGGCGCCACAATATCATAACTACCACAGACACTACTCTTTCCCAGAAATCCGCTCACTACTATCGACTTCCTGACCCGCCATACGCTTTTCAAACGTCTTGCGCCAGCTCGGAGACAATTCTTCAACTTCTAGCAATCGACGAACACCTGCCAAGTCCTGTTTATCATGATGCATCAGACGATTCGCTTCCGCCACCGTAATAGCCTGCGCCTGGCGTGTTAACGGAACTAATTTATCTTCGGGAGAAACCATTCCTTCTTGCAGCACGCGGAAATAAAATCCCGTATACCCTGTATCTTGCACAAGCAATGGCATGTCTTTTCGGTCATACACAAGCCCTAACTTAAAACATGGCTGGCGCGGCTGACTCACTTGCACAATCGCTTCACCAAGCTGAAACGAGTCCCCGATACAAACGTTCTCTTCCGTCATACCCAAAATCGTCAAATTTTCACCGAACGCACCATACGAAAGCGGCCGATCTAGCGTACGTTCCCAGTAGCTATAATGCGCAAACGGATACACACAAACCGCCTTATGCACACCACCATGATGAACAAGATCTCCTTGACCATCTCCTAAAAAATGAACAGAAGATAAAAATACTGCCTCATGTAACGGTTCCTTGAAAAAGCCAGTCAAAACACTCTTCTTCCCAAAGTCCGTTTCTTTTGGTTTCCCTACATTTAATGAAAGAACCTTAATTGTTTCCATAGAATCTACCTCCTATGTATCTATTTAGTGTAAGTGTATCACTACTATCAATTCTTGGTAAACGTCTTCTTATATGAAAATGTTCTTTCAATTAGTCAAAATCCATTAACGTAAGCGATCCAGTGCGACTAGATTTCCCTTTACCTTATTCTTAAGCGGATCGGTCCCATAACAAGCCAACTTTCCCGCCTCCACCTACCTTACAAGTCGCACCCCCAACCCAATCAATGCTATAATAAACCCATTCTATATATTCACTACCTGTGCAAAGATTGATGGAGGGAACCTTACATGAAAACCGAAGCTAAACTACAAAAAGAAGCTATGAAAGTCCTTAAAGAGACAAGCCGTACATTCTACATACCGATCAAACTTCTTGAACCGAACGTTCGTGAAGCGGTAGCGTCCGCATACTTATGCATGCGGGCAATCGATGAAATCGAAGATCATGAACAGCTTGACGTGACGATCGTGATCGACTTGCTGAACAAAGTAAGTGACATACTCGACCGCACGATCGCGACAGGGGAATCAATGGCCACTGCACTCGATACGTTATTTGCACCATACCGCGAGCAGTTGCCGGAAGTGACGTTGCGCCTAGCTGATTGGGTGGAGTTCTGCCCGGCAACAGCGCGTAATAAAGTTTTGGAATCGACTGCGATCATGGGTCGTGGCATGGCGGAATGGGCTGGGAAAGACTGGGTCATTCATACACGTGAAGACCTCGATGATTATACGTACTATGTGGCGGGACTTGTTGGCGTAATGCTAGCCGACATTTGGCGCTGGTATGACGGCACAGAAACGGATCGCGACTTGGCAATTGGCTTTGGTCGTGGATTACAGTCCGTCAATATTTTGCGTAACTACAAAGAAGACGCAGTGCGTGACGTCAATTTCTTCCCGAATGACTGGAAGTTGCCGGAGATGTTTGCGTACGCTGAAGAAAACTTGGCGCTAGCAGACGCGTATATTGAAGACATTCATACGAAGACGATTTTAAACTTCTGTAATATTCCGTTGGCTCTGGCGCATAGTACGCTGGATGCACTAAAAGAAGGACGCGAGAAGATGACGCGTCTCGAAGTAGTTTCGGTCGTCAATAAAGCGATACAAAAGTAAGCGTATAGTAGGGAAAGGGGGAAAGCGATGCTGGATTTACTGATCATCATGATCGAACGAGTCGGAATGATTGTGGCAGTCGCTTTCCTTTTGACTCGTTTCCGATTTTTCCAAAATATGATTCATCAAGATGGTTTGGATCGTCGGCAAGAGCTGACGGCCATTCTGTTTTTTGGGTTATTTGGGATTTTCGGCACCTATTTTGGCGTAGCACTTGATATGCAGACGCTTCGTTTCGAGAATATGTCATGGCAATTGCATTCTGATGAAGCAATTGCGAACTCCCGTGTCATCGGTGTCGTCGTAGCGGGATTGCTTGGCGGTTATCGACTCGGTATCGGTGCCGGTTTAATTGCCGGGATCCATCGAATGTCGCTAGGCGGCTTTACTGCGATCTCATGTGGTGTGGCGACGATTATTTCCGGAATAGTCGCAGGATACTTCTATAAGAAGAACAAGCATATCAGTCCACTCATGGCATTCGGAATCGGTGCAGCGGCGGAAGCGTTGCAAATGTTACTCATTGTCATTATTGCTCAACCACTCGAGAAAGCGCTCACATTAGTGCAGGCGATCGGTTTACCGATGATTCTCGCAAACGGTCTTGGGACGGCGCTGTTCATGCTCATTGCGTACAGCGTGATAAGCGATCAGGAGAAAGTGACTGCATTGCAAGCGCAGAAAACATTGCGTATTGCAGATCAGACGCTTGGATATTTACGGACAGGCATGCGCAAAGACACGGCAACGGCCGTCTGCGGCATTCTGATGGATGAACTCAAGCCGGGTGCTGTCGCGTTGACGAATAAAACAGAGATTCTCGCATTCATTGGAACAAAAGGAAGTATTGCGCACGGACCGATTCAGACAGACATTACCCGGCAAGTAATCCAAGACGGCAAGCTCATCGTGACCGATTCGATCATGAATGAATATCCTAATGTGCCCGCGTTTGGTGCGGTTGTCATTGCGCCACTTAAAACACGTGGTGAGACGATTGGGACATTGAAATTATTCTATCCTTCGCGTAAAGCAATTACGGATGTGACAATCGAATTAATTGCGGGACTCGCTGAATTACTCAGCAATCAACTCGAAATCGCTGAAGCGGATCACGCCTATCAACTTGCGAAAGAAGCGGAAATCCAAGCATTGCAAGCACAGATCAGTCCGCATTTCTTATTTAATTCGTTAAATATTATCATTTCATTGATCCGGACAAATCCCGATGAAGCGCGTAAATTGCTGTCGTCATTGTCGTTCTTCTTACGTCAGAATCTTGAAGGAACGACCGCGAAGATGGTGACGTTACAGCAGGAATTGGCGCATGTCGAAGCGTATTTGATGATTGAAGAAGCGCGTTTCATTGATAAATTGAAGGTTTGTATCGATACCGATCCGCGCGTCATGCAGGTGAAGATTCCGCCACTGACGTTGCAACCGATTGTGGAAAACGCGATGACGCATGGTATTAAAGATCTTGCTGAACATGCGATTGTCCATATTTCTATACATGAGATCGATGACGCGATTCATATTATAGTAGAAGACAATGGAAAAGGGATCGACGGCGAGCGACTGTCACGGCTTGGCGAGGAGAAGGTCACGTCTGAAAAAGGGACAGGTCTCGGTCTGTATAATGTCAATCGGCGCCTCATTATGTCGTTTGATGAGCGTTCAGCGCTTGCTATACAGAGTACGCCGAATGAAGGAACGAAGATTTCCTTCCAGATTCCGAAGGTGGAGGTGGAGGATCATGACGGAAATCCGAGCATTGGTCGTAGATGATGAACGCTACGCACGTGAAGAGTTGATTTATTTATTGGGACAATTTCAGTCGGTACACATTGTCGGGGAAGCGGATTCTGGTGAGGCGGCCATCGTCAAGGCGATGCAACTGCAACCAGACGTAGTATTTCTCGACATTGAAATGCCGAAAGTCGATGGCATGGAAGTAGCAAAGACGCTTGGCGCACTGAAAAAAGTCCCGTTGATCGTCTTCGCTACTGCCTATCCACAGTTCGCAGCGGAAGCGTTTCGAATCCATGCGACGGACTATTTATTGAAACCGTATGATGAAGATCAGTTGCGCCAGACGATTGAACGTGTGGAAGAATTGCTTCATCCGCCGATTGCTACACTACCGAAACGAATTGATCGGCTGCCTGTTGAAACGGAAGGCGAGATCCACTATATTCCGCTGCAAGATATTCTGTATGTACACCGTGATGATAAATGGACGAAGATTGTTACGGTGGTGAAAGATTACGAGACGCGCATGACATTAAAGGAATTGGAGCAACGGTTGATTCCTGCGTCGTTCTTTCGTATCCATAAAAGTATTATTGTCAACTTGGCGCACGTCAGCAGTTTGACGCCTTGGTTCAACGGCGCGTATCAGCTGGAGATCGATCAACGAGCAGAAAAGCTGTCTGTCAGTCGCAATTATGTGAAAGAATTACGTCAACGTCTAGAAGGATAATCATCTCGTAACGTGTTAATCTCCTGGAGTGCATCTTACTTCGTGATTTTGACATGTTACGAGATTTTGTCATGAATTGGACACCTTTCTATTATAGTTAATGTAAGCGTTATCACTATAAGGGAGGGAAAGAAGCTATGATTACATTTTTATTTTCTATCGTATTATTAATAGTCGGATACTTTACGTATGGTAAGTACATCGTCAAAATGTTCGGCGTTAAGGAAGACCGTGCGACACCAGCGTATACAAGCGCAGACGGAGTCGACTATGTGCCGATGAGCACAAGTAAGAACTCATTGATCCAGTTACTAAATATCGCAGGAGTTGGACCGATTTTCGGACCGATCATGGGTGCGTTATATGGCCCGGTTGCATTTATCTGGATCGTTGTCGGCGCGATTTTTGCAGGCGCTGTACATGATTATTTAACAGGTATGATTTCGATCCGAAACCGAGGCGCACATTTGCCTGAACTAGCAGGAAAATTTCTCGGGAAATTTATGAAGCATATCGTCAACGCATTTGCGTTATTATTACTTGTCTTGGTCGGTACGGTATTCGTTTCAGCACCAGCAGGACTGCTGTACAACTTGATGAACGGTTGGATGGCAATGGGCATTATCGTTGCACTTATTTTCCTTTATTATATTTTGGCTACATTATTACCAATCGATAAAATCATCGGTCGCTTCTATCCGATCTTCGGTGCACTACTTGTCATCAGTGCGGTCGGAATCGGTGGCATGATGGTCATCAAAGGCGTTCCAATTCCGGAATTAACATTTGCGAACTTACATCCGGATAATATTCCGATCTTCCCGTTATTATTCTTAACGATTTCATGCGGCGCATTATCTGGCTTCCACGCTACTCAGTCTCCGATCATTTCTCGGACGACAAAGAAAGAAAGCGAAGGTCGCAAAATTTTCTACGGTATGATGATTGCAGAAGCTATTATCGCAATGATCTGGGCAGCAGCTGGTATGGCGTTGTTCAACGGTATTACATTAAGTGAATTACTTGCAGCTGGCGGACCCGCAGTGATCGTTAGTGAAGTATCCACTGTCATGTTGGGTGCGGTTGGTGGTACACTCGCTATCCTCGGAGTCATCATTCTACCTATCACATCCGGTGACACGGCTTTCCGTAGTGCACGAATGATTATCGCAGACTATATTAAATATCCACAAGTGAAAATCTTGAGCCGTCTATGGATTGCGCTTCCGATGTTCGCTATCTCTATTGCACTGACACGTATAGACTTCAATATTCTATGGCGCTACTTCTCCTGGGCGAACCAGTCCACGGCAGTCATCGCGTTATTCGTAGGTGCTATGTATCTCTTCGTTGCTGGCAAGAACTACTGGGTCGCACTCATACCCGGAACGTTCATGCTGATGGCCACGACGACGTATATACTAAACGCAGCCATTGGATTTGGATTACCGATGAACGTAGCCCTTATAGGTGCAACCGTCATCTCGATCTTCCTCGTCGCCCTATTCTTCAATGCCGCAGTGAAAGCCCGTGCTGCCCAGATTCCACTCGAAGAAGATATTACAGGCTGGGAAATCACACGAACTGTTTAAACGAATGAATACAACCTGTTGAGCTTCGGCTTAGCGGGTTTTTTTATGGAGATGTATAAAGACGCTCCGTTATGATACACTATTAATTAAAGAATGCTAGTTTACACAATAAGAGTCTTTTATACAATTAAAATAACCAATGATACTAATAGTGTAAATATACACTTTTTTGTGTAAAGGAGGAATATGGCGTTGAATAAGCAGACAGTCATAGACTTGGTGTCGCCCCGCTTGAAATTAATTCGGACGGAAATGGACTACACGCAAGATCAGATGGCGGAGATTATGGGGATTTCTAAGAAGACGCTTGTGCAGTTGGAGAAAGGTCGCCAGGACATTGGCTGGTCTACAGCGGTCGTTGTTTGTGCGCTATTTCGCGAGAGTGCTCTGCTGCGCTCAGTCATGGGTGAAGATCCGATTGAGTTAGCTGAAATGGCTGTGCATGAAGAGATTCATTCACGGGAAACTGCAGCAAGCGCATCGATTAATTGGTGGACGGAAGTGGGTCAGTGGCAGCAATATAAGTTACAACAGCATACAGCAGGTGGACATTACCGCATTATCGGAACGGACAATAAGCGGTTATTTAGTACAGGAGACCGAGAAAAAGCGTTGGCTGAATTCAAGAAATATATGGACATATTGTAATTAGTATATGAAAATAATTTATGAAAAACAGAAGAAAACCGACTGTACTCTTTTACGAGTATGTCGGTTTTTCGATGTTGAATGAAAATTTCTGTGCAGTTGTAAATGCACCTATTTCATATATGCGCTCTTCGAATTCCACATGATCGTCGCAGTCGATCGACAGCACAGTCGTACAACGTGTACCGTAATCTTTCGACGCAATGAATATAGAAGACAACAAGCTTTCGAGATCTTCTCCGACGCCAGTATCAGGTAGTTGTTCAGTCGGGAAACGTTCCGCTCGCTGCATCATAGCGAATAACACGTCAGGATCGATCGTCGCAGTCTGCTCCAAATATTCCGCGAGCAACGCTTTCGTTTTATCTACTTTCGGCCACGGTGTATCGAGCAATGCATTGCTCAGTCCATGTGTACCGTGTGTGATAGGTTGGATCGATTGCTCAATATTCGAGTAATAGAACATCTCTTCAGCTGATCCAGCGAGCACGTTGCAGCCTGCGTAATCGTCTTTATTCGTATGCAGTTGCTCCATAAATGATTGTGCGGACAAATCCGATTGTAAATAGGAAGAGACGATATGGCCGCGCGAACGCTTGCCTGTTTCCGGTCGTGTGAAGTCGCGGTAGTTCGTTAATGCGGCGACTTTTCCTTCTGTATTGACGCCAAGCCACGTACCCATTTGTTCTAAATCGCGTCCTGCCAAGATGTTTGGGTAATCGCTCCAAAAGTCTGCTGGTGCTGTTGGACGACGATACGCTTCGTCTCGGTTCGCCATCATGACCAATTTATACTTCGGATGGCTTTGTAATTGGAATGCCAGTAAACACATGTCACTCACCTCGTTTAGTTATGTATGGAATTAGTGTATCACGGGCAGTTTTGTTTGGCGACTGTACAAATACTGCGATAAACACGATAACAAACAAAGCAGCCGATTGTTTGGAATACTATTGAACTTACGGATTATACGCGGTATCATAAGAGTTAATTAGCAAACAAGTCTAGTATTTGTTTGCATACACTAAAAACGTGATAGGAGTGCATACTACATGGAAATCATTGAAACGTTCTGGGATGCTTCATTGGATGAATTAAAGCAAGGATATATAGAGAGCAACACTTCGTATGATTGTTTGTTATGCGGCAAGCAAATGGAAAAAGGTGTGATTTATCCGTACGAGAATGCGTTGTATGAAGCAGAGCGATTTATGCATGTACATATCGAACATTCCCATCAGTCGGTGTTTGCGTATTTGCTTGAGCTCGATAAGAAATGGTCGGGGATTACGGATCATCAAGGGGATCTATTGCGTTTATTCTATCAAGGGAAAAGTGATAAAGATATCCAGGAAGAATTGGAGATCGGTAGTGCGACGACGGTTCGGCATCATCGGTTTGCGTTGAAAGAAAAAGAACGTCAGGCGAAAGTGTTTCTTGCCATGATGGAGTTATTGAGAGAGCGAGAAGAATACGTTCCAGCTTTCATTCCGCCACATAAAGCATCGCAGTTGTTTCATGATGATCATTCGGTTGCGGAGGAAGATCAGCAAGCGATACTGCGGACGTTTTTCCCTGATGGAATGGATGGTCAGTTAAAAGAGATGCCAGCGACAGAAAAACAGCGACGTATTATTGTCCAGGAAATCAGTAAACGCTTTGATGGAGATATTTCGTACAGTAAGCATGAAGTGAACGATCTGCTGTCAACGATTCATGAAGATTTCATTACATTACGCAATTATTTAACTGAATATGGCTATTTCGGTCAGACGCGTAACGGCAATCACTATTGGCTAAAGTGAGCTTCCGTTTGAAAGTTTTCAGGTTTAGATTTTATGCAGGTGGGAAGACTAGGAGTAATCGCGAAAGGAGCGGAAGTAAATGACTGCAAAAGACACAGTGATTAAAATCTTGAACGAAAGTATGACGGGCACAATGGCAACGGTGGACAACAACAAGCCGTATAGCCGCTACATGACATTCATGAGTGATGGATTGACATTGTATACACCTACTAATAAGAAAACGGAAAAGGTCGATGAGCTAGAGGATAATCCCCACACGCACATTCTACTTGGATATGACGGTGAAGGATTCGGCGATGCGTACGTGGAATATTCTGGCCATGTAACGATTTCTGATGATGAGTCATTGAAGGAAAAAATCTGGAACGATCATATGAAAGCATGGTTTGACGGTCCTGAAGATCTGAATTTGGTTATTTTGAAAATCGAACCGGAAGCGATCCGTTTAATGAATAAAAAAGGCCAACCACCAGAAGATATTTCCCTGTAAATAATGAGATGGCTATTAAAGTATAGTTAAATACTATATCCCGAAAGTGAGAGGTCAACCTCTCACTTTCGGGATATTTTTACGTAGCTGGCAAGTTAGCCAAAAATATGTGCAAAACCCGCGGATTTCCATTGATTGAACAACGCGAATTGGGGTATACTCCATATAAGAACACTTGTTCTTTTGAGGGGTGAACGCCATATGAAGCCATTACCGAATAAAAAAATAGCCTGTCTTGATATGCGTAGCTTCTACGCGAGTTGCGCTGCAGCAATGGAAGGGCTCGACGTAATGAAAGTGCCGATTGCGATTGTTGGCAATATCGAGCGCAAAGGCGGAGTCGTGTTAGCTGCCTCGCCGCCATTGAAAAAGGAGTTTGGCATTACAACCGGCATGCGTTTGTATGAGATTCCCGATGATCCGAGCATTCGTTTGATCGAACCGAAAATGCAGTTTTATATAGATGTCTCGATGGAGTTGACGAGATTATTGAATCGCTATGTGCCAAAAGAAGCGATTCATGTGTATAGTATCGATGAAAGTTTTGTAGACTTTACGGGCACGGAAAAGCTTTGGGGGCCTCTCGAGAATTTGATTTTCCGGATCCAAGACGAGTTGTACCGACAATTCGAGTTGCGTTCGGCTTGCGGCGTCGGGCCGAATATGTTGCTGTCGAAACTCGCGCTGGATTTGGAAGCGAAAAAAACAGGGATCGCACACTGGACGTATGAAGACGTGCCGGAGAAGTTGTGGCCAGTTGCCCCGCTTCATAAAATGTGGGGGATTGGCAGAAGAGTGGAGCGAACGCTTGAAGACATGGGCGTTTATTCGGTCGGGGATCTCGCGCACACACCACTCGAAAACTTGGAGAAGAAGTTCGGCGTGATGGGCAATCAATTGTATTATCACGCGCACGGCATCGATTATTCCGAACTCGGTTCCGTATTGATTGAGGGGCAGGTGAGTTACGGCAAAGGCCAGACGTTGTTGCGCGATTATACGACGACGGACGAAGTATTAGCCGTTCTGCTTGAGATGTGTGAAGATACCGCGATGCGCGCACGCCTTGCAAAAAAGAGAGGGCGTACGATTACGTTGTCGTTTGGCTATTCGAAGCATGCGTTAGGTGGCGGCTTCCAGCGACGAAAAACGCTACCGGAAGCGACGAATGAAACGCTGACGATTTATCGCGTGTGCCAAGAACTGTTTGAAACGTTCCATGATGGCAGACCCGTCCGCCATATTTCCGTTAACCTGTCGAATCTTGAAGAAAACGACAGTTTCCAGCTGAGTTTATTCGAACCTTCGAACTGGAAACAGCAAAAAATCGGTCAAGTGATGGATGAAATTCGTGTGAAGTACGGATCAGCCGCCATTCTTCGCGCGGTTTCCGTTACGCCAGGCGGTACAGCCTATAGAAGAAATCAATTAATTGGCGGTCATTATAAGTGAAGAAACTAGCAAGTGGACTAAGGAATCTAGTGAAGTACGGATGATATACTTCAGAAACTGAAACATTCAAGTTCCGTAACTTTCGATATCATACGAACTTTGCTAAAATCAAATAGCAAGTACCAATAAAAATACTGCGACAGATGTAATGCAGATCAAAGGAGGAAAGCCAGTGAAAGTATTACTGGATTTACGCTGGTTTTTTTCCGAGAGAAAAAAACAGTACAGTATAGGAATCGCCGCGCTAATGATTGTCGCGTTACTGCAATTGGCACCCCCGAAAATCATCGGTTATATTGTCGATGCGGTGGCGAAAGATGAACTGACCGGAGCCATGCTGACACGCTGGATGATTATTCTGATTGTGGCAGGCGTCTTGATGTACGTCTTGCGTTATGTATGGCGTGTGATGATTTTCGGATCATCTGTGTATCTCGCGCGCGTCATGCGTGAACGGCTGTTTATACACTTTACACGTATGTCGCCTTCATTTTATCAGCGACGACGCGTAGGGGATTTGATGGCACACGCAACGAATGACATCAACGCAGTGCAGCAAACGGCAGGTACGGGGATTCTGACACTTTTCGATTCAATTTCGACAGGTGGATTCGTCATCCTCATGATGGGCTTTTCAATTAGTTGGAAATTAACGTTGATCGCTCTCGTACCGATTCCCGTGATGATCATCCTGACGAGTTATTATGGACGATTATTACGTAGTCGATTCCGCGTAGCGCAGGAAGCATTTTCCGATTTGAACGATAAAGCACAAGAGAGTATTTCAGGTATCAAAGTGCTAAAGACGTTCGGTCAACAAAAGGAAGATGTCGAATCGTTCACGAGACGTTCGGAACAAGTCGTCAAGGAAAACATGCGTGTGGCGAAAGTCGATGCGTTGTTTGATCCGACGATTGCCGGAATTTTCGCGATCTCATACGTCCTATCCTTTTATTTCGGGACTCGTTTTATTATGTCGGGTGAATTGTCGATCGGTGATTTGGTCGCGTTCACTTCTTATTTAGGGCTTCTGACATGGCCGATGTTGGCGATTGGTTTCTTGTTCAATATCGTTGAACGAGGAAATGCGTCGTACAGCCGAATTCAAGATTTACTTTCGGTTGAGCAAGGTATTCAAGATCGTCCGAATGCGGTGAGTCAATTACCGCACGGAGATATCGTTTTCGCTCTTGATACGTTCTCGTTCCCAGATGATAAGCGGGCATCGCTGCGCAATTTACACTTTACGATCAAGCAAGGGGAAACACTTGGCATTATCGGAAAGACCGGCTCAGGGAAAACCGCAATTCTCAAGTTATTAATGCGAGAATTCGAAGGGTATACAGGAACGATTACGTATGGCGGCATTCCGATCACGCGGTATAAGAAGGAATGTTTACGCCAGGCAATCGGTTATGTGCCGCAAGACCATTTCTTGTTCTCGACGACACTCGGTGAAAATATTGCCTTTACCAACCCGAAGATTGATCCAGAGAAAATTGTGGCGGCTGCGAAATCCGCGCATATTCACGAGGATATTCTGACATTTGAAGAAGGTTACGAGACGATGGTTGGAGAACGTGGCGTATCATTATCCGGTGGTCAGCGTCAGCGTGTGTCGATTGCACGTGCGTTGCTTATGGATCCAGAGCTTTTATTGTTGGATGATTCATTATCCGCCGTCGATGCTCGGACAGAAGAAGCGATTCTTCGTTCATTGAAAGAAGAAAGAACGGGTAAGACGACTATCATTACGTCGCACCGCTTAAGTGCTATTCAGCACGCTCATCAGATCATCGTTCTCGATGAAGGTGAAGTCGTTGAAGTTGGCGACCATGAAAGTTTGATCGCACAAAACGGAATGTATAAAGAAATGTACGATTTGCAACAGCTAGAGTCGATCGTAGAGCAAGGAGGCGGCGCAGATGAATAATAAACAGAAGATGTCCGCCAGGGATCAGTTCAAAACATTCATGCGGCTAGCGAAATACGTCTTGCCAATGAAGAAAAGTGCACTGATCGCGACTCTATTATTGCTGTTGACGGTAACATCGACGATTCTTGGACCTCTAGTGATCCAGCGATTTCTCGATGACTATGTCGTACCACTAAACTTCCCAGCGAAAGAAGTATGGATTATTGCACTGATCTACATCGGACTACAACTCGTCAATATTGTCGGGTCGTATTTCCAAACATTGCGATTCCAAGAGCTCGCACTCGCGATCATCCAGCAAATCCGCATCGATGCATTCTCTAAAGTCCAGAAGCTTGGACTGCGGTACTTCGATCAGACACCTGCTGGCGGAATCGTTTCACGTGTAACGAATGATACCGAATCAATCAAAGAGATGTTCGTCAGTGTGGCGGTTACATTCATGCAGGCGATCTTCGGAATTGTCGGCGTCTATATTGCGCTCTTTACGCTAGACGGAAAACTCGCGCTCTATACGTTGATCCTGTTGCCGCTATTCCTGATTCTCGTATCGGTCTACCGCTATTATAGTGCAGACTTCTATCAAGATATCCGAGAACGGCTCAGTCAGTTGAATGCGAAAATCTCCGAGTCCTTATCCGGTATGGGCATGATTCAAGCCTTTCGCCAGGAGAAGCGCTTGTCTGACGAGTTCATTGAAGTCAATGAAGGACATTACCGCGTCGGACTGCGAAATATTCGTTTCGATAGCTTGATGCTTGGGCCATTCATCGACTTGATGTATGCCTTATCCATCGTGGCAGTACTTAGTTATTTTGGAACGGCATCTCTTACATCTGCCGTAGACGTCGGGATTATCTATGCGTTTACTACGTTGCTGAGACGTCTATTCCAGCCGATCAATCAAGTGATGCAACGTTTGTCGATGTTCCAACAAGCGATTGTATCCGCGTCACGAGTATTCGCGTTGATCGATAATCCGGAAATTGAACCGAAACAAAAAGCAGCATCTACACAGGAGATTCAAGAAGGCACGATCGAATTCCGTAATGTAACGTTCAGTTACGACGGTAAAAATGATGTACTAAAAGACATTTCCTTTACCGCAAATGCAGGCGAAACGGTCGCACTTGTCGGTCATACAGGGAGTGGAAAGAGTTCGATTATCAATCTATTCATGCGTTTCTATGAATACGAGCGCGGCGACATCTTCATTGATGGCGTATCGCTAAAAGAGTATCCAATAGAAGAACTGCGGAAGAAAGTAGGGCTCGTCCTGCAAGATCCGTTCATGTTTTATGGTGATATCGCAAGCAACATCCGCCTGCATAACGAAGAGTTGACAGATGAAGATGTGCGAGAAGCTGCAGAGTTCGTCCAAGCCGATCACTTCATTGGAGAGTTGCCGAACGGTTATGAACAAAAAGTGACAGAACGCGGCTCGACATTATCAAGTGGTCAGCGTCAATTGATCGCGTTCGCACGGACGATTGCGATGAATCCGAAAGTGCTCGTGCTTGATGAAGCGACAGCGAATATCGACACGGAAACAGAAGTCGCGATTCAAAAGAGTCTAGAGAAAATGCGCGAAGGACGTACGACGATCGCGATCGCTCACCGTCTGAGTACAATCGCCGATGCAGAATTAATTCTCGTACTCCACCATGGTGAAATTGTCGAGCGGGGGACGCACGCAGAGTTACTTGCGCAAAAGGGATTGTATTACACGATGTACGAATTGCAGAACGGTACGCAAGATTAAGCACGCACGATTGTCAAAAAGATTTCACAATCGAATGAAGCGTAATCTAGCCTTTTGTTTGGTACGATAGAGTGGGAATGTTGGCGATTGCCGACATTCTACTTGTCCTACTGTTAAAGGAGGAATTTTGTTGGGGACGGATGTTAATATTTTCTTTGCGTTTGGAGCAGGTTTCCTGAGTTTTATTTCTCCATGCGTATTACCACTATACCCGGCCTTTATATCGTATATCACCGGCATGTCACTGGATGACCTCGGGGATAAGAAAAAGGGAATGAGCCGTGCAGGTATGCTGCATACGCTGTTCTTTTTACTTGGATTCTCGATTGTATTTATTATCTTAGGATTCAGTACATCATTTATCGGATCGATCTTCTTACAATATCAAGATTTGATTCGTCAGCTGGGTGCGATTTTCATCATTATCTTTGGATTGATGACGATTGGATTATTCAAACCGGAATTCTTGATGAAAGAGAAAAAATTGCAATTTAAGAATCGTCCTGCGGGTTATCTGGGTACCGCGCTGATCGGTCTAGCGTTTTCAGCTGGATGGCAGCCGTGCATGGGGCCGATTATTGGCGCTATCATATACCTAGCAGCATCCAATCCAGGATCTAGTATGTTGTATATGATGTTGTATGTACTAGGCTTTGCTATTCCATTCTTCTTCTTGTCCTTCTTCATCACAAGAATTGGCTGGATTCGCAAACACAGTATGACCATTACCAAAGTCGGCGGTTACTTGATGATCATTTTCGGTATTATTCTGTTCTTCAATGGAATGGTCTATTTCACAAGTTTGTTAAGCCCGATATTTGGGGATTTCCAAGGATTTTAATTTAGTCTGGTAAGCAGAAAAGAGGTGTAGTATGAAAGAAATTACTTCTTTTGAAGAGTGGCAACATATTTGGAAAGAAACGCCACAGTTTCTATTGTTCGTGAAGACCAATAATTGTTCCGTTTGTGAAGGACTTTACCCGCAGGTGGCAGCACTCGAAAGCGACTATCCTTTCGATTTCTATCGTGTCAACGCAGCGGAAGTTCCAGAAATGGCGGGACAGTTGTCACTCTTTACTGCGCCGGTCGTCTTATTATTTAACGAACAGAAAGAGTTGACGCGTTTCGCACGAATCGTGCCAATGAATGAGTTGAAAAGACGCCTCGATGAGCTAGTGCAGTGGGGGAACGTAGATGAATAAGATACAAGAAATGATAGATTATATCTTCACAACTATTCCTTCAATCTATTTGATTATCGGTTCAACGATCATCTTTCTCGTGATGACGACATTTGTCTACACGATGCGAGCGAAGGCGTCGAATAAGCCGATTCAGGCGAAGAAGATTATTTTACCGCCACTGTTCATGTCGACGGGGATGTTCATGTTCTTGTTCGACGAGTTCCAGGTGCCGTGGACGCAAGTAGTTGAAGCGAGTTTAGTTGGCGTGATATTTTCCACGTTCTTGATTTATACGACGAAGTTCGAGATCAAGCATGACGGAATTTATTTGAAGAAGTCAAAGGCGTTTTTGATTATTCTGCTCAGCTTGCTGGTGATTCGCATGGTAGGTAAAATTGTGCTGAGTAACTCGATCGATGTCGGCGAGCTCGGCGGCATGTTCTTCATCTTGGCGTTCTCGATGATTTTGCCATGGCGGATCGGGATGCTGGTGAAGTATAAGATGCTTGAGAAGAGTATGGTAATGAAAATGAAGAAGTCGTCCTTGTGACGGCTTCTTTTTTGTCTTTTCGAGTTGAAGTTCATAAGTTCAGTAAGTTAGGGGGATACGTCATGGGATGTAAGCTACAGCTGGCGGACGCTTTCCTATGGGCCTGCGGTGAGCCAACTGTTCGCTACTGCAAACATGTGCTCCTAACGCTTCGCTTTTACTCGCAAAAGCCGTCCTACGCTAGGGCTTTCGCTCTCTTAGTTGTCTCACCCTATCAGGCTGATCCATCAGGAGTCGCCACCAGCTTCCGCTTACATCCTTACCTTAAAAGTAGGTTGAAATTAAATCATACACTGGCTAGAGTAAGTAATCTATAATGTTCATTGAACTTTGTTAGGTTCAAGTTTATAAATTCAGTGAATCATGGCTAGGGCATGGGACGCTTTACCGAGGGCTCACAGTGAGCCAACCAGTTGGGCTGAGCATTTGGTAGTCACCTGAATCTTCCATTGCAATCCTTACGTTTATAGTGGGTGGATACAGATCATCCCGCAGGAAAGCGTCCGCTCAGAACGGAAATCCCCTCCCCAAAACGAATGCAAGCCTTACTATTTTCATTTCTAGACAAAAAACAGGACGCCTCATCAATAGAGACGTCCTGTTTTTGCATACTCACGTAAATAAGTGCTCGTAAGGCTGAATATCAATTTCCATTTGCTTGAGCTTCTTGCGCAAGAAATTATGGTCGCGCTTCGGTGTAGCCAGAATATAGCCCTTGATAATATGATCAAATTCAATAGTTTTGGCACGGTCTTCTAACGCAATCTCGCCGATCTTGGCACCGATCTTCTGCTTCGCCACATCACGGAACAACTCCGGCACTGGCGTAACCAGTTCGTTGAGCATACTTTTCGCTTCGTCATTCCATAAATGCAACGACTCGTTGACATAATGCTCTTCCCAATCCAACGTCGATTTTCCGTCTTCTTTCGGCAATACTTTCAAGAACTTACGGAACATGAAGAATCCGCCGATAGCGAATAAGCCGATCATCACAATACCCCAAAATATAATAAACCACATAAATAGGTCTGGCACGGTTTTTTCACCTCTTCCATTCTATCTTCCATTATAAAAGCAATTGAGAAATATTTCACTACTAACGTATCCTTTTCGTCATTTGTCTCTATATAGCGTATGAAAGGAGGTGATAGACATGGCAGCAGGACTAGAATTCAGCCAGGCTACGGCAAAGGTTCACTTTAACGCAGGCGTAAACGAGAAAGGTCACTTCATTCGCAAGATTAAAACGTACAAATTCATCAACGACGACGCGACACCGGCGAATATGTACACCGCTTTGACACAACTTGCATCATTATCTAGCTATCCATTAATTCAGCTAGAGAAAGTGGTAACAGAAGATCTTCATAAATAAAAACGTAAAGGAGGAGAACGCTCATGGCAAAAGTATTGGAATTGACATTCTTAACCGCGGCGAATAAACCGGTAAAGTTAACGGTAGACGAACCGTACACAGGTATTACGGAGGCGCAAGTGGAAGCCGTTATGCAACAAGTGATCGCAAACAACATCTTCGTCATCGAAGAATCCCCGCTCGCCAAAATCAAAAGTGCGCGTATCATAGCGCGCGATACAGAAATGCTCGTTAATCGATAACACGCTGCCGGTTTTCAGTCTCGTACTGGAAGCCGGCTTTTTTATTGAATGAAAGGAGGAGTGGACAATGGAGAACTGGTTACAGCTTATACAAGATGTCGGATTCCCGATTTTCGTATCGTTCTATCTGTTACATCGTTTGGAAGTCAAATTGGAAGCGATCCATGGCGTTCTCTCAGATATCAAAAACCGATAACTTCATAGGAACTTCATGAATCCGCCATGGTTTAGCCAAAATGGAAGACACCTTCACCTTGTATGACTTGTGAACTTTCGTTATGATAAAGTCATTAGTTAAAGGTGGAGGAATCGAATATGTATAAAAAGTTTTTAATACCCGTAACATTGATCTTCGTGCTGATGTTGGGTGCATGTGGTGGCGGATTTAAACCAGATCATAAATACAAGGTGGATTCGTTTGAGTTTACCAATCAGAACAATGAAACAGTAACCGATAAAGATTTGGAAGGCTCCGTATGGCTGGCACAATTCGTCTTCACGAAGTGTACAACCGTTTGCCCGCCTATGATGAGCAACATGGTCACATTACAGGAAAAATTAATTGACAATAAGATCGAGGATTACAACATTGTGTCATTCAGTGTAGATCCAGACGTAGATACACCGGAAGAACTCGGAAAGTATCTTGACTTGTTCAGTGCGCCAGATGAAAGTAAATGGCAAATGCTGACAGGATACGATATGAAAACGATTGAAAAATTAGCAGCTTCATCGTTTAAGCAATTAGTAAAGCAAATTCCGAACGATGATCAAGTACTCCATGGCGTTTCATTTGGATTGGTCAATCAAAACAATGAAGTGGTAAAATTATATGGTGGGAACGAAGACGTACAATATGATACAATCGTAAAAGACATTAAAGCACTCATCAAAGAAGGCAAGTGATGAACGGAAGGGGTGAGGCAATGAAGAAATTAAAGAAGAAGAGGCTTAGTCGATCGGGACGCGTTATGGTCGCTTTTTTGGTTTTATTAGTTCCTGTTGCTGTCACACTCTTTACGATTTCCGCCATTCTTTGGGTGAATTTCGGAAAACACGACACGATTGCAGAAACGGCTACGGCGTTATTTCATATTCAAGACCGCAAAACGGGAGAACCGGTCCCACAGGAATTTATTCCAATCTATATCGCGGCAGCTGAAAAATACAATATTCCTTGGACATTGCTTGCGGCGCATCACCGTATAGAAACCAGGTTTTCCACGATGAAAACCGACGTCTCACCGGTTGGGGCAGAAGGACCGATGCAGTTCATGCCATGCACCTTCGTCGGCTGGGATTATCCCGGCTGTAAGGAGTTAGGCAAGGGAGATATACCTGAACGGGACAAGATCGATCCAGCAGTAATCAAGGAGTACGGTGGCTATGGCGTCGATGCGAACGGTGACGGAATAGCCGATCCGTTCGACATAGAAGACGCCATCTTCAGCGCAGCGCATTATCTGTCGGATAGCGGCGCGGCTGACGGCAATATAGAAAAAGCGGTGTTCAACTACAACCGCAGTGATCAATATGTAGAAGATGTCTTATGGTACTACCATGAGTTCGAGGAGCAGCGCCAAGCATCAGAAAAACAAGTGAAAAAATAAAACGCAGAGCCAACAACCGAACTTCGGTGGCTCTGCGTTTTATTATGGAGAAATGAGTGGGTCTATGAGCGGTTACGGAAGCTGATAGAGCACTCGCGTAGCCAGATAGAGCGGTTGGCGGGGAGGATAGAGCGAAAATCGCGTGCCATAGAGCGGTTATGGGATTCTAAGAGCGCTTAGGTGAATCTATGATCGCCTGCAGCATTATAACGATCCAAGCGATTGCTTTTACATCCATGACGCGAAGTCGATCAACGTCACCTTCTGCTAAAAACACAAAAAAACGTGAAGCCCACCCAAAAGGTGACTTCACGTTTGATGTGTAAATTATGATGCTTTGCGCATACTCTTCATAATCAAGCTTACGATGAATACAAGTACAATCGCACCGATTAAAGCGGGTACGAAATAGAAACTAGAGATCTGTGGACCCCATTCTCCTAATAGTGCACCACCAACCCATGCACCTACAATACCTGCAATGATGTTACCAATAATACCGCCGGGAATATCTCTACCTACAATAAGTCCAGCTAACCAACCAATGATACCTCCGATAATTAAGAACCATAAAAAGCTCATGTTGCTCATCTCCTTTTTTAGTATGTAACGTTATGTAGCTCTCGCTTAGTCTTTGTATTACCGACTTTTTCATACATCAAACATTTTTCGATAAAAAAAGTTCAGACAGGTGAAATTACCTGCTGAACTGATGATAGGTTTACTTGGCGATAACCGTTGCGCCTAGTGTGTTTTGGAAGTGCGAAAGCGCCCATTCGTGACCTGCAGGATTAAAACTTGCGACGCCTCCTTCATGAACAACTATCGTGTAACCGAGGTTGTACGCATCGACAGCGGTATGTAAAATACAAATATCCGTACAGACACCCATGAGATGAATTTCGGTTATTCCGCGTGAACGCAATTGGATATCGAGGTTCGTTCCAGCAAATGCGCTATAACGTGTTTTGTCCATCCACATAATATCGTCTGAATGCTTCGTATAGAGATCATGTAATTTACCATATAAGTGGCGGCCTTCAGTACCTCGGATATTATGAGGAGGGAATAGTGCACTTTCAGGATGGTAAGGATCGTCTACTTCATGCAGGTCATTGATGACGAATACCGGAAGCTTCTGTTCGACATACTCTTTTGTAATATCGACAATATACTCTTCAAGCGCGATACCTGGATCACCGCAAGTGAGTGCACCATCTTGTGCAACGAAATCGACTGTGTAATCTACTACTAGCAAAGCTCTGTTCATACAAATCCACTCCTTTTCTTTATTTTGTCATAGTGGCGGCTTGATGTCTAAACATATGTAAAGACACCGTAACAGCAATTATTTTCTAAAAAGCTATAAATAAATAAAAACTATTCTAACATTTCATATAGGAAGTAAATGTAATTTTTGCTGTTTTTATCGAAAAATAGCAAGCTATTTGAGAATCATATTAGCTAATTGAGAATTCTTAACGATATTTCGATTAGTCATAAGTTTTTCTTATGTGTACAGATAAATTATATGTATTTTACTATTGTTCTTTGATATACTAAGATGGAGTAGAGGAAAGATGTGCACTTTTCATCTTTCAGTACATAAAGGGAGGAAACAAAAAAATGGCAAAAAGCAACTTGCATAATAGCCGTCAGTCTTTCACAGTAAACGACAAGACGTATAACTACTACCGTTTGAAAGCTTTAGAAGAAGCAGGACTAACAAAAGTATCTAAACTTCCTTATTCTGTAAGAGTATTACTAGAATCAGTACTTCGTCAACACGACGGATACGTAATCAAGGACGACCATGTTGAAGATTTAGCTAAATGGGGCACTGTACAAAACGCAGACGCTGAAGTTCCATTCAAACCTTCACGCGTAATCCTACAAGACTTCACAGGAGTTCCTGTTGTAGTAGACTTGGCTTCATTGCGTTCTGCAATGAATGAACTAGGTGGAGATCCAAACGAGATCAACCCTGAAATTCCAGTGGACCTAGTAATTGACCACTCGGTACAAGTAGATAGCTATGGTACGCCACAAGCTCTACAAATGAACATGGAACTTGAATTCGAACGTAATGCTGAGCGTTACCAGTTCCTAAGCTGGGCACAAAAAGCATATGATAACTACCGTGCAGTACCACCTGCTACAGGTATCGTTCACCAAGTAAACCTTGAATATCTTGCAAACGTTGTTCACGCTGTTGAAAACGAAGATGGATCATTCGAAACATACCCAGATACATTAGTTGGAACGGACTCCCACACAACTATGATCAACGGTATCGGCGTACTTGGATGGGGTGTTGGTGGTATCGAAGCTGAAGCAGGAATGCTAGGACAACCTTCATACTTCCCAATTCCAGAAGTTATCGGTGTAAAATTGGTTGGAGATCTTCCAGACGGAACAACTGCAACTGACTTAGCGCTTAAAGTAACTCAAATCCTTCGTGCACAAGGTGTTGTAGGTAAATTTGTTGAGTTCTTCGGCCCTGGCGTTTCTAAATTGCCACTTGCTGACCGTGCGACAATCGCAAACATGGCGCCTGAATATGGTGCTACTTGTGGATTCTTCCCGGTTGACGAAGAGTCACTTAACTACATGCGCTTAACAGGCCGCGACGAAGAACACATTGCAGTAGTGAAGCAATACTTGATCGAAAACGATATGTTCTTCACTCCTGAAAAGGAAGAGCCTACATTCACTAAAGTTGTAGAAATCAACCTTAGCGATATCGCTGCAAACCTTTCAGGTCCAAAACGCCCACAAGACTTGATTCCATTGACTGAAATGCAACAGTCTTTCAAAGACGCAGTTGTAGCTCCAGAAGGAACACAAGGCTTTGGCTTAACACCAAAAGAGCTTGAGAAAAAAGGCACAATTAAGTTCGAAGACGGACGTAAAGTTGAGCTTAAAACGGGTGACGTTGCGATCGCAGCTATCACTTCTTGTACAAACACATCTAACCCTTACGTAATGCTAGCGGCTGGATTGGTTGCGAAGAAGGCTGTCGAAAAAGGACTTACACCTCCTGCATACGTTAAAACTTCATTGGCGCCAGGTTCAAAAGTTGTTACTGGCTACTTGAACGAATCAGGTCTATCTGATTACATGGATCAAATCGGATTCAACACAGTTGGTTACGGATGTACTACATGTATCGGTAACTCAGGTCCATTGCTTCCAGAGATCGAAAAAACAATTGGCGACGAAGATCTTCTAGTTACATCTGTCCTTTCAGGTAACCGTAACTTTGAAGGCCGCGTACACCCATTCGTTAAAGCGAACTACTTGGCTTCACCTCCACTAGTTGTGGCATACGCACTAGCTGGAACAGTGAACATTGACTTCGCAAAAGATCCAATCGGAACGGACAAAGACGGTAATGAAGTATTCTTCAAGGACATCTGGCCTTCTACACAAGAAGTCAACGATGTATTGAACGCTACAGTTACACCTGAATTGTTCCGTAAAGAATATGCTCGCGTATTCACTGAAAACGAAGCATGGAACGCAATTGAAACGACTGACGATTCTCTATACGATTTCGATGAGTCTTCAACATATATTCAAAACCCACCGTTCTTCGAAAACCTTTCGAAAGAACCTGCGGACATCGAGCAGCTTAAAGGCTTGCGTGTAATCGGTAAGTTCGGTGATTCTATCACGACTGACCACATTTCACCTGCTGGCGCTATCGGTTTGAACACACCTGCTGGAATCTACTTGCGTGAAAATGGCGTAGAGCCACGTAACTTCAACTCGTACGGTTCACGTCGTGGTAACCATGAAGTTATGATGCGCGGAACGTTTGCGAACATTCGTATTCGTAACCAAATCGCAGCTGGCACTGAAGGTGGATTCACTACGTACTGGCCAAACAAAGAAGTTATGCCAATCTATGATGCAGCTATGAAGTATCAAGAAGACGGTACGGGTCTAGCTATCCTTGGTGGTAAAGACTACGGAATGGGTTCTTCACGTGACTGGGCAGCAAAAGGTACAAACTTGCTTGGTATCAAAACAGTTATCGTAGAAAGCTTCGAGCGTATTCACCGTTCTAACCTAGTGATGATGGGTGTACTTCCACTTCAGTTCATCAATGGTGAAAACGTTGAGTCTCTAGGCTTAACTGGTGAAGAAGAAATCTGTGTTAATATCGCTGAAGGCGTAAAACCACGTTCAATCCTTAAAGTTACAGCGAAAGCTCCAGACGGCAAGGAAACTGAATTTGAAGTACTAGCACGTTTCGACTCTGAAGTTGAAGTGGACTACTACCGTCACGGCGGAATCCTTCAAATGGTTCTACGTAATAAATTAGCAGCTAAGTAATAAGAAATAGATGAGGGTGCCCGGCTTAGCCGGGCATCTTTTTTGCGTTTTCATTGGCTTAGTGAGGGCGTAACGTGGCAGCACCCGTTGATCGACGTTCCAGGCGGACGCTTTCCTGTGGGCGTGGCTTGAGCCCATAGCTGTCAACTTAAGAAATAGGTGTACTTCTTTCAAAAAGATGGTAAAGATACATACCATCATTTTTGAAAGGAGTTCTTTATATGTCTATCAACCATCATTTTGACATGCTT